>NZ_JBYIRW010000010.1:0-298849 GCF_057708325.1 Nocardia sp. bgisy134
GTCGGCATCGGACTTCATCAACGCGTCGGCGGCGTAGATCCCGGCCGGTCCGGCGCCCACGATCGCAATGCGGAGCGGACGTTGCGGCGCGCTCACGACCGATACTCCGCCACGTACGGCGTGTCGACCCCGAGCTCCCCGATCTTCGCGGCGCTGCCGGGAGAGCCGAGCGCGGCGTCGTGGCCGGGCAGCGGCTGGTCGAAGAACCGGGCGTTCTCGGCCACGAAAGCCCGTTGCCCCTCCGGGATGTCGGCGTCGAGATAGATTGCCTCGACCGGGCAGACCGGCTCGCACGCACCACAATCCACGCATTCGGTGGGATGGATGTAGGCCATCCGCCCTCCGGTGTAGATGCAATCCACGGGGCATTCCTCCACGCACGCCCGGTCCATGACGTCGACACAGGCGGCGCCGATCACGAAGGTCATGACGCGCTCCTCACTTCGATCGCCGCGTCGGCGGTCTCGCCGAGCGCGGCCAGGATTTCGTAACGCCTGCGGGCGAATTCGGGTTCGAACCGGGCGCCGGGCGCCCTCGGGTGTTCGATCTCGATGACGCGCTGGATGCGGGCGGGCCGCGGCGTCAGCAAGACGACGCGGTCGGCGAGCAGCAGCGCCTCGTCCACATCGTGGGTGACGAACAGGACGGTGGTCTTGTGCCGCTGCCACACCGAGATCAGCAACCGCTGCATGTCCGCGCGCGTCTGGGCGTCCAGTGCGCCGAACGGCTCGTCCATCAGCAGCACCCGCGGCTGCGCGGCCAATGTGCGGGCCAGCTGCACCCGCTGACGCATGCCGCCGGACAGCGCGCCGGGCAGGTGGTCGCCGTAACCCGCGAGACCGACCTGGTCCAACAGGTCGAGCGCTTCGGCACGGCGTCGCCCGCGCGGCACGCCCCGCAATTTCAGCGCGAATTCGACGTTCTTGCGTGCCGAGCGCCAGGGCAGCAACGCATCCTCCTGGAACACCATGGCGCACTGGTCGGCCGCCGCACCGACGGTGGCGCCGTCCACCGCGACGGTGCCGCCGATCGGCGGGAGCAGTCCCGCCATGGCTCGCAGGATGGTGGACTTGCCGCAGCCCGACGGCCCGAGCAACACCACGATCTCTCCCGGATCGACCGCGAGATCGACTTCCGCGGCGAGGCTTTCGCCGTAGGCGATGCGCAGACCGGTCAGGCGCACGGCCGCTCCGGCGCTCATCGGACGGCCCTCGGCAGCCAGCGGTTGACCCGGCGGCCGACCAGTTCGACAAGGAAGGCGGTGGCCCAGCCGAGCACGCCGATGGAGAGCATGCCGACCACCACGCTCGGATAGTCGAGCAGACCGTAGGACTGCCAGGTGAAGTAACCGATGCCGAACTGGCCGGAGATCATCTCGGCGCTGATGACGCAGATCCACGCGACGCCCATGGCGACCGAGAGCCCGGAGAAGATGCCGGGCAACGCACCGGGCAGCGCGATCTGGAACAGGATGGTCCCGCGGCGTGCTCCGAGCGTGCGGGCCGCTTCCTCCCACACCTTGGGCAGGGCGTGCATGGCGTGGATGGTGCTGACCGTCACCGGGAAGAACGCGGCGAAGAACGTGATGAACACGATGCCCTGCTCGCCGGTGGGGAACAGCAGGATGGCGAGCGGTACCAGCGCGATCGCGGGAATCGGGCGGAACACCTCGACGACCGGTCGTACCAGCGCGCTGACCAGCGCCGACCGGCCGATGGCCATGCCGATCAGCACGCCCGCGACGGTGGCGAGGCCGAAGCCGACCAGGATGCGCCGGGTGCTGGCGAGGATGTTGCTGTAGTACGACCCGGTGCCCAGCTGCGCGCGGAAGGACTCGAACACCGCGCCGGGTGTCGGGACCTTGTCGAAGCGCAGCCAGAACACCACCTGGTTGGTGGTCAGCAGGTACCAGAGCAGCACGAGCGCGGCCAGCGGCACCGCGGTGAGCAGTGCGGCACGAAGCTTGGGCGGCACGGGGTTTCGGAGGGATTGCCCGCTGCGCGGGCGGGTCGTGGTCACGGTTTCGGTGGACGCGGCGGGTGCGGCGGAAATCGGCTCCGCGGATACCGTCATGGTTGACCTCCTCGATCTCGAAAAGTGGTGCGGATCAGCGCGCCTGGAGTGCGGCGCGGTAGTCCAGGACCGTGCTGCCCGGATGGGCGCCCGCGTAGCGCTCGGCATCGGCCGCGACGGCGAACGGCCGGAGCCGCTGCTCGGGCGCGCCCGCCGGATCGCTGACCCAGGTGGCGGTGGCGGCGAAGATCCGGATGCCGGTCGCGGCGTCGGGCACATAGGCGGCGCGGACCTCGCCGCCGCGCTCGGCGATCTGGCGCAGCAGACAGCTCGGCGTCCTCGCGACCGAGGTGCTGTCCTGTCCGGCGAACCACACCTCCGAGGCGGTGGCCGGATCGTCCAACGTCCCTCCGCAGACCGGGTCGACGCCGGTCAACGGGCTGGGCGGGGCGATGTCGGCGCGCTCGGCGTCGTAGTCGGCGCCGTAGAGCGCGCGCAGATACTTGTCCTCGACGAACTCGTCCAAGTTCAGATCGGCCAGCGCGCCAAGGCTTTTCAGGAACGGCAGGAGCCTGCCCAGCCCGTCGACGAGCGGCTGCTTGATGGTCGGGTCGAAGCTGACCAGACCGTGCGGCCCGTTGTACAGGTAGACGACCTCGGCCGGTATGCCTGTGATCTCGGCGACGCGCTGCGCCGCGGCCAGCGGGTTGCGATTGAGATAGTCGGTCGTTTCACGCTGCGCGGCCAGGAACGCCTCGACGACCTCCGGGTGCTCGACGCCGAATCGCTTGGTGGACACCACGGCGTGGAACGTCGGGATGTTCGCGCTGCCGCCGTCGTAGAGCAGCCGGGCCTTGCCGTCGAACACCAGCTTCTGTGGCCACGGCACGAACTGCGCCAGCGCGGCGACCTGATCGCCTTGCAGCGCCGAGGCGCCGACGGGCGGATCCTGGCCGAGCAGTTTCACGTCGTCGAGGCTCATCCCCGCGGCGGACAGGCCGGTGGCGAGCATGCCGTGCGCGGCCGAGCCGACGCTGGTCGAGACCACTTTGCCGCGCAGGTCGGCGAGCGTGGCGGCTGGCGAATTCACCGGAACCACCACCTGATTCAGCGAACCGCGCAGATTGTAGCCGGTGACCGCGATCAGCTCCGAGGCGACGTCGGGATGGTCGCGGGTCTTGGAGCCGTTCACCAGGATCGGGGCATCGCCCATCGAGCCGATGTCCACCTGACCGGCGAGCATCTGCGCGGTCAGCGGCGGGCCGGAGGCGAAGTCCTTCCACTCCACGCGGTAGCGCACGCCCTTGGCCTTGCCGAGTTCGGCCAGCTTGGCCTCGAAGGCGCCGCGGTCGCGCAGCAACGTGCCCGCCGTGACGGTGTTGATGGTCTTGGATTGGTAGCCGATGTCGACGGTGATCGTGTTGTCGTCGCCGCCGGAGCCGCAGCCCGTGAGCAGTGTGGTCGCGGTGACGGCGCCGAGCAGCAGGGCCGTGAGCCGGGTGGATGGTGTCCTCATCGTGTGTTCCTCCGCCCGGATTCAGCGCAGCAGATAGGGGATGTTCACGGTGACCGCCCCGACCGGGCAGCGCGCGGCGCACGGTCCGCAGTACCAGCACTCGTCGACGTGCATGTACGCCTTGCCGGTGTCGGAGTGGATCGCGAGCGAGTCGAGCGGGCACATGTCGACGCAGAGTGTGCAGCCGTCGATGCACTTGGCCTCGTCGACGGTGACTGGGACGTCGATACGGGTGTTGACCTGGGCCATCAGAGTTCCTTTCCGGAGTTGGCTATGCCGATGCGTGCGAAGGCGCGGACATCGGCGTCCGGGTCCTCGAGTGCGGTGCGGAGGGCGGCGGTGACCTCCGGTCGTTCGGCGATCCGCTCGGCCAGACCGCGCACGGCGGCTTTGCGGACGTCGAGATTGCCGTCGGTGACGGCCGAGATCAGCCGCGGCGCGGCGAGATCGGGGTCGGCGACGGCCAGTGCGATCGCCGCGCCTTGGCGCACCTGCCAGGCGGGATCGTCCAGGGCGGCCGCCGCGACGGCCGCGGCGTCGTCGCCGCAGCCGGTCCGGGCGAGCGCGGTCAGCGCGGCGGCCCGAACCAACGGGTCCTGGTCGCCCGCCAGCCGGATCAGGGTCGCCGCGCCGCGCGGATCGCCCACCGCGGCAACGCCTTTCGCGACCGCGATGCGGACGTTCGGCGCCGGGTCGGCGGCCGCGGCATCGAGTTCGACGAGCGCGTCCACCGAGGTGAAACCGGCCACCACGGTGCGGCGCACCTCGGCGTTGGCGTCGGCGAACCAGCTGGACAGTTCCGCGGCGTCGGTGCGGCGGTGCCGCCACAGCGCCTCGATCGCGGCGGCGCGCACCGCGGGTTCCTGCGCCGTCACCGCGACATGCAGGGCCGCGTCGAATTCCGTTCCCGCGACCAGGACTTCGAGCAACTCGGTGAGCAGACCGATGGCGGCGTGGCGCACGGACACATCCGGATCGGACAGGCCCGCCGCGACCAGCGGCGAGGATTCCGCCCACTCTTCGGTGGTCTCGCTGAGCACCGAGAGCGCGGTGCGGCGCACCTCCGGATCGGCGTCGGTCAGGAACGGCCTCAGCTCGGACAGCTGCGGACACTCGTCGGCGAGGTCCATCAGCTCGAGCAGCCGGGCGCTCATCGGGCGCTCCACGCGCCGACCAGCTCCGGCGCCGCGACGTCGGGAACGCCGTCGGGCCGCGTGAAGCCGGGCACCGGAACGATGTAGGGCGCCACCGGACGGGTCAGGAACCGCATGTCGCCGGACTCGCCGCGATAGAGGTTGAGGTGGCAGAACCATTCCGCGTCGTCGCGCGCGGGCCAGTCGGAGCGCTGATGGTAGAGCCCCCATCGACTTTCGGTGCGCCGCAACGACGCCCGCGCCGCCATCTCCGCGCAGTCACGGATGAATGTCACCTCGGCGCACCGCATCAGCTCGTGCGGGGTGTGCCCGCTCATCTGGGAGATGTCGGCGTGCATCCGCTCGAACGCCGCCAGGCCGAGGGTGAGGTAGCTCTGTGTCTTCGGGGGTTGCAGGTAGTCGTTGACGAAGCGGCGCAGTTTGTATTCGACCTGCTGCTGCGGCGGACCGTCCGGATTGCCCAGCGGACGGTAGATCAGCGCGTGCGCCGCCTCGATCTGATCCTCCGGCAGCCCGGGTCGCGCCGCGCCGCGAGCGTATTCGCTCGCGCTCTCCCCCGCGATGTCACCGTAGACGAAGGCGCCGATCATGTAGTTGTGCGGCACCAAGGCCATGTCCCCCGCCGCGTACAGACCCGGCACGGTGGTGGCCGCGTGCTCGTCGACCCACACGCCGGACGCGGAATGTCCGCTGCACAAACCGATCTCGGAGATGTGCATCTCGATGTCGCTGGTGCGGTAGTCGGTGCCGCGACCCGCGTGGAAGGTCCCGCGGGTCGGGCGCTCGGTGGTGTGCAGAATGCCCTCGATCTCTTGGATCGTCGCGTCGGGCAAGTGGCTCAGCTTGAGGTAGATCGGGCCGCGCGCGCTGTCGAGTTCCCGCTTGACCTCGGCCATCATCTGCCCGGACCAGTAGTCGCAGTCGACGAACCGGTTGCCCTCGGCGTTGACCTGGTAGCCGCCGAACGGATTCGCGACGTAGGCGCAGGCGGGACCGTTGTAATCCTTGATGAGCGGGTTGATCTGGAAGCACTCGATGCCGGAGAGCTCCGCGCCCGCATGATAGGCCATCGCGTAGCCGTCGCCCGCGTTGGTCGGGTTCTCGTAGGTGCCGTACAGATAGCCGCTGGCGGGCAGTCCGAGGCGACCGCACGCGCCGGTCGCCAGGATCACCGCGCCCGCCGAAATGGTGACGAATTCGCCTGTCCGCGTATCGAATCCGACGGCGCCGACGGCCCGGCCGTCCACCGTGAGCACCCGTACCGGCATCACCCGGTTGCTGATGGTCACCTTGGCGCGGACGTCGCGGGCGCGCAGGGTGCGATACAGCACCTTCTTCACGTCGCGGCCCTCCGGCATCGGCAGCACGTAGCTGCCGGATCGGTGCACCTTGCGCACCGCGTACTCGCCGTGCTCGTCCTTCTCGAACTTGACGCCGTAGCCCTCCAGCCGCTGCACCATCTCGAAGCCGCGGGTGGCGGTCTGATAGACGGTGCGCTGGTTGACGATGCCGTCGTTGGCGACGGTGATGTCGGCGACGTAGTCCTCCGGGCTCGCCTTGCCGGGCACGACGGCGTTGTTGACGCCGTCCATGCCCATCGCCAGCGCCCCGGAGTGGCGCACGTGCGCCTTCTCCAGCAGCAGCACGTCGGCGCCGTGCCTGGCCGCGGTCAGCGCGGCCATGGTGCCCGCGGTGCCGCCGCCGACGACGAGCACGTCGCAGCTCAGTTCTCGGCGTCCCGCGACAGGTGGAATGTCCATCGACATCCGGATCAGCCCCTTTCCTTCGGTTCGGCCGCACCGCGATTCGGTGTGACCGGGATGCGGTGCAGCCGGCCGGACAGCGAGAACCGGTCGCCGCGATAGCGCACGTACTCGAGGTCGATGGGCCGGCCGGAATCGGTGTAGGTGAGTCGTTCCAGGAACAGCAGCGGCGAGCCGGGCCGCACCGCGAGCAGACCGGCCACCGTCGGGTCGGCCGCGACGGCCTCGATGGACACCGCCGCCGAGCCGAGCGGCAGACCGAGTTCCGCCTCCAGCAGGCCGAAGACGTCGCAGCCGGTGAGATCGCACTCCAGCAGTGGCGCGCCGACGTCGGCGGTGAGGTAGCTGGCATCCAACGACAGCGGCGCGCCGTCGAGATGGCGGACACGTTCGAGCGCCACCACCGGCGTGCCGGGTTCCAGCTCGAGTCGCTCGGCGACGATCGGGGTGGCGGGTACGAGCTCGGCCAGCAGGACCGTGTTGACCACGCGGTCGCTGCCCGTCTCGAAGGTCTCGGCCAAGCCGCGCAGGCGGTCCAGGCCCTGCACGGCCTTGTCGGCCACCACGAACGTGCCCGCGCCGGGAACCCGGTCGACGAGTCCCTCGTCGCGCAGCAGGGCCAGCGCGTCGCGCACGATATTGCGGCTGGTGTCGAAGTCGGCCGCGAGTTGGCTCTCCGAAGGCAACGGCCGGTTGCCGTAGACACCGCTGCGAATGCGCGCCCGCAGAATGTCCCTCACCCGCCGAGCGGGCGCCGAGCGACGTCCGGTGCCGGGATACGTTCTGGCTGTCATGCGGCAAATGCTGGAAACGGATCGTTACGCGCGACGTTTCCGGCGATTACCGGATGGTTACGCCAGTTCCGGATCCCGGCGCAGGTCTTCCACCTGCGAAAACACCCGAGCCCTCCCGAGTATCACCAGTTGACTCAGCTGTCCGATTCGTTGCGCGCGGCGATCTCGGCCAGCAACTTCGCCGGACCGGCGGGCGGGAAACGCGACCGCCAGACCGCGCGGAACTGCCGGGTCAGCGCGGTGGCATCGGTCAGCGGCACCTGGACGAGCGTCCCGCGCTCGAGTTCGGGCGCGGCGATCAGTCTGCTGACCACCGCGGGCGCCACCGCCGCGCGGGCGGCGGCGAGGATCGTGGCCGCCGAGCCCAGTTCCGAGGCAGGTCTTGCGGGCTCGCCGTGGACGCCGAGCACCTCCCAGACCGCATCGCGGGTCCCCGATCCCGGCTCTCGCCAGAGCAGTGGCGTGGCGGTCAGTTCCCGCAGCGACAATGGCCTGCGGCGGCGCGCCCACGGATGGGCGGGCGCGACCACGACGACGAGTTCGTCGGTGCCGAGCACCCGGCTGCCGAGATCCGCGGGCGGATGCGGTCCCTCGACGAACCCGATATCGGCGGCCTCGCTACGGACCAGGTCCATGACCTGGCTGCTGTTGGCCACCTCCAGCGCGACCGTCACCTCCGGGTGGATGCCGCGCAGTGCCTGCAACCACTGCGGAATCCGATGGTCGGCAATGGTTTTGGAGGCCGCCACGCGCAATCGCGGGACGCTGCCCGCGCGCAGGGCGGCAACCGCCACGCCGAAGGAGCGGGCGGCCTCGAGCACCGGGCGCGCGTGATCGACCACCGCGCGGCCCGCCTCGGTCAGCGCCGAACCGGTCGGCCCACGGTCCAGCAGCCGCAGGTGCAACCTGCGTTCCAGCGCGCTGATGCGCATGCTGGCGGCGGGCTGGCTGATGCCATGGCGGCGCGCGGCCGCGCCGAGGCTGCCGAGTTCGGCGACGGAGACGAGCAGATCGAGAACATCCAGATCGGGCGTTCCCGGCGGCAGCGTCATGGGCACCGATTATGGGCCCGGCGGCGGCCCGGAGCGTGGTGGACGGACATAAGCAGATCTTATGAGGTCCTCCGAAAGCGCTCTCTACCTGGGTGACATGCGCGGCGCGAGGGTGAAAGCGTGTGCTGCTTTCCTCGCCTTCTGCCCGGGCTGGCGCTGGTCGCCGGGCTCGCCACCGCCGCGACGCTGATCGGCCGGGCCGCGCCCGTGATCGGAGCGCCGGTGTTCGCGCTCGCTGCCGGGGCGCTGGTCGGGCTCGCGCGCAGGCGGTCGGTGGACGAGGACGGCGTGTTCGGGCCGGGGCTCGCGGTGACCAGGCAGCGAGTGCTCGGGCTCGCCATCGTGCTGCTCGGCCTGGGGCTGCCGTTCGGCGCGGTGCTGAGCGTGGGGCGGCAGACGGCGGTGGTGCTGGTCGGGACCGTCGTGGCGGGCGCGGTCGCCGCGGTCGTGGTCGGCAGGATGCTGGCGCTGGATCGGGAGTCGGCGACGCTGGTCGCGGTGGGGACGACGATCTGCGGCGCGTCGGCGATCGCGGCGGCGACCGCGGTGATCAAGCCGGACCGGGAGCGGGTCGCCTACGCGCTCGGCACCATCTTCGTCTTCAACGTCCTTGCGGTGCTGGCCTTTCCGCCGCTCGGCCGACTGCTCGGCATGTCCGAGGAGGCGTTCGGGCTGTGGGCGGGCACCGCGATCAACGACACCTCGTCGGTGCTGGCGGCGGGCGCTATCTTCGGGCCCGCGGCGGCGCAGTTCGCGGTGATCGTAAAACTGGTGCGCAGTCTGCTGATCGTGCCGATGTGCGTGGGGTTGCATCTGGGGCAGCGCGACACCGGGAATTCCGGCAGTGGGCGACGCGGCGCCAGGCAGCACGACGCCGGCCAACCTGACGCTGGGCGACGCAGCGCCGGGCAAGCCGAGGCCGAGACCGACCACCGCCGCGCGGCATGGCAAGTGGTGCCGCTGTTCGTGGTGCTCTTCGTAGCGGCCTCGGTGATCGCCGGATTCGGGTTGGTGCCCGAATCGTGGTCGGGGCCGCTGGGCGCGGTGAGCGCGTGGTTGATCGCGGCGGTGCTGGCGGCGATCGGGACGTCGCTCTCGTGGCAACGGGTGCGCACCGCGGGCGTGCGGCCGCTGATATTCGGCGGGGCGCTCGGGCTGGCACTCGCCGTGTCGTGCTTGGGTTTGCAGCAGCTCACCGGGTGGCTCTGAAGTATTCGGGTGACGAGAGCCACTCTCAGCGCCCGCCGTCGTCGGGCAGGCGCCCGTCGGAACGAGGGACAATGGCAGGGTGACGTGCCTCGTGTGGTACGCCGCCTACGGCTCGAACATGCATCACCGCCGCCTGCACTGCTATCTCGAAGGCGGCAGGCCCGAAGGCGGCGCGATCGAACTGCCCGGATGCCGCGACCGTTCCGGCCCGCGGCGGTCCCGCCCGCTCGTGCTGCCCGGCCTGCTCTACTTCGCCACCGAATCGCTCACCTGGACCGGCGGCCGGGCTTTCTACGCGCCGGACGCCGCGGGCGAGACGGCCGTCCGCGCCTACCTGCTGACGGCCGCGCAGTTCTCCGACATCGTGGCCCAGGAGATGTATCGCCCGCCGGGCGAGGATCTCGACCTGACCGAGGTGCTCGCCGACGGTCGCACCACCCTCGGCCCCGGACGCTACGAAACCCTGGTCCGCGCGGGCACTCTCGACGGCCACCCGATCCTCACCTGCACCGCCCCCTGGCGCCACACCGACCTTCCCGGCAACCCACCCGCCCCCGCCTACCTGCGCCACCTCGCCGCGGGCATCACCGAATCACACGGCTGGCCGCTCCCCCGCACCGCCGCCTACCTCGCCACCCGTCCCGGCGCCGACCTGCACTGGACTCCCACCTCCGTCGCCAACCTCCTCCGCACCACGGATCCCCCGCCCGTTCCCGCCGGATAACGCTCGCCCCGGAAAGCGTCCGGCGGCGCCCTCGAAGACCAGGCTTCCCGCCTTGTCCACGATTTCACCGATGGCCTCGTCCGCGTTCAGCACTCGGCCGTGTTCGTTCAGCCGGCGGTTTCGCAGTCCCGCAGAGTTTCGGGATCGACCACCGCTACTAGGTGCGGTGTTTCTCCACCAGCTCCGCGTAGGCGGGATCGTCCACGACCAGGAACCGATCGTGTTCCAGCCCCACATCCAGATCGCGCAAGCGACGCATCCCCGCCGTATCGGTGACGACGATCTGGCAGTCCACGGGTCGGATGTCGTCTTCGAGCTGAGCGGTGCCGCGGGTCGGATTGATGCCTGCCACGGTGGCGCCCGCCAGCGCGGCAGCGCCCAGCCAGAAGCTGAAGTCGGGGACGTTGTCCAGCAGCACGCCGATATGAAAAGGCCCCTCGCGCCGCAACTCCCGAGCCAGTGCCGCGCGTGCGGCCGATTCCCGCACCACCGCGTCCCATGTCCAGTCGCGGGCGCGCGTGCGCAGCCCGAGCCGATCGTCATCGAGCCGGTCCAGCAACATCGACGCGATGTCCCCGTGCCGTGCCGTGCGCCCGTCCTTCACGCCGAACACGTCCGCCCCGGAAACGGGTCCGGCCGCACGGTATTCCGTGCGGCCGGAGGCGAAAGGCAGAGATCAGGCCAAGTTCAGGGAGCGGCCGATGATCTCCTTCATGATTTCGGTGGTGCCGCCGTAGATGGTCTGGATGCGGGCATCCATGTAGGCCTTGGCGATCGGGTATTCCTTCATGTAGCCGTAGCCGCCGTGCAACTGCAGGCAGCGGTTGATGAGGTCGAGCTGTTCCTCGGTGCTCCACCACTTGGCCATGGCGGCATCCTCGGCGGAGAGCTTGCCCGCGTTGAGGTCGTCGATGAAGCGGTCGACCATGATGCGCACGGCCGTGGTCTTGGTGGCCAGTTCGGCGAGCACGAAGCGGGTGTTCTGCAGCGCGCCGATCGGCTTGCCGAACGCCTTCCGGTCGCGCACGTACTGGCAGGTCATCTCCAGCGAGGCCTCCATGGCGGAGGCGGCCATGACGGCGATGGACAGTCGCTCCTGGGGCAGGTTGTGCATCAGGTGGATGAAGCCCATGCCCTCGGTGCCGAGCAGGTTCTTGCCGGGCACCCGCACGTCGGTGAAGCTGAGCTCGGCGGTGTCCTGGGCCTTGAGGCCGATCTTGTCCAGGTTGCGGCCGCGCTCGAAGCCCGCCATGCCGCGCTCGACCACCAGCAGGCTGAAGCCCATGGCACCCTTCTCGGGGTCGGTCTGGGCGACGACGATGACGATGTCGGCGTTGATGCCGTTGGTGATGAAGGTCTTGGCGCCGTTGAGGATCCAGTCGTCGCCGTCGCGCACCGCGCGGGTCTTGATGCCCTGCAGGTCCGAGCCGGTGCCGGGCTCGGTCATCGCGATGGCGGTGATGATCTCGCCGGAACAGAACCCGGGCAGCCACCGCTGCTTCTGCTCGTCGTTGGCCAGCTCCAGCAGGTACGGCGCGACGACGTCGTTGTGCAGCGAGAAGCCGAGGCCGGAGTACTGGCCCTTCACGCACTCCTCGGTGATGACCGAGTTGTAGCGGAAGTCCTTCACCCCGCCGCCGCCGTACTCTTCCGGGACGGCCATACCGAGGAAGCCCTGCTTGCCCGCCTCCAGCCAGACCGCGCGATCGACGATGCCCTGCTCTTCCCACTTCGCGTGGTTCGGCGCGACGTGCTGATCGAGAAACTTGCGGAACGACTCCCGGAACAGATCGTGTTCGGGCTCGAACAGTGTGCGCTCCACACCAACCTCCTAGTGACCACACCGGGCGGTCCACACCGACCCGTCGTTACCGCATACGTTACCCGGAGCACGAATGACAGTTCACTTCACGTCTGAAATTCGCGCGCTCACCTGGCATGGGTAGCGCCATCGTCGACATATTCGCGCCGATTCCCGACAAACCTGAGCACCTAGGTTTCAATAGCTTCTCGCTATTGAAACGAGGTCAGGCGGGAAGGTCGAGGCCCTTGGCAAGCACCGGCCACGACGCGACGAGCGCGTCCTCCCAGGGCATGTTCGCCGTGTCACCGCCGCCGGTGGCCACGACCGTTCTGACGAAGTTGTAGCCGACCGGGTCGCTGATCTGAGCGCAGCCGCTGTAGGCCGCGACCGCGCGGTAGCGTCCCGGCGCGGCGATCGGCAGTTGCAGCACCGAGGTTCCCGACATCGAGAGTCCCGCGATGGCATTCGTACCGTTCGCGCCCAGCGCGCGATCGATCAACGGCGGCAGCTCGTCGGTCAGGAAGGTTTGCCACTTGTTGACTCCGAGCACGGGATCGGGCGCTCGCCAGTCGGTGTAGTAGGTCCACGCCCCACCGACCGGCTGGACGACGTTGACGTTCTTGTCGGCGAGGAACTCCAGCGCGGTGGTCCGCTGCTGCCAGGTGGCCGTATCCTGACCGCCGCCCGCGCCGTCGAGCAGGTACAGCGTCGGGCGTGGCGCCGAGGTGTCGGCCGCACGCTGGACGTCGATCTCGATCGTCCGGTCCATGGCGGCCGAGTACACCTCGAGCCGCAGGCTGCGGCCGTCGAGCACGGTGCTGCCGGTGATGCGGGAGGCGTTGGCGCGCAGTGACATTCCGGATGCGGCGAGCGAGTCGTTCGTCGTCGCCGCCGCGTTTCCGGCGACCGTCGCGGTGACGCCGCAGACGAGCACGGCCGCGCCGGCCGTGACGGCCGATCTGATTCTTCTCCTGCTCATCTCCCCACGCTACGTACCCGTAGCTGAGAGATTGCCAAGCTGATTCTTGGTATTGGCTCAGAAAGGCAGCAACCCGCGCACCCGGCCGACCAGGGTGCGGCCCGCGTCGCGCTCGCGCTCGGCGAACAGGAACTTCAGCTCCTCCTCGAGCCCCTTGCGCACCACATCACGCAGATCGGTGGCGGCGGCGTCGAGATCGTCGGCGTCGCGCCAGGGCGCCGGATCGATCGGCGCGCCCGCGGAGAAGTAGAACCGTTCGGGACGGGGGATCGGCGTCGGACCCAGACCGCGCAGCAGCGGCGGGGTGAGCTCGCGCTTGAGACCGAGCGCCTCGACCGTCCAGCGCAGCGGGCGCATCACCGGGTGGTCGCCGTCGAAGACGATGTCGTAGGCGTCGTCCACGCCGATCATCGCGACCGGCACGATCGGGGCGCCCGCCTCGATCGCCATCCGCGCGAAGCCGCTGCGCCCCTCCCACTTGAGCAGGTACTTCTCGTTCTTGCGGCGCACCGCCTCGCGCCCGCCGCCGGGGAAGACGATGACCGCCTCGCCCCGCGCGAGCAGCGCCATGCAGTTGTGCCGGTTGCCCCGGACCGCGCCGTAGTAGTGCAGGAAGTGGCGCAGGCCCGGCACCGCGATCAGCACGTTCTCGGCGAGGCCGCGGATCAGCCTGCCGCGGCGGCGCAGCACCTCGGGCATGAGCAGCGGAGCGTCGATGCCGCCCATCAGATTGTGGTTGCCGACCAGCAGCACCGGGCCGTCGGCGGGAATGTTGTCCAGGCCGTAGAAGCGTGGACTCGTCCAGGCTCGCAGCGGTGCGAGCAAGGCTTCGATCAGCCGGATGTCGGTCTCGTCGAGACGCACCTCGAGTGGCGCCCCGTCGGTCAACACCACCGCGGTAGGCGAGGATTCAGGCATAGGTGGCTACCCCATCGCATGTCGGATCCCAGCACATCGTCGTACGGAATTTCACGTCCCCTGCGCCGCAATCGAATACGGCTTCGGGCCCACCCTACCCGATGGCTTTGGAACACGTTGCAACACGGGCGATCGATTTGTGTGGCCGGTCACAACACCGGCTTGCGCCGAATCGGCGGCCCCGCAGCAATTCGACGTCGAATCCCCTTGTGGCCGAACGTAGTCCGAGCGCAGATCGAACACCGCCGTACAGAGATCCGACACGTCACGTCCGGCATCCGCCGGAGACCGAACGTGACGGTCGGTTCTATTTTCCGTCCCTCGGCGGAGCGCACCGCGGGCTACCCTTCGATGGGCGCCGCGCCGTCGCCGCCCGCGTGGGCGTATTCCGAGAGCGCCGCGGCCAACGCGTGCGGTACCCGCGCCCTGACCCTGGTGCCCGACTCCTCGTGGGTGGAGGACAGGATCCGGCCGTCGGCGTGAATGCGCGCCAGCAGATCGCCGCGGGTGTACGGCAGCAGCACGCCGACCTCGACGTCCAGCCCGCCGAGCACCTCGGCCAGCCGGTCGAGCAGGCTGTCGATGCCCTCGCCGGACTGGGCCGAGACGAACTCGGCGTCCGGAAGCAGGGCGCGCAGCTTGGTCAGCTCCATCGGATCGACGGCATCGATCTTGTTCAGCACCAGCAGTTCCGGCGGGGCGGCCGAACCCTGCTCCTTGATCACGTCGGTGATCACCTCGCGCACGGCCTTGATCTGCTCCGCGGGCAGCGAGTCGGAGCCGTCCACCACGTGCAGCAGCAGATCGGCGCCGGTGACCTCCTCCAGGGTCGAGCGGAACGCCTCGACCAACTGGGTCGGCAGGTGCCGCACGAACCCGACGGTGTCGGTGAACACGACCTCGCGGCCGTCGTCGAGGTCGGCGCGCCGGGTGGTCGGGTCCAGGGTCGCGAACAGCGCGTCCTGGACCAGAAGACCCGCGCCGGTGAGCGCGTTCATCAGGCTGGACTTGCCCGCGTTGGTGTAGCCGACGATGGCGACCTGCGGGATGCCCGAGGACGAGCGCCGCGCCCGCTTGGTCTCGCGGGCGGTCTTCATCTCCCGGATCTCGCGCCGGAGCTTGGCCATGCGCTCGCGAATGCGGCGACGGTCGGTTTCGATCTTGGTCTCACCGGGACCGCGCAGACCCACGCCGCCGTTGCTGCCCGCACGACCACCGGCCTGCCGGGACATCGACTCACCCCAGCCGCGCAGCCTGGGCAGCATGTACTCCATCTGGGCCAGGGCGACCTGCGCCTTGCCCTCGCTGGAGGTGGCGTGCTGGGCGAAGATGTCCAGGATCAGGGCGGTCCGGTCGATCACCTTCACCTTGACCACCTTCTCCAGCGCGGTCAGCTGGGCCGGGGTCAGTTCACCGTCGCAGATGACGGTGTCGGCGCCGGTCTCCAGCACCACGGAGCGCAGCTCGTCGGCCTTGCCGGAACCGATGTAGGTGGCCGGGTCCGGACGGTCGCGACGCTGGATCAGCGCCTCGAGCACCTCCGAACCGGCGGTCTCGGCGAGCGCGGCCAGCTCGGCCATGCTCGCCTCGGCCTGGGCCACCGAGCCCGAGGTCCACACGCCGACCAGCACGACCCGTTCCAGGCGCAGCTGCCGGTACTCGACCTCGGTGATGTCGGTGAGCTCGGTGGACAGACCGGCGACGCGGCGCAGCGAGCTGCGTTCGTCCAGCTGCAGCTCGCCGACCGTCGGCTCTTCGGTCCAGCCGTTGCGCTTCATCCGGGCGGCACGTTCGGCCACCACGTCACCGGAGCGCTCGGTGTCGTCGGCCGAGTCGACGAAGTCGTCGTCGGCCGGATTGATGTCATACGTCTCTGAATTCCTCATACACCATCCATGCTGCCACGGTACGACCACCGGGCGCATTCCGTTATTCGCCGGGCGCGCTCAGCGTCCGTTCCACCAATCTTCGGCGAGCGTGCCGGTGGCGACCAGCACAGAGGGCCCGCGCAGCCATGCCGACCCGCTTTCGAGGCCCACCGTGACCGCGCCGCCGGGCACCCGGACCGTCACCTGGCCGGTGTCCTCGGCGATGCGGAAGCCATCGGCGGCCAGCGCCGCCGCGGCCGCCGCCACAGTTCCCGTTCCGCACGAACGGGTTTCGCCCACACCGCGCTCGTAGACGCGCATGTCGACCGCGCGGTCCGCGTCCAGCGGGGTCAGGATCTCGACGTTCACCCCGTGCGGGAAGAGGTCGGGGTCGTAGCCGGGCGAGACGGTCAGATCGAGCTTGCCGAGCGCCTCCGCCGACAGCCCGGCGTCCACGCAGGCCAGATGCGGATTGCCGACATCGATGCCGATCCCCGGATACGGCCAACCCGCGATGGTCGCCGTGGATTCCCCGAGTTCCTTCACCCGGCCCATCGTGACGGTCACCTCGCCCTCGACCGGGCCGCCCGCGTGCACGGTGACCGGCCGGGCGCCCGCCCTGCTGCCCACTACGTACTCCGCGCGCGGCTCGCGACCGGTCGCGGCCAGGTAGTGCGCGAAGACCCGCACGCCGTTGCCGCACATCTCGGCCAGGGAGCCGTCGGCGTTGCGGTAGTCCATGAACCAGTCGTCCGCGCCGACGCCCTCGGGCAGGTCGGCGAGCACGCCCGCGTCCCGCAGCGCACCGGCCCGCGCGACCCGCAGCACGCCGTCGGCCCCGAGACCGCGCTGCCGGTCGCAGAGCGCGGCGACGCGGTCCGGGGTCAGGTCGAGCCGGACATCCTCGTCGGGCAGCACCACGAAGTCGTTCTGGGTGCCGTGCCCCTTCGTGAATTCGATGTCCGTCACGCGTGTGCTCTCCTCATGGTCGTCATCTGGCAAACGTCCGGCGCTGCCGGGAAATTTCGTACAGTGCCACCGCGGCGGCCGAGGGCGCGCCGAGCGAGCTCGCGGTGCCGCCCATCGGGATGGACACCAGGTCGTCGCACGCATCCTGCCAGGCGGCGCTCATCCCGCTGGTCTCGTTGCCGATGACCAGGATGGTGGCCTCGGTGAAATCGTGGTCGAACACCGCGTGCGTCCCGTGCTCGTCGGTGCCCACGATCCGGGTCGGAATGCCGCGCGCGATCTGGCGATCGCGCAGTTCGAGCACCTGGGCGGGCCCGGCGGCACGGTAGACGGGGACCGCGAACAGCGAGCCCGTGGAGGCACGCACCGAGTGCGGGTCGTACTGGTCGGCGCCGTGGCCGGTGACGATGACCGCGCACGCGCCGAAAGCGTCCGCCGACCGGATCAAGGTGCCGAGATTGCCCGGCGAGTTGGGCCGGTCGAACACCACGACGACCGGCGGGTCCTCGCCGGGTTCGCCGGGCTCGAAGGTCTCCAGCTCGGGCTGACGCGACATCGCGACGGCCACCAATTCCGGTACCCCGCCTGCCTTTTCGCCCAGCTCCGCCATCAACTCCGGGACCAAGCCAACCTGCGGCACGTCGGTGGTGTCGAGCACCTCCCTCGCCCAGCCGGACAGGTCCGGCGCGCCGAGCCGGTAGAGCAGCGTCTCCAGCGGCCACCCGTTGGCGAGCGCCTGGGTGATTGGGCGCACGCCCTGCACCAGGAACCGGCTGTCGCGGTGGCGCTTGGTGCGATTGTTCAGGTATGCCTGCCACACCTGCACGGAAGCGTTGCGGGTGCTGACGCGTCTGGTCACTGAGGGGTCCGTTCTGTGCTGTCGATCGCGCCCGGCGTTTCGATCGCGCGCGGCGTTCCGATCGCATGCGGTGTGTCGATTGCACTCGGTGTTTCGATCGCACTCGGCGTTTCGATCGCACGCAGCGCCGCGCCGAGCAGGTCAGGATCCGCGCCGTCCACCCAGCGCACCCGGGGATCGCGGCGGAACCAGGAGCGCTGCCTGCGCACGTAGCGGCGGGTGCCGATGAAAGTGCGTTCCTCGGCGTGGTTCAGGTCGTATTCGTTGTCCAGGTAGGCGAGGACTTGCGCGTAGCCGATGGCCCTGCGCGCGGTGACGCCCTCGCGCAGGCCCTGATCGATCAGTCCGCGCACCTCGTCGACCAGTCCCGTCTCGAACATCAGCGCGGTGCGTCGCTCGATGCGCGCGTCCAGTTCGGCGGTGTCGCGGTCGACGCCCAGGATGACGGTGTTCCAGCGCGGTGCGCCGATGGTCGGCGCCGAGGCCGCGAACGGCTGCCCGGTGAGCTCGACGACCTCCAGCGCTCGCACCATGCGGCGGCCGTCGGTGGGCAGGATGGTGGCGGCCGCGACCGGATCCGCCGAGCGCAGCGCCGCGTGCACGGCGGCAACGCCGTCGTCGGCCAAGACCCGCTCCCACCGGGCGCGCACCGCCGGATCAGTGGCCGGGAACTCCCACTCGTCCAGCAGCGCCTGCACGTACATCATCGAGCCGCCCACGATGACCGGCGTGCGGCCGCGGGCCATGATGTCCTCGACGTCGGCGGTCGCCGCGCGCTGATAGGTGGCCACGCTCGCGGTCTCGGTCACCGCGAGCACGTCGAGCTGGTGGTGCGGGATGCCGCGCCGTTCCGCGACGGGCAGCTTGGCGGTGCCGATGTCCATGCCGCGGTAGAGCTGCATGGCGTCGATGTTCACGATCTCCCCGTCGAGGCGGGCCGCGAGATCGAGTCCGAGATCGGACTTGCCGGTGGCGGTGGGGCCGACCACCGCGATCGGCACGCTCATCGCACCTCCCTCTCCGGTCGCCAGACGCTCACGTGATAGCCAACTCCGAACGGCGCGTCCCGGTAGTGGGTTTCGACGGATGGGTCCGACGGATCCGCGGCGAACAGACCGCCCAGGACTTGGTAGGCGGCCCGCCCCGATACGGCCAGCTCGGCGCACAGCCCGGGATCGAGCGCGCGCAGGGCCGACCGGTCGCCCGCGCTCAGCGCGCGGTCGAGCTCGGCTTGCAGCGGAACGGCGCGCTCGTCGAGATAGCCGGGCGATTTGACGGTCAGGGTGGCGGCGCCGTCGGCGACGACGAGGACGCCGCGCGGCTCGTCGTCGGCGTCCAGCTCCGCACGTAGCTCCGCGCCGAGCTCCAGGCACCGCGCGGGGGCGGTGTCGGGCGCGATCAGACGCGCGGTGGCGCGGGCAGCCGGCGCGACGCGCCCCCGCAACCATCCGGCGATCAAGGCGGGCAACGGAAGCTGCGGATCCGGAGCGAACCCGGGCGCGTCGGCCAGCGCGACCCGCACGTCCGCGCCGAAACCGCGGAAAGTTCCCGCCGATTCCGGACCGAGCACACCGTCTGCGGTCCCGATGCCGAGCACCGTCCACCGCTGCGTCACCGCCGCCAGCTCCCCGGCGGCGTTCAACGCGGCCGCGCGCAACACGGCGGGCGGGTCGGCCGGATCCGCCCCGGCTCCGAGCGCCGCATCGCCGCCGAGTTCGGGCACCAGGATCGGCGGCGACGGGACCAGGGCCGCAATACTGAACACGCGATAAACCGTATCTGTTCGGCCCGCGGGCCCGGCGCACGGCGGTACCGAGACGCCCGCCGGTCGGCTTCGAGTGTCTGTAGCGTCAATTCGCCCCGAGATTGATAGTGTCGACATGCGACAACCCAGGTCACCAGGGGTTGTCCGCCCGGGGTTTCATCTCGGAGAGAGCGTGGATCAATGGTCTCGAGGGCTCGGACCGGGTTCAATGGGATGAGCTAGGGCGTAACCAGGCAGCCGTGACGCGCGGCAGGGACGGAGAATGATGACCGACAGCAACGGAACCGCGAAGGCCACTCCCGGCACGACACCGCGCCCCTCCGGTGCCCCGAAGCCCGGTGGCCAGAAAACTCATCCCAAGCCCCACGCGGTCAAGCCCGCACCGGGCCCAGCCGATCAGCAGCACCCGCACGCGGTGGTCGTGCCCACCGTCACCGACCCCAGCCGCTGGGGCCGGGTCGACGAGGACGGCACCGCCTGGGTGAAGACGGCCGAGGGCGAACGGATTGTCGGCTCCTGGCAGGCCGGCGACGCCGCCGAGGGCCTCGAGCACTTCGGCCGCCGCTTCGACGACCTCGCCACCGAGGTCGCGCTGCTGGAGGCGCGGCTCGCCGCGGGCGCCGACGCCCGCAAGACCAAGGCCGCCGCGCTGGCGCTGGCCGAATCGCTGCCCACCGCCGCCGTCATCGGCGACATCGACGGGCTGGCCAAGCGGCTGCAAGCTATCACCGAGCACTCCGAGGAAGCGGCCGCGCACGCCAAGGAGGAGAAGGAGCGCGCCCGCCACGAGCACACCGAGCGCAAGGAAGCGCTCTGCGCCGAGGCCGAGCAGATCGCCGCCGAATCCACCCAGTGGAAGGCCGCGGGCGACCGGCTGCGCGAGATCCTCGACGAATGGAAGTCCATCCGCGGCGTGGATCGCAAGGTCGACGACGCGCTGTGGAAGCGCTACTCCAAGGCCCGCGAATCCTTCAACCGCCGCCGCGGCGCGCACTTCGCCGAACTCGACCGCGAGCGGGCCGCCGCCAAGGGCCGCAAGGAAGAGCTGTGCGTGCAGGCCGAGGAACTGTCCGGCTCCACCGACTGGGTCGGCACCGCCGCCGTCTTCCGCGACCTGCTCGCCGAGTGGAAGGCCGCGGGCCGCGCGCCCCGCGAGGCCGACGAGGCGTTGTGGCGGCGCTTCAAGAGCGCCCAGGACGTGTTCTTCGCGGCGCGCAACGCCGCGGTCTCCGAGCGCGACGCCGAGTTCGAGTCGAACGCGTCCGCCAAGGAGGAGCTGCTGCACGCCTACGAGCACATCGACCCGGCGACCGGACTCGATGCCGCCAGGGCGCAGCTGCGCGAGCTACAGGACAAGTGGGACGCCATCGGCAAGGTGCCACGGGAACGCATCCAGGAACTCGAGGGCAAGTTGCGGTCCATCGAGAAGCGGGTCCGCGACGCGGTGGACGCCCAGTGGCGGCGCACCGACCCCGAGGCCGTGGCGCGCGCCGCTCAGTTCCGCGAGAAGGTCGCCCAGTTCGAGGAGCAGGCGGCCAAGGCGCAGGCGGCGGGCAAGCAGCGCGACGCCGAAAAGGCGCTCGAACAGGCCAAGCAGTGGCGCGAGTGGGCCGAGGCCGCGGAGGGCGCCGTCAGCAACCGCTGACCCGCGCGCGATTCCGGTTGGCGGCCAACGTCTTTCGGCCGGGCCGGTAGCGTCGACCCGGTGCGACAGGTATGGGACGCGTGGGGCCACGTGCTGATCGTGTGGGCGTGCGCGGTACCCGCGCTGGTCGCGGCGATCGTCTCGATGACGCGATGGCGGACGCGCCGCGGGCTGACGCCGGAGCTCGCGCTGCGGTACACAGCGGCTGAGGTGGGCCTGGTCGCGGGCACCTTGCCCTGGGTGTGGATGATCCTGACACCGGTGGCGGGCGAAGGCGCGGTCAGCCTGGTGCCGCTGCGGGATCTCGTCGCGACGCTGAGCGATTCGCCGTCGAGCGCGGTCGTCCAAATCGGCGCGAACACACTGCTGTTCGTGCCGCTCGGCTTCTTCCTTCCGCTGCGCCTGCCCTGGTTCACGGGCGTCGCGCGGATGACCTCGCTCGGTGCGGCGGTGTCCGCGACGCTGGAAATCGCGCAGTACGTGTTCGATCTCGGCCGCGTGTCCTCCGTGGACGACGTGCTGATGAACGCCGCGGGCGCGGGCTTGGGCGCGCTGCTGGCCCGGATCCATGTCGCGCGACGCGAGGCCGGTCGCTCACGCAGCGCTCGCGTGCTCGCTCAGCTGGGCTGGGCTGGGCTGCTTGACGCAGCCCGCTCGAGGTGACGGCTCGCCCGTGTGACAGGCGAGGCCCGGCAGTGCTCAGGAGTCGCCGAGCAGCCTGCGGCGGTCGCGTTCCTCGGCGGCCGCCGCGGCATTGCGGCGCTGTTCCTCGGCGGCCAGGTGCACGGACGTGCGGCTCCACACCACGCGGATCCAGTGGAAGGTCAGCACCATGATGGCCAGCGTGCCGACGATCAGGCCGATGCCGGGGCCCGCGCCGACGTAGTTGCCGAGGCCCGGGGTCTGGCGGTGCCAGATCGAGAAGACGCCGAACACGCTGCCGATGGCCGAACCCGCGACCGCGATCCAGGCCAGCACCCAGCGCCGGGTCATCAACGCCAGCAACGAGAAGCCGATGCCGAACACCACGACGAACCAGACGAAAATGCGCGAGGGCAGCCCGATGTGCTCGATCCCGGTGACGTCGGTGTCGAGCAGCACGTCGAAGCCGCGCGCGCTGCCCGCGTGCGACAGCACCAGCGAGAACAGCAGCACGAACACCGCGCCCGCCACCACCATGGCGCGCACGCCGGGATCGATCTCCCCGGCCAGGCGTCGCTCGACAGCGTCGAGCTCGGCACGGAACTGCTCGAAATCCTTGCTCTCGACCGAGCTCACGGCGCTGTCGTCTCCTTCTGCATGGTCGGCGTGTGGCTTGTCCGCGTCCACTGTGCCAGCACCGTCGGCCGCCGCGTCATCCGACCCACTACGCGCGGTAGTACCGGGCTCGGCTTCGGGCGTCGCGCCGCTCCCAGCGGCGTCGGCCGCGCCCCGCACGGAATCGTCGGGGCCCTGGCGTGGGGTCTCGTCGTCTCCCGCGGCGGGGCGCGCGCTCATGCCTGCGCCTCGCCGGCGCTCGGCTCCGGCATGCGCAGAGCGCGCTGGCACATGATTCGCTCGCTACGCTCGCTCATGCGTCGCAGCCCGTCGCGCAGCCGGAGGCGACCGGCTCCTTGGCAGGCGCGCCGATCTGCGGCAACCCGAGGCCGACGCCGATGGGCGCGGTCTTCGGCGTGACGCCGCGCTCGTGCGCGTCGCCCGCCCGGGTCCTGCGGTGGGTCTTGATCGGGGCGTCCGCGATCAGGTGGTGCGGCGCGGCCTCGGTGATGTCGACGGTGATCACGTCGCCGGGGCGCACCGGCTCGGCGGTGCCGCCGGGCCGGAAGTGCACCAGCCTGCCGTCGCGGGCCCGCCCGCTCATCCGCGCGGTCGCGGCGTTCTTCTTGCCCGCGCCGTCCGCGACGAGCAGCTCCACCTCGGTGCCGATCAGCGCGCGGTTGGCCTCCAGCGAGACCTCCTCCTGCAGCGCGATCAGCCGGTCGTAGCGTTCCTGGACCACCTGCTTGGGCAGCTGGTCGGGCATGTCGGCGGCGGGCGTGCCGGGCCGCTTCGAGTACTGGAAGGTGAACGCGCTGGTGAAGCGGGCCTGGCGCACCACGTCCAGCGTCTCCTGGAAGTCCTCCTCGGTCTCGCCGGGGAAGCCGACGATGATGTCGGTGGTGATGGCCGCGTGCGGCATGGCCGCGCGGACCTTCTCGATGATGCCCAGGTAGCGCGCCTTGCGGTAGGAGCGTCGCATGGCCTTGAGCACCCGGTCCGACCCGGACTGCAACGGCATGTGCAGCTGCGGGCAGATGTTCGGCGTCTCGGCCATCGCCTCGATGACGTCGTCGGTGAACTCGGCCGGGTGCGGCGAGGTGAACCGGACGCGCTCGAGACCGGCGATGCCGCCGCAGGCGCGCAGCAGCCTCGCGAACGCGCTGCGGTCGCGCGGCTCGTCCGGGTCGACGAAGTTGACGCCGTAGGAGTTCACGTTCTGACCCAGCAGCGTCACCTCGAGCACGCCCTGATCGACCAGCGCCTGCACCTCGGCGAGCACGTCGCCGGGACGGCGGTCCACCTCCTTGCCGCGCAGCGACGGCACGATGCAGAACGTGCAGGTGTTGTTGCAGCCCACCGAGATCGACACCCAGCCCGCGTACGCGGACTCACGCTTGGCGGGCAGCGTCGACGGGAAAGCCTCCAGCGATTCCAGGATCTCGACCTGGGCCTCTTCGTTGTGCCGCGCCCGTTCCAGCAGCACCGGCAGCGAGCCGATGTTGTGCGTGCCGAACACCACGTCCACCCACGGCGCCTTGCGCACGACGGTGTCACGGTCCTTCTGCGCCAGGCAGCCGCCGACCGCGATCTGCATGCCCGGCCTGTCCGCCTTGATCGGGGCGAGGTGGCCGAGGGTGCCATAGAGCTTGTTGTCGGCGTTCTCGCGCACCGCGCACGTGTTGAAGACCACGAGGTCCGCCGTCGCCCCCGGCGCGGCCTTCACATAGCCCGCGTCCTCCAACAGGCCGGACAAGCGTTCGGAATCGTGCACGTTCATCTGGCACCCGAAGGTGCGGACCTCGTAACTGCGCACTCCCGCCACAACCTGTCCGATCGAATCCACCCATCCAGGGTACGGGGGCCCGTCGAGCGGGTTTCGAGCGCATCGCCGCAGGCTCCGGGCCTCGTCGCGGTCCGGTGCCGGAGACGGCCGAGACATTACAGAGCTGTGACGTTTCGGCGTGGCGGACCGGTGTGTCGCCGAAACCGGGGCAAATTCGGTTTTTCCCCTTAAGGTCAAGGACCATGACCGACGCCGCCGCCGCGCCCGACACGACCGGGGACGCCACGAGCTTGGACAAGGGCCCCGCCACCAGCGCGCCGCCGATGATCTCGATGCGCAAAGTGGACAAGCACTTCGGTGATCTGCACGTCTTGCGCGATATCAATCTCGAGGTCCCCAAGGGACAGGTCGTCATCGTTCTCGGCCCCTCGGGTTCCGGGAAATCGACCCTGTGCCGCACCATCAACCGGCTCGAGCCGATCGACTCCGGCGACATCGCCGTCGACGGCGTGCCGCTGCCCGCGGAGGGCAAGGCGCTGGCCGCGCTGCGCGCCGACGTCGGCATGGTGTTCCAGTCGTTCAACCTGTTCGCGCACAAGACCATCGTCGAGAACGTGATGCTCGCGCCGATCAAGGTGCGCAAGGTCAAGAAGGACGCGGCGCGAACCCGCGCCATGGAACTGCTCGAGCGGGTCGGCATCGCCAACCAGGCCGAGAAGTACCCGGCTCAGCTGTCCGGCGGCCAGCAGCAGCGCGTGGCCATCGCCCGCGCGCTGGCGATGAACCCGAAGGTGATGCTGTTCGACGAGCCGACCTCGGCGCTGGACCCCGAGATGGTCAACGAGGTGCTCGAGGTGATGGTCTCGCTGGCCAAGGACGGCATGACGATGCTGGTGGTCACCCACGAGATGGGCTTCGCGCGCCGCGCGGGCAACCGGGTGCTGTTCATGGCCGACGGTCAGGTGGTCGAGGACACCGAGCCCGAAACCTTCTTCACCGCACCGAAATCCGAGCGCGCCAAGGACTTCCTGGGCAAGATTCTCAGTCACTGACCCACCCGGCACAGACGACGGCATCGACAGTCACACAAGGAGTTAGGAACTCGATGAGGATCAATCGTGCACTTCGACTCGGGGTCGGGGCGATCGCCCTGGCTTTGGCCGCCACCGCCTGCGGCGGCGGTGACGAGGGCAGCGCCCTCGACCACGCCAAGGAAGGCAAACTGACCATCGGTATCAAGTTCGACCAGCCGGGTCTGGGTCTGCGCACCAAGGACGGCTCCTACACCGGCTTCGACGTCGAGGTCGCCAAGTACGTGGCAGGAAAGCTCGGCGTGCAGCCGGATTCCATCACCTTCAAGGAATCGCCGACGCCGCAGCGCGAGACGCTGATCGAGAACGGTCAGGTCGATTTCATCGTCGCCACCTACTCGATCAACGACAAGCGCAAGGAGAAGGTCGATTTCGCGGGCCCGTACTACGTGGCGGGCCAGTCACTGCTGGTGAAGGCCGACAACACCGACATCACCGGCGTCGAATCCCTCACCGGCAACAAGAAACTCTGCTCGGTGAAGGGCTCCACGCCCGCGCAGAACGTCAAGGAGAAGTACGCCAAGGACGTTCAGCTGCAGGAGTTCGACACCTACTCGCTGTGCGTCGAGGCGCTGCGCAACGGCTCGGTCGACGCGGTGACCACCGACGACATCATCCTGGCCGGTTTCGCCGCGCAGTCGCCCGGCCAGCTGAAGGTGGTCGGCAAGCCCTTCACCACCGAGAACTACGGCATCGGCCTGAAGAAGGGTGATCAGGAGACCCGGGACAAGATCAATGACGCGATCGAGGCGATGATCGCCGACGGCTCGTGGGCCAAGGCGATCGAGCAGACCGTCGGCGGCGCCGGCTTCACCCCCTCGCCCGCTCCGCAGGTGAACCGCTACTGAGATTCGTGACGCGGGTGGTCCGGGGTGATCCTCCGGGCCACCCGCTCGGCTCACCCCCGATGAACCACGCCACACCGATGGGAGGGACGCGCCCGCCGTGTTCGATCTGATCTCGGAATACGACACCAAGATCCTGGAAGCCTTCTGGGTCACGATCAAATTGACCGCGTTCTCCGCGGTCGGGGCGCTGATACTCGGCACGATCGTCGCCGCGATGCGCGTGTCCCCCATACCGGTCGCCCGCTGGCTGGGCACCGCCTATGTCACGATCTTTCGCAACACCCCGCTCACGCTGATCATTATCTTCTGCTCGCTGGGCCTGTACTCGACGCTGGGCTGGAAGATCGCGGGCGATTCGATCACCGACAACAACTACCGCTGGGCCATCATCGGCCTGAGCGTGTACACCGCCTCGTTCGTCTGCGAGTCGCTGCGCGCGGGCATCAACACGGTGCCGCTCGGCCAGTCCGAGGCGGGCCGCTCGCTCGGCTTCGGCTTCACCCAGAACCTGCGGCTCCTAGTGCTTCCGCAGGCCTTCCGGTCCGTGATCGCGCCGCTGGGCAGCGTGCTCATCGCGTTGACCAAGAACTCCACCATCGCCGCGGCGATCGGTGTCGCCGAGGCCGCCAACCTGATGGCGGAGATGATCGAGACCGAGGCCGCGCTGCTCGCCATCGGCGCGATCTTCGCGCTCGGGTTCGTCATCATCACCCTGCCAACGGGCCTGCTGTTCGGCTGGCTCGCCAAGCGATACGAGGTCGCCCGATGAGCGAACGGAGTGAGCGAATCATGTGCCAGCGTGCCGTGCACATGCCGGAGCCGAGCGTCAGCGAGGTGCAGGCATGAGTGCCAGCGCTTCCGTCCTCTTCGACGCGCCGGGACCGAAGGCACGGCTGCGTAACATCATCTATTCGTTGGTGGTGCTCGTCCTCGTCCTGGTGGCCGGGTTCCTGCTCTTCCTCGCGTTCTACCGACAGGGTCAGTTCGCTGCGGAAAAGTGGGAGCCGTTCCTGGACAGCGACGTCTGGTCGACCTACCTGTTGCCCGGTCTGCGTGGCACCGTCGTCGCGGCGGTCATCTCGATCGTCTTCGCGATGGCGATCGGCATGATCTTCGGCATCCTGCGACTGTCCGACCATCGTCCGGTGCGGCTGGTCGCCGGCGCGATCGTCGAATTCGCCAGGGCCATCCCGGTGTTGATCCTGATGATCTTCCTGTTCGCCCTCTACAGCGAATACGACCTGTTCAAGTCCGACGACCTCGCGCTGGCCGCGGTGGTGACGGCGCTGACGATCTACAACGGCTCGGTGATCGCGGAGATCGTGCGCGCGGGCATTCGTTCGCTGCCCAAGGGCCAGACCGAGGCCGCCGTCGCGCTCGGGATGCGCAAGAACCAGCTGATGCGACTGATCCTGCTGCCACAGGCCATCACCGCGATGCTGCCCGCGCTGGTCTCGCAAATGGTTGTCGCGCTGAAGGATACGGCGCTGGGCTACCAGATCACCTACGTCGAGATCGTTCGCTCGGGCCAGCAGCTCGGCGCGTCGGAGCAGAACACGCTGCCCTCGCTGATCGTCGTGGCGATCATCATGATCGCGCTGAACAGCACGCTGACGATGGTGGCGACCAGGCTGGAGCGGAGGTTGCGGGCGCGCAAGCGCACCAAGGGCGGGACCGTCCTCGCCGCGGATTCGATCATCACGGATGCCGCTCCCGGCGTCGACGTGGTGAAGAAGCCGTAGACCTGCACGCGTAAGGCGTTAGCGGACAAGCAAATTCGGGAGAGAAGCGGGAGCGCACCGGCCTCGGTGGGCCACCGTTTCTCTCCCGTTCGTTTTCCGGGATCGACGCTCGGCTCCCGAAGTGGCCCTATGCGGAGTACCGGTAGAAACCCTCGCCGGTCGCGATGCCGAGTTTGCCCTTGTCGATGTAGTTGTCCTTGAGCCAGGCCGCCAGGCGCTGGGCGTCCGCGTCGCCGTGCGCCAGGATGTTGTAGGGGGTCGTGAGGCCGATGACGTCGAGGATCTGGAACGGGCCCATCGGCGCGCCGGTGGCGATCCGCCACGTCTTGTCGACGGCCTCCGGGTCGGCGTAGCCGCCCGCGCCGAGCGCCATGGCCGAGTTCAGGAACGGCACGAGCAGCGAGTTGAGCACGTAACCCGCCTTCTCCTTGTGCACTTCGATCGGGACCATGCCGATCGCCTCGGCGAAATCGACGAGGGCGCGGAACACCGCGGGGTCGGTGTCGGTCGTGCCCATGATCTCGGCGGTGTTGAACTTCCACACCTGGTTCGCGAAGTGCAGCGCCAGGAACTTGTCCGGGCGGCCGGTGGAGTCCTTGATGTCGCTCGGCAGCAGGGTCGAGGAGTTCGTCGCGAAGATGGTCCGCTCGGGGGCGACCTCGCCGAGGTGGCCGTAGATCTCCTGCTTGAGGGTCAGCACCTCGGGCACCGCCTCGATCACCAGATCGGCGTCCTTCACCGCTTCGGCGAGCTCGGTGGTGAGCGCGATGCCCGACGCGGTCTGCTCCGCCTTGCCGCCCGCGGCGCCCGGCACCTCGGCCACATAGACCGCGGCGAGTTTGGCGAACCGCTCCCGCGCGGCCTCGAGCGCGGGTTCGTTGATGTCGTAGGCCGTGACGTCGAAGCCGCGGAACGCGGTCTGGTAAGCGATCTGCGAACCGAGCACCCCGGTCCCCAGGACTGTCACCTTACGAATATCGATGGCCATACTCGTTCTCCTCCCTCGTCACGGGGCACGGTCCGCCCCGGAATGCGCACGGCAGCGAGACGAAACCCCTGAGCGCCGGCCCCTTCGGCGTCGGAGCCACGGCGCGCGGTTCGCCGCGCGGTACGACCCCACTCTCCGTGGACTCCATACCCCCATCATGGCCCCGCGTGCGCCGGCGCGCCGACGAACGACCGACCGGTATCGGATAAATCGACCGGACCCGAGTAACGATTCGGCAAACCTCGGGGGACGGCCCTGGGCGGTACCGCGGCGGGGCCGTGATGGCCCCGCCAGCCTGCCACACCGGCGCTCACGCGCGGACGCCGGATCAGTCCGGCGGATCGCCCGCCTCGTCGAGCGGCTCCGCGCTCCAGTCGGCATGGGCGAGTTCGGCTTTCACCACGGTGAAGGCCGTGGATTGGCGGTAGCCACGGCGGGCGAGCATGCCGACGAGGCGGCGAATGGCCTTGTCGCGGTCCAGATCCCGAGGCAGGGTGCGAAGTTTGCGGCGCACCAATTCAGCGGCGCGGGACTCTTCGTCGTCGGAGCTGATCGCCTCCAGGGCGGGCGCGGCGTCGGAAGGCGCGACGCCCTTGCGGCGCAGCTCCTGGGCGAGTGCCTGTTTGCCCTTGCCGGAGAAGGCGTGCCGGGAGTGGACCCACTGTTCGGCGAAGGCCGCGTCGTCGACGAGACCGACCTCGGCGAGGCGGTCGAGCGCGCGCTCGGCGATCTCGGCGGTGAAACCCTTGGCGGCCAATCGTTGCGCCAGTTCGGCGCGGCTGCGGGCGCGGACGGCGAGCAGACGAAGACACGCCTCCTTCGCCTGCTCGACCGTCCCGCCTTCGGGGGTGCGTTCCGACGTCGACCGGCTCGCGCCCGCCTCCGCCTCCAGCGCATCCCCTGCGGATCCGGCCGCCACCGGATCCACCCGTCGGCCGGTGTTTCGACCGGTCTCGACCGTCCGGGAGTCGTTACGGCGGGAATCGTTCCGCCGTCCGCGCCGGGACGAGTGGGAGGACCCGGTCGAGCCCGCCCGCTGCGGATCGGGCGCGCTCGACCGGGTTCCCAGGATGTCCGCGTCGGCCGAACCACCATCGGCCGACCGGACCGGTCCCGGCTCCCGTACGCCGGGGCGAGGTCCGTGGCGTTCCACGGATCGCCCGTCGGCGGACAGGAGTTCGTGCAGCCGGCGCCGCATGTCGTGCACCGGATCGGGCCGATCGGCGGCTCGATCGGTACGGCGCCGAATCGACGCGCTCATGCCTTCGCCCGGCCGACCGGAGGTGGACTCAGAAATCGGCGGGCACCTCGCCCGCGGCATCCGCGGTGACGTCGGCGCCGATACCGAGCTTCTCCTTGATCTTCTTCTCGATCTCGTCGCGCACGTCGGTGTTCTCCAGCAGGAACTTGCGGGCGTTCTCCTTGCCCTGGCCCAGCTGGTCGCCCTCGTAGGTGTACCAGGAGCCCGACTTGCGGATGAAGCCGTGCTCGACACCCATGTCGATGAGCGAGCCCTCCTTGGAGATACCGTGCCCGTACAGGATGTCGAACTCGGCCTGCTTGAACGGCGGCGAGACCTTGTTCTTGACGACCTTCACCCGGGTGCGGTTGCCGACCGCGTCGCTGCCGTCCTTGAGGGTCTCGATGCGGCGCACATCCAGGCGCACCGAGGCGTAGAACTTCAGCGCCTTACCACCGGTGGTGGTCTCGGGGGAGCCGAACATGACGCCGATCTTCTCGCGCAGCTGGTTGATGAAGATGGCGGTGGTGCCGGAATTGTTCAGCGCGCTGGTCATCTTGCGCAGCGCCTGGCTCATCAGGCGAGCCTGCAGACCGACGTGGCTGTCGCCCATCTCGCCCTCGATCTCGGCGCGCGGCACCAGCGCGGCGACGGAGTCGATGACGATGATGTCGATGGCGCCGGAGCGCACCAGCATGTCGGCGATCTCCAGCGCCTGCTCACCGGTGTCGGGCTGGGAGACGAGCAGCGCGTCGGTGTCGACGCCGAGCTTGCGAGCGTAGTCCGGGTCGAGGGCGTGCTCGGCGTCGATGAACGCGGCGACGCCACCCGCCGCCTGCGCGTTGGCTACCGCGTGCAGCGCGACGGTGGTCTTACCCGAGGACTCCGGGCCGTAGATCTCGACGACGCGGCCCCGCGGCAGACCGCCGATGCCGAGGGCGACGTCCAGCGCGATGGATCCGGTCGGAATCACCGAGATGGGCTGACGCGCCTCCTCGCCGAGCCGCATCACCGCGCCCTTGCCGAAGCTCTTCTCCACCTGGGCGAGGGCGAGCTCGAGCGCCTTGTCGCGGTCGTACGCCTGTGGTGCCATGTCCTTGGTCCCCTTTTCGACGGGTGAGTCTCTCGATCTGTGGTTGGCGCCCACAGTAGAGGGCGGCACCGACAAGTTCTGACGACAAGACTAGACGAACAAGTGTTCGAGTCAAGCGACGCGCCCCGCGACACGCGCCGCTTCTTCCGCGACCGGCAATTTCCGCGCTATCCGCCGGCGAGCACCGGCCGCCCGCGATTCGCGCTAGCGCTGCGGCAGTACCGCGTCGTCCTCCTCCGGGCCGCGCGGACCGAAGATGCGGCGTTCCGATTCGGCGATGGGGACGTCGTTGATGCTGGCCTCGCGCCGCGACATTCGCCCGTCCGGCGCGAACTCCCACTGTTCGTTGCCGTAGCTGCGCCACCACCGGCCGGATTCGTCGTGCCATTCGTACTGGAACCGCACGGCGATGCGGTTGCCGTCGAACGCCCACAGGTCCTTGCGCAGCGCGTACCCGTTCTCCTTGGCCCACTTCCTGGTCAGGAAGTCGACGATGGCCGCACGCCCGGTGAAGAACTCGTCGCGGTTACGCCACACGGAATCCTCGGTGTAGGCGGCCGCGACGCGTTCGGGGTCACGGGTGTTCCAGGCGTGCTCGGCGGCACGCACTTTGGCCTCGGCGGAGGCGCGGTCGAACGGCGGAAGTGGAGGTCGCATGGGTTCATCCTTTCGAGCGGAGACAGTTCCGGCGGGCTTCGGCGGTTCCCCTGGAATCCACAACCACTGTCAACCGTTTCAGCAGTTAGAACGTAGTCGGCGCGATCCGATGACGTCAACCCAATGATCTTGAATTGATTGGTTAGAAAGGTGGTGATCCTCATGACACCCCGAGACGGCTCGATACCCTCAGGCATGCTCGATCCACGCCCTCACGTCGGCGAACCGCTGGCGCTCGACCTGCTGAACACGCGGTGGATCCAGAACGGACCGCAGGATCTGCTCACCGACGTGGCGGGCCTGCGCGTCTGGCTGACCGCCGCGAACCTGGCCGATCGAGCACCCGCCGACGAGCGGACACTGGCCGCGGTGCTGACCGCGCGCAGCGCGATCCACGACGCCATCCAGCACGGTGCGCACGGGGCGCTCAACGACGTGCTCGAGCACGGCAGGATCAAGCGCCGCCTCACCGACGACGGCCCGGACGACCTGCCCGACGTGACCGACCCGGCCTGGCTGCCCGGCTGGCTGGCGGCGGAGAACCTGCTGCAACTGATCGCCAAGGCGCCGGACCGGATTCGCCAGTGCGCGCACCCGCAGTGCGTGCTGTTCTTCTACGACACGTCCAAGAACGGCACCCGCCGCTGGCATTCCATGGCCACCTGCGGCAACCGCACCAAGGCGGCCAGGCACTACAGCAAGAAGACCTGAGCGGTCCGAGACCCGTGCGCCGAAGGACCCCGGCTCAGAAGAGTTCGTCGAGCAGCCGGTAGTAGTCCAGCCGCCGCTTGTCCGGCGCGTCGAGCCCGTAGGCGGCGAAGAAGGCGCGCACCTCGCCGTCGCCGAAATCCTCGCGCAGGTCGCGTTCGGCCAGGGCGAGGTCGCGGTAGCGATCCGCGACGCCGAGGCCGCCGACGTCCAGCAGGGTGCCGTTCTCCAGCACGTTCGGCGGCGTGAAATCGCCGTGCGCCACCACCAGGTCCTCGGTCTCCGGACGCTCGGCGACCAACCGATCCAGGACCTGTCCGGGATCGAGGTGGGCGTTGTCGTCGTCGAAATCGTCCGGATCGACCAGCCCTTCGAGCACGTGCCTGCGCGCCAGCGCCAGCGCGGTGTCGAGCCTGCCGTCGAACGGGCATTCCGCGATGGGCAGCGCGTGCAGCCGCCGCAGCAGCTCGCCCATCACCGTGCCGATCGACGGCGACGCCGCGGCGCGGTCGGAGCCTTCGCGCGCGGCCAGGCTCGGCGCGCCCGCGTCGCCGAGCACGAGGACGTCCTCGGCGAAGGCGGCCACCTCCGGCACCTGGATTCCCCTGGCGCGCAACCAGTTCAGGCGATCGTGCTCGGCGGTCGCGCGCGGGCCCCGCTTGACCCAGTAGGCGCCGTTCACCAGGGCGACGCCGCCGCTGAGACCCTCGTGCTCGTCCGAGAACTCCGGGTTCGCGCCGACCACCGCCAGCACGGCGGGCGGCAGCGGGATCGGCAGCTCCGCGAGGCCGTCCAGCGCGGTGCGGGTCGATTCGATCAGCTCGATGTCGCCCTCGGCGACCCGTAGTCGCAGCGCCTCGGTCAGCAGTTCGCGGGCCTCGTCGAGGCGGCCTTGTTCGGCCAGTGCCTTGCCCAAGTGCTGGGCGGCGAACGACAGTGCCTCGGCGTCGGTGCCGCGGGCGTCCTCGACGGCTCGCCGGTAGAGGATTTCGGCGGTCGGCGCGTCACCGCGATACCGGTACACGTCGGCCAGGTTGATCCAGACCGAGAGTTGCTGACGCGGGGCGCGGGCCAGCTCGAGTGCCCGATCCAGGTGGTCGAGCGCCTCGTCGTGGCGGCCGAGCAGCATCAGTTCGAGACCGGTCTGCCGGAAGCTCGCGAAATCGTCCGGATGCGCCTGCGCCACGCGGGCGGCGAGTCCTTCCGGGTCGACGGGGACCATGCGCAGTCGCTCGTCGAATCGGTACGGCCGCCGCTCGGCCACCGGGTCGGGGGCGGTCACCACCGCACCTTCGGTATGTCGAAGTCGGCGCACAGCGCGCGCCACACATCCCGTGGATCGATCCCGGCCTCGATGGCGGCGGCGCCGGTCCGGCCGCCCAGGGAGGGGATCACGTGGTCGGTCAGCAGCGCGTCACCGCGCGCCACGCCGAATTCGGTATGCAACAGCTCCTGGAACTCAGTCAACCGCACCGTATTCAAGATACTCCGGTCCCCGCCGGCGCGGATCCAGTGGGCGCAGCGGAGGCGGAGAGGCGCCTCAAGGGGCGAGCACGCCCTCGCGCACCCGATGACACAGCTCCACCGGGTCGGTGACCTCCGCGATGCTCATGGCCGCTTCCTCGGCGGCGGCCGTGTAGCGCGGGTGATCGAGCACGGCGAGCACCGCGGCGCGCACGGATTCGACGGTCAGCGGACGCACCACGATCGAACTGCCTTGGCGTGCCGCGCGATTGGCCAGTTCCCACTGGTCGCCACCGCCCGGCACGGTGACGACGGGGACACCGGCGAGCAGCGACTTGGCGAGCAAGCCGTGGCCGCCGCCGCCGACCACGACGGCCGCGTGGCCGAGCAGCTCGTCCTGGCGGCCGAGTCCCGCGGTGGCCCAGGACGGCAGCCCGGCCGGCGGGGTGTCGATCATGGAGACGGCGATCCGGACACCGGCGCCGTCGAGCGCCTCGAGCACGGTCTCGACCATGCCCGTCACGCCCGTGTGCGCGGTGGACGGCGCGACCATGACCAGCGGACCGTCGCCCGGCGGCGGCGCGAGGATGTCGTCCGTGGGCTCCCACAGCAACGGGCCGACGACGTGGGCGTTGTCCGGCCAGTCGGGGCGCGGCACCTCCAGTGCGGGCAGGGTGGCCAGCAGGCGGGCGGCGGGGCCGGGATCGGCGGCGGGCAGTCCCACGCTCGCGCGGGCCTTCTCCCGCTGGCGCAGGCCGTTGCGGATCGCCCGCGACGTCATCGCGCGCAGCATCCGGTCGCGCAGCTCGCCGCGCAGGCCCTCCCCCACCGCGAGCCCACTGCCGATCGGCGGCAAACCTTTCGACGGCAGATACAGCGGATGCGGCGAGAGCTCGACCCACGGCACGCCGAGCCGTTCGGCGGCCATGCCGCCGCCCGCGGTGAGCACGTCGGAGACCACCAGCTCCGGCAGCATCGCGCTCAGGTCGGGCAGGATCTCGGTCGAGATGTGTGCGGCGCGCTCGTGGATGCGCCGGCCCGCGTCTCCGTCGTCGTCGACGGCGCGCGGCGCGAGACCCTTGAGCCTGCGCACCGGGATGCCCGCGTTCTTCGCGGAGTCGAACCAGCGGGGCCCGGTGAACAGCACCGGCTCGTCGCCCGCGGCCAGGAACCGGTCGCACAGCGCCAACGCCGGAAAGGCATGTCCCGGATCGGGACCGGCAACGACGGCAACACGCATCAGCCCAGCCTGCCACACTGGCCTTCCGAACCGACGGCGCCCGCCCCGAGTTGGCGAGCAGGGCGAGGGTTCACCGCGCCGCCATCGGCGCGCCATCCGCCCGACCGATGCCGAAGTCATTCTGGTCCAGACCATTTCGACGGTTCGTGCCGGGACCGGACGTACGCGACCACGGATGCGGTAGCCGGATTCGCTCAGCCGAAGTAGTACAGCTCGAATCCCACCGCGCGCTCGGCGGGGAACCCTTCCTTGGGACCGGTGGCCATGTCGACGATGGCTTTCACCTGGTGGGCGAGCGGCTCGGGGCTGAGCACCTCCAGGTAGCGGCGGTGTTCGGACAGGGAGGCGGCCGCCTGCTCGACGGTGGCGGTGACATCGACGGCGTGCGTCGCGACCGGCCCGACGACCGCGGCCCAGCGCGGCGACCACGGCGGCAGATCGGCCAGTTCCGGGAAGATCCATTCGTTGCCCGCGTCGGAGACGGCATCCAGCCCCGCCCGGCCGACGGCGCGGTGATCGGCGCTGTTGGCGTAGCCGGGCGCCCAGGTGTCGCCGAAGTTGAACAGCACCAGCATCTCCGGGCGGTGCCTGCGGATCGCGGCGGCGAGATCGCGGCGCAGCTCGAGGCTCTCCTGCACCCGGCCGTCCGGATAACCGAGGAATTCCACCTGGTCGACGCCGACCACCTTCGCCGAGGCGATCTCCTCGGCCTGGCGCAGCGGTCCGGCTTCGGCAGGCGGCATTCCGGCGATACCCGCTTCGCCGCTGGTGACGAGCACGTAGCGAATGTCCTTGCCCTGTCCCGTCCACCGCGCGACGGCCGCCGCGGCGCCGTATTCGATGTCGTCGGGGTGCGCCACGATCACCAAGCCGCGCTGCCAGTCCTCGGGAACCTGCTCCATGGCACCCATTGAAACACCCGAGATCCGCACGGGCGCAAACGCGCAGCCGAGCCCGAAAACGGCCGGGAACCGGGTCCGGGTAGCCAGCCCGATCGGTGCTGCGGTAGACAGTGTGGCCATGACGAAGCTCACACGCGCCGCCGCCGTCCTCGGTCTTGCGCTCATCGCACTCTTCAGCCCCGGCCCGCTGACCGCGGCCCCCGCCAAAGCCGACCCGCTACCCAGGGTGTTCTTCGACGTGTCCGTGGAGGGCATCCCCACCGGCCGCATCGTCATCGAGCTGCGCTCCGACGTGGTGCCCGAGACCGCCGAGAACTTCCGGGCACTGGCCACCGGCGAGCAGGGCTTCGGCTACAAGGGGTCGACGTTCCACCGCGTGATCCCCGGGTTCATGGCACAGGGCGGCGATTTCACCAACGGCGACGGCACCGGCGGCAAGAGCATCTACGGCCCGACGTTCGCCGACGAGAACTTCCAGCTGACCCACGCCACTCCCGGCACGGTCAGCATGGCCAACCGCGGGCCGGGCACCAACGGCTCGCAGTTCTTCATCACCATGAAGGACACCCCGTGGCTGGACGGTAAGCACGTGGTGTTCGGCTCCGTGGTCGAGGGCCTGGACGTGGTGCACGCGATCGAGCAGGTCGGCTCGCCCTCCGGCACTCCCGGCCGCAAGGTCGTGATCGACAACAGCGGGCAGCTCTGACCCCAGAACCGGCAACGGGCCGTGCGCCATCCTCCCGGATGACGCACGGCCCGTTGGCTTTTCGCACTACAGCTTGCTGACCGTCGAGTTGTCCGAGCCCGACACCGCCTTGTACAGCAGGTACAGGCCGAACACCACCGCGCTGATCACCAGAATCGGGAACAGCCCCTTGATCAGCGCACCGATGATGGCGAGCGCGATCCAGACGACCGCGACGACACCGATGATCTTCCACAGCATTTCCAGCCTCCCGGAGGTCTCTCCCGAACCGCCGTCCGGCGATCCGATACCTCCATGCTGACAGCCCCGGGGCGATAAATCACCAGGTCAGCAGCGATATCCGGGTGCAAATCAGGGTTCACCCCGATCGGTTCGGGGGGTGCGCCCGGAGGTTACCGCGGCAGACCGGGCGGTGGCGGGGAGACCGCGATGGCGGGACGGTCTGCGACCTCGGTCAGCGCCTGCGCCCAGCCGTCCAGGCGATCCGCCGCGTGCCGCAATTCCGCGACGATGCCGTCGAATCGATGTGCCACGACAGTGGTTTCGGGCACCGCGAGGACGCGGCTCGCGGCCGCGACGACCAGCTCGTATTCGGCGATACCGGATTCCAGCCTGGTCAACGCGAATCGCACGTCGCCGGTGAGAGAGGCAGTGGCCTCCGGATTGGTCCGGCCGACCACGGCGGCGGCGCTCTCCATCTGAACGATGTCGGCGGCGAGAGCGTGCAGCGCGGCGGCTCCGGAGGCGGCCGTCTCGACCATTTCGGTGAATTCCTCGTCGGGCAGCCGGCGCGAGGCGGCGATCTGCGCGGCGAGCCCGTGCATCGCCCGTTCGGCCTGTACCAGGCGGGCGATCGGGGCGCGGGCGGCCGAGCGCGCGGGCGGCTGTTTGCGCGGCAGGAAAGCGGCCTGCGGCAACGGGGATCGACGCAGCCGCAGATAGCGCCGCGCGCTGAGCGCGGTCCCGGTGACGAACGCGATCGCGCCGCCGCCGAGCACGACCACCGCCCAGGCGGGCGCCGAGACGACGACCAGACCGACCGCGCCCGCGGTGGTCAGCCCGGAGACGGTGCCGAGCTGATAGCTGCGCCGCCGGGCGCGGCGACGCTTACGGAGTTCCCGCTCGCGCGGGTCGGCCCAGCGGCGCACCGAGACCAGCGCGTGTTCGCTCATGTCGCGCAGCGTGTCCGGCAGTCGATCGCTCATGCCTGCACCTCGCTGACGCTCGGCTCCGGCATGCGCGAAGCGCGCTGGCACACGATTCGCTCACTCCGTTCGCTCATGCCTGCACCTCGCTGACGCTCGGCTCCGGCATGCGCGAAGCGCACTGGCACACGATTCGCTCACTCCGTTCGCTCATGCGCTTTCCTCACACCGTTCGAGCCGGATCGCAGTCGGGACCCGGGCGGGACGGCGCTGTGCGCGCGTCGCGGCCGCGGGGCGTGACGAGGACACCCCTCGGCGTTGCACGGTCTCGCGCGTGCCCGCGTCCTTCACCGCACCGGTCCTTGCCTGCATCGAGCCGCTACTGCTGGGCGGCCTGGCCCTTGTTCATCTGCGGCTGCGCCGGATTCGCCTGCGTCTGAGCGGGATTGATGGCGGACTGGCCGCCGCCCGCGGGCAGCGCCTCGCCGCGCATCGAGGCGCGGATCTGCTCGAGCTTGCTGTGGCCCGCCATCTGGATGCTGGCCTGCTGCACCTCGAGCATGCGGCCCTGCACCGAGTTCTGCGCGAGCTCCGCGGCGCCGAGCGCGTTGGCGTAGCGGCGCTCGATCTTCTCGCGCACCGCGTCGAGGCTTGGGGTGGTGCCCGGCGCCGACAGCGTCGAGTCCATCTGCTGCAGCGACGCGGAGACCTGCTCCTGCATCTTGGCCTGCTCCAGCTGGCTGAGCAGCTTGGTGCGCTCGGCGACCTTCTGCTGCAACAGCATCGCGTTCTGCTCGACCGCCTTCTTGGCCTGCGCGGCGGCCTGCAGCGACTGGTCGTGCAGCACCTTCAGGTCCTCGACGGACTGCTCGGCGGTGACCAGCTGGGCGGCGAACGCCTCGGCGGCGTTGGTGTACTGGATCGCCTTCTCGGTGTCGCCCGCGGCGGTGGCCTGGTCGGCGAGCAGAACGGCCTGGCGCGCGTTGGCGTTGAGCTTCTCGACCTCGTCGAGCTGGCGGTTCAGCTTCATCTCCAGCTGACGCTGGTTGCCGATGACCGAAGCGGCCTGCTGCGACAGAGCCTGGTGCTGGCGCTGAGCTTCCTCGATAGCCTGCTGAATCTGCACCTTCGGATCCGCGTGCTCCTCGATCTTGGAATCGAAGAGGGCCATCATGTATTTCCAGGCCTTGACGAACGGATTAGCCATCGATTGATCCCGCCTCCATCTGATGTACCGCTTGACGCGGCCCGGGTACACGACCCTCGCGCACCCGCTTGTGCCTATCCTCCACCATGCGGCACCTGGACCGGGGCATCCCGGCCCAACCGACGCCTACTACAGAATCTATCCGTTTTCGGCGTCGGCCCGCAGCGTTGCCCGCGGCTGGGCGTCCGGTGTTCTGTTGTCAGTTGCTCTTCACCAGGACGAGCATGTCGGCCTTCGGCGCCCGAATGACGATTCGGGTGTCCTCGGCGATGTGCGGACGGGCAGCCGACATGGACGCGGACGCCGGAGCCATGGCGGGCTCCTGTGCCGGGGCGACCTCGGCGGATTCCGCAACGGCGGCCGTCTGCTCGGCCTCGTCGGCGGATGCCGCGGCGGGCTGGGCGGCCTCGCCTGCCGGAACACCGTCGACGCCCGCCATGATCGTGCTCACATCCCATAACACCCGCGACAACGGCACATCCAGTGCGGCGCATATCGCGGCGAGCAGCTCGCTCGACGCCTCCTTGCGGCCCCGCTCGACCTCCGAGAGATACCCCAGGCTCACGCGCGCCGAGGTGGACACTTCCCGCAGGGTCCGGTGCTGGGCGAGACGTGCACGCCGCAGACTGTCCCCGATCGCCTCTCGCAGCAGCGTCATCTCGATCTCCTTCGCTCCGAACACCGGGCGCAGCTTCGCGCAGTCGCCTGGCGCGCACCGTTCTTTCTGGCACAACGTCCCGGGGCGGCCCATTGGTTCCCGGCGGGCGAACTCGTCGAGCGATTCCTCGCGCGCCGCGCTCAGCCGCCCTGAACGCACCGAAGCAGCTCCCGCACCGCGTTCTCGGTTGCGGTGAGTCTGATGGTCCACCGGTCGCCGGACAGTTGCAACCGCATCACCTCGGTGTGCCACGGACTGGACAGCCCGAGGAAGACGGTGCCGACCGGGTGCCCGTCCTGGCTGTCGGGGCCGGCGACACCGGTCAGGCCGATACCCCAGTCGGCGACGCAGCGGGTGCGGGCGCCGACGGCGAGCTGCTCGGCGGTGCTCGCCGCCACCGGTCCCTCGGCGGCGAGCAGGTCCGCGCTGACCCCGGCCAGGCTGCTCTTGAGGTCGGTGGCGTACACCACCAGTCCGCCGCGCAGCACCACGCTCGCGCCAGGCACACCGGCGATGGTCGCGGCCACCAGCCCGGCGGTGAGCGATTCGGCCGTGGCCACGGTCTGGCGGGCGGCCACCAGGGCGCGCACCAGCTCGTCGGCGGGAACGGACGCGGTCAGCGGATCAGTCATGCCCGCGAGCCCGGCCGGAGCCGCCCGCGAACCACACCCGCGCGGCCTGCCCGACGTAGTCGAGACCGGTGACGACCGTCAGCACCACGGCCAGGTACATCAGCGCCATGCCCGCGACCTCGAAGCCGCCGGACAGCGGCAGCAGCAGCACCCCGATGGCCAGCGACTGCACCAGCGTCTTCAGCTTGCCGCCGCGCCCCGCGGGGATCACCCCGCGCCGCATCACCAGCAGCCGCAGCACCGTGACGCCCAGTTCACGCCCGCAGATCACCAGGGTGATCCACCAGGCCAGGTCGCCGAGCACGGACAGTCCGATGAGGGCCGCGCCGATCAGCGCCTTGTCGGCGATCGGGTCGGCCAGTTTGCCGAAATCGGTGACCAAGCCGTACTTGCGGGCCAGCTGCCCGTCGAAACGGTCGGTGATCGCGGCCAGCGCGAACAGCGCGGCGGCGGCGATCCGCCATCCGGTCTGGTGCCCGCCGCCCGCGAACAGCGCGACGACGAACAGCGGAACGATGGCGATGCGCGCCATGGTCAGCACGTTCGCGATGTTCATCAGCGGCACCGCGGTGGCGGCCGGGGCGGCCGCGAAACCGGCGCCGGAGGGTTCCGCTCCGGGACGCAGCACGGCCGCGTCGGGCCAGCGACGATCGATCTCTTCGGGCTGCACGCTCATGCCCTCGCCTCGAGGGTGCGCGATCCGAAGACGGCCACGTCTCCATCCGGTTGCGCTACCCCGGCGCGATGCGGTGAGCGGAACGACAGGATGTGCGGCACATGTTCAGACTATCGGTAAGCGCGCCGACTACTGTGCACCCCATGACCTCTCGGGGACCACTAGGTGGTTCGACCAGCGACGCGCATCCCAGCGCGGCCTCTGCCGCGCCCGGCTCCGGACCGGTTGTGCGACGCGCTCGAACCTCGGACGTCCCCGAGATCAAACGCCTCATCGATGTCTACGCCGGCCGCATTCTGCTGGAGAAGAACCTGGTCACCCTGTACGAGTCGGTGCAGGAGTTCTGGGTGGCCGAGGTCGGTGGCCGGGTGGTCGGCTGCGGCGCGCTGCACGTGCTGTGGGCCGATCTCGGCGAGGTGCGCACCGTCGCGGTGCACCCCGACGCCAAGGGCACCGGCGTCGGCAAGCTCATCGTGCAGCGGCTCATCGCGGTGGCCAGGGAACTGGAGCTGCGCAGGCTGTTCGTGCTGACCTTCGAGGTGGAGTTCTTCAGCGGGCACGGCTTCGTGGAGATCGACGGCACCCCGGTCACGGCCGAGGTGTACGCCGAGATGTGCCGGTCCTACGACACCGGCGTCGCCGAGTTCCTCGATCTGAGTTATGTGAAGCCGAACACACTCGGCAACACCCGCATGCTGCTGACCCTCTGAAGCGCCGACCAGAAAGCGATACACCGTGCCGATCTTCGCCGTCCACTACACCTACTCCGAGGCCACCGTTCCCGGTCGCGACACCCACCGGCCCGAGCTCCGCGGCTGGTTGTCCGGGCTGGTCGACGCGGGCACGCTGCTGTCGAGCGGACCGTACCCGGACGGGTCGGGCGCGTTGCTGATCTTCCGTGCCGAGGACACGGCGGCACTGAAGGACCTGCTCGCGCAGGATCCCTTCGCCAGGGAAGGTCTCATCGAGGCGGTGCGCGCGGTGGAGTGGCAGCCCGTCATGGGGGCTTTCTCCGCCTGATCGAACGAAGCGAGCCCCGCACCCTGTCCGGGGTGCGGGGCTCTTCGTCACATGTCCCGGCACGCGGGGCTCGGCGGTACGCCTATCGGGCGTCCTGGGGCGCCGTGCCTCGGGTCTTGATCAGGCTGGCGACGGTGGCAACGACCAGCACGCCGATGATGACGCCCAGCGAGACCGGGGTCGAGATCTCCGGCACGCTGACGTGCTCGCCGCCGTTGACGAACGGCAGCGTGTTCTCGTGCAGCGCGTGCAGCACCAGCTTGACGCCGATGAACGCCAGGATCGCGGCCAGGCCGTAGGACAGGTACACCAGCCGGTCCAGCAGGCCGCCGATCAGGAAGTACAGCTGGCGCAGGCCCATGAGCGCGAACGCGTTGGCGGTGAACACCAGGTACGGCTCCTCGGTGAGGCCGTAGATCGCGGGGATGGAATCCAGCGCGAACAGCAGGTCCGCGAAGCCGATGGCGAGCAACGCGAGCAGCAGCGGGGTCACCACCCAGCGGCCGCCGACCCGGGTGACGAGCTTGTCGCCGTCGTACTCGTCGGTGGTCGGCAGCACCCGCTTGGCCAGCGCGACGATGCGGCTGTCGCGCTTCTCCTCGGCCTCCACCTCGTGCCCGCTCTCGCGCAGCAGCTTGACGGCGGTGTAGATCAGGAAAGCGCCGAACAGGTAGAACACCCAGCTGAACGCACTGATCGCGGCGGCGCCGACCGCGATGAACGCACCACGCATGGCCAGCGCGAGCACGATGCCGATGAGCAGCACCTTCTGCTGGTAGATCCGTGGCACGGCGAAGGTGGTCATGATGATCAGGAAGACGAACAGGTTGTCCACCGAGAGCGCCTTCTCGGTGACGAAACCGGCGTAGTACTCCCCGCCGAAGGTCGAGCCCCACCGCCAGGCGACGAACCCGCCGAAGGCCAAGGCGATGCTGATGTAGACCGCCGACCAGAAGGCCGATTCGCGGAAGGTCGGTTCGTGCGGGGTGCGCACGTGGGCGAAGAAGTCGAAGACGAACAAGCCGAGGATCACCGCGATGGTGATCCCCCATTCGAGTGCGGTCACCTGCATGCTGCGGCCCGATCGGAGGCGGTAGTCATGACGGCCATCATGCCCGATTTGTCCGTTCTTGTCGGCTAGCGGGTTGGTTGCCGACCATCCTGTCACACTCCGGAGAGCCGCCTGTCGGGCACAAGAACACACGTCGGACGCATGAAAGGCCATGTCTAGGTGATTGCGAGCACATTGCGGCATGGCAGAAAATCGGACATACCGACCGGGTACGGAAAACCGGTGTCCCCGGGCGGATTCGGGTGTTAGCTTCGAAGAAGACGAATACCGCTCTCGAAAGAGCACCGGGGGAACCACTTCCCCACCCACGAACCGAAAGGCCTCGGCGATGACCGCGCGGATCCGGCAGCAGCGACAGTGGTCGCTCGACGCCGCCGCGCGCCCGAACGCCCCGCGCTCCACTCACCTACTCGATCACCGCTGGACGCGCGTCCGGAGCGGTCCCTGAGTTCTCGACGTTCGAGAACCTCTCGCACGGGGTCATTCCGCGGCAACTGCCAGGAATGACCCCTTTCCGTCTGCGGACGTAGCTCAACTGGTAGAGCACCGGTCTCCAAAACCGAAGGTCGGGGGTTCGACTCCCTCCGTCCGCGCCGTACAACGAAACAGCGGTCCGGCAGCATGCCCGAGCGGACGAAGGGACCGGTCGTCACCCGGGCGCGCACACCACGGAGGCGCGAATCCTCCTGCTGCCGAGAACTTTCGGCCGCCAGACCGTAGTCCCTCGTAGCCCAACTGGCAGAGGCGCCGGCATTAGGAGCCGGGAGTTGCGAGTTCGAATCTCGCCGAGGGAACGAGTTCGCGCGCAAGCGCGGACGAGCGTTTGTAGCTCAGTGGGAAAGAGCGCCCGTCTACGAAGCGGGAGGTCGGAGGTTCGAGTCCTCCCAAGCGCGCCGATGACGTGCGACGTCGAGCATGGCGGATGCGCCGCAATCTCGCGGGCCGGTTCGGGGCCCGAATATTCGCGTGCGGCAGGTGCTCAGGCGTGTCACAGTCGATGACTGTGACCGAGGACTACCGCACCCTGAACAGGGCCAACTGGGACCAGCGTGCGCCCATGCATGCCGCGTCGCCGGGCTATCGGGTGGCGCGGTTCCTCGCCGAACCGGACTTCCTGAGCGCGACAGTGCGTTTCGATCTGCCGCTGCTCGGCGACCTGCGTGGTCTGCGCGGCGTGCACTTGCAGTGTCACATCGGCACCGACACGATCTCGCTGGCCCGCCTCGGCGCTCGCATGACCGGCCTCGACTTCAGTCCCGCGTCGCTGGCGCAGGCTCGATCGCTGGCACGTCAGGCGGACGCCGAGGTGGATTTCGTCGAAGCCGATGTGTACGACGCGGTCTCGGCGCTCGGCGCGGAACGGTTCGACCTGGTGTTCACCGGAATCGGCGCGCTGTGCTGGCTGCCGAGCGTCGACCACTGGGCACGGACCGTGGCCGAGCTGCTGCGCCCCGGCGGGCGGCTGTTCCTGCGCGAAGCCCACCCGATGCTGTGGGCGCTCGACGAAGAGGTCACCGACCGATTGACCCTCGGCTACTCGTATTTCGAAACGCCCGAGCCGATGGTGTTCTCCAACGAGTCCACCTATGTCGAGATCGACGGCCGTCTCGACCCGACCATCACCCACGAGTGGAACCACGGCCTCGGCGAGATCGTGTCGGCGCTGCTGGCCACCGGCCTCACCCTCACCGGGCTGACCGAACACCGCAGCGTCCCGTGGAATGCCCTGCCGGGCAGGATGACCTGCGACGAGCACGACGAGTGGCGGCTGATCGAGCATCCCGAGCGCGTCCCGCTCAGCTACACCCTGCAAGCCCGCAAGGAGTGACGGCCACCACTCGAGACTGTATCCGCAGCATGCTGGCCGACCGGGGCCGCACGGACCTCGCGTATGTTCGGTGTGGTCATGGTGACTCTGCTCTTGGCGCTGACCGGCTTCGCCTTTCTCGATTCGCTCGATCTGCTGCTCGTCGGCGTCACGGTGGCGATCGTGTACGACAGCAAGCTCGCGCGGCGGTCACCATTGCCCGGCGGTCTGAGTTTCGTCGCGGGCGTGTTCGCGATGACCACCACGTTCGGGATCTGCGCCGTGCTCGGCATCAACTGGCTCACCTCGCTGATCGGCTTCGAGCTGACGCCGACCATCCGCTACTGGGGCGAACTGGCGGTGGGCCTGGTGCTGCTGCTGTTCTCCGTGCTGCCTTCCGGCGCGCGCCGTGACCCGCCCGCGTGGGCGACCAAAGCTCGGCGACGGCCCTGGGTGCTGGCGCTGGTCGGCGTCGCGATCGGCTTCGCGCAGGCGCCGACGGCGGTGCCGTATCTCGCGGGTCTGGCCATGCTGTCGGCGCACGACCCGCTACCGACGCTGTGGCCGCTGATCATCATCGCCTACTGCGCGGTCGCGCTGCTGCCGCCGCTGCTGATTCTCGCCCTGTCCGTCCGCGGCACCGCGCGAGCCCGCCGCGTGTATCGAACGATCGTCCGCGTCCTGACCGAATACGGTCCGCTCTCGGTGCGAATCATCTTCGGGCTCTTGGGCGCGGCCCTGATCGCCGACGCGATCGTCCACTACACACACCTGTGGTGACCGGTAGACGCGGCCGGCTTGGAGTCCGTCTCCGGATCGCGCACGACCGGGGCGGAGGTACGTCTACTCGTCGGCGTCGTCCGGCTCCGGTCCGCCGCCGCGGACAGACCACAGCAGCCCCTCCAGCTCGTCGGGCTTGACGAGCACGTCACGGGCCTTGGACCCTTCGCTGGGACCGACGACGCCGCGAGTCTCCATGAGGTCCATCAGGCGGCCCGCCTTGGCGAAACCGACGCGCAGCTTGCGTTGCAGCATGGAGGTGGAGCCGAACTGGGACGTGACGACCAGCTCGATGGCCTGGAGTAGCACGTCGAGGTCGTCGCCGATATCGGGGTCGACGTCTTTCTTCTCCCCGGCCTTGGCCGCGGTGATGCCCTCCTGGTACTCGGGTTCGGCCTGGTTCTTGGCGAAGTCGACGACGGCGTGGATTTCCTCGTCGCTGATGAACGCGCCCTGCAAGCGGGTGGGCTTGCCCGCGCCCATGGGCAGGAACAGGCCGTCGCCCATGCCTATCAGCTTCTCGGCGCCCGGCTGGTCGAGGATGACCCGGGAGTCGGTGAGCGAAGAGGTCGCGAACGCCAGGCGGGACGGCACGTTGGTCTTGATCAGACCGGTGACCACGTCCACCGACGGACGCTGTGTCGCCAGCACCAGGTGGATGCCCGCGGCGCGGGCCTTCTGGGTGATGCGGACGATCGCGTCCTCCACGTCGCGCGGCGCCGTCATCATCAGGTCGGCGAGCTCGTCGACGATGGCGAGGATGTAGGGGTAGGGCCGGTAGACCCGCTCGCTGCCCAGCGGCGCGGTGATCGCACCGGACTTCACCTTCTTGTTGAAGTCGTCGATGTGGCGCACCTTGTTGGCCTGCATGTCCTGGTAGCGCTGCTCCATCTCCTCCACCAGCCAGGCCAGCGCGGCGGCGGCCTTCTTCGGCTGGGTGATGATGGGCGTGATCAGGTGCGGAATGCCCTCGTACGGGGTGAGTTCGACCATCTTGGGGTCGATCAGGATCATCCTGACCTCCTCCGGCGTGGCGCGTTGCAGCAGCGAGACCAGCATCGAGTTGACGAAGCTGGACTTACCCGATCCGGTGGAACCCGCAACGAGCAGATGAGGCATCTTCGCCAAGTTCGCGGAGACGAATTCACCCTCGATGTTCTTGCCGAGACCGATCACCAACGGGTGGTGGTCGTTTCGGGTGGACGGCGCTTTCAGCACGTCGGCCAGCCGCACCAGTTCACGGTCGGCGTTGGGCACCTCGATGCCGACGGCGGACTTGCCCGGGATCGGGGCGAGCAGCCGGACGTTCTCGGTGGCGACGGCGTAGGCGATGTTGCGCGCCAGCGCGGTGATCTTCTCGACCTTCACGCCCGGACCGAGTTCCACCTCGTACCGGGTGACCGTCGGGCCGCGCACGAATCCGGTGACCGCCGCGTCGATCTTGAACTGCACGAGCACCTCGGTGATCGCCTCGATCATCGATTCGTTGGCGGCGCTGCGCTTCTTGGGCGGTTCACCGTCGGTGAGCAGCGTCAGCGGCGGCAGCGAGTAATCGCCCTCGATCACCCGGTCGGCGACGAACTCGGGTTCCTTCGGCGGCGGCGGGGTTTGATCCTGTGCCTTCGGCGCCGGGCGTTTCTTGGGCTTGGGCGGTTCCGGCGGCGGTTCCGCGGCGATGGGCTTGGCGTCGCGCAGCGGCGGCTCGCCCAGCGATTCGGTGACCGCGTCGGATCCGGCGAACTCGTCGGGCGGATAGTTCTCGGCCGGGGTGCGGCCGCGGCGCCGGGAGGCGGTGCGGTGCACGGGGAAACCGTCGGCGTCGTAGTTGGCGGGGTCGTAGTCGCGTTCCGGCTCGAGATCGCCGTACTCGTCGCCGCCCGCCGCGGTGCCGAAGTATTCGCGCAGCCGCTGCGGGACCTCCCTGACTGTGGTCCCGGTCAGCAGCAGCACGCCGAAGACGATGGCGAGCAAAAGGATCGGCACGGCCAGCCAGGCGGTGAGCCCGCTCGCCAGCGGCCCGCCGATCACGTAACCGACGAAACCGGCGGCGCGCGAGCGGCCGTGCGCGTCGGTGGGCGCGCCCGCGGCGAGATGCCAGATGCCCAGCAGCGGCAGACCGACCAGCAATCCGCCCAGCACCAATCGCGGCCGGATCTCGGGGTGCGGCTCGGTGCGCATGAGGGTGATCGCGATGCCGGTCGCGACGAAGGGCAGTGCGGCCGAGGCGGACCCGGACACCGCCCGGATCGCTTCTTCCACCCAGTGCCCGATCGGGCCACCCGCCGAGAGCCACACCGCGGCCGCGATGACGCCGCTCAGCGCGATCAGCGCGAGCGCGACCCCGTCGCGGCGGTGACCGTGTTCGATCTCGCCCGCCCGGCTGAGCGTGCGGGTGGTGGCGCCGAGCCCACGGGCCAGCATGTTCCAGCCGCTGGTGATGCCGCGGCTGATGACGGCCAGCGGCGCGGTGTCGGACGTGCGGCGCACGGGTCTACGGGCCGGTGTAGCGCGCCCGCGCGGTGCGGAACCACCCCGGGGTGTGGTGGAACGAGATCGCGCCGTGGTGGTCCTCCCCCGGGCCGATCCCGCCCGCGCACGAGGTGTCGTGGTGCTGCGGGACTTACCTGCCATGGACCCAGGCTAGCCGCAAACGCCCCATACAGACCATCCGCAACACCCGTATCGCCCGCCTCGAGCGCGGCGGATCACAGTCGAAGGCCCCGCTCGGGCGGTGGACAGGGGTCGGTTCAGAAGGAGCGGTCGAGTTCCAGCACCGCGCGCACGGCATCCTCGTCGCCCGCGGTCTCGATGCGGACCTTGTCGCGGCCGAAGGCGTGCAGCAGGAGTTCGGAAGGCTTACCGGTGAGCGTCACCGCGGCGCCCTGCGCCGACTTCACCTCCGCCCGGCGGCCGTCGGGCGTCGCCAGCACCACCGGCACCGGCGAATCACGGTAGGCCATCTTGCCGACCCGTCGCACCTGGTTCCACAGCTGGGACTCGTCGGCGTCGGAGAGTTCGCGCGGCTGCCAGTCCGATCCGGCGCGGCGCACATCCTCGTGGTGCACGAACATCTCGCTCAGGTTGACCAGCGCGTCCACCGGCTTCAGCGGCGACCACCAGGGCGGGCCGGTCCGCACCAGGTCGAGCAGTTCGGGAAACGGCTTGCGCGCCACGCGGTCCTGCACCGATTCGAGGTAGCCGGCGAACGGTTTCAGCAGGATGCCCGGCGCGGCGTCGGGGCGGCGTTCCCGAACGATCAAGTGCGCCGCCAGATCTCGCACGGTCCACGCGCCGCAGAGGGTCGGCGCATCCGGACCGGCCGACGACATCGCGGCCACCAGCGCTTGACGTTCCCGTTGTGCCATGCTCACGTGCCAACCCTATCGAATACCGGGCGGTCGCCATGATGACCGGCCGGTGGTCCGGACCCGCGCAATTCCGAAAAGGAAAGCCCGGACTGGATTCCCGAATGGTTGCTCGGTAGCTTGTCACTGGTCCATAGGGTCGTGGACCTATCAGTTCGAAGGGATTCACCTTGAAGAAGTTCTTCACCGCTGCCGCGGTCATCGTGGCAACGGTCGGTTCGATGCTGGCCACCTCGGCACCGGCGCAGGCCGGATACGGCTACTACGGCGCGATCGCCGTGTCGAGCGACGGTAGCTACGGCATCGCCAACAACTACGGAAGCTACAGCGCCGCCGAGGACGCCGCGATCGACGTCTGCGGCTACGGCTGCTCCACCCTGGTCTCCTGGACCAACGGCTGCGGCGTGCTCGCAAGCTCCGACACGCGCTGGAGCGCGTCGGCGCGGCCCAGCTACTCCGAGGCCCGCGCCGCGGCGCTGAGCCGCCTCTCCGGCGGCTGGGTCGTCGACTGGCGCTGCACCTCGGGCTACTCGCTGTAAATCCGACACCGTCGCGTCGTCCGCTCCGAGACCGCGACACCACTTCACCAGGGGAAAATCGTGAAACACCGCTCCATTCGGGCCGCGGTCGCCGTGCTGCTGACCGCCTCGGCGTTCGCGCTCGGCGCGTGCAGCTCCACCAGTGACTCCTCGAGCACGGGCACCAGCACCTCGCCCGCAGGCAAGTTCGAGGAAGGCAAGAACGAGGACAAGGCCGTCGACGGCAAGGCGCCCGCCACCACCACGGCGCCGAACCTGCCCAAGCCGGCCGCTTCGCTGCTCAACGAGCGCATCAACCGCGCCTTCGATCCCTCGGTGAGCGCCGAGGAGAAGATCAGCTGGATCCAGGACGCCGAGCGCGATCCGCAGCTGGTCGACAAGCTGGTCGACGCGGCCAAGCGCAACAAGGTGACCGTCCAGATCACCAATGTGCAGGAGCCGAAGGACGGCAAGCTGAAGGCCGACGCGAAGGTCACCATCGACGGGCAGCCGGTGGAGAACGCGTTCGTCGAGTTCGTCGCCGAAGGCAGCGACTGGAAGGTCTCCCACCAGTTCACCTGCAACATCGTGCGCTCGGCGAAGCTGGACTCGGCGGCCTGCCAGGCTCAGTAGCAGAAAAGCGAAAAGCGCCGGAAGGCAATGCCTTCCGGCGCTTTTCGCGTTTCGGATCAGACGCCGATGACAGTCGGCACGATCATCGGACGGCGGCGGTAGGTCTCGGCGACCCAGCGTCCGACCACCCGGCGCACGCCCTGGGCGATGCGGTGGATGTCGGTGACGCCCTCGCCCGCCAACCGCAGCAGCTCGGCCTCGACGAGTTCGGCGGCATCGGCCAGCGCGGTCGGGTCGTCGGAGAAGCCGCGCCCGCTCAGCTCCGGTGTGCTCACGGCCTTGCCGGTGGTCTCATCGATGGCGACGGTGATGGAGATGAACCCGCCCTCGCCGAGCACCAGGCGGTCCGACAGCGTGGACTCGCCGACATCGCCGACGGACAGGCCGTCCACGTAGACGTGGCCGACCGGCACCCGGCCGACGATGGACGCGATACCGTCCACCAGGTCGACCACCACGCCGTCCTCGGCGAGCACCACCCGGTCCTCGGGGACGCCGGTGGCCACCGCGAGCGCGGCGTTGGCCCGCAGGTGCCGCCATTCGCCGTGCACCGGCATGGCATTGGTGGGTCGCACCGCGTTGTACAGGTACAGCAGCTCGCCCGCGGAGGCGTGGCCGGAGACGTGCACCTTGGCGTTCTGCTGGGTGATGACCGTCGCGCCCAGCCTGGCCAGCCCGTTGACCACGGCGAACACCGAGTTCTCGTTGCCGGGGATCAGCGAGGAGGCCAGCACCACCAGATCGTCGGCGCGGATGTGGATCTGCCGGTGATCGCCGCGCGCCATCCGGGACAGCGCCGAGAGCGGCTCGCCCTGCGAACCGGTCGAGATCAGCACCAGGCGGTCGCCGGGCAGGGTCGCGGCGACATCGAGGTCGACAACGACGCCGTCGGGCACCGTCAGATAGCCCAGATCCTGGGCGATCTGCATGTTACGGACCATCGAGCGACCGACGAAACAGATACGGCGGCCGTACTTCTGGGCCACGTCGACGACCTGCTGGATGCGGTGCACGTGGCTGGCGAAGGACGCCACGATGACCCGGTTGCGCGCCTTGCCGATCACGTTGTCCAGCACGCCGCCGATCTCGCGTTCCGGCGTGACGAACCCGGGAACCTCGGCGTTGGTGGAGTCCACCAGGAACAGATCGACGCCCTCGTCGCCGAGCCGGGAGAAACCGGCCAGGTCGGTGAGCCGTCCGTCCAGCGGCAGCTGGTCCAGCTTGATGTCGCCGGTGTGCAGCGCGACGCCCGCCGGGGTGCGGATGGCGACCGCGATCGCGTCCGGGATCGAGTGGTTGACCGCGAAGTACTCGCACTCGAACGGACCGTGGATGGTGGTCTCGCCCTCGACGACCTCCATGAGCTTGGGGTGCAGCCGGTGCTCGCGGCACTTCGCGGCGACCAGCGCGAGGGTGAACTTGGCGCCGATGACCGGGATGTCACCGCGCATGCGCAGCAGGAACGGCACCGCGCCGATGTGGTCCTCGTGACCGTGGGTGAGCACGATCGCGACGACGTCGTCCATCCGGTCCTCGATGGGCCGGAAGTCGGGCAGGATCAGGTCGACGCCGGGCTGCTGATCCTCGGGGAAGAGCACGCCGCAGTCGACGATGAGCAGCTTGCCGTCGTATTCGAAAACGGTCATGTTGCGGCCGATTTCGCCGATGCCGCCCAGCGCGAAGACGCGCAGACCGTTCTTGGGCAGCTTCGGCGGGGCGCCGAGCCGGTCCTGCGCCGCCACCACGGGCGGCTTGGCGGGCGGCTGTTCGCCGCGACCGCGACCTTGCCGACCGCGGCCGGAGCGGCGGCCCTGACCGTTCTGCCGCGCGGGTTCGGGCTGCTGAGCCTGAGCCTTCTTGGTGCGGTCCGACTTTCGTGCGGACTCCGCGCGGGGGGACTCGGCGACCTCGGGCTGCTGGACCTTTTCGGGCCGAGCCGCGACCTCGGGCTGCGCGGCGACCTCGGGCTGCGCCGCGACCGGTTCGGCGGCGGGCTTTTCGGTGCGTTCCCGTTCGACGGGAGCGGGTTCGGGAGCGCCCGCGGGACGGGACGCGGAGCGGCGGGGGCGGCGCGGAGTGGTCATTTCGACACCTCCTGTCGGATGACGGATGCGCCTACGGCTAGATCACTGCGGTCGCTCATCCCAGGACCCCCGCAGCCTGCAGGTCCTCGGCGAGCCGGTTCAGCGCGTCGGCGCTCGGCATCAGCTGCGGCAACCGCGGCTCGCCGACGTCGACGCCGAGCAGGCGCAGCCCACCCTTGGTCATCGCGACGCCGCCCAGGCGCGCCATCGCGTGGTTCAACGGGACGAGTCGAGCGTTGATGTCACGGGCTCGCGCCACGTCTCCCGCCTGATAGGCGTCGACCAGCTCGCGCAGGCGCTCGGGCACGAGATGGCCGATGACGCTGATGAATCCGACGGCGCCGATGGACAACCAGGGCAGGTTCAGGCTGTCGTCACCGGAGTACCAGGCCAGCCCGGTGCTGGCGATGAGGTCGGCGCCCGCGTTCAGGTCGCCTTTGGCGTCCTTGACCGCGACGATGCGCGGATGCTCGGCGAGCTTGCGAATCGTGTCGGGGCCGATCGGGATGATGGAGCGCGGCGGAATGTCGTAGAGGGTGACCGGCAGATCGGTGGCATCGGCGACCGCGGTGAAGTGCGCGATCAGGCCCTCCTGCGACGGGCGCGAGTAGTAGGGCGTCACCACGAGCAGACCGTGCGCGCCCGCCCGCTGCGCGTTGCGCGCGAGTTCGATGGAGTGGGCGGTGTCGTAGGTGCCCGCACCCGCGATCACGGTGGCGCGATCGCCCACGGCGTCGACGACGGCGTGCAGCAGGTCGAACTTCTCCGACTCGGTGGTGGTCGGCGACTCACCGGTGGTACCGGAGATCGCGAGCAGATCGACGCCGCGGTCGACGAGACGGGCCGCCAGCGCGACCCCGGCATCGACATCCAGCTTGCCGTCGGCACTGAAGGGGGTCACCATCGCGACACCTACCGTGCCGGACGCGCGCAACTCCGTTGGCGTCGATTCACCGTTCGTCATGGTCAGAAAGGCTACCCGGTCCCCGGAGCACCCTCGACACCCTGACCGGCGATCCGGCTGCCCGGCCGGGTGATTCACCTCCCACCGACGCCGCGAAGACATCAATCTTTTCCTTGAATGACGCCAAAAACGACGTCATAATGGTGTCATGGATTTGAACAAGTACACCGCTCAGCTGCGCGAGAACCTCGTGGCGGCAGCAGCGCTCGGCGACGAGAAGACCCAGGCCACCGCCGCCGCCTTGGCCGCGGCGACCGAATCCTCGGCCCGGCTCGTGCTGCTCGCGGCCCTCTCCGAGCTGGCCGCCGAGGTCAGCGCGGAACTGGCCGACCGCACCGTGCGCGTCTCGGTGGACGGCACCGACGCCACGGTGGACGTGCGCAGGAACGCCGGCGAGGAGCACCCGACCATCGAGGACATGACCGGCGACATCAGCCGGGTCACGCTGCGCCTCGTCGAGCAGATGAAGGCGAAGGCCGAGGAGGCGGCCGCGGCCAACGGGGTCTCGCTGAACTCGTGGTTGTCCAACGCGGTGTCCGGTGCGCTGCGCGACCAGATGCGGGGCCACGGACCCAAGCGCGACATCTGACACCGGCCGCCGCACCCGATCCGGCCTGCTACATCCGGGCGACTACAGCAGCGCCGCCAGATCGCCGCGTTCACCGATCACGACATCGTCGAGTTCGAGCCAGTCCGCCATCTCACGCAGGGCCGTGCGCAGCGCCGCCGCGGTCTCCGCGTCGCAGCGGCCCGGTTCGGCGAACGCGCCGGGCACCAGCAGCCGCCCGTGCGCGCGTTCGGCGCGCAGGTCGACGCGGCCCACCAGCTCCCCGTCCTTCAGGAAGGGGAAGACGTAGTAGCCGTGCACCCGCTTGTGCTCGGGGGTGTAGATCTCGATGCGGTAGTGGAAGTCGAAGATCCGCTCGGTGCGCGGCCGGAAGAAGACCAGCGGATCGAACGGGCACAGCAGCGCGACGCCCTCGACGCGCCGCGGCGTGGCCGCCTCGGACCACAGGTAGGCGGGTTTGCCCCACCCGGCGACCTCGATCTCTTCGAGTTCGCCCGCGTCCACCAGCGCCGCGATCGCGGGCTCGGTCTGGGCACGGTGCAGCCGGTAGTAATCGCGCAGGTCGGTCTCGGTGCCGATGCCGAGCGCGGTGGCTGCGTGGCGGACCAGTTCCACCACGGCGTCCGCTTCGGAGACGTTGCGCGCCAACACTTCCGGCGGGATCACCCGCTCGGCGAGGTCGTAGTGCCGGGTGAAGCCGACGCGCTTGTCGACGGAGAGCTCGCCCGCGGCGAAGAGCTGTTCGCAGATCATCTTGGTGTCGCTGAGGTTCCACCAGGAACCCTTGGGCCGCGGCTTGTCCAGCTCGAGATGCCGTTCCACCTCACCGGCGGTCGCGGCGCCCACGTCGCGGATCACGTCCAGGATGTCCTTGCCCAGCGTCGGATTCCGTTCCAGCACCTTACGCATCCCCGACCAGCGGCCGTGCTGGTACTGCACCATCCGCCAGCGCATCAGCGGCCAGTCCTCTACCGGGATGAGCGCGGCCTCGTGCGCCCAGTATTCGACCAGCCGCCGCGGACGCTTCGGGCTGTGACTCCAGGCGAACTCGTCGAGCAGCGCGCGATCGTAGCCGCCGATCCTGCTGAACACCGGGGCGTAGTGCGCGCGCACCACCGCCGACACCGAATCGAGTTGCAGCAGTTGTGTTCTGGCGAGCATGTCGGCCACCGTGCGCCGGGTGACAGTCGCCGGGCGCCGCCTGCCGAACCCCTGCGCGGCCAGGGCCGTCCGCCGCGCGGCCGCCGCACTCATCTTCCGCATACCCGAACAATGCCACGGGGGTCCGACACGAATCGGACGGCATGTTCCCGCGCCGGGCTCGTCCGCAGGTCCGGACCCCGCGACGCACTGTGTCGAGCGTCACACATCGTCCGGTCACAGCGGGGCCGAGCGGTGTGTCGAAACAGGTGTCAGCAGCGAAGGGAGTGGCGCACCGCGTCACACCCACGATTCCGAGGGAGCAACATCGTGCCCACCGTCGACGTTCTCGATTCGTTCATCTCCTACACCGACACCGGTACCGGCGCGGGTTCCGTGCCCGTGGTGTTCCTGCACGGCAACCCGACCTCGTCGTACCTGTGGCGCAACGTGATTCCGCACGTCGCCGATCAGGCCAGGGCGCTGGCCCCCGATCTCATCGGCATGGGAGCGTCGGGCAAGCCCGACATCGACTACCGCTTCGTCGACCACGCCCGCTACCTGGACGCCTGGTTCGACGCGCTCGGCCTGGACGAGGTGGTCCTGGTCGGCCACGACTGGGGCGGCGCGCTCGGCATGGACTGGGCCGCCCGGCACCCGGGCCGGGTGCGCGGCATCGCGCTGATCGAGACCTTCTTGCGGCCGCTGGAATGGGAGGAGATGCCGCCGCTCGGCGCCGAGCTGTTCCGCAAGTTCCGCAGCGCCGAGGGCGAACGAATGGTGTTGGAGGAGAACATGTTCATCGAGTTCAATCTGCCGAACGGCGTCGCGAACCTGTCGCAGCAGGACCACGACGTCTATCGCGCGCCCTACCCCACGCCCGCCACGCGCAAGCCGCTGCTGGCGTGGCCGAGGGAGATCCCGCTGGGCGGCGAGCCCGCCGACGTGGTCGCCACCATGCACAACTACGGCCGATACCTGGCCGAGACGCCGGGTATCCCGACGCTGATCATGGCGCTGGAGAACGGCGTCGGCCTCGGCTCGCCCGAGACGGCGCGCTGGGCCGCAACCACTTTCGCCGACACCGAGCTGGTGTCGATCCCGCCCGCCGGGCACCACGCGCCGGAGGATCGGCCGGACGAGATCGGCGCGGCGGTGTCGGAATGGCTGCGCAGGCGCGCGCTGATTCCGGCCGTCGCGCGGGCCTGAATCCCTGTCGTCCGTGGCGTCGTTCGGGGCGACCGAGCCGGGCCGTCGGCCCGGTCGCCCCGCGCCGAACCGTCGCGTTTGCGACACCGCCGCGCGCTGGCGAAGATTGCCCGAATGAGCAGTGCAGACACCACGGCGGGCGATCCGGACCACGAGGCGGCGACGGACGTCCGCCGCGCGGAGGCGGCGTTGGTCGCCCGCGCGGTGGACGGCGATCGGGACGCGGTCGCCGACATCGTTCGCATGTTGCAGGATCCGCTGTATCGGCTGGCCCTGCGGATGGTGGGGCGACCCGCCGAGGCGGAGGACGCCACCCAGGAGATCCTGATCCGCGCGGTCACCCGTCTCGCCACCTTCCGCGGCGAGGCGAAGCTGCTCACCTGGGCGTACCGCATCGGCGTCAACTACTTGATCAACCTGCGCACCCGGTCGCCGCAGGAACAACACGAGCTCAGCCTGGAGGAGTTCGGCGCCGGACTCACCGACGGCTTGGCCGCCGAGGACTACCGCGGGCCCAGGGCCGCCTTGCTGTCCAGCGAGGTCCGGCTCAACTGCAGCCAGGGCATGCTGCAATGCCTGGCCCGCGAGGAGCGTGTCGCGTTCGTGCTCGGCCAGGTCTTCGAACTCGGTTCGGCGGACGCGGCGTGGATTCTCGACATCACCCCGGCCGCCTACCGAAAACGATTGGAGCGCGCCAAGAAACGTCTCGGCGCGTTCCTGAGCTCCGCGTGCGGTGTGGCCGACCCGCGTGCGGCGTGCCGCTGCTCGCGGCGGGTCGAGAAGGCGGTCGCACTCGGCCGCGTCGACCCGGCCGCGCCGCGGTACGCCACCCATCCGGTGAGCCCCGGCGGCCGGACGGTGCTCGAGGCCGAGGAACAGATGATCCGGCTGCACGACGTCGCGGCGGTGCTGCGCGGGCATCCGGATTACGCCGCGCCCAGCGAACGGATGGACGCCATCGCGACGCTGTTACGGTCGGGGCAGTTTCCGCTGCTGGCCTGAGCGCCCCGCGTCCAGTGGCGCACATCACAGACCGGAGTTGTCGGACGGCGTCGAAATCCGGTGTCGAACCGGAGTGACAGGGCACAACACCGGAAAGGACGCCCCCATGGCCACCATCGACGTTCTCGACTCCTACCTCCACTACCACGACACCGGGTCGGGTGAGACCCCCGTCGTCTTCCTGCACGGCAACCCGACGTCGTCCTACCTGTGGCGCAACGTGATTCCGCATGTCGCCGACCAGACCCGGTGCTTGGCACCGGATCTCATCGGCATGGGCGCCTCGGGCAAGCCGGACATCGCCTACCGGCTCGACGATCACGCCCGGTACCTCGACGCGTGGTTCGACGCCCTCGGCCTCGATAGGTTCGTCGTCGTCGGCCACGACTGGGGCGGCACGCTCGCGATGGACTACGCGGCCCGCCACCCGGGCCGGGTCGGCGGCATCGCGCTGATCGAGACGTTCCTGCGCCCGACGCGCTGGGACGAACTGCCGCAGGGATCGGCCGAGATGTTCCGCACCTTCCGCTCGCCGGAGGGCGAAAAGGCCGTGCTGGAACAGAATCTGTTCATCGAATACAACCTGCCCAAGCTCATCGCCGGACTCACCGAGGCCGATCTCGACGCCTACCGCGCGCCCTACCCCACCCCGGACACGCGCAAGCCGATGCTGGCGTGGGCCAGGGAGTTCCCCCTCGACGGCGAGCCCGCCGACGTCGCCCAGCGGGTCCGCGACTACGGACGCTGGATGGCGGAGAGCCCGGAGGTGCCCAAGCTGCTGATGCGTGTCGAGCCGGGGGTCGGCCTCGGTTCTCCGGAGGTGATCGACTGGGCGGCACGGACTTTCGCCGCCGTCGAGGTCGAGTCGGTCGGACCGGGCGCCCACCACAGCCCGGAGGACCAGCCCGACGCCATCGGGCGGGCGGTCGCGAACTGGCTGCGCAGGCACGCGCTGACCGCGCAGCCGACCGCGGTGTGAAACAGAGAGGATCGATAACGATGCGCGACGCTTCCGAAAGGGCGGCGGCCACGCCACCGAGCGCTCGTCGGCGGGAACGGGGCACGCACGAGCCCGTCGACAGCCCGGCCGGAAGCGCTCCGTCGGGGCCGCTCGAGGCACGGACCGTCGAAGCCGACCAGCTCCCCGGCCATCAGGTGACGGGCCCGGATCAGGAAGAGCTGCGGCTCGTCGCGCGCGCCGTCGACGGTGACCAGGCGGCGCTGCGGGAGGTGATCGGCCGCCTGCAGGATCCGCTGTACCGGCTGGCGCTGCGCATGGTCGGCCGGCCGCCCGATGCCGAGGACGCCGTGCAGGAGATCCTGCTGCGCGTCGTCACCCGGCTGTCCACCTGGCGGGGCGAGGCGAAACTGCTGACCTGGGCCTACCGCGTCGGCGTCAACTACCTGCTGAACCTGCGCAGGCGGTCACCGCAGGAACGCGATCAGATCGGCCTGGACGATCTCCGCGACGACCTCGCCGACGGACTCGCCGCCGTCGACTACGCGGGCCCCGAGGCCGCCCTGTTGGCCGAGGAAGTGCGGCTGAGCTGCACGCAGGCGATGCTGCAATGCCTCGGCCGCGACGAACGCGTCGTCTTCGTGCTCGGCGAGATCTTCGAACTGACCGCCGCCGAGGCCGCCTGGATCCTCGGCACCACACCGGCGGCCTGCCAGAAGCGGCTCGAACGCGTCAAACAGCGTCTCGCCGCATTCCTGCGGTCGACCTGCGGGGTGGTCGAGCCGAAGGCGTTGTGCCGCTGCCCACGTCGCGTCGACAAGGCCATGGCCCTCGGCCGCGTCGACATCGGCAACCCGGCCTTCGCCGGTCACCGGGTCAGCGCGGGCGGGCGCGGCGTCGCCGAAGCCGCCGCCCAGATCCATCGCCTCCGCGACGCCGCCGCCGTGCTGAGCGCACACCCGGATTACGCCGCGCCGCAAGCGAAGATCGATGCCATCACCGGGCTGCTGACCTCGGGCCGTTTCCCGTTGCTCGAATGACCGGGGTCAAATCGTGACGGCGACCTCGCCCGCCGCGTCGATCTCGGTGCGGCGCGCATTGGCGGGGGCGTTCGCGAGCACCGTGGCGAGGATGCGGCGGCCCATCGGAAGCACGCGGACCGTGATCGAGCCCGCGTTCGCCGCGTCCAATTCCCTGATCGCCGCGTCGATCACCCGCTGCCGCACCCAGCGCGGCACACCGGCGAAACCACCGTCGTCCAGCAGCACCACCTCGACACCACGCGAGCGCGCGCCGCGGGCGGCGCTGCTGAGTTCGTCGGTGACCAGCTGGGGCGCGCGCAGACCGTCGCGCAGTTCGGCTTCCAGCAGCCTGCACTGTTCGCGCTCGGCGGCGGTGAGTTCGACGCCGTCGGCGATGCGCTCCAGAATCGGACGCGCCACCTTGTCCAGCCGGGCCAGCTGTCGATCGCGTTCGCCGTTCTCCGCGGCCATCGTGGCCTCGGCCGCCGCGCGCATGGTCGCTTCCTCGCGCAGCAGGCGCAGCGAGCGCTGGGTGGGCCGCATGATCGCGGCGCACACCGAGACGCTCGCGACCGTCGCGATCGGCACCACGGTCCCCGCGAGGACGCCGCCGCGCAGCCCGGCCGTCGCGCTGACGGTCGCGACCACCGCGGCCACGCCGGCGACGCCGAGCCAGGCGGCTCCGAGCCTGCCGCGCAGCACCAGCACCGCGAGCACATACGAAGAGGCGAACGCCGACCACACCGGCTTCGACCAGGCCTCATCGATGTGCAAGGTGTTCAGTGCGGTCGCGGCGGGCCCGGAGGCGGCCACGAAAACCGTTGCGGGCCACGGCAAGGGGTCCACCGGGATGACGAGCACGAGGACCCCGGCCACCACGAGCAGGACGATCCCGGTGATGGCCGCGAACGGCGACGCGTCGGAGAAGTTGCGGACCATGTACAGGACGATGGTCACCTCGAGGATGATCAGGAACAGCCAGGCCGCCGCGTCGCGCAGGCCGAGCAGATCGCGCACCCCGAGATCGGAATCGGCGTCAACCATCGCTCCCCCACACCAGCGTCACCGACGTGCCTTCCCCCGGCTGTGATTCGACGAACGCCGCGCCGCCCGGCAGCCTGCGCATGCGGCCGAGGATGCTGACCGAGATGCCGAGCCGGTCCACCGGCACCTTGGCCGGGTCGAAGCCAGCACCGTCGTCGCGGAAGACCACCCGGATACCGCCCGCGCTCACTGTGACGGTGACCGCGCGCTGCACCGCGCGCCCCGGCACCGTGGCGTGCCGCAGGCTGTTGCGCACCGCCTCCGCCAGCGCCGCGGCGATGGTTCCCGCCGCGTCCACCGGCAGCCGCAGGTCGTCCACTCCGGACCAGCGGCGCGCGCTGAACGCGATGCCCTGGTTGACCTCGTGCACCGACGCGCGCAGGAAGCCGACGGCCCCTTGGGCATTGAGCCGGTCGGGTTCGGCTTCGCTGCCGCGCAGTTCGTCGAGCTGGGCGAGGGTGCGTTCGGCCTGCTTGCGCAGCACCGGGGAATCGGTGCCGGTGCGCGAGGCGTCCAGCAACGTGGAGAGCACCGCGTCGTGGATCAGCGCCGCGAAGCGGGCGCGTTCCCGGTCGCGGGCGGCCGCGCCCGCCGCGGCGGCGGCCCGGCTGCTCGCGATCGCCGATTCCCGGTCGACGCGGGCGGCGGCGGCCCTGGCGTAGACGGCACACCAGAGGAACAGCGCGCACAGCCCGACGGCACGCGCGAAATCGCTGAGCAGCGACCAGCCCGTGCCGTGCGGCACCACGGACATGTTGGCAGCGGACGCCACCGCGCCGCCGAAGACCAAGTAGCACACCGCGATCGGCCGCCGCCAGGCCAGCGCCGCCGCCAGCACGCCCAGCGCGAACACCCGGTACAGCCACACCGAGGTGGCGTCGGTCACGGGCTGGTGATACGCGAACGGGATGAGCGCCATCGCGACGATGTAGCTGATCGCCGCGGCGCCCGCGACGAACTGGATGACCCGCCTGCTCATGCGGACCGACACGATGGCGAGCACCGGGGACCACCCGAAGGCCAGCGCGAACGCGAGCACCGTCCAGCCCAGCGGCGCGAACCGGCTTTGATCGGCGATCTCCGGCAGCTCGACCACCGCGGCGATCATTCCGGCGATGGCGAAGGTCAACCCGAGCCTGCGCAGGATGCGGTCCGAGGCGGCCTCGTCGATATGGTTGGCGCCCACCACTCCCCGTACGCGACGCCACCGGCTCGCCGACGTCGAGTCGGGTCCGGGCGCGAGCGCGCTCGATGCGGTGTCCAGCGTGCTGGACGGGATCATCCGCGCGGGTGCCGCTCGGGAACCGGAAGCCATCCGTCCTCGACGGCGCGCTTGTAGAGGTCGGTCTTGGTCGGGGCGGGACGGCCCGCGTCGGCGTACTTCTGGCGGATGCGGCCGAGGTAGTCGTTGACGGTCTGCTCGGAGAGGCCGGTCAAGCGTGCCACGCGGGAGGCCTTCTCGCCCGAGGCGTACAGGGTGAGCACTTCCTCCTGGCGGGGGCTGAGGCCCACGTCGGACAGTTGCGGGTCGCCATCGATGGCGGCGGCCCAGTCGGTGGTGACCACCTGCTCACCCGAGGCGGCGCGGCGCACGGCCGCCACCACGGTCGGGACGTCCTCGGATTTGCGCACCACGCCGAGCACGCCGGCGCGAGCCGCGGACCGCACCAAGAACGCGTTGTCGGCTCCGGTGAACACCAGCACCTCGATGCCGCGTTCACGCAGCGCGCGCACGTTGTCCTCGGGTGCGGAGCCGTCGGCCAGCCGCAGATCCAGCACCACCAGATCCAGCGCGGCCGCCGGCCCGGCCGCCGTGAGCAGGTCGGGCACGGTTCCCGCCGTGTACACCAGATCGAGATCCGGTTCCGGCGCGAGCATCGCGGCGAGCCCTATCGCGACCGATTCGTGGTCCTCGACCAGCCCGATCCTTCGCACTACCCTCTCGCCGCCGCCGTCGGCCCACGTCACCTAGACACTCCCATCCCGAGCAACTCGTCCACAGCCCCCCGCTTCAACGTCACCTCGCAGTATGACGGCACTGTGGGCAAGCCGGTCAGACACCAAAAATCGGGGCCGATCTATTCCATCAGCTGTGCGGCGACCGTGGCGCCCAGCTCCCAGCATTGTTCCAAGTCCGCCTTGGTCGGCGCGCCCATGACGATCACCGGCGCGACCGCTTTCACCCAGCCGAGCCCGGTGGTCACGCGATCGACACCGCGTTCGGCGCCTTCGGTGCCTTCGTTGCCGTGCAGGTACAGGCCGTAGGGGCGACCCTTGGTGGAGTCCAGGCACGGGTAGTAGAACGTGTCGAACGCGTGCTTGAGCGCACCCGACATGTAGCCGAGGTTCGCCGGGCTGCCGAGCAGATATCCGTCGGCGGCGAGCACGTCGCTCGCGGTGACCCCGAGCGCCGCACGACGCACCACCTCGACGCCCTCGATCTCGGGATCGGTCGCGCCGGACACCACCGCCTCGAACATCGCCTGCATGTGCGGCGACGGGGTGTGGTGGATGATCAACAGTCGGGCCACTGTTCGCTACCCTTCGCGCTGCTCGCGTTCCAGTTTCTCCAGTGCCACCGCGCGGCGCATGGTTTCGCGCGCCCGGGTGCGGTCGCCCGCGTAGTCGTAGGCGCGGGCCAGGCGATAGGAGACCCGCCAGTTGTCCGGGTCGGCCTCCCATTCCTGCTTCACCTGCTCGAACAGTTCGTCGGCCGCGGCGCGTTCGATGCGGCCGGACGGTCGCCGCGCGAGCGTGGAGGTGTCCAGTTCCAGGCCCTCCTCGTGGATGCGGCGAGACAGGTGCTGGTGAGCGAGTGCCGCGCGCACGGTGGCGACCACCACCCACACGCCGACGATCGGCAGCAGCAGCACGCCGATACCCATCGCGACGCCAGCGGGTTCGCCGGAGCCGATCAGGGCGAACGCGATTCGGCCGAGCAGCAGGAAGTAGAAACCGAGCGCGAGTACCAGCGCGGCGATCAGTCCGACGACGCGCACGATCTCACCGCGGCTGGCATTCGCCTCCGGTTCGGCGTTCACGGGTGCGCCTTCGACGGGGCCGTCGACCGCACGGCGCGCTCGCTCATCCCGCTCATAGATCGAGGAACGGATCGAGTCCGACGGTCAGGCCTGGTCGACCCGCGATCTCCCGGACGCCGAGTAGCACGCCCGGCGCGAACGAGGAGCGATCGATCGAGTCGTGCCGGATGGTCAGGGTCTCGCCCTGGGTGCCGAACAGCACCTCCTGGTGCGCGACCAGCCCGGCCAGGCGCACCGAGTGCACCCGTACGCCGTCGACGTCGGCGCCGCGCGCGCCTTCCAGTTCGGTGGTGGTCGCGTCGGGGCTGCGGCCCACACCCGCGCGCGCCCTGGCCTCGGCGATCAGGCCCGCGGTGCGGTAGGCGGTGCCCGAGGGCGCGTCGGCCTTGTTCGGGTGGTGCAGCTCGATGACCTCGACGGATTCGAAGAACCGCGCCGCCTGCTCGGCGAAGCGCATGGACAGCACCGCGCCGATGGCGAAGTTCGGGGCGATCAGCACGCCGGTCTCGGGGCGGTCGGCCAGCCAGCCGCGCACCTCGTTCAGCCGCGCCTCGTCGAAGCCCGTGGTGCCGACGACCGCGTGAATGCCGTGCTCCACCAGGAACTTCAGGTTCCCCATCACCACGTCGGGGTGGGTGAAGTCGACCACAACCTGGACGCCGTTCGCCGCGAACGTCTCCAGCGCGTCGCCCTTGTCGACCTCAGCGACCAACTCCAGGTCGTCCGCCGCCTGTACCGCCGCGCAGATCGCCTGTCCGACCTTCCCGCGTGCTCCGAGCACTCCGACCCGAATGGTCACCGCACCTCCTCGTTCCGCTGGTGTTGGGGCAAGCCTATCGAGCGGTGGGGGAGCGCGACTTCCCCGGGCGTCCACCCGCCTCGCAATGCATCGATCGATGCGCATAACTCGATAGGGCTATGTCCACGGACAGACGACTCGCACCCCGGTAGAGCTGAAGTGCCGAACATTGCGGGTGACGATGTCCACCCCGTGCGACTCGGCCGTCGCCGCGGTTTCACCCATTCCGAGTGCCAGCGAGATTGCCGATCATCCGTTCCAAGACTCGCAACGTGGTCGCGAACTGGTCGGGTTCGACCCCCGACGCCATCGCGCGGCGGCGTTCGCCGATACGGACGAAAGTTTCGTCGTGGATCGTCCGGCCCGCGGCGGTCAGGGCGAGTGCGCCCGCATCGCCGTCGATCAGCTCGGCCGAGGACAAGTCGCGAATCTCGATGCGCCATTCCCCCTCGGTTTTCCAGAATGGCGCCAAGGCTTCGCGCAGCTCGTCGGCCGAGCGCGGCCCCTCGGACAGTGTGTGCAGCAGCTGCCAATGGCGACGACTCAGCCCGCCTGCCGCGAGATCGTCGTCGAATCGCGCCTCGATCAGCCGGTCGAGTTCCTTGAGCAGGTATCCGATTCTGCGCTCGGCCATCAGTCCTCCAAGTACATGTACTATGACATTTATATGCAGTCTTACATGGAAATAGGTGCGATGGAAGAGCACAGCGCGTACACCGAGGCGGTCGCGGCGGCCATGGTCCGCATCCGGCACAGGCAGACGCGCGGCGCGCTGGCGGGCGAGAGCCGGGTTCCCGCAGCGGTTTTCCGGGTTCTCGATGCGGCATCGAGCATCGAGAACGCCACCGTGGGAGCGCTTGCCCCGGCACTGGGCGTCGACCAGCCGCGCGCGAGCCGCCTTGTCGCCCATGCCGTTTCGGAGGGATGGCTGGAACGTGTCGCCGACCAGCGCGACGGACGCAAGGCGGTGCTGCGGCCGACAGAGCTCGGCCGCAGGATCCTCGCCGCGGCCCACCGCAGGCGCGCGGCGGCGACGGCGGCGGCGATGGCGCACTGGACCGAGCGCGAACGCGCCGAATTCGCCCGGTTGCTAGGCCGTTTCGTGGACGCGATGGACGCGGCCGACGCTACGCCGCCGGAGTCTTGAGCACCTCGATCAGCGCCGTCACACTGTGTTCGCGATACCCGCGCGCGACCGCACGGCGCAGCAACTCCGCCATGGGCGCGTGCCACGACATGTCGACGCCCGATTCCGCGCCCACCGCCAGGTCGTCGCCGACGGCGTCGTGGAAGAGCCCCACCGAGGAGCCGAGCTTCGTGTAGTCGCCGGTGTCGATCTCCTCGGCCAGCAGCGGGAGCAGCGACTCGATCATCCGCAGCCACTTCGCCGAGTACGGCACCATCGCGTGGGCCTCGATACCGCGCGCGGCGAGCACCGCGGCGCCCTCGAAGAAGCCGAGCAGGGCGGGCAGCAGGGTCGCGCCGACGGCCGACTCGTACAGCGCGCCGAGATCCGGTTCTTCGCCCAAATGCACTGTCTCGCCGCCGAGTACACCCAGCGTGGGCAGGTATTCGTCGTACACGGCGCGGTCACCGCCGTAGTACAGCAGCGTGTCGGCGGCGCCGACGGCCGCGGGCACGTTCTTGATCGCGCCGCCGAGGAAGCGCGCCCCGCGCGCCTCGGCCCACGCGGCGACGCGCCGTGCGCCCGCCGGTGTACCGCTGTTGAGGGTGATCAGGGTGCGTCCGGCCAGCGCCTCGCCCGCCGGGGCGAGCGCGTCGAGCGTGGCCTCGAATCCGGTGAGCACCGACACGATCAGCGGGCTCGCCGCGACCGCGTCGCCGATCGTCGTCGCCTGCCTCGCGCCGAGCGCCACCAGCGCGGCGGCCTTGCCGGGGGTGCGGTTCCACACCGTGGTGGGATGTCCGGCCGCGACGAACGCCGCGGCCACGGCACCGCCCATCGAACCGAGTCCCACTACGGTCACGGGCCCGCGCGCTCCGTCGGTCATCTTGCCTCCCAAGCCGTTTCGTCCCCGTCCGGGGCTTGCGGAGGCGAGTCTGCGCGGGGCCGCGACGACCGACAAGTACCTACTTTTCGGTCGAATACGCACGTCCAGGTAAGCAACGAGCGCACGGCGCGGCAGCGGTGACGACGATCACCGGTCAGTCGAAGACGATCACCTGACGCAACGCGTGCCCGGCCGCGAGCTCGTCCATGGCGCGGTTGATGTCGTCCAGGCCGACGTGCGCCGACACCAGCCGCTCCACCGGAAGCCGCCCCTCCCGCCACATCCGCACGTACTCGGGGATGTCGCGTGAGGGCACCGCCGAACCCAGGTAGCTGCCCACGATGGAGCGTCCCTGCGCCACCAAGCCCAGCGGCGAGATGCTCACGCGGGCGTCGGGGGCGGGCAGACCGACGGTGACCGTGGTGCCGCCCGGCGCGGTCGCCGCGACCGCGGTCTCGAACGCGCGCACGTTGCCCGCCGCCTCGACGACCACCTCGGCTTGCACGCCCTGTTCGGCGATCTCGGCCGGGGTGTATGTCGCCGTAGCGCCGAGCTCCTTTGCCATAGCGAGCTTTTCGGGGACAGTGTCGACGGCGATCACCTCGGGAGCGCCCAGTGAGACGGCCACCAGCACGGCAGCCATGCCGACACCGCCGAGGCCGACCACCATGATCCGATCCGCGGGCCCGGGTCGCGCCGAATTCAGCAGCGCGCCACCGCCGGTGAGCACCGCGCAGCCGAGCACCGCCGCGACCTCCGGCGGCACGTCGTCGTCGACCGGGACGACCGAGCGGCGGTCCACCACCGCGTGCGTCGCGAACGCCGAGACGCCAAGGTGGTGGTGCACCTCCGCGTCGTCGCGGCGCAGCCGGCGTCCGCCGTTGAGCAGTTCTCCCGCGTTGTTGGCCGCGCTGCCCGGCACGCACGGTGTGCGGCCCTCGCTGGCGCAGCCCGCGCACTCGCCGCAGCGGGGCAGGAAGGTCATCACCACGCGCTGCCCGAGGGCGATATCGCTGCCGCCCGCACCGACCGCCACGACGCGGCCCGCCGCCTCGTGCCCGAGCAGCATCGGCACCGGGCGCACCCGGTTGCCGTCCACGACCGAGAGGTCGGAGTGGCACAGCCCGGCGGCCTCGATCCGCACCAGCAGTTCACCCGGTCCCGGTTCGCCGAGCTCCAGCTCACAGACGTTGATCGGCGCCGACTCGGCGAACGGTGCCGGCGCCGCGATCCGCTCCAGGACCGCTCCACGAATCTTCATGGTTGCGACGCTACCGCGCGCCGCGCGGAGTGGCGCCGACACCGCCGAAACTCGGGCGACGCGACGACCTCCGGAGAAGCGGAGGGTGGCGCGGCCGGGGATCCGCCGCTATTGTCGTTCGGCGTGACGGTGCTCCTGTAGGCCGCCTTGTACCGAGCCCAGGGTCGGGACCGTCACGATTCGAGGAGAATATCCTGTCCATTCAGTTCAACCACACCATCGTCGGCTGCCGCGACAACCGAGTTTCCGCGGAATTCTGGGCCGATATCCTCGGCCTCCAAGTCGGCAAGGAATGGGGACCGTTCATCGAGCTTCCGATGAGCAACGGCGTCGATTTCGACTTCGCGGCCGTGCCCGACGACGTCACCGAGATCCAACCCCAGCACTACGCCTTCCTCGTCTCCGAGGCCGAGTTCGACGCGGCCTACGCCAAGATCCAGCGCTACGGGCTGGACCACTGGGCCGATCCGCGCCAGCAGGCGCCCGGCGAGATCAACCACAACGACGGCGGGCGCGGCGTGTACTTCCTGGACCCGAACGGCCACTTCATGGAATTGATCACCGTTCCGTACGGGGGTTGGCGGGAGTAGTGGGCCGTCCGCCGGAAGCCGGTGCAGGGCCGGGTGAAGGCGGAGCCACGAGTAGTGCGCGAGCGGGCGGCATCCACTTCGGGTGCCGCCCGCTTGTGCTCGAAGCTCCAGCGCGGGCTCGGCTACCGCGCCCCGGCCTGCGGTGCTAGGCGCTCGGCGTGGGCGCGGTCTCCGGGACGGGCGGCCACGGATTCGGTTGTACCGAAGCGGGTTTGCTGGTGGGGTTGTCGTCCCAGTCGAAACGTACGCCGACCCATGCCTTGGGGCGGTCGAAATGCGTTTCCCCTGCGATGAATCGGGTGGCGACGAAGGAGATGTCGCCGAAGAAATCGCCGGTGCGGAAGTCGGCGGTGCGTCCGGCGATGGTGCTGCGGGCGAAGCTCACCGCGCCGTGGAATTCCGCTCCGACGAAATCGATTTCGCGGGTACTGCGGCGGCGCAGGCGCTGGGCGGCGCCGAGTTCGGCTTCCTCGAAGGTGACGGCCGTGGCATAGAGTTGCGCCGCGGTGAACGCGACACGTTGACCGGAGAAGACGGCCCGCTCGAAGCAGACGTGCTCGCCGTCCAGGGTCGCCTGCGCGAAGGAGGTCAGTTCGGCCCGGAACACGGCCGCCCGCCACGATGTTCGCGCGCCGAGGAATCGCGCGCCGACGAACCCGGTGCGCGCGCCCGCGAAGGTCGCGTCGTCGAAGCAGGTTCGCTGACTCTCGAAGGTCACGCCGTCGAAGGTGGTTCGCTCGGTGCGGAATTCGGTGTTCTCGAAGTTCACGATCGGAACGGCGAAGGCGGCGTCGCGGAAGGTCACGTGGTGCCCGGTGAACCGGGTCCGGTTGAAGTCGGCGAAACGGTCGCCGACGAACCTGGCTCTGGCGAAAGTGGTCCAGCGCCCGCCGAATTCGGTCGCCTCGAAGTCCGCGTTCTCCAGCACCGCGCCGGTGAAATCGAAATCGCAACGCGACCAGGACGCTTCGGTGTACGGCCGTAGGTGTTCGGCGATCACGCGCACGATGGTGGCGCGCACCTCGCGATCGTTGTGCCGTATCCGATAGACGCGCTCGATTTCGCGGCCCGATTCCTGGGCGGTCTCGGCGCGCGAGATCAGGTGGTTGGCGCCGTCGTCCGGTTCGTAGGGCAGGCGCAGGTATCCGCACAGCACATCGATGCACTGCTGACGCCGCACCGGAGCCGAGAACTCGTCCGCCACACCGGCCATCGCGTAGACACCGGCCAGCCGAACGGCCGGATCCTCGTCGCCGAGTTGCCGCGCCGCCGCCCCGAACAGCTCGGCGAACCTGCCGCGCTCCAGGTCGCGCTGCCGCCGGTATGCCACGACCAATGCCACCGCGCCACCGACGCCCGCCGACACCGACAACGCAATCTTGGTGAGCTCCACCTGATTCGGCGTCTCGGCCTTCGCACCGAGCCCCCACCACAACAACCACCAGGTCAACCCCGCGACGGCCAGTCCACCGAGCACCGCACCGAACACCGCGAGCAACAACGCCGCACGGTGCATCCGGCGTCCCAACTTCCCCCACCATCGCATGAGCTGCATGGTAACCCGATCACCGCGCCCCCACTACCGGGGCCGATTCCGTCCTCGCAGAGCTTCGCTACACCGCGCGGCATTCGTAGTTGCCCGCGAGGTGCGCGAAAACGCTGCGAGGCAATTCATTCGTATGATTCGGAGATGACCGGACAGGAGAAGGACATCGTGAGTGTGGTCGAATCGCTGCACGCCGACCTCGCTGCTTGGCTGGGATCGGCCGCACCGCTCGAGGTCTTCGAGCGGTTCGCCGAAGCGCAGCACGAGTGGTTCTCGATGGTAGCCATGTGCGGTACGGTGCTCGGCCGCGACGAGTTGCTGACCGGGTTGCGGGAAGCGCGAAATACGGAGCCGGGCTTGCGGATCGAGGTGGCCGAGCTGACGGAGCTGTACCACGAGGGTGAGCTCGTGGTGGTGCGATTTCTGGAGCGCCACCTTTCCGATGAGGGCTCGTCTTCGCGCCGGGTGTCAGCCGTGTTGGAGGATTCGAGTTCCGGGTATCGCTGGTTGACCGTGCACGAGACCGCCGTGGAGGAGTGATTCGGAGCCTCGGTCCTAATCCGAAACACCCACCGCCTCGACTGCTTCCGCCTGACTCCCCCGAACCCCCAACCCAGCCGCCACCAGGCAAGCCACCGCCACCACCCCGACGAACCACGGGAACACCGTGTCCAACCCCCAGGTCGTAGCCGCCCAGCCCGCCAGGATCGTCGGCAACGCCATCGCCGAGTACGCGAGCAGGTAGTACGCCGACATCGTCTCGCCGCGCTTGTGCTGCGGGACGACATTCGACAGGTGGCGTAGCGATCCGCCGAAGCCGAGGCCGAAGGTGGCGCCGAGGGCGACGCCGGCGCCGAGCACCGCGATCCAGCTGTGCGTGGCCAGCGCGGGCACCGTGAGCAGCAGCGCCAGCGCCATGCCGGTGTCGCCGAGGACGGCGGCCCTGCGCGCGGGGATGCCGGTCGCGAACAGCTGCGCGGTGGCGCCGGACAGGGCGGTCGAGGCGACGACCGCACCGCCGAAGACCAGGTTGTGGATGCCGGTCTGCTGTGCGGCCAGCGACGGATACAGCGAGAGCAGCACGCCGAGCACCGACCAGGCGGCCATCACGCCGATCGCCGAGAACCAGAAGTCCGCTCGGATCTCCTGCGGCACGGCCGGTTTGGCGATGCGGATCCGTCCCGCCTGCCGGGCGCTGTGCGGTTCCTGCAGGGCGAGCACGCCCGCGGCGATCGCCAAGCAGACCACCGTGATGACGACGTAGGGCGTGCGCAGGGGGTGCGGCGCGTACTGCGCGAGCAGCGCCGAACCCAGAATCGCCACGGCCATACCGACATTGAAGGCGACGCCGCTCAGCTGTCCGGAGCGCGCGCCGCGGTGCGGACGCAGGTCGAGCAGCGCGGCGGCGCCCGCCACCACGGTGGAGCCGACGGCCATGCCGTGCAATGCCCTGGCCAGCAACAGCATCGGGACCGAGTCGGCCAGCACGAACACCACCAACCCCGCGATCATGGTGGCGAATGCGCCGAGCAGCACGGGCTTTCGGCCGACCACATCCGAGATGCGGCCGGACACCAGGACCGCACCCAGCGCAGCGATGGCGTACACCGCGAAGACGATGGTGGTGGTGAGCGGCGAGAGGTGCCACTGCGTTTCATAGATGCCGTACAGCGGCGCGGGCACGCCCGACACGCCGAGCGCCACGCCGCTGGCGACCAGCACCAGCGCGTAGGCCCAGCGTTGCGTGGTCCTTTCGTCGGCGGCCACTGCCGTTGTCGCTGCCATCGATACCCCGATCAGGTAAGTTTGATATTGATCGAACTCCATCGACCATACAACCGGTTCGATGATCATCAAACCCCCTAGTGAGGTAGATCATGACCGACGCGAACGAAGCCGCTCCGCCCATCGCACCCTTGCCCGCGGTGCTGGGCGCGCTTCAGGATCCGGTGCGCCTGGAGATGGTGCGCCGCCTCCGCAACGCGGGGACCGCCGTGCGCTGCGGCGCGCTCTACGACGTGATCAACAAGTCCACCGCGACCCACCACTTCAAGATCCTGCGCGAGGCGGGCGTGATCGAGCGCCTCGTCATCGAGGGACAGACCTGTCAGCGGCTGCGCGCCCAAGACCTCGACGCCGCGCTCCCCGGACTGCTCGACGTGGTCGTCGATGCCGCCAACCGGGCGCACGAGGACGCGACGGTCGACATCACCCGGTGATCAGGACGGCCCGGTGAACGTCTCGGCCGCCATCCGCAGAAAGCTCCACCGGGTTCCGAGCACCGCCAGAGCGAGCAACGTCAGCAGCACGGCGCAATAGGCGACCGGCCGCCGCCAGTACCTCGGCCCCACCGCGAAGACGAGCAACAGTTCGAGCAGCAACGTCACCACGACGACGCCGAGCACCGCGGCGAGCACCGGAAAGGCTTCCGGCGCCCGCGACCACGACCGCAGTGCGCCGAGCACGCCGAGCACCACGAGTCCGAAGCACACCACCGCGGTGACGCTCAGCAGCGCGTAGCTCTCGGCGGCGTCACGGTCGGTCTCGTCACCGAAGCGGCGCAGCCACGCCGCGAAGAGCAGCAGGTGCGCCAGGCACGCACCGAACACCCCGACGATCAGCAGCGCGTAGCCGACGCCGACCAGCGAACTGCGCAAAACCACCGCGCCGAGGTCGGCGATCAGGCTCGCGAACACCAGCACGCACAGTCCGAACAGCGCTTCGGGGCGGCGCAGCAGCCGCTTGCGCAGATAGCGCGGCGGCAACTGCCCGCGCAGGGAGCGGAACACTCGAATCCACGCGGCGAACACGACGAGGAACAGCACCGGGGTCACGACCCGCAGCACACCGGGACCGACCCACATCGACAGCGCGACGACCGCGACCGCGAAGAACCACACCCATGCCGCCAGACGCAACAGCGCCCGCCACATGATCTCGGCGAGGAGCCGCCGTGCGGGCGCGTGGTCCGGGCTCGCGCCGAGCAGTCCGCGCAGCGTCGCCACCGCCTTGTCTCGGGTGGAGAAATCTTCGAACTCCAGCCGGGCGCGCATCTCCAGCAGTTCGACGTGCAGCGGATTCTCGGCGAGCCCGCGCTCCACATGGCGGCGCGCCTCGGCCGAATCGGCCAGCTTCCGGTAACTTTCGGCCGCGTGGGCGAGGACGTCCGCGTCGTGCGGCGCGTATTCGCACGCGGTTCGCAGCGCGGCGCGGGCCTCGGCGCGCAGCTCGTCCGTCTTCGGACCGCCCGCGATGATCTGGGCGAGGGTGAGCAGCGCGCTGACGCTGTACGGCGCGATCCGCAGCGCGGCGCGGGCGAGCCGCAGCGCCTCGTCTCGTTCGTCCTCCAGATGCAGGACGAGGGCGGCAGTCAGGTAGGCGTCGACCCGGTTCGGGTCGGCGGCGATCGCGGCCCGCGCGCCGCGCAGCGCCGCGGCGTGGTCGTCCAGCCGGTAATCGATATCGGCCAGTTCGGTGAGCAACAGTGGATCGAACGGCTCCGCCGACAGCGCCTCGCCGAGAATGCGCCGCGCCTCGGGCAGCCGATCCAGATCCCGCGCGGCGCGCGCCCGCCCCACCGCCTCCCATACCGTGCTCATCGACTCCCCCTCGCCAGATCGGTCGCCCGCACGCTACCCGGTCGGCCTCGATGAACGCACATCGACAACCGGACAGGGCAGCGTCGCGCTCAGCAGCGCTTCGCCGCCAACTCGGCAATGCCCCACCACATTCCGAGGACCACTGCCGAAACGTCGACCGAGGGGCGCGCGGGCGTCGTATCGTTCAGGGGCTCGACGGCCTCCGCGGCGTCGACCACCTCAGCCGCAGCAGCTTCGGTCGGTCGACCCGCCACCGAGGATTCGCCGCCCCAATTCCTCAGCCACTCAGGCCCGCTCGATCCCAGTACCGCTACTCAGCCGCACAACGACTTACGTACGCGCGGCTCAGTGATCGACGAGACGGCGCACCGCAACGGGCAGATCGCGGGATCGGCGATACGGTCCGGCGACCGCCGCACCGAACGGCCGGGCGAGCAGCGTGCGAGCGATGGCGGTGACTTCCTCGGTGGTGACCGCGTCGATCCGCGCGAGCGTCTCCGAGACGCTGCGGTGGTTGCCGTAGCTCAGTTCGCTGCGACCGATCCGGTTCATCCGGGAAGCCGAATCCTCCAGGCCGAGCACCAATCCGCCGCGCAGCGAGCCCTTCGCGCGAGCGCATTCGGCATCACTGATGCCGTGCTCGGCGACCTCCTCCAGTACGCCGCGCGCCAAAGAGGCCACCTTGCCGAGGTTTTCGGGCTGGCAGCCGATGTACACCGAGAACGCGCCGGTGTCGGCGAAGGTGTCCACGCTGGAGTACACCGAGTACGCCAGGCCGCGTTCCTCCCGGATCCGTTGGAACAGACGAGAACTCAGCCCACCGCCGACGACGGTGTTGAGCACCGACAGCGGCCACCGGCGATCGCCCTCGTGGCGGCCGAACGCGCGGACGCCGAAGGCGAGGTGGGCCTGTTCGCTGTCGCGGTAGTTCCACTCCAATTCCGGGACACCGTGCGGACGGAACCGTCCCTCCCGGCGCGGCGCCGGTTCGGCTGCCAGGTCGAGGCGGCTTTCGAACGCGCGGTGCACCAGTTCCACCGTGTGGTCGTGCTCGACATTGCCCGCGACCGCGACGACCATCCGGTCCGGACGGTACCTGCGCACGTGAAAGCTCCGCAGCTGACCCGTCTGCATGGCCTCGATGGACTCCACCGAACCGATCACCGGTCGTCCGATCGGGTGGTCGCCGAAGAGCGCGGTGAGGAACGCGTCGCCGACCAGATCCTCCGGGTCGTCGTCGCGCATCGCGATCTCCTCGAGCACCACCTGACGCTCGACGTCCACGTCCACCGCGCGGCACAGGCCGTTGAGCACGACGTCGGAGACGAGATCGACCGCCAGCGGCAGATCCTCGTCGAGCACGTGCGCGTAGTAGCAGGTCTGCTCCTTGGCGGTGAAAGCGTTCAGTTCACCGCCGACGGCGTCCATGGCCTGCGCGATGTCCAGCGCGCTCCTGGTCGGAGTCGCCTTGAACAGCAGGTGTTCCAGGAAGTGCGCGGCGCCCGCCACCGTGCGCCCTTCGTCGCGCGAGCCGACGCCGACCCAGACGCCGATCGAAGCCGAGCGCACGCCCGGCACGTGCTCGGTGACCACCCGCAGCCCCCCGGGTAGCACGGTGCGCCGCACCCCGGTATCCGCCATCCGTGCCTCGTCCACCCGCCGCTGTAGTGACGAACCCCCCTGCCCGGTCGGGAGCAGGGGGGTTGCCGTCTTCTTCTTCGTCACACCGACAAGTACTACTCGGTTCCGGCGTCGACGGCATCCGAGTCGCCGGGCTCCTCGGCGCTCTCGTCGACCGGGATCAGCGAGATCTTGCCGCGGTTGTCGATGTCGGCGATCTCCACGCGCAGCTTGTCGCCGACGTTCACCACGTCCTCGACCTTGGCGACCCGCTTGCCGTTGCCCAGCTTGGAGATGTGCACCAGACCGTCGCGACCCGGCAGCAACGAGACGAACGCGCCGAAGGCAGTGGTCTTGACGACCGTGCCCAGGAAGCGCTCGCCGACCTTCGGCAGCTGCGGGTTGGCGATGGCGTTGATCGCGTCGATCGCGGCCTGCGCCGACGGGCCGTCGGTCGCGCCGACGAACACGGTGCCGTCGTCCTCGATGGAGATGTTGGCGCCGGTGTCCTCGGTGATCTGGTTGATGACCTTGCCCTTGGGGCCGATCACCTCGCCGATCTTGTCGACCGGGATCTTGATCGCGGTGACGCGCGGCGCGTACGGGCTCATCTCGTCCGGGGTGGTGATGGCCTCGGCCATCACGTCCAGGATGGTGGTGCGGGCGTCGTGCGCCTGGCTCAGCGCGCCGGCCAGCACCTGCGAGGGGATGCCGTCCAGCTTGGTGTCGAGCTGCAGCGCGGTGACGAACTCGCGGGTGCCCGCGACCTTGAAGTCCATGTCGCCGAAGGCATCCTCGGCGCCGAGGATGTCGGTCAGCGCGACGTAGCGGACCTCGTCTTCGCCCTTGTCGTTCTTGACGGTGTCGGAGACCAGACCCATCGCGATACCGGCGACCGGGGCCTTCAGCGGCACACCGGCGTTCAGCAGCGCCAGGGTGGAGGCGCACACCGAGCCCATCGAGGTGGAACCGTTGGAGCCCAACGCCTCCGAGACCTGACGGATCGCGTACGGGAACTCTTCCTGGCTGGGCAGCACGGGGATCAGCGCCCGCTCGGCCAGCGCGCCGTGGCCGATCTCGCGACGCTTCGGCGAACCGACGCGACCGGTCTCACCGGTGGAGAACGGCGGGAAGTTGTAGTGGTGCATGTAGCGCTTGGAGGTCTCCGGGCCGAGCGAGTCGACCTGCTGCGCCATCTTCACCATGTCCAGCGTGGTGACGCCCAGGATCTGGGTCTCGCCGCGCTCGAACAGCGCCGAACCATGCGCCCGCGGCACCACGGCGACCTCGGCGGACAGCGCGCGGATGTCGGCCAGGCCGCGGCCGTCGATGCGGAAGCCGTCGGTCAGGATGCGCTGACGCACCAGCTTCTTGGTGACCGAGCGGAAGGCGGCGCCCAGCTCCTTCTCGCGGCCCGCGAAGTCGTCGCCGAGGCGGGAGAGCACGTCGAGCTTGATCTCGTCGATCTTCGCCTCGCGCTCCTGCTTGTCGGCGATGCTCAGGGCCTCGTTCAGCTCACGCTTGGCGGTGCCCTCCACGGCCTCGAACACGTCGGCCTCGTAGGGCGGGAACAGCGGGAACTCGCCGGTCGGCTTGGCGGACAGCTCGGCGAGGTCGGCCTGCGCGCGGCACAGGCGGGCGATGAACGGCTTGGCGGCCTCCAGGCCCTCGGCCACCACGGCCTCGGTCGGCGCCTGCGCGCCGCCCTCGATCAGGGCAATGACCTTGTCGGTGGCCTCGGCCTCGACCATCATGATCGCGACGTCGCCGGACTCGACCACGCGACCCGCGACCACCATGTCGAACACGGCGCTCTCGAGCTGCTCCACGGTCGGGAACGCGACCCACTGGCCCTCGATCAGCGCGACGCGCACGCCGCCGACCGGGCCGGAGAACGGCAGGCCCGCGATCTGGGTGGACGCGGACGCGGCGTTGATCGCCACGACGTCGTACAGATCCTTCGGGTCCAGGCTCATGACCGTGACCACGACCTGGATCTCGTTGCGCAGGCCGTCGACGAAGGACGGACGCAGCGGACGGTCGATCAGGCGGCAGGTCAGGATCGCGTCGGTGGACGGGCGGCCCTCGCGGCGGAAGAACGAGCCGGGAATGCGGCCCGCGGCGTACATGCGCTCTTCGACGTCGACCGTCAGCGGGAAGAAGTCGAACTGATCCTTCGGCGCCTTGCTCGCGGTGGTCGCCGACAGCAGCATGGTCTCGTCGTCCAGGTAGGCGACGACCGAACCGGCGGCCTGGCGGGCCAGCCGACCGGTTTCGAAACGTACGGTGCGGGTGCCGAAGGAGCCGTTGTCGATCAGCGCGACGGACTCGAACACACCCGGCTCGACCTCTACGGCCGAGGACTTGCGTTCAGTTGTTTCGGACATTCTCTTCTCTCAACCTCTCGTCTCGCCGGCTCGAGCGCGCAGTGGGCGCGATCCGGCTGTCGTCAGCCGTACCCGGAGACGGACGCGCGGCAACCCTCCTGGCTGCGACGCGCACACCCGGCCGAAATCCCCTTGGATACGGCGACGCGGAGGCGGTCATCGATCGAAGCCCGCCGGCGCTGCGCCGGGAGGCCACTACCGAAGACCGACGCCACGCGGCGGGTGCATACGGCTGTCCATGTTGTCGTACGACGGGATGCGGTCCACCCCTCATACACAAATAGCCAACGGGGAGATTGTACGTCTCGCCGTTGGCGATATGACGACCGCCTCTGGCAGGCAGCGTGTCGCACGTCCGTTCGGACGGATTCACCGCCTCGTGCGAGGCCGTCGATCACCGTTCGCGGCCCCGGCCCGAGATCGTCGGATCCCGGGCCGGGAAGCCGCGGAACTCGCCGCGCCGACGGCGCGGCGGGAGATCACCTGCGCAGGCCCAGGCGCTCGATCAGCGAGCGGTAACGCGCGATGTCGTTGTCCTGCAGGTACTTCGAGAGGCGCTTGCGACGACCGATCAGCGCCATCAGGCCGTGGCGGGTGTGGTGGTCGTGCTTGTGCTTCTTCAGGTGCTCGGTGATGTCGGCGATCCGCTTGGACAGCAGCGCGATCTGCGCTTCCGGCGAACCGGTGTCCTTCTCGTGCAGGCCGTACTCGGCGAGAATCGCCGACTTCTGCTCGGTGGTCAGCGCCACGAGGCATCCACTCCTATTTCTCAGTTCCGCGTTCGAAGGTTCCGGTTTCCCGGGTCGGGCGCCACCGCGGACCGCAGCAAACCCGAGGATCCACCTTACCGGAGCGCATCGCGCGAACCCAATCGCGGTGCGGCCACCGGATCGGCGTGCTGCAATCGAGCCATGGATCCCGCCGTACGCGACGTGCTGGACACCTTGGCCCGCGGGGACTACGCGTCCCTGCGTCCGCTGCTGCACCCGTATCTGCGGTGGACCGACGGCGCGGACACGATTCGCGGGCGCACCAAGGTGCTCGCCCACATCGCCGCGAACCCGACCAGCGCGCCGCCCGTCTCCTACGAGCTGCGCGACGGTCAGATCTACCGCTGGACGGTGCCGAGCGAGGATCAGGACTGAGCTCAGGACTCGGTGCTCGACCGAGCTCCCGCGTCGGCGGCGGCGAGCACCTTGCGCGAATTCTCGACGTCGCGGCCCATGGCCTCGATGAGGTCGTGCATGGTGTCGAACTTGCGCATGCCGCGCAGATGCTCGACGAAGTCCACCGCGACGTGCTGGCCGTAGAGGTCGGCGTCACCGTCGATGACGTACGCCTCGACGGTGCGGGCGCGGCCGGAGAACGTGGGGTTGGTGCCGACCGAGATGGCGGCCATCGCCCGCTCGCCCGGCGTGACGGTGCCGATCGTGGGGCCGGGCCCGAGCACCGTGAACCAGCCCGCGTACACACCGTCGGCCGGGATCGCCGCGTGCATGGGCGGCGCTACGTTGGCGGTGGGGAAGCCGAGTTCGCGGCCGCGTCCGTCGCCGTGCACGACCACGCCCTCGACGCGATGCGGGCGGCCGAGCGCCTCGGCGGCCGCGGCCATGTCGCCCGCGTCCACGCAGGCCCTGATGTAGGTGGAGGAGAAGGTCACCGCGTGCTCAGCGAGCAGCGTCACGCCGTCGACCTCGAAGCCGAAGCGCTCGCCCAGTTCGCGCATGGTCTCGACGGTGCCCGCCGCCTTCTTGCCGAAGGTGAAGTTGTCGCCGACCACGACCTCGGTCACGTGCAGCCGCTCGACCAGCAGGTCGTGCACGTAGCGGCCGGGGGTGAGCTTCATGAATTCGTGGGTGAACGGCATCACGCAGAACACGTCGACGCCCAGTTCCTCGACCAGTTCCGCCCGCCGCGTCAGCGTGGTCAGCTGCGCGGGGTGCGATCCGGGCCGCACCACCTCCATGGGGTGCGGGTCGAAGGTCATCAACACCGAGGGGACGCCGCGCGCGGCCGCGGACTTCACGGCCCGGCTGATCAATTGCGCGTGGCCGCGGTGCACTCCGTCGAACACGCCGATCGTGAGCACGCACCGTCCCCAGTCCGCGGGCACCTCGTCGAGGGATCGCCATCTCTGCACGTTCGCAGCCTACGCAAGTCGAGGTGCGAACAGTATTCGGGCGTACCAGATGTCACAGAACGTCTGCCGCACCGTCACGCGGACATGTCCGATTCCTTCAAGACTTCCTGGCCCGGCATGGGGCATCTACGCCGGTTATTTCGCCGACCCGGACGGGCATCTGTGAGAGGTCGTCCACTTCCTGGACGGCAACGGCCCGACTGGACGCCGGGCGGGTGCGCTGATCAGGACTCGGCGCGCAGATACGTCAGCACCGCGAGGACGCGGCGGTGGTCGTCGGGTTCGGACTGGAGGCCGAGCTTGACGAAGATGCTGCGCACGTGCGCCTCGACCGTGCGCTCCCCCAGGAACATCGCGGCGCCGATCGCCCGGTTCGAGCGTCCTTCGGCCATGAGCCGCAGGACTTCTCGTTCGCGCGGCGAGAGTTCGTCGAGCGGGCGGTGGCCACGATGCGGCCTGCCGACGAGGCGGGTGACGAGGTCGGGATCGATCGCCGATCCGCCGCAGGCGACCCGGCGCAGCGCGGCCACGAAGTCGTCGATGTCGGAAACCCGGTCCTTCAGCAGATAGCCGAGGTGGTCCGCGCCGTCGCGGAGGAGGTCCAGCACGCTGTCGGTCTCGATGTACTGCGAGAGCAGCAGCACGGCCGTCCCCGGGCAGTCGCGCCGGATGGTGGCGGCCACGACGACGCCCTCGTCGGTATAGGTGGGCGCCCGCGGTGAACAGCAGCGGGTCGCTGGAGCGGCGCACGCCCGCCGCCAGCCACGTCAGACCCGCCACGGCCAGCAGCGGACCGGCCAGGTCGTAGCGGCCGCTGGTCCAGATCCACAGTCCCGGCACCACGAACGCCGCACCGGCCAGGAGGTAGAGCACGAGTTCGGCGGACGTGAACGCGGGCCACGCCGGATGCTGCGCCGCCGCGAAGGCCTCGCGCGGCCCGAGCAACAGGGTGCGCGCCGGATCGCGCACGGCCGCATCGCTCCAGTCCACGGCGAGCACCACACCCGTGCTCAGCACGGCGGCGAGTGCCGCCACGCTCGTGACGAGAGGGGATCGCACGTGGGCCCACCGAACCAGCTTCCGACGGCCCCGACTCTCTCAGCTTCCTCCGAGCAAATCGCGGACACAACCGACCCGGTCCGGAGCGGGCCGTCAGCTTTCGCGGTCGCCGCGCCGGAACGACCGCGCTCGTCCAGGCACACGCCGACCTGCGGTTCCGTCCGGGACATTGCCCGCGGGCGACCGGGCCACGACCGGCGAGAACACGAGCGGTGAACGAGTTCGACGCATCCCGGTGTCCGACTGTGTGAATCGGGACCGAAGTGCATAAGCTCGGGTATGTGCCTGGTAAACGAGACATCGCCACCCGCCGCGAGCTGACCGACAGCACCGCGCCGGGCGAGCCGAGCGGCAGCACCGCGACCCTGGCGCCGGAGCTGACCTCGGTCGCCCAGGACTACCTGAAGGTCATCTGGACCGCCCAGGAGTGGTCGCAGGAGAAGGTGTCGACCAAGCTGCTGGCCGAACGCATCGGCGTCTCGGCCTCCACCGTCTCCGAAGCCGTGCGCAAGCTCGCCGACCAGGGCCTGGTCGAGCACGCCAGGTACGGCTCGATCACGCTCACCGAGCACGGCCGCCGTGCCGCGGTCGCGATGGTGCGCAGGCACCGGCTGATCGAGACCTTCCTGGTCAACGAACTCGGTTACGGCTGGGACGAGGTGCACGACGAGGCCGAGGTGCTCGAGCACGCGGTCTCCGAACTGCTCATGGCCCGCATCGACGCCAAACTCGGCTACCCGGACCGCGATCCGCACGGCGACCCCATCCCGTCGGTGGACGGCGCGGTGCCGACGCCGCCCGCGCGCCAGCTCAGCGATTTCCAGGCGGGCCAGTCCGGCCGCGTCGCCCGCATCTCCGATTCCGACCCGGACATGCTGCGCTACTTCGACTCCGTCGGCATCGCGCTGGACACCACCATCGCCGTCGTCGAACGCCGCGACTTCGCGGGCACCATCGCCATCCGCATCGGCGATGCCACCGCCACCACCGATCTCGGCCGCCCCGCCGCCGAAGCCATCTGGCTCACGGCCTGACCTACTGCCTCGCAAGCCATTTCGACGCCTCGCAGGGGCTACACCTGCCGCGTGCGTCAGCAGGAGTGGAAGTACGGTTCGAGGCGACTCGGGACGCCGTCGGCTGCGGCGGTGGACCAGCAGGTGTCGTGCGGGAAGGCGACGTAGGTGTGCCAGCCGCCGGGACCGCGGTGGACGATGCGCCGGCTGTCGCCGGGGATGTCCCAGGCGATGACCGCCCAGGCTCCGTCGCATTCGCCGACCGTCGCCGCGTGGGCCGCGAGGTCGCCCGCGTCGTCCAGCTCGTCGACGATGGTCGCGGCGGCGCAGGCCGCGGGCGCCGGATCGTTGAAGCGCAGCGTGCCGGTCACGACCTGACCGGATTCGGTGACGAACAGCGTGTGCATTCCCTCGGGCACCGGGTCGGTGCCGGGCGGCGGGTCCATCCGGAATCGGAAGCAACCGACCGGCACCACGAAGACGGCCCGCCCGTCGTCACCGGTCACCGCGTCCCAGTGCGCGATCTCGGTGGCGCCCAACGGAATATCGCGCTGCGCGGTATCGCACGGCCGCATCTGGCGCACGCTGACCGGGACGTCTGGTACCGCGACGCCGCCGAGCGTCACGGTCTCGATGACGGCGGTGCCGTGTACGGGCGAAGCGGGCGGTCGCGGTGCGGGAGCGGGCGACGGCGGCGCAGGGCGCGGTTGCGGGGAGTTGGGGGCGGCGGGCGCCTCGGCGATCTGGGGTGTACGGCCCGCGGTGGTCGCGCTCACGCTCACCGTGGCGCTCGCCGCCGGACGATCCGCCACGTCGGCGTCTCGGCCGCATCCCGCCACGAGCGCGAACACCGCGCACACCACCCCGACGATTCCCACCGCCCGCATCGCCCTAGCCTCCGGATCGAGCCACTCTTACCGACGTATCGACCGAGCGGGAAGCGCGTTAACGCAGGTCAACAGGACTGTACGGGGTGTTATGACGGTGCGTCGCGCCTGTGACCGGACCGTGCCGTACGAGGTCCGCGCCGAGCCTCCGTGGGCACGAACGCGGCGGCGAAACCACGCCGTCGTCGCCGAGGTTCGGGCGGCGCGTCGCGCGCGACCGATCGCGCCGTGGTCGAATCGCCCGACACCGCAATCGGTCGCGGGCGTGGCGTCATCGCGCACCGGTCGGCCTGGCCCGCGCGGCGCGTCGTGTTCGGCGGCCAGCCGCGCCCTGCGGCGCAGAGCGCGGGTGATCGTCTGGTAGCCGCCGCTGTGTCGGTCTAGCTCGCGGCATCGAGAACGCGGACCGTGGCGGCGGCCGTCAGGGGTTCGCGATGCTCGGTGAAGAGTTTGGCGACCAGTTCGCCGCGGCTGGTGACGCCGACCTTGTCGAAGACCGACTTCAGATGGTCGCGCACCGTGTGCGGGGAGAGGAACAGCCGCGCGGCGATATCGGCGGTGGGCAGGCCGCGGGCGACGAGTTCGGTCACCTCGAGTTCCCTAGAGGTGAGTTCGTAGGCGGCGACGATCAACTCGGCCACCTCGGCGGGCTTGGCCTGCTCGATCACCAGAGCCGTTGTGCCCGAACGCCCTTCGGCGTCGCGCAGGCAGGTCGCGTGGCACACCAGCCAGCGCCCCGCGGTGGTGCGCACCCGGATCCGCGACGCGACTCCGGTGAGCCGGGCGCGGCCTGCGGTGCTGAGGATCCAGACCGGCAGCGGCAGATCGATGCCGAGCGGGGTCTGCGTGGCAGGGCCGGGCGGCATCTCGGCCAGCAGCTCGCGGGCCTCGTCGTTGAGGGACAGCAGTTCGCCGCCCGCGCCGAACAGCAGCAGACCGGGCGCGGCGGCGAGAGCGGACGGCGGTGTCGCGCTGGGCAGCGCGAAGGCGCGCAATCGCTGCGCCATCGGCGTGCAGAGAACTTGGACCAGGGCGATGTCTTCGGCGCGGAACGGCGGCCTGCCCCGCTCGCGGAACAGGCTCAGCTGTCCCCACGGCTGCCCGTCCACCCGGAACACCGCGCGCAACTCGTCGTCGAACCCGCGCGGACGCATGAAGCTGCGGTACAGCGGACTCAGCGTCGGCCGGTCTCCTGTCACCTCCCGCAGCCCGGCCACCGGGACCTTCGCCAGCGCCAGATCGCGGAACAGATTGACGTGTTCGGCGAAAAGCTCCGACTCCCAGTAGGTTCCGCAGCCGCCCTCGTGCAGGTTCTCCACCCGCACCGGCGCCGTGGTGAGCCCGTTGACCGGATCGGTGGCCACCCACACGGCGGCGTCGAACGGCGCGATGCGCCGCAGGCGGGCCGACGCGTCGGCGAACAGCGCGTGCGCGTCGGGCGCGGCGGCGATGCTCGCGAGCAGTGCGTCTAACGCGGTCGTTGCGGTCATGCGTGTCATCCTCGGCCGCCTGTCGCGCGCTCGCCATCCCACATATGAGGGGTAAGCGCCCGCCGCGCGGTGAAATTCCGGCCCACGGAGACCTCGGCCGCGAACACTCGACCCGTCGATCGCGCGTCGCCGGTGGCGAACCCCCTCGATCGCGGGATGTTCCGCGCCGCCGAACCCCGGGACGCTGGGTGCCGCACACACGAAACCGAAGGAGCCCCATGCACATCGGAATCATCGGAGCGGGCGCGGCCGCCGTCGCGCTGCTCGACGCGCTGGCCCTCGCGGACGACAAGCCGAGCGGCGTCACCGTGTTCGACGGCGCGCCCGCGCTCTGGCGGGGCCGCCCGTACCAGCCCGACCTCGACGCGGTGCGGGTGAACGCGCCGCCGCCCATCATGTCGGTGCGCGCGGGCGACCCCGGGCACTACCAGCGCTGGCTTGCGAATCGCGAGGTGGCCGACTACCTCGACGAAGGGCTGGGCCAACCGCTCGTCCCGCGCGCGGTCTACGGCGAGTACCTGGAAGACACCGCGCGCGACGCGATCGCACGACTGGGTCTCGCGGGCTGCCCTGTCCGCGTGGTGCGTTCGGCCGTCACCGGATTCTCCCGCGACGAGCGGGCGGTCCTGCACACCGCGAGTGGCCATCACGTCCCGGTGGACCGGGCCGTCCTCGCGGTCGGCAGCGGCGGCCCGCGTGACCACTACGGGCTCACCGGCACACCCGGCTACGTCAACGAGCCCTATCCCCTCGCCCGCACCGTGGCCGGACTCCCCGCGGACCACCATCTCGCCGTCATCGGCAGCGGTCTGACCGCGGTGGACATCGCCGTCACCCTGGCGGCGAACGGGCACACCGGGCCGATCACGCTGCTCTCACGCAGCGGGCAACTCCCCTTCGTCCAGCAGCGTCCGGTCCGCCTCGACCCCGTGCACTTGACGCCAGGGGCGGTGCGGGAACTGGCTGCAGAGCACGGCGAACTCCCCTTCTCCCACTTGGTTTCGCTCATGCGCACCGAACTCGCGGCACTGGGACAGGATTTCGACACCTTGGCCGCCGAGATCACCGGCTCCGAGGATCCGGTGATTCGCCTGCGCCGCCAGCTCGACGCGGTCGACGCACCGCACCACGGGCGGCGCCTGCTGGCCATGGTCATCCGCGTCGTCGGCCCGACCGCGTGGCCGCTGTTGGCCGAGCGGGACCGAGAGATGTTGCGCACCGGACACTTCCGCACCATCAACAGCCTGAGCTCGCCGATGGTCCCGCACAACGCGCGCATCGTGCTGCGGCTGCTCGATTCCGGCCAGCTGCGGTTGCGCGCGGGCGTCACCAAGATCGAGGCGCGGTCCGGCGGCGGGTTCACCGTGTACGACGCGCGAAACTGGTCCGCGGACACCGTCTTCAACGCGGTCAACCCGCCCGCCTACACGACGCCCTCGGAAACCCAGCCGCTGGTGGGCGCTCTGCTCGCGGCGGGCGCCGCCGAACCGCATCCGGCGGGTGGCCTGCGCGCCGAACCGGGCACTCGGCGTGCGATGGTCGGCGGTACGCCCGATCCGAGCTGGCATGTGCTCGGCAATCTCGCGGCCGACTCCATGTTCATCGCCACCAACCCGCCCGGACTGGCAGCCGAGGCGGCCGGACTGGTCCGAGGACTGTTCGGCGCGTGACGAATGGACAACGACTCGTGCTCATCCGGTTCCGGGACCGACTCTGCCCCGGATCAGCGCGCGAGTTCGTCCAGCAGAGAGCGGAATTCGGCCGGTGAGAGATAGCCGTCGGCGTCCCGGTCGGCGGCGGCGAGCAGGTCGGCGGCGGGGACGTCGATACGGCCCGCGCCGACGTGCCGGATGAGGGATTCGAGTTCCTCGACCGAGATGCGCCCGTCGCCGTTGGTATCGAAGACGCGGAAGGCGGCGTCGGCGTCGGTCACCTCCAGGCGTCCGGTCACCAAGGCCGCGTCGAATTCGGCCTTGGAGACCAGGAAGTCGCCATCGGTGTCGGCCGCGGCGACCAGCCGCTCTACGGCATCGGCGTCGACCTCCAGCCCGAGCGCGCGGATGCCGTCGGTGATGTCCTGCACGGAGACGAGCCCGTCGTCGTCCCGGTCCCACAGCTCGAACGTATCGACCGGATGTTCACTCATGCCCACTGCCTTCCCACGGCCGCCGACGGTTTCGGACGACGAACCCACGACCACTGTACGGTTCGCCTCCGATTCCGTTGCCGGCGTCCGGGGTCCATCGCGACGGGTGTCGCTCCGCCGGACCGACGTGCGCGAGATCGGCGTGGGCACGCTCGGCCGAGTCATCGGACAGCCACGGCCGCCGCCCGCTTCTCGTCGGCGTCGGCCAACCAGAAATACACCGGCGGGAGAACGAATTCGATGACGGTGAGCACGATCTGGAACCAGTGCGGCCACCCGTACACCGCGAGCGACAGCACCCGGCCGAACGCGCCGAGCAGGAAGATCCCCGCCAGCCAGCGCACGGCCACCGCCGGAATGGGCGTGCGGCGCGCGGTCCAGATCCACGCCACGCCGTAGCCGACGAAGACGGCCCCGAAGAAGCGGCTCTGACTGTCGGCCGTGACACCGGACGAGCCCATGCCCGGCACCGAGTCGATGCCGAGCGCGATGTGGAACACGCCGATCGCCACGCAGGCGACGCCCATCACCAGCGCCAGGACCTTCAGCAGTTTCGCCATGGTCGTTCTCCCTCAGCAGGACGGTATCCCTCTGCCGCGCATCAAGCTTCACGATCCACGGCCACCTTAGTAGACATATGTCTACTAATAGGGATGCTACGACCGCTAGTAGACACACGTCAACTAATATCGTCGGTGATGAGTACCCGCCGCCGCCTCTCCCCCGACGAACGCCGCCGCCTACTGGTGGCGGCGGGCGCCGAGCTGTTCGCCGCACGCGCCTACGACACCGTGCTCATGGAGGACGTGGCCGCCGCGGCGGGCGTGTCCCGCGCCCTGCTGTACCGCCACTTCCCCAGCAAGCGCGACCTGTTCGCGGCCGTCTACCAGCAGGCCGCGGATCGACTGCTGGTGGCGACCGAACTGGACGCCGAGACCCCGCTGCGCGACCAGCTGGCGGCCGGGCTGGACGCCCACCTCGACTACTTCGAGGCCAACGCACGCACTGTCATCGCCGCGAACCGGATGCTGGCCGGGGACCCGACCATCCAGTCGATCATCTCCGGGGAATTGGACGAACTGCGCGGCCGTCTGCTGAACGTGATGGGGCTGAGCGAGGCAGAACGGGCCGCGGCCTCGTCGGTGCTGATGAGCTGGTTGACGTTCGTCCGCGTCCTCACCGTCGACTGGCTGGAGCACCGCGCGATGAGCCGGAACGACGTGCGCGACATCAGCGTCGGCGCGCTACTCGGCGCGCTCGAGCCCATCCTCGGGCAGCGCGGCGAATAGCGCTGGGCCGATACGCGTTCGGGCGTAGCGTCACCGAAGCGATCCGGCGCGCCCGCTGTCAGTCGACCAGGCCGCGCGGGCGGATCACGAAGACCGGCGAGGAGCGCTTGCCCTTCTCCTCGAGCAACGCGATGGCCGTACCATCGGCGGTGAGCGCGGCGTGCACGCCCGCGATGCCGATCGGATCCAACCACCGTCCGTCGCGCAGGGATTCGGCTTCGCGGTCGTCGATCGTGCGGTGCGGGAACGCGATTCGGACCGCCTCGTCGATGCCGAGGTTCAAGGTCGGGTCCTCGGCGAGCTCGTCCAGCGTCCTGGCGTGTTCGAGCGTGAAGGGGCCGACCCTGGTGCGGCGCAGCGCCGTCAGGTGGCCGCCGACCTCCAGCGCGGCGCCCAGATCGCGGGCCAGCGCGCGCACGTAGGTGCCGGACGAGCATTCGACCACGACATCGAGATCGACGAACTCACCGTCCGGAACATCGCGCCGGGCCAGCACGTCGAAGCGGGACACGGTGACCGGCCGGGCGGCCAGCCGCACGTCCTCACCCGCGCGGTGGCGGGCGTAGGCGCGTTCGCCGTTCACCTTGATGGCGCTCACGGTGGCGGGCACCTGGTCGATGTCGCCGGTCAGGGCCGCGATCCGCGCGGCGATGTCGGCGTCGGCGAGGTGCAGCGCGGAGGCGGTCACCAGGGTCTCGCCCTCGGCGTCGTCGGTGGTGGTGGACTGGCCGAGCCGGATGGTGGCGGTGTACGCCTTCGTGGTCAGCGTCAGCAGGCCGAGCAGCTTGGTGGCCCGTTCGACGCCGAGCACCAGCACGCCGGTCGCCATCGGGTCGAGCGTGCCCGCGTGCCCGACCTTCTTGGTGCGCAACAACTTCCGGCACTTGGCCACCACGTCGTGGCTGGTCCAGCCGCCGTCCTTGTCGACGATCAGCAGGCCGCCGAGCACGTCGGGGCGCTGCGCCTGGGTGGTCGGTCCGGTCATCAGGCGTGCGCGATCGCGGTCAGGATCAGCCCGTCGGCGATCAGCCAGCGTCCGTCGAACGAGGTCAGCGGCAGCCCACCGTCGTTGGTCTGGCCCGGCACCAGCAGCTGGCTGCGGAAGGTGCCCGAGCCCGTGCCGTCGGCGTTCTCCTCGACGGTGAAGGTGATGTGCGCCTCCTCGAAACCGAGCCAGCGGGTGGTCAGCGGGAACCACGCCTTGTAGGTGGCTTCCTTGGCGCAGAACAACAGCCGATCCAGGTGTAGTCGAGAATCGGTGTCGTGCAACCAGTCCCGTTCGGCGGGCAGGCTCACCGAATCGAGCACGCCGTCCGGCAGCGCGCCGTGCGGCTCGGCGTCGATGCCGATCGAGCGGAAGCGCATCTTGTGCGCCAGCGCCGCGGCGCGGTAGCCGTCGCAGTGGGTGAGGCTGCCCACGATGCCGCGCGGGAACACCGGAGCTCCCCGCTCCCCCTTGCCGATCGCGACCGGCGGCTCGCCGAGCTGCTCCAGGGCCAGCCGGGCGCAGTGGCGGGCGCCGATGAAGTCGCGCCGCCGCTTCTCCACCGACTTCGCGATGAGATGCTCTTCGGCCGGATGCGGCTTCAGATCCTCCGGGTACGCCAACAGCTCGGCCGAGGCGACATCACTGGGCAGAATGTTCTCGATCATCGGCTCCGAGCCTAGTCGAGGCGTACCGCCGCATCGGCTCCAGCCATGCGCGAGGTCGGCGACGGACTCCGTCCCCGAGCGCCTGCCGGTGGCCGGTTCAGACGCCGCGCCTGCGCTGGGCGCGGCTGCGCATCTCGGCCGCAGCCGCCTCCATCTCGGGGGTGACCTTGAAGTGGCCGCCCCACTTGTTCAGCGTGCCCGGCGGGTACTCCGGGGCGGGCAGGATCTGGCGCAGCAGCTTGTCCGGCAGACCGCGGCGCTGCCATTCGCGCGGATAGCCGAGCGAGACCTCCTCGAAGCGCACGCCGTCGTAGTAGGAGGTGCGCGGAATGTGCAAGTGCCCGTACACCGAGCACACCACGTTGTAGCTGGTGTGCCAGTCGGCGGTCAGATCGGTGCCGCACCACAGCGCGAACTCGGGGTAGAACAGCACATCGGTGGGCTGGCGCACCAGCGGGAAGTGGTTGATCAACACCAGCGGCGTCTCCGGCGGGAGCGCGTCCAGCTTGCGCTTGGTGACCTGTACCCGGGCGTGACACCAGGCGTCTCTGGTCAGATACGGCTCCGAGGAGAGCAAGAACTCATCGGTGGCGACCACGTTGCGCTCACGCGCGATGGCCAGGCCCTCGGCCTTGGTGGTGGCGCCCTCCGGGAGGAACGAGTAGTCGTAGAGCAGGAACATCGGGGCCAGCGTCACCGCGCCGCCGTGCGCCTCGCTGCCCGGGCCGCGCCACACTGGGAAGGGATCCTCGGGCGTGACGACGTCCAGGTCGCGGCAGATCGACACCAGATAGTCGTAGCGCGCGACGCCGTGCATCTGCACGGGATCCTTCGCCGTGGTCCACAGCTCGTGATTGCCGGGCACCCAGATCACCTTCGCGAACCGGCTGCGCAGCAGTTCCAGCGCCCACCGGATGTCCTCGGTCTTCTCGCCCACGTCGCCGGCCACGATCAGCCAGTCCTCCGGCGAGTCCGGCTGGATCTGCTCCACGATCGGCCGGTTCCCCTGATGCCCGACGTGTACGTCGCTCACCGCCATCAACTTGGGTATCACCAGACCCACCTTGTCACATCCGAGGCGACCACCGGCCGCCTGCCTCCATCGACACCATTCGTCCCCGATCCGAACACGCCGGGCGGGCGCGGCATTCCGGCGGGCGACGTCGCGTCAGGCGTGCGTCCAGTGGATCCGGGCATTCGGCGCGAAACCGGCGGCCACGGTGAGCGTGCCGTTGGGTTCACGGCGGCACGACGCCACGCCGATGTGGCACGGGCGCGGGAGATCCGGCGGTACCCGGACGCCACCGTCGATCTCGTACCGCGTGTTGGTGACCTTCCACGCGCGCGCCTCCGGCTCGTCCGGGGTAGCCGGTGGGCGATCGGTGCACGCTACGACCATCACCTCGGTGATTCCCGTCGGCCATACGAAGGTCAGCAGACCCGCGCGTTCGGCTAGGCCGGTGACGACGGGGATGCCGCTGGGCATCGGATCGTCCTGTGCGACCGGGGAGGCAGCTTGCGGCGCGGCCCACCCCGGCCGGGCAGCAGCCGGATCAGGCCGGGCGACGCCGCCTGCCTCGGCGACCGAGCCGGGTCCCTGCGGAATGACGGGGTGCGGCTGCGTCCCCTGCACGGGCGGGACGGCCGAGTTGTACGGTACGACCGGGGAGGCAGCTTGCGGCGTGGCCCGCTCCGGCCGGACAGCAGCCGGATCAGGCCGGGCGACGCTGCCCGGCTCGGTGAACGCACCGGGGCCCTGCGCAACGACGGGGTCCGGCTGCGTCCCCTGCACGGGCGGGACGGCTGAGTTTGGCTGTACGACCACGCCAGGGTCCTGCGCAACGACAGGGTGCGGCTGCGTCGTCTGCGTGGGCGGGGTAGCCGAGTTGTGCTGACCGACCACGCCGGGCTCGGCGCTTGCGCCCGGCTCGAGCGTCGAACCACCGGAGCCACCGACAAGACCGGGCTCGGTATTCACAGCGGGCTCGACGGTCGAACCGCCGACAGCGCCGAAGCCGGAGCTCCCACCGGGCTCGCTGGTCGAAGCACCAGAGCCGACCGGACCGGGCTCGGTTCTCGTAGCGGGGTCGGTCGGACCGCCAACCCCGCCGGGGTCGAAGCTCGCACCGGGCTCGCTCGTCGAACCTCCCGAGCCGACGGCGCCGGGCCGTGCCGAACCGGAAGAGTTTGCCGCGGTTTGAGCAGTGCGGTCGGCGCGGGGTTCGGGAGGGGCGTCGGAGCGCACGGTGTCGGAGTAGCGACCGGAGGTGGCGGCGGCGACGGCGTAGACCGGGGTTTCACCGGTCGGCGCTCCGCCGTCTTCGAGTTCGGTGCCGCGGGTGCGGCCGACCACACGCCACGAGCCGTCCGGCTGGAGACGGGTGATGCGGTAATCGACATCGTCGGCCGATGCGGGCGACCACGTCACTCGCACCGAGCCGTTCGTCATGCGGGTAGCCGTCACTCGCCCGGGGGCGGGGAGAGGGGTGGCGGCCAGCGCCTCGCTCGCCCCGGGGTGATCGAGGCACGCGGCTTGGGCGGCGCGCAGTGTGCGCGAACGTTCGGCGGGCGGGCCCGCCGCCGCGGCGGCGACCAAACGGTCGGCCTCGGCGACGGCCCGTTCGGCTTCGGCGAGCAGTTCGTCGAGGCCCGTGGTGGACCCGGTGGGCGGCGGCACGTCGGCGGCGACGCGACGCAGCTCGCGGAGATGTTCGAGCGCCTCGACATAGCGGGTGGCCGCGCGCGCCGCGAGGGCGACGCGCCAGTGCCGCGCCGCCTCGGCGAGCACCCGTTCCACGTCGTCGGACACCGAGCGGATGGGCGTCGTGCCCTCGTTGTGCGGGTCCAGTCCCCTGGCCTCGGCGATGTACCGCGCGGCCTCTTGCGGGTGCCCGTTGCGCAGCGCCGCCCGCGCGGCCTTCAGCGACTCCTCCCACAGCCGTCGCGCCGGCGCCGGGCTCGGAGTCGACGGGGCGGGGGTGTGCGCCGGCGGTGCGGGCCGCGCGGATCCCACAGCGCGCGAACCCAATTCGGCGGCGAGATCTTCGAGCAATCGACTCGCGTCGCGCGGGTCCATACCGAGGGCGATCGCCTCGTCGAGCAGGAACTCGTAGTCCTCCCCCACCAGCTCGTCCTCGATGAGCACAGCCGCACGCACCTTGGGCCGCAGTTCCGCGGTGACGTCCTCGACGATCGAGGCGACGTACTCGGCCACCACCGGCCCGCCCGGCTCCAGCAGATCCTGCACGTGCACCAGCAGTTCGTCGAGCACCACCCGCATCCGCCCCGGCGGCAGCTCGCGCGACCGCGCGCGCAACGCGTCGGCGCGCAGCCGGATCTCGCCGGTGTGGGTGGCGCGGCTCGGATCCAGCCCGAGCAGCCCGAGCAGTGTCGGCGCGGGCGGACCGTCCACCAGCCGCGCCCATTCGGCGAGCAGCCCGCGGATCTGAGTGCGTCGCTGGTCGGAGAGTGCGCCGGTGGCCTGGGGCGCGGCGGGCGGCTGCTCGTTCTGGATGATCCGATGGCGGCGCAGGCGGGTGGCGACCTCGGCGGCGGTGAGCCCGCCCATCGATCCGATCTCCTCCAGCCCCGGCACTTTCGCGGCGGGCACCCCGCCGTGGCGCTGCACCAGCCGGGAGATCGCGACGTCGAGCATCTCGTACCGTTCCGCGTCGCGCTGTTCGCGCTCCTGCCGGATTCGGATCGCCTCGGCCCGTCGCGCGGACGCGTCGAGCAGCAGGAAGGACAGCCGGTCGTGGCTTTCCACCAGCAGCCCGACCAACACGCGGTACTTCGGATGGTCACGCTGGCGCTGCCAGAAGCCCCACACCTCGGCCACCCGGGCGGACACCTCGGCGTCGCCGAGGGTCTCGGCTTCGTCGAGCGGAATGTCGTAGAGCTCGAACGGGTCGGAATGCTCGATGCCGCCGCGGCGCTCGACCGCGGCGAGCACCCGCTTGCGGTAGTCGTTGGGGTCGAATGCGTGCACGGCGGCTCAGCTGTCGCGGCGCCGGGAGCGCTGCACCTGGTCGAGTTCCCGCGCGACGTCGGACTGGGACAGGGTGGCTCCGGTCTGCGCCGACAACGTCAGCGGCATGTCGGCGTCGACGTGGTGCGCGGTCACGTGCAGCACGCCGTCGAAACCCATCTCGAAGGTGACGCGCACCTCGCTGCCCGCGGGATAGCCCGGGGGAATGCCGCGAATCCGGCCCTCCACAAGTACTTTCGTGTCCTCGGGACGCACCGAGGCGGCCTGCCCCTGCTGTTCCACGATGGTCAGCTCGATCTGGTCCTGGTCCTCGCGCACGGTGCCGAACGAACGGCGCACCCGCACCGGCAGCGTCTGGTTGCGGTGCACCAGCCAGGCGGCCGCCAGCCCGTAGTGCGAATCCAGCGCCAGCACACCGAATCCGCGCGATACGACGGTGTCGACCTGGATCTCCAGCATCCGCCGCACCAAGCTCACCGGCTGGCCGAACGACTCCGCGACCCGGGCGATCGACTGGTCCAGATCCGCGGACGCCGCCTCGTTCAGTCCGGAGCCGTCCCGCAGCCTGCCGCGGGTGACCAGGTCGGCGACGATCAACCGTTCCATCTCGAGCTTCTCGCCGTAGAGCGCCGCACCGCGCGCCACCGACAGGTCAGGGTCGCGCAGCTCGCCGATCAGGCCGAGTTCCTTGGTCAATTCGCGTGCGACCATCGGCATCCGGGAGGAGCCGCCCACCAGCAGCAGCCGGTCGATCGACGTCACGCCGCGCTTGCCCGCCGCGGCGAGGCAGTCCCTGGTGAGATCGAGGGTGCGGCGCATCAGCGAGGCCGTCATCGACTCGAGTTCGTCCCTGGTCAGCGTGACGACGGCGCGCGCTCCGTCGTGCGCGACCACCACCTCGGTGCTCTCCAGTTCACTGAGTTCGCGTTTGGCCCGCTCGGCGGCCAGCACCAGCATCTGCGAACCGGCCGAATCGTCCAGCGGGTCTTCGGCATCGGGGTTGGCCGCGCAGAACCGCTGGGACAGGTACAGGGCGATCCGCTCGTCCCAGTCCGCGCCGCCCAGCTGATGGTCGCCTTCCACGGCGAGCACGGAGATACGCCGGTCGGCCAGCTCGATGACGGTGGCGTCGAAGGTGCCGCCGCCGAGGTCGTAGACGAGAACGGTCTCGCGCGCACCGGATGTGCCGATGTCCACGCCGCCGTCGAGCCTGCCGAACCCGTAGGAGAACGCCGCCGCGATCGGCTCGGACAGCACGCCGGCGACGTCGAAGCCCGCGTAGGCGCCCGCCTGGATCGTGGCGCGGCGCTCCTCGTCGCCGAAGTACGCGGGCACCGTGATCACGGCGCGCCGCACCGGTTCGCCGCCGCCGAATTCCGCGTCGGCGGCGAGACTCTTGAGGATCAGCGCCGACACGGCGGGCGCCGACCAGGTCTCGCCGTGCGCCGCGAAACGCCACTCCGAGTCGCCCATCCGGCGCTTCACCAGCGAGCACACGTGCTCGGGATCCAGCCGGGCCTGCCGCCGGGCGCCCTCGCCCACCAGATGATCGAAGGCGGATGCGAACAGCACGACGGAGGGAACCGTCGGTTCCCCGTTCATGCCGATCATTACTTCGGGCCGACCGTCGGCGTCGATCCGCGCGATCGCCGAGTTCGTTGTGCCCAGGTCGATGCCGTAGACCCCCATGGCAGGCGATGGTATCAGCCGGGTCCGACAGCGGCGCAGCGACCGTTCGGCGAATCCGGCTGACGCCCAATCCAATAGCCGCGCGCCCCGGCTATGGTGCGATCATGACGGAACCAGTCGCGGAATCGCTCGCCCAACTCGTCGAACGCGTCGACGACCTGTCCCGGGTCGTCGCCCGCCAGGCCGCCACCATCGAGCGCCTCGCCGACGAGGCCAAGGCCCGCGCCCGCCAGGACCGCGCGGGCGCCGATCTGCCGCTGGTGGTCGAGCTGTTCGCGCTGCACGGCGACACCGCCGCCTGCGCCGCCACCGCCGAGACCCCGAGGGAGCGAGCGGCGTTCGAGGCCATCGTCGCGCGCGTCGAGCGGCTGCTCACCGGCCGGGGCGCGGCGCTGGTCACGCCGCGACCCGACGACCCTTTCGACTCGCTCACCATGGAGGCCGCCGACGTCACCGCGACCGCCGACCCGGATGCCGACCGCACCGTCGAGGCGCTGGTACAGCCCGGCCTCACCGTCGCGGGCCGGTCGGTGCGTCCCGCGGGCGTCGTCGTCCGCCGCTTCCGCGCGACCGAGAACGCCGCGGTGAATTTGGCCTGAGTCCGCGTCAGCGACCGCGCTCATAGGAGTGATCGGGTCGTTCGACCCGCCGGAATTCGTGCACCACGAGCGTCGGCGTCCCGTCGCGATCGCGGCGCGCGCTGTCTTGTTCGACGACGCCGCGCACCTCCAGCCAGGTGTCCTCGTCGAGTGACTCCTCGATACCGGTCAGGTGCAACCGGATGTAGCGGGCGTCCGCGACACAGCAGGTGATGACCACGCGGGCCAGGTCGATCCTGTAGCCGCGCATGCGGCGCAGCACGAAACCGCTGACGGTGATCTCGCGGCCGTCCAGCGACCGCGTGGCGTCGAGTGTCGCGCGGTTCACCACCTCGCTGATCGAGACGATGGGAGCGGGCTCGTCGGGCAGCGGCGGGTAGTCGATCAGCTCGGGTTGCGCCACAACGGGATCCGGCGGGCGGATCGCCGAACTGGTCACCGCGGCTCCCGCGCCGAGCGCGGGCGGCGCCACCAGCAGGAGCACGGCGACCGGCGCGAGCAGCAACCACTGGACACGCCCGTGCTCGTGCTCGTGCTCGTGGCGATGGTTGCTGCCGCGCGACGACCCGCGATACAGGTCGCCGATGATGGCCGCGGTGCCGAGCGCGACGATGCCGATCCCGCTGACCAGCAGGAACGGAAAGAGCCCCGGTTTGACGTAGCGCAGGTAAGTGCCGTCGAAAGTGATGCGCAGCACCGCGATTCCGATCAGCAGCACGAGCAGATTCTGCGTTTCCCGCCTCATCGCGTACCCCCGAGGAAGACATAGCCCGCCACCGTCGCGCAGACGATCGCGACGACGAAAGTCGACGGCGCGAACCACATCGCGAACCGCCGCCCGAACGCGCCGGCCTGCATCGCGAACAGCTTGACGTCCACGGCAGGCCCGACAACGAGGAACACCAGCCGCGGCAGCAGCGGCAGCGTCGACATACTCGCCGCGACGAACGCGTCGGCCTCCGAGCACAGCGCGAGCACCACCGCCAGCACCGCGAGCACCAGGACGGCCAGCAGCATCTGGGTGGCCAGCTGCTCGAACCATCGCGGCGGGACGAGCACGTGCAACGCCGCCGCGGTGGCCGCGCCGAGCACCAGGAACGCGCCGGCTTGCAACAGGTCGTGCCGGGCTGCCTCGGCGAAGACCTCGGCCCGACTGCGGCCGGTTACGCAGTGGCCGGGCCCGCCGCGCGGCAGCATCCAGGCGGGGCTGCCGAAACGCGACCACAGCATTCCCATCACGAGCGCGGTTGCCAATGAGCCCGCGAACCGCGCCGCCACCATCCCGGGCTCGCCGGGAAACGCGACCGCGGTGGCGACCAGCACCACCGGGTTGATCGCGGGCGCCGACAGCAGGAAGGCCAGCGCCGCCGAACTCGGCGCGCCCTGATCGATCAGCCTGCGCGCCACCGGTACCACGCCGCATTCGCACCCTGGCAGCGCGACCCCCGCCAGCCCGCCGACTCCGATCGCCGCGATCTCGTTGCGGGGCAAGACCTTCCGCAGCAGCGCGGGCGAGACGAACGCGGCGATCGCGCCGCTGACAACTACCCCGAGCACGAGAAAAGGGATGGCCTGCACGAAAACTCCGACGAACATCGTCAGCGCGGTCTGTAGCCGCACTCGCGCGTCGATCGCCGAGGCCAGCTGCGCCTGCCAGGCGATGCCCGCCACCAGCAATCCGGCGAGAACGTAGGTCGACGACACCCGGGTTCGCGCGCGGCGCGCTGTCAGCTGCTCGAGCATTCCCACATCTTGCCAGGAATGAATATCGTTATCGAACTATCGCACCCGGTCGATCAGGCACGCCCCCGCGGGATCTCCGCGCCCACCTGCGCCCAGCGGCCCGACAGTGTCCGCCAGACGACCGCCGCCAAGCGCAGCACCATGAACGCGACCAAGCCGGACCAGATGCCCGCGAGCCCCCAGTCGAAGACGAGCGAGAGCCAGATGGCGGGCAGGAACCCGGCCAGCGCGGCGCCGAGCGTAGCGGTCCGCAGGAACGCCGCGTCACCGGCGCCGAGCAGCACGCCGTCGAGCGCGAAGACCACACCGGCGACCGGAATGATCCCCACGAAGTACCACCACGCCACGTGGGTGCGATCAAGCACGGCCGGGTCGTCGGTGAACAGCGTCGGGACGACCGCGTACCCGGCCGCGAACGCAGCGGACAGCGCGAGCGCGAAGACCTCCGACCACCGCGTGACGCGCCACGCGAGCCGCCGCGCCCCCACGGCGTTGCCGCTGCCGAGCGCCGCACCCACCAGCGTCTGCGCGGCGATGGCCAGCGAGTCCAGGGTCAGCGCAAGGAAATTCCACAGCTGAAGGACCAGCTGGTGCGCCGCGACGGAGGCCGCCCCGAACCGCGAAGCCACGGCCGCCGCCGATACGAAGCAAGCTTGAAAAGCCAGGCTGCGCAGGATCAGGTCGCGGCCGAGCACCAACTGGGCGCGCATCACCGACCAGTGCGGAACCAGCGAAACCCGTTCCCGCATCAGGGCGCCGAGAAACAGCACGGCCGTCACCGCCTGCCCGGCGAGGTTCGCCACCGCCGAGCCGGGCAGCCCCAGCGGCGGCGCGCCTAGCAGTCCGTGCACGAGCATCGGACACAGGACGGCAGAAAGCGCAAGACCGGCAACCACATACAGCAGCGGACGGCGGGTCTCCTGGACACCGCGCAACCACCCGTTGCCCGCCATAGCGATCAGAATGAGCGGCACGCCGAACAGCGCGATCCGCACCCACGGCAGCGCCTCGGCGGCGATGTCCCCGCCGCCCGCGATCGCCTCGGTCAGCGGAACGGCGAACGCCTGCACCGTGATCAGGATCAGCAGACCGACCAGGACCGCCAGCCAGGTGGCCTGCACGCCCTCGGCCACCGCACCACGCTCGTCACCGGCGCCGTGCCTGCGCGCCGCCCGAGCGGTCGTCCCGTAGGACAGAAAGGTCAGCTGGGTGCTCACCTGCGCGAGAATCAATCCCCCGACGGCAAGTCCGGCCAGCGCCAGCGCGCCGAGCCTGCCGACCACCGCCAGATCGAACAGCAGATAGAGCGGTTCGGCGACCAGGACGCCCAGCGTGGGCAGCGCGAGCCCGAGTATGCGCCGCGGCCCGGCCTCAGCGGGATCGGCGCCGCTACCGACCGGATCCGCGCGGACTTCCTCGGCGTCGCCGACATCCTGTCTGCTCATCCGCTATCCCAGCGCGGCGAGCAGCGCCCGCACCACATCCTCCGGGCGTCCGTCGGTGGTGTACCCGGCCGCGTAACGATGGCCACCACCGCCGAGCGCGGTCGCCACCTCGGCGACGTCGACGCCGTCCCGCGCGCCGGGCCCGGAGTCCCGCGACCGCAGCGACACCGTCCAGCGGCCGTCGACGGTGCGCGACTCCTTGAACACCGCAGCCACCCCGGCCTCCGCCGTGGTGCGGACGATATCGATGACGCTCTCGACCTCCTCCGAGCGCACCCCCGTCGCGTCGTCGCGGCGCACGAACACATACGCCAATCCGGTGCCGCCGCGCGCCCCCGGCTCCAACCGGGCGGTGCCGAGGACCCGCGAGAGCATCGGCAGCCAGTCGAACGGATGCGTGTCCAGCAACGTGCGCGCGATCTCCGCACCGTCGATCCCGGTGGCCAGCAGCCGTTCGGCCAGTCGATGGGTGCCCGGCTGCACCCAGCGGAACGAGCCGGTGTCGGTGACCAGGCCCGCGTACAGGCAGTGCGCCACCTCGGGATCGATCGGAACGCCCCAGGCGTCGAGCAGCCGGGCGATCAGGCTGGTCGTGGACTCGGCGCCGGGGTCGACCACGTTGATCGCGCCGAAGCTGGTGTTCGAGCGGTGATGGTCGACCACCAGAGTCGTCGCGGCGCCGGACAATCGGTCGGCCAGCGCGCCGAGCCGACCCGCGCTGCCGCAGTCCACCGCTACGAGCAGGTCCACCTCGCGCGGCACCTCCGCGGGCGCGACCAGATGCTCGATCCCGGGTAGCGAGCGCATGGAGGCAGGCAGTTCGGCCGGCTCGGCGAACGAAACCCACACCGGGATGCCGCGCCGATGCAGCACGAGTGCCAGTGCCAGGCCGCTGCCGATGGTGTCGGCGTCGGGTTGCACGTGACACAGGATGGTGACCGATCCGGCGGCCGTCAGTGCCGCGACGGCCGCGTCGAGCTCGGCCGCGTTACCGCTCGTCGTCATCCGCGCCCGCGCGTCACTCGGCGCTGTCGCGCTCGACCTTGTACGGGTCTGAGTCGCCCGCGTGGGTGGCGTTGGCGGCCGTCTTGGCCACCGCGTCGTCGGCGGCCCTGGCGCGGGCGAGCAACTCCTCCATCTCACGCGCGGCGTCGGGCACCTTGTCCAGTACGAAGGCCAGCGTCGGCGTGAACTTCACCCCTGTCCCCGCCCCCACCTTGGAACGCAGCACCCCCGTGGCCTTCTGCAGACCGGAGGCCGCGGACGCGTAATCCGGCTCGGCGTCGAGGGTTTCACCCATCACCGTGTAGTACACCGTGGCCTCGCGCAGATCACCGGTGACCTTCGCGTCGGTGATCGTCACGAAACGCAGCCGCGGATCCTTCACCTCGTATTCGATCGCGGTCGCCACGATCGAGGAAATCCGCTTCGCGAGTCGGCGTGCCCTGGCTTGATCCACCATGGCCGTTTCCTCCTCACTGTTGTCAGTATTCGGTTGGCGTCGCGGCCCTAGTCCTCGGGCCCGAAGATCCGGCGGCGTACTGCCAGCAACTGTAGCTCCGGACGCGCCGCGACGTGCCTTTCACATTTGTCGAGCACTTCGGTCAGGTGATCCATGCCGGCGCTGACCATGGCCACCCCCAGCAACGAGCGCCGGTACCGATCGTGTTCCCCGCCCTCGGCCGCGCTCACACCGAAGCGTTGCAGCTCGGCGATTACCGGCCGGATGACCGACCGCTTCTCCTTCAACGAATGCACGTCGCCGAGCAGGATGTCGAATTCCAGTGCACCTAGGTACACCCACACACCTTCCAGTGTCGAAGGCCGAACCGAACACCGCACCTCGCGCCCGGCGCCCCGCCGTACGGGCGGGGCCTCGGACACAGGTGCGGTGTTCGCTAGTTCGGACCGATCAGTCGCGCGGCTTCTCGCGCAGCTCGTACGCCTCGATGACGTCGCCCTCCTTGATATCGGAGTAGGTCAGCGTCATACCGCATTCGAAGCCCTCGCGGACCTCGGTCGCGTCGTCCTTCTCGCGCTTCAGCGAGGAGATCGTCACGGTCTCGGCGATCACCACGTTGTCGCGGAGCAGACGCGCCTTGGCATTACGCTTGACCGACCCGGAGGTGACCATGCAGCCCGCGATGTTGCCGACCTTCGACGAGCGGAAGATGGCCCTGATCTCGGCGCGACCCAGCTCGACCTCTTCGTAGATCGGCTTGAGCATGCCCTTGAGGGCCTTCTCGATCTCGTCGATGGCCTGGTAGATCACCGAGTAGTACCGGATGTCCACGCCTTCGCGGTTGGCCAGCTCGGTCGCCTTGCCCTCGGCGCGCACGTTGAACCCGATGATGATCGCGTTCGACGCCGAGGCCAGGTTGACGTTGGTCTCGGTGACGCCACCGACACCGCGGTCGATGACCCGCAGGCGCACCTCGTCGCCGACCTCGATACCCATGAGGGCCTCTTCGAGGGCCTCGACGGTACCGGAGTTGTCGCCCTTGAGGATCAGGTTCAGCTCCGAAGTCTCCTTCAGCGCGGCATCCAGATCTTCCAGGCTGATGCGCTTGCGGCTGCGCGCGGCCAGCGCGTTGCGCTTGCGCGCATTGCGACGGTCGGCGATCTGGCGAGCGATGCGGTCCTCGTCGACGACGAGCAGGTTGTCACCCGCGCCCGGCACCGACGTGAAGCCGACGACCTGGACGGGCCGCGACGGCAGCGCCGCATCGACGTCGTCGCCGTGCTCGTCGACCATCCGGCGCACGCGACCGTAGGCGTCGCCCGCCACGATCGAGTCGCCGACGCGCAGCGTGCCGCGCTGGATCAGCACGGTCGCCACCGGGCCGCGGCCGCGGTCGAGGTGCGCCTCGATGGCGACACCCTGGGCGTCCATGTCCGGGTTGGCGCGCAGGTCGAGGGCGGCGTCCGCGGTGAGCAGGACCGCCTCGAGCAGTGCCTCGATGTTGGTGCCCTGCTTGGCGGAGATGTCGACGAACATCGTGTCGCCGCCGTACTCCTCGGCCACCAGGTTGTACTCGGTCAGCTGCTGCCGGATCTTCTCCGGGTTCGCGCCTTCCTTGTCGATCTTGTTGACCGCCACGACGATCGGCACGTCGGCCGCCTGCGCGTGGTTGATCGCCTCCACCGTCTGCGGCATGACGCCGTCGTCGGCGGCGACCACCAGGATCGCGATGTCGGTGGCCTTCGCACCGCGGGCACGCATGGCGGTGAACGCCTCGTGACCCGGGGTGTCGATGAAGGTGATCAGGCGGTCGTCGTCGCCGAGGTGGGTCATCACCTGGTAGGCGCCGATGTGCTGGGTGATACCGCCCGCTTCGCCCTCACGGACGTTGGCCTTGCGGATCGTGTCCAGCAGTCGGGTCTTACCGTGGTCGACGTGACCCATGACGGTCACCACCGGCGGGCGGACCTGCAGGTCCGTCTCGTCGCCCTCGTCCTCGCCGTAGGTGAGGTCGAAGCTCTCCAGCAGCTCGCGGTCCTCGTCCTCGGGGCTGACCACGTGCACGACGTAGTTCATCTCGCTGCCGAGCAGCTCGAGGGTCTCGTCGTTCACCGACTGGGTCGCGGTGACCATCTCGCCGAGGTTGAACAGCGCCTGGACCAAGGCGGCCGGGTTCGCGTCGATCTTCTCCGCGAAGTCCGACAGCGACGCGCCGCGGGCGAGCCGGATGATCTCGCCGTTGCCGCGCGGCAGCCGCACGCCGCCGACGGCGGGCGCCTGCATGCTCTCGTACTCGGCGCGCTTCGCCCGCTTCGACTTACGGCCACGACGCGGCGCGCCACCGGGACGACCGAACGCGCCTGCCGCACCGCCACGGCCACCGGGACCGCCGGGACGACCGCCGCCGCCACCACCGGGGCGACCACGGAAACCACCGGCCGCGGGAGCGCCTGCGCCCGCACCGGGTGCACCGGTACCGCCGCCACCGCCGCCGCGGTAGCCGCCGCCACCGCCGCCCGGACGACCGGCGCCACCGGCGCCGCCACCCGGACGACCGGGACGACCGGCACCGGCGCCGCCCGGACCCGGACGCGCCGAACGCTGCGGCATGGCACCGGGATTCGGACGCGGCGGCATCGAGCCGGGGCTCGGACGCGGACCACCCGGACGGGGGCCGCCACCCTGAGCGGCTGCCGGACGCGGACCACCCTGACCGGGACCAGGACGCGGACCACCCTGAGCCGGACCGGGACGCGGGCCACCCTGGGCCGGACCCGGACGCGGGCCACCCTGCGGGCCGGGACGCGGACCACCCGGGGTCGGGCCGGGACGCGGACCGTGACCGGGGGCCGGACGCGGGGCGCGCTCGGGCGCGGGCGTCGACGAGTAGGGGTTGTTACCGACACGCGGGGTCTTCGGACCGGGCTTCGGACCACCGGGACGCGGACCACCCTGCGCGGACGCGCCGGGGCGCTGCTGCTGGCCGGGACGCGGACCACCTGGAGTGGGGCGCGGACCGGACGGCGCGGGCGCGGGCGCGGCCTTGGCGGCGGGCGCCGATTCCTGCGCGGGCGTCGCGGGGCCGGGCTTCACGGCCGGACCGGGGCGCACACCGTCACCGGGACGGGCGGTGGCCGGGCTGGGCGCCGCGGCGGCCGGGGAAGCGGCCGGGGACGACGCGGCGGCCTGCGCCGGAGCCGGGGTACGTGGGCCGGGGCGCGGACCGCCCGCGGCGGGCTTCGCGGCCGGTCGAGCCGACGAAGCGGGCCCGGGGCGAGCCCCGGACTTGGAGTCTGCCGCCGGCGCGGACTTCGCCGCCAACGACTCTCGCAGCCGACGCGCGACGGGCGCTTCCACCGTCGAGGACGCCGACTTCACGAACTCGCCCTGCTCCTTGAGCGTTGCGAGTAGTTCTTTACTCGTGACACCGAGTTCTTTTGCCAACTCGTGCACGCGGGCCTTGCCTGCCACTGCTCTCCTCACTGAGAGGTCGAGCAGTGCCACCGTTTCAGGGGACGGCGGCCCGCACGACCTCGGGTTATCTCCGATGGACGTTCATCGTTGGTACTTCACGGTGTGCTCATGAGTGCTCGTGCCTGTTCTCGAGGTAATGCTCCAGGGCTGAGATATCCAGATGTCCGGACACTCGTAGTGCTCTGCCGAATGCTCGGCGCCGTTCTGCAGTGCTCAGACAAGACGAAAGGGGGTGCAACCAGGCACCCCTCCCGGGAAGTCTGCGCCGCGGATCGGGAACGATCACGACGATACGGGATCCGTCTCCGGCGTCCCGATCTTGTGCCACGATCCGCAACAGATCGACGGCCAACTCGCGCTTCCGGCATCCGATACACGTACGCACCGGAACCGATCGCCGCGCGGGCGCGGGGTGTTGCTCGGTGGTGCGTTCGGGCGAAGGTGCCGAAGGCTCGTGCTGAACCTTGGACCACTGTACCGCTGCCCGGCCCCGAACGCCGAACCCCTCCCCCGCGGAAGTTACCAACATGTCATCCCCGGGGCGGGATTCCCTGTTCGCGGTGTGAGCTCCGCTCAACTGCGATGCGCCTCCGTCCGCACGCCACCGCCCACGTCGGGGGCCGCGTCGCTGCGGATATCGATGCGCCACCCGGTCAGACGCGCGGCCAGGCGGGCATTCTGCCCCTCCTTGCCGATCGCGAGCGAGAGCTGGAAATCGGGCACGACGACCCGGGCCGCGCGCGCGTCGGCGTCCACGATAGTGACGGAAACCACTTTCGACGGCGACAGCGCGTTGCCGACGAAGGCGGCCGGATCCTCGGCGTAATCGATGATGTCGATCTTCTCGCCCGCCAGTTCGCTCATCACATTGCGCACACGCTGACCCATCGGGCCGATACACGCGCCCTTGGCGTTGACGCCGGGCACGGTGGAGCGCACCGCGATCTTGGAGCGGTGCCCGGCCTCGCGAGCCACCGCGACGATCTCGACCGAGCCGTCGGCGATCTCGGGGACCTCCAGCGCGAACAATCGGCGCACCAGGTTCGGGTGGGTGCGCGACAAGGTGATCTGCGGTCCGCGCGGGCCGCGGGAGACACCGACCACGTAGCACTTGATGCGGTCGCCGTGTTCGTAGGTCTCGCCGGGCACCTGCTCGGCGGGCGGGATCAGGCCCTCGGTGCCGTGCAGTTCGCTGCCGATGCGGACCACCACCGTGCCGCGGGCGTTGGCGCGCGCGTCGCGCTGCACCACGCCGCCGACGATGTCGCCCTCGTGGGTGGAGAACTCGCCGAAGGACTTCTCGTTCTCCGCGTCGCGCAACCGCTGCAGCACCACCTGGCGCGCGGTGGTCGCCGCGATCCGGCCGAAACCCTCTGGGGTGTCGTCCCATTCGGAGATCACGTTGCCGTCGGCGTCGAGTTCGCGGGCCATCACCCGCACCACGCCGGTCTTCTGGTTGATGTCGATACGCGCGTTGGGCTGGTGGCCCTCGGTGTGCCGATACGCGGTCAGCAGCGCCGACTCGATCGCGGAGATCACCGTCTCGATCGAGATCCCCTTGTCGGCCACGATCGCGCGCAGGGCTTCGATTTCGATGTTCATTCCACGATCCCTTCGGTCGAATCGGACGCTGTTACAGGTAATGCTTCGGTGTTTCCTCGGACATCTGCGGCATCGTCGACCGCGAGGGCATCGTCGTCGTGCCCTGGCCTCGGCCGACCTGGCGCCACTCCGCCCGCCAGCTCCAGCTCCCGCGCGCCGGGCGGGGAGAACTCGACCTGGACGACGGCGTCGGCGATATCGGCCAGCGGCACGTGCACCCGGTGCGGATTGCGCTTGCCGCCGAACACCAGCGCCACCGAATCCTGCCCCAGCGCGCCCACCCGCGCCTCGAACCGCGCCGAGCCGCCCGGTTCCGGTGGCTCGGCCCCCGGTCTCAGCGTGACGCGCACCTTGCGGCCCTGCGCGCGGCGCCAGTGCCGGTCGGCGGTGAGGGGGCGGTCGATGCCGGGCGTCGACACTTCGAGCAGGTAGGGCGTCTCACCGAAATCGCCCGCGTCGTCGAGCAGCAGCGAGAGGTCCGAACTGAGGGTGGCGATGGTGTCGAGGTCGGCGGTACCGTCGCTGTCGACGGTGACCTTGACTTTGGCTTGCGCGTCCGCGTGCCCGGCTGCCGTCGAGATATCGACGCCCTCGAGGTCGAATCCCCGGCGTTCGACGAGTCCAGCAACGAGCTGGCTCACCCTTTCCTCGGTCGGCATCGGCATGTGGGGCGGCTCCTGGTTCAGTTGTGACGCGGTCGGAATTTTCTGTACCGAAGGTCTAGCGTAACGCGCCACGAGAGTGTAAAGGACCATCGGCCCGCGGCAAGCGTCCCGGGTCCCCGGCGCGCGCAGCGGGTCGCGCGGGCCGCCCTCGGGATGGTCGGAGCGGTCGGACCGGTCTGGCACGATAGTGCCGTGCCCCTCCGCCTCCCCGCCCCGCCACGAGCCGGGCGCACCTTCGGCAGCCGGGTCGACCGGCACACCTCCCAGGACACCGTCGCGCACCGTGTCCCGCTGGTCGACCGCCGCACCGCGTTGCGGCTCGCGGGCGGCGGCACGGTCGGCGCACTCGCGCTCGGCGCCGCCGCGGGCTGCGCGGACGAGCCCGTACACGAGCCCGATCCGCTTGCCGCACAAGAGGTCATGGCCCGCACCGACGCCGCCGCGGCCACCGCGGCGATCGCGCTCGCCCCGCAGCGGCAGACCGCGTTGAGCACGATCGCGATCGAACGCACCGCGCACGCGGACGCGTTGCGCGCGGAAATCGCCCGCGTGGTCGGCGTCTACGGCGACGGGACCACCCCGGCCCGCAAGACCAAAGACCTGGCCGCACCGTTCGCCGCGAGCACGACCGGCCCCGAGGCGACAGGTACGGCCGTGCCACCGATCTCGCCGCCGAGCGTCGACCAGTTGCGCGAGCAGCTCGCCCGCTCGCGCAAGTCCGCGGCCGATCTCGCCGTGACGCAGTCCGCCTACCGCGCGGGTCTGCTCGCCTCGATCAGCGCGGCCTGCGCCGTCCACGCGGGGGTGCTGCTGGCATGACCGACGCCGAACGCCAGGCCCTGCTCGGCGCGCTCGCCGCCGAATACGCCGCGGTCTATGCCTACGGTGTGATCGCGGCCTTCGCCTCGCCCGACCGCGACCGCCTCATCGCCGAGAACACCGCCGCGCACCGAGCCCGCCGCGACACCACCGTCGACGCGCTCCGTGCGGCGGGGACGACCGCGCCGCCGCCCGAACCCGCGTACACCATCCCGTTCCCGGTGGACGATCCCGTGGCCGCCGCCCGGCTGGCCGTCACCGTCGAGAACGACACCGCCGTCGCCTGGCGCGCGGTGGTCGAGCACGGCGAATCCGGGGAGGCGCGCCGGACCGGAATCGACGGGCTGACCGAATGCGCGCTGCGCGCGGCCGCCTGGCAGGCGATCCTCGGCGCGACCCCGCCGACCGCCGCTTTCCCCGGCAAGCCATGAGCCGAGCGGCGCTCTCGACAGGTTCCACGCCGAACGCCGACCCCGGCGAGTAGCGCCACGCTCGGTAAGTCACCCGCCGCAACGCAATCCCGGCAAGCCTCGTGCACCGTCGAGCCTCGCGCCGCACACATCCGCGCCGAGCGCCTCGGGCGGACAGATCCGGACCGGTGCGACGCGGCCGAAATCGGGTACGGCCGAGACGAACTCGGCCGTACCCGGCTCACTCAGGGACGCATCTCGTACGCGCCGTCGTAGGACGCCACCTGCGCCCACACCCGGTCGAAGCGTTCCCGGTCCACGCTCGGGGTGCGCAGCGCAGCCACGGCCCACTCACGCTGCGCCGAGGTAGCCGACGCCTTGCCGTACAGCGTGGTGGCGTGCGTGTTGAAGTCGCGGATCTGGAAGTCGAAGATCTGGTCGAGCACGTCGCGGTCCAGACCCGTGATCGCGGCCTGCTCCAGGATCAGCTGGCCGTACACCACCAGCGAGAAGAGGTGGCCGATGGTGAGCATGAAGTCCAGGTCCTGCTGCTGTGCCTCGTCGGGAGCCGCGGTGGCGAGCAGCTCACGCAGCGCCTTGGCCTGCTCGTAGAAGCGCGCCACGTTCGCGACGTCGGAGTGCTTCTCGTACACCGGGTTCCAGTCCGCGAACTGCACCCGGCCCGCGCCGCGGGCCGGGCCCTGCCGCCAGAAGAACTCGTCGTCGGCCGCGTCCAGGCGGGTGCCGACCTCGGGGTAGTCCTTGGCGTTGAACAGGTAGTTGGGCAGGAACTTGAGGATCTGGCCGACGTTCACGTGCACCGTGCCCTCGAGCCGGGGCAGGGTGTTGATCAGGCGCTGCACCTCGTTGAAGTAGGTGTTCTTCTCGAATCCCTTGGCCGCGAGCACATCCAGCAGCAGGGTCATGACCACCTCGCCCTCGGAGGTGACCTTCGACTTGGTCATCGGGTTGAACAGCAGGTAGCGCCGGTCGTCCAGGCTCGCGGTGCGGAAGTAGTCGACGGCCCGGTCGCTGAACAGCTTCATCGCGACGATGCGGGAGTAGGCGTCCACGAAATTGCCGCGCACATGCGGGAAGTCGGTGACGTGCTTGCCGTAGAGGACGCGGTTGTTGGCGTGCGTGATGGCCTCGTAGAAGGAGTGCTCCACCATGCCGATGCCGCCGTGGCAGAGGTTGAACTTGCCGACGTTGACGGTGTTCAGCGCCGCGGAGAACGCCTCGGGCCCGGTGTGCAGGATGTCCTCGGCGCGCACCGGGTAGTTCTCCAGCCGGAACGTGCTCACGTACATCTGCTCGGCCACGACGTTGTCGATGAGGTGATAGTTCTCGTGGCGGCTGTCCGCGGCGAACCAGATGTAGCCGTCCGCACCCTCGATGTCGCCGCGGCGGGAGAACACCGAGACCATGCTGGCCACGTTGCCGTTGCCGATGTAGTACTTGACGCCGTTGGCGCGGAACAGGATTCCGGCCTCGGCGTCGGCGCTGCCCGGCTCGGTCGGCGTGAGCACCATGTCGGTGTTGTAGATGTCGGCGCCGTGCGACTGCTCGGACAGACCGAAGGCCATCACCTGCCCGTCGGCTAGGTCGGCGGCCGCGCGGCGCTTGGCCGCCTCGTTGTCGCTCTGCCAGATCGGCCCGAGGCCGAGGATGGTCACCTGCTCGGCGTACCAGTAGGCCAGGCCGTAGAAGCCGAAGATCTCCGAGAGCGCGGCGTTGCGCGCGGCGTCCCAGCGGCGGTTCGAATCGCCGTCGGCGTAGGCCGCGGGGGTCAGGAACGTCGCGAAGAGCTTCTCCTTCGCGACGAACTCGAGGAAGTCGGCGGTGAACACGGCGCTCTGGTCGTCGGCTAGCAGTTGCCGCTTGCCGCGGCTCTCGAACCACTCGATGGTGGCCTTCAGCAACCGCCGGGTCTCCGCGTCGAAGTGCTGCGGATCGTAGGTGGCCGGGTTGAACAACAACGCCTCGGTGCTTGTCATGGCGGTTAACTTACCAGCGGGTAACAGCAGCGTGTGGCGGGTCTGCCGGTTCTGCGATCAGCAAATTCAGCCTACGGAAGCGTAAGGAGAAAGTGACTGCCCCACCTTCTCACGCGCAAGGCATCGGAGCCCGGATACCGAGTCGACGAGAGCAGCGCGCGGACGCCCACTCGACATGCGCCAAGCGTTGGAGCGCGCGTCGCCGTGCGCCCTCGACGGTCTCGGTCGAAAACGGCCGCCGCCCCGGTCCCTGTGCGGGACCGGGGCGGCGAACGAGAATCTCGGAGCGGATCAGCCGCGAATCTTCGCGACCACCGTTTCGACGGCGGAGGCGGCCGGAATCTCCTCGGCCTCGCCGGTGAAGCGGTTACGCAACTCCACCTTGCCCTCGGCCCAGCCGCGCCCGATGACGAGAACCCAAGGCATGCCGAGGAGTTCGGCGTCCTTGAACTTCACGCCCGGCGAAGCGGTGCGATCGTCGAAGAGCACGTCCAGCCCCTGGGTGTGCAGACCGGACACCACGTCCTCGGCGCCCGCGCGGGCCGCCTCGTCCTTGTTGGCGATGACCACGTGCACGTCGAACGGCGCGATCTCCGCGGGCCAGCGCAGGCCCTTCTCGTCGTGCTGCTGTTCGGCGACCACCGCGACCATGCGGGACACGCCGACGCCGTAGGAGCCCATGATCAACCGCACCGGCTTGCCGTTCTCGCCGAGCACATCGACCTCGAAGGCGTCGGTGTACTTGTAGCCGAGCTGGAAGATGTGCCCGATCTCGATGCCACGCGCCGACACCAGCGTGCCGCGCCCGTCGGGCGAGGGGTCGCCGTCGCGGACTTCAGCGGCCTCGACGGTGCCGTCCGGGGTGAAGTCGCGGCCCGCCATCAGGCCGACCACGTGCTTGCCCTCGCTGTCCGCGCCGGTGATCCACGAGGTACCCGCGACCACCCTGGGGTCGACCAGGTAGCGGATGCCGTTCTCCTGCAACGCCTTCGGCCCGATGTAGCCCTTCACCAGGAACGGGTTGGCGGCGAAGTCGGCCTCGGTGATCAACTCGACCTCGGCGGGCTCGACCGACGCGCCGAGGCGCTTGTCGTCGACCTCGCGGTCGCCGGGGATGCCGATGCCGACGATCTCGGTCTTGCCGTCCGGGAGGCGCAGCTTGACCATCACGTTCTTCAGGGTGTCGGCCGCGGTGACCGGCCTGCCGTACTGCTCGCCGATGCCCGCGGCGTTGGCCCAGTCCACCAGCGTGGCGATGGTGGGGGTGCCCGGCGTCTCGTGCACGACGGCCGCGGGCTTGCCCTCGATCGGCTGCGCTTCGGGAGCGGGCGTGACCACGGCCTCCACGTTGGCCGCGTAGCCGGACTCGCGGCAGATCACGTAGGTGTCCTCACCGACCGGGCTGTCGGCCAGGAACTCCTCCGAGGCGCTGCCGCCCATCGCGCCCGAGGTGGCCGCCACGATCACGTACTGCACACCGAGCCGGTCGAAGATGCGCTGATAGGCCTCGCGATGGGCGCTGTAGCTGTTCTTCAGGCCGTCCTCGTCGAGGTCGAAGGAGTAGGAGTCCTTCATGACGAACTCGCGCCCGCGCAGGATGCCTGCGCGCGGCCGCTCCTCGTCGCGGTACTTGGTCTGGATCTGGTACAGCGTGACCGGCAGATCCTTGTACGAGTTGTACTCGCCCTTCACGGTGAGCGCGAACAACTCCTCGTGGGTGGGGCCGAGCAGGTAGTCAGCGCCCTTGCGGTCCTGCAGCCGGAACAGGCCGTCGCCGTATTCGGTCCACCGGTTGGTGGTCTCGTACGGGTCGCGCGGCAGCAGCGCGGGTAGCGAGATCTCCTGCGCGCCGATGGCGTTCATCTCTTCCCGGACGACGTCCTCGATCTTGCGCAGCACCTTCAGACCCAGCGGCAGCCACGAGTACACGCCGGGGGCGACGCGGCGGACGTATCCGGCGCGCACGAGCAGTTTGTGACTGGGCACCTCGGCGTCGGCGGGGTCGTCGCGCAGGGTACGCAGGAAGAGGTGGGAGAGGCGGGTGATCACGGGTGCACAGCGTAGTCGCCGGCCACGAGGCGTCCGCAACGCGTTATCCATTTCGGCCTGCGGCGGAGCAGGGCCAAGATCACTCCACGCCACCGCCTCCGGCCCTGACCGGCTCGCGCGGTGCCCAACTCTGCACGAGCCGGGGGCCTACATGGTCACGCTGCGCTACCGCCTCCGGCCCTGACCGGCTCGCGCGGTGCCCAACTCTGCACGAGCCGGGGGCCTACATGGTCACGCTGCGCTACCGCCTCCGGCCCTGACCGGCTCGCGCCGGTACGGTATCGCTTCGTGCTGGTGCTGCTCCCTCCCTCCGAAACCAAGTCCGACGGCGGCGCTGGTCTGCCCCTCGACCTGGACGCACTCGCGATGCCGCAGCTCACGCCGGTGCGGCACAAGCTGGCGACCGAACTGGGGCGGCTGGCCGCCGATGCGGACGCCTCCCGCGCGGCGCTCGGGCTCGGCAAGGGCGCCGACGCCGAGATCGCCAGGAACGCGGCGCTGCGCACGGCCCCGACCCGCCCCGCGCTGGAGCGCTACACCGGCGTCCTCTACGACGCGCTCGACGCGAAGTCGTTCACCAAGGCGCAGCGCGCCAAGGCGTACGCGCGGCTCGGCATCGGCTCCGCGCTGTTCGGCGCGGTGCGCGCGGGCGACCCGATCCCCGCCTACCGGCTCTCCGGCGGCTCCAAGCTGCCGGGTCTGCCCACCCTCTCGGCGGTCTGGCGCGACGTCCTGCCCGAGGCCCTGCTGGCCGAGGCCGCGGGCGACCTCGTCGTCGATCTGCGCTCGGGCACCTACCAGCAACTCGGCCGCGTCCCCGGCGCCATCACCGCCAACGTGCTCACCGAGCACCCCGACGGCACCCGCACCGTGGTGAGTCATTTCAACAAGCACCACAAGGGCCTGCTGGCCCGCGCGCTCGTCCTCACCCGCGCCGAACCGGCCGACATCCGCGCCGTGGCCCGGGTCGCGGAGAAGGCCGGACTGCGCACCGAAATCGCCTCCCCCACCGAACTTCTCATCATCACCTGAGCCCGCCACCGCCCGGATCTGCCGAGCGTCACGGCGCCATCAGCGATTTCGTTCTGCGCGGCAAGCGGAAGCTTCGCAAACCTTCTGTTCGCCTCGCAGAGGCCACAGCGTCTGCGAGGCGTGTGAAAGGGCTGCGTATCGAAAGGCGCACTCAGCCAGGCGGCTCTGCGCGCAATTGGCACGAGCCGACACACGGTTGGAACGACGACTCTGTCAGCGCTGGGCGGCAGCGAGGGCCGTGCGGATCGTCTCTACCGGGGCGGGCGCGGGGTCGTGTTCCCAGAAAGGGGTGCCCGCAGCGTAAGGGGTGCCGTACACCGGGGTGTTCACTTCCGAGCGCCAGCTTTCACGCAACGGACCGGGGTCGACGGTGTCGTAGCCGAGCGCGTCGAGCAGTTGCGCGACAGCGGCTTTCGCCTCGGCGTCGTCGCCCGCGATCGGCAGGGCGGAGCGGTCGCCGGAACCGGCCGGGCGGGCCAGCGCGCCCAGGTGCGCGAACAAGATGTTGTTGAACGCCTTGACCACCTTGGACGTCGGCAGATGCTTTTGCAGGAGTTCGCTCGAGGTCGCCTCGCCCGCATCGAGTTCGGGGATATTGCCGTCGCGGGCCGGGGCGTAGTTGTTGGTGTCGATCACGACCTTGCCCGCCAACGGCTCCACCGGCACCTCCCGGTAGTTCTTCAACGGCATCGTGACCATCACGATGTCGCCCGCCGCGGCCGCATCCGCCGCGGTGGCCGCCCGCGCCCGCGGCCCGAGTTCGGCCACCAGGTCCGCCAGCGTCTCCGGCCCCCGCGAGTTGCTCAGCACCACGTCCAGCCCAGCGTCCACCGCCAATCGCGCGACAGTGCCGCCGACATGCCCGCTACCGATCAATCCAATCGTCGTCATGCCGACATGAAACCATCTGCGCCCCAACACTGTTCCGCACCCCGGGCGCCACCTGGCCCGCACTCTCCGCGCAACACCTACGAGGCGTGCGGACGCTCCGCGCCACCAGGATGAGGCCCAGCACAGCGGCTCGGCCCGAATGGCGAGCGCACCAGCGCTGAGCGGCGCAGCAAGGTCGAGTGCGCAGACCTTCCATACGCCTCACAGAGACTAGATCGTCTGTGAGGATTGTGAACGGCCTGCGCATCCGGGGTACGCCCAGCGAGGCGGCGCGCGACACCAGCGCGAAATAGCTCGGTTCGAGGCTAGGCCGAGCTCAACACGGCAACCACGGCTCGGTAGTGCAGACACCGCAGATCAGCGACACATAGCCCGCACACTCCGCACAGAGGCGTAGCGCCTGCGCGGAGTGCGAAGGGTGTGTGCCGAAAGGCTCAGCGCAGCGGCTCGGCCGATGGCGAGCCCGACGCAGCGGAGCGGAACGGCAAGGCTGGGCGCGCACACCTTCCACACCCCACGCCGAGACCACAGGGGCTGCGAGGCGTGCGCACGGGGCGCTCAGCGAGGCTGCTCACCGCGTCAGTCCAGCGCGCGACAGCTCGGCACGAGGGCTCGACCGAGGTCGACACGGCGATCACGGCGCGGTTGCACAAGCACAGCAGCTCGGCGATGCATAGCCCGCACACTCAGCACAGAGGCACAGCGCCTGCGAGCCGCGCAAACGGTATGCGTCACGTGGGTGCGTTCAGCGGGGCGGCTCGGCCAATGCGGCGAGTTCGCGGCGGAGGTTGGCGCGGGCGGTGGATTCGTAGCGGTGCCGGGCGATTTCGGTGTGGAACAGGCGCGGCTGGCGGGCCAGGGCCTCGAGGACGGCGGTGCGGCCCGCGCGGTACAGATCGTCGGGTACGTGGGCGTATTCGGCGCGGACCGCGGCGGTGTACGCGGCGTAGCCGGGTTCGTCGGCGGCGAGCACCGCGAGATCGGCGTCGCAGAGCACCCCGCCGTTGCGGTCGTCGTGTGCGGGGTCGTGGGTGGTCGTGAGACGCACCAGGCGTGCCACTTCGCGGACGAGTTCGGTCGGCGCGCCGAGCTTCTCGAGGACTGCCTCGGCCAGTTCGGCGCTACGCTCCTCGTTGTCGGCGCGGTCGACGGCGTAGACGGCGTCGTGGAAGAACGCCGCATACCGCACCGCAGTCGCGTCATCGGCCTGGTCGGCCAGCTCATCGATCACGCGGAGCATGGCCGCCAAGTGCTCGACGGTGTGATAGCGCCGATGCGGCTCGCCGTAGCGGCGCACCAGGTCGGCTCCGACAGGCTCGGCCGCGGGCCCGGCCAATGCCGTCCAGCGCTCCAGCAGCTCCCGCTCCACCTTCGAGGACATCGGTCCAGTCTTCTCGACCGCGCGGCCGCCGACAACGCCTCCGGTCAGTGGAATTCGCCACCGCGGCACACCTGACCACCACCGCGGTGGCGAACTGCACCGCGGGAATCGTGTCGGCGACCGCTCGTGTGTCGCGATGGCTCGGGCCTTCCGCTATGCGCAGAGTGTGTGGGCTACATGTCGCCGAGCTGCTGTGCTTGTGCTATCTGCTGTGTTGAGCTCCGCACGACAAATCCCACCGTGGCGCGCGCAAGGAAAATGGGATGCGGCTCCCGCCGGGGCGCCGGTACCGTTGCCGCAGCGACGACGGGGGGTTACCGAAATCTGGCGTCGCGGACGACGAATCGAGCGACCGGCGGCCGAGTACAGGAGTCGCGGCGCGACGGGGAGGACGAATGACCAAGCTGAATCAGATCATCGCGGTGGAGAAGGGCGTGAAGAGCGGCGCGCTGCGCGAGCTCGCCGAGACCCAGAACCTGCTGCAGAAGCCGACGCTGCTGGCCGGCATCTCGCGCGTCTACCAGCCGAAGGACGAAGAGGGCGAACAGCTTCCGCCGGAGTCGACGCGCGTCCAGGTGAAGTCGGAGGAGGTGCTGCGGCAGACCGCCGCCACGCTGACCCGGCTGTTCGACGTGACCGCGACCAAGGACTGGGCGAACCGCACCGCCGCGGCCGATGTGGTGGTGGACGGAGAGACGCTGCTGGACGACGTCCCGGTGCCGTACCTGCTGTTCCTGGAGAAGCAGCTCGCTGATCTGCTGGCCTTCGTGAAGCGGCTCCCGGTGCTCGACGCCGCCGAGGCCTGGGCGTTCGACGATTCCTCCGACACCTGGCGCACCGAGCACGTGCGCACCATCCGCACCAAGAAGGTGCCGCGCAACCACGTGAAGGCCGAGGCCACCGACAAGCACCCGGCCCAGGTCGAGGTGTACTACGAGGACATCGCCGTCGGCTACTGGACGACGGTGAAGTTCTCCGGCGCGCTGCCTGCGCGGCGGGTCAACGAGGTGGTCGGCCGGATCGAGAAGCTGGCGCAGGCGGTGAAGTTCGCTCGCGAGGAGGCCAACGCCGCCGAGGTCACCGATCGCAAGACCGGCAAGGTGGTCTTCGATTACCTGTTCCGCTGATGCCCCACGAACTCCCCCGCGCCGCGGGGGATGCGCGAAGAGCGCAAGCTCAACCTGAAGATCAGCCTGAAGCCACGGACCGGCCGCCGAGCGGGCGAGCCGTGGCACAAACTCAGACTATCGCTCCAGATTGAGTATTCGCCGCCGACGACCGGGTCTCGAGGAGCGGACGCGATGCGACGAGGTGCGGGTTCAAAACCCGCTCTCCGCGCCCATGCGGAGGTGGTCCAAACGTAGGACGCGTCGCGGTGAGAGTGATCCGATCCCACCGATACCGGTAGGCGACATGGGCGGCACACCGAGACCCGGGGGCGGGCAAAGGCCCCCGGGTCTTCCATGTTTCGGCCCGAAGCCGTTCCTGGACAAGCGAATACCGCGAAGGATGAAATTCGGACGCGGAGCGAGGACACGCCGGGAATGCGCGGATGCGTCCAGGTGTTCCACCGGGACATGACCGGTACAGCTGTGCTCTCCGATGACCTGAAGAAGTACCTCGACGAGTCGAACGTGTTCGCCACCGTGGCCACCGTCGGCGCGAACGGGCAACCACATCTCACCGTGATCTGGCTGAAGCGCGACGGCGACGACCTGCTGTTCTCCACCACGGTGGAGCGTCAGCAGGCCAAGAACCTCGCCAAGGACCCGCGGGTGACCCTGCTGATCAACCCGCCCGAGAACCCCTACGTCTACGCCGAGATCCGCGGCACCGCGACCCTGACGCCGGATCCGGACAAGACCCTGCCCAACGAGCTCTCGCTCGAGTACACCGGCCAGCTGTACGCCGACTTCAACCCGGCCTCGGTGCACGACGCCGCCCGGGTCATCGTCCGGGTCACCCCGCGCAAGGTCGCCGGGCGGTTCTGAAGCGCGGCGCTCAGGCTCGCTGCGCCTCTTCCTGGGCGTGGTGGGCCTGCGCGATCTGCTGCGGCGTGAAGCGCAGCGTCAGGGCGATCAGCCCGATCAGCACCGCGACGCCCGCGCAGACCGCGAGCACGAGCGTGTACCCGCTGCCGAGCGCGTCGATCTCCGCCGAGGTCATGCCCGAGACATTGCCGGTCTTGCCGCCCAGCGACAGCGTGCGCGACACCGCGATCGGGGTCAGCACGCCGATCGCCAGCGGCGTGCCCAGGTTCATGAACATCTGCCCGACCGCGGCGAGCGGGCCGATGTCGTTGGGCGGCACGCCGACCAGCACGCACAGCGGCGCCACCACCATCGCGATGCCGACGCCGAAACCGATGACGATCAGCAGGATCAGCAGCGTCGGCAGGTACGTCACGTCGCGGTCGAGCGTCGAACCGAACAGCAGGCCGAGGGCGAGCACCACGGCCGCACCCGCGAGCAGCCAGCGCGGCGCGACCATCATCGCCAGTTTCGAGGCCAGCGCGCCGCCGATGCCGATGCCGACGGTGAACGGGATCGACGCGACACCCGCCTCCAGCGGACCGTAGCCGATGACGTTCTGCAGGAACTGCGCGACGAAGTACGTCATCGCGCCGAGCACGCCGCCCGCGAGCAGGATCAGCAGGAAGGTGGTGACGCGGTCACGGCTGCCGAACAGCGACCACGGCAGCAGCGGGTCGTCGACATTGCGTTCGGCGAGCACGAACACCACGAGCAACACCAGGCCGCCGATCAGCGAGCCGATGATGGCCGGGCTGGTCCAGCCCATCGCCGGTCCTTCGGTGGCCCCGAAGACGATGGCGGCGCAGGCAAGGGTGCCGAGCACGGCGCCGCGCACGTCGAGGGCGACGCGGTGGTGCCCGGTGTCGGCCAGGCAGTAGACCGCGCCGAGCACGATGAGCAGGCCGATCGGCACATTGATCAGGAAGATCCAGCGCCAGGACAGCTGCGTCAGCGCGCCGCCGACCACGAGTCCGCCGACCGAGCCGATGCCGACCATGGACCCGACGATCGCGATCGCCTGGTTCCGCGCTTTACCCGGCGCGAAAGTCGTTGCCACCAGGGCCAATGCGGCGGGCGCCGCGACCGCGGCCCCGGCGCCCTGCACCGCGCGGGAGGCGATCAGCATCGCGGGTCCCTGGGCGAGGCCGCACGCCAGCGAGGCCAGCGTGAAGAGGGCGACGCCGTAGATCAGCATGCGTTTGCGGCCGAACGCGTCGCCGAGCCTGCCGCCGAGCAGCATGAGCCCGGCGAAGGTGAGGCCGTAGGAGGTGACCGTCCACGCACTGCCCGCGCTGGTCAGTCCCATCTGATCTTGCAGCCGCGGCAGCGCGAAGATCACCACCGTGCCGTCGAGCACGACCATGAGTTGCAGCCCGCTCAAAACTAGGATCGCGAGCCCGAAGGCCCGCTGCGTCACCGGGTACTGCATCGTCGCAGCGGGATTCTGGAGCACAGGGAGTCACTGTAATTGATAGCCGAAGTGCTCCGTTCCCACGGGCGTGACCGGATGAAGCCCCCGACAGCGCCCCGCGCCGCCGACTTCCTCGCCGGACGAAGCCCGTCGGCAACCCCGCGCACGGTCGGAGCGAACGCGGAGTACGCACAGCGGGCGCGGCCGGACGAGATCCGTCGACAACCCCGGTACATCTGTTTCGCGGCCTGTCAGAGCTCCGCGGAGAATCCGGCGGTCGGGCCGATCACCACGATCGCGGGCGGCCGGATGCCTTCCTCGCGGACGCGCGCGGCCACGGTGCCGAGGTCGGCGCGCAGCACTCGCTGGGTGCGCAACGTGCCCTCTTGGATGACGGTCGCCGGGGTGTCGGCGGGACGTCCGCCGTCCAGCAGTGCGGTGGCGAACTGCTCGATCCGCTCCACCGCCATCATCAGCACGAGCGTGCCGCGCAGCCGGGCCAGCGCGGGCCAGTCCACCAGCGAATCCGGGTGATCCGGCGCGACGTGCCCGCTGACCACGACGAACTCGTGCGTGACGCCGCGGTGGGTCACCGGGATGCCGGCGGCGGCAGGCACCGAGATGGGACTGGTGACGCCGGGGACGACGGTCACCGGAATACCCGCCTCGACGCAGGCCTCCAGCTCCTCGTAGCCGCGACCGAATACGTACGGGTCACCGCCCTTGAGCCGCACCACGAACTTGCCCGCCTTCGCGCCCTCGATGAGCGCGGCGTTGATCGCCTCCTGCGCCATCGCGCGGCCGTACGGGATCTTGGCCGCGTCGACCACCTCGACGTCTGGTCCCAGCTCGGCCAGCAGTTCCGGGGGCGCGAGACGGTCGGCGACCACCAGGTTCGCCCGAGCCAGCAGTCGGCGCCCGCGCACGGTGATCAGATCGGGATCGCCGGGTCCGCCGCCGACCAGCGCGACACCGGGGGTCATCGGCGACGAATCATCGCTCACCACACCGGATTGCAGCGCTTCCAGCAGCGCGTTGCGCACCGCAGCCGAGCGGCGGTGCTGCCCGCTGGCCAGCACACCGAGGGTGAGGCCGTCGTAGCGGGCCGTGGCCGGGGTGACCGCGGTGCCGAGCCGGGCGACATCGGCGCGCACGCAGAAGACGCAGCGCCGGTTGGCTTCCTCGACGACGGCGGCGTTGGTCTCGGGTTCGTCGGTGCAGGCGATCGCGTACCAGGCGCCCTCCAGATCGCCGTCGGAATAGGCGCGCAACGTGACGGTGAGTTGCCCGGAGGTGGCCATCCCCTCGACCGCCGGGGTGACCTCACGGCTGATGACGTGCACGTCCGCGCCCGAGGCGATGAGCAGGCCGAGCCTGCGCTGGGCCACCGTTCCGCCGCCGATCACGACGACGCGGCGGCCGTTCAGATCGAGCCCCACCAGGTAGTTCGGATCGCCCGCAGGCTGGGCGGCGGCGTGGGATTCCACCTGTTCCTCGGTGTTGTCAGACGTGTTCGGCACAGTGTTCGAGCCTACGGCCTGCCCGGCGGGCGTCGGCACGCAGCGCCGCAAACCGCGCCGAATCCGAGCGATAGCTCACCGCGGCGCACCACTGGCGGTGCGAAAGGCGAGCGCCGACCGGAACGTCTCCACTACTCGCGCACGACCGGCCGCCACCGCGCCTCGTGCACCGCGCGTGCTCGCATTCATCCCGGCAACCGTTGCGGCACAAGCGAATCCACAGTTTCATCCGCCGAACCCCGGGCGTCGAAGCGACCCACGTCCAGCCGGGACCGTGGGGCGGCCTCGGCTATCCGAGGCTCGGCTACCCGGCCGCGCGGGGACGCCGAGGCAGCAAGCGCTTTCCGCGCGGGTGACGGCGAGCTCTTCGCGTCCTCCCCCTATCGAGGGAGCGGCCGAAGTCGCCGACCGAAGGGCGCCACGCGATGTGACCAGCGTCACCATCGCCGAGACGCTCCGCTGAAAGCCGCTGGTCGGCAGGCTTTTTCCATGGCTCGATTCACCAGGAGCCCGGCAAAATCGAGTGATTTTCGTCGGTGGTGAGCGGAATACTGTCCCGCGCCCGATGAGTTGCGCCAACAGTTCTCGTCTGATCTCGTGTGGCGGCCGGAACACGGCTCGATAACTCGGCACCGGGCCACACGTCTTCGCACGCTCACGATCACCTCGGAGGTAACCCGATGCCCGCCGTCCCATCCGCCAGTCCGACCGGGCGGCGGACGCCGACCGTCATCCTATTGTTGGTGCTCGCGACCTTCGTGGTGATCCTGAACGAGACCATCATGATCAACGCGATCCCGCGCCTGATGACCGACCTGGATGTCACCGAACGGTCGGCGCAGTGGGTGTCCACCGCGTTCATGCTCACCATGGCCGCGGTCATCCCGGCCACCGGCTGGTTCCTCCAGCGGGTCACGACCCGCCGTGCCTACGCGATCGCGATGTTCGTCTTCCTCGCCGGCACCGCGCTGTCCGCCGTCGCCCCGGCGTTCGAGGTGCTGCTACTCGGCCGGATCATCCAGGCCGGCGGCACCGCGGTCATGATGCCGCTGCTGATGACCACCCTCATGACGGTCGTGCCCGAGCAGGACCGCGGCCGGGTCATGGGCAACGTCACCCTCGCCATCTCGGTGGCGCCCGCCATGGGACCGGTCCTGTCCGGGCTGGTGCTGCAGGCAGGCTCGTGGCGCTGGCTGTTCGTGATGGTGCTGCCCATCGCCGCCGCGGTCACCTGGCTGGGGCTGAAGCGACTCGAGAACATCGGCGAACCGCAGTCCGGCGCGATCGACGTGTCCAGCGTGGCGTTGGCCGCGGTCGGATTCGGCAGCCTCGTGTACGGCCTCAGCCGGTTCGAGTCCGGCAACGTCACCGGCCCCGCGCTGATCGTCGCCGCCGGACTGGCGCTCATCGGCGTGTTCGCCGCGCGCCAGCTGCGCCTGCAGCGCACCGGCACGCCGCTGCTCGACCTGCGCATCCTGTTGATCAGCACCTACGCCAAGGCGCTGATCCTCATGTCGATCGCGTTCCTCGCGATGCTCGGCTCGATGATCCTGCTGCCGCTGTACCTGCAGAACCTGCGCGGTCTGAGCCCGCTCGAGACCGGCCTGCTCGTCATGCCCGGCGGTCTCGCCATGGGTCTGCTCGGCCCGACCGTCGGCCGCCTGTTCGACCGCTTCGGCGGCCGCGTCCTGGTGATCCCCGGTTCGATCGGCGTCGCCGCGTCCCTGGCCGGTTTCACGCAGATCTCGATGACCATGCCGTACTGGCAGCTGCTGGGCCTGCACGTCCTGATGATGGTGTCGCTGGCCGCGGCCTTCACGCCCGTCTTCACCCTGGGTCTCGGCGCGCTCCCGATGCACCTCTACTCGCACGGTAGCTCCATGCTCGGCACGCTGCAGCAGGTCGCCGCGGCCTTCGGCACCGCCTTGGTGGTGACCGTCATGTCCACCCGCAGCACCCAGTTGATCGACGAGGGCGCCGATCCCGTCGCCGCTCACCTCGACGGCATGAGCCTGGCCTTCGGGGTTTCCGCCGTGCTGGCGCTGGTCGTGATCGTGATGGCGGTCCTGCTGCCGAGCCGCTCCCACGCACCGGAAGCGGCGTCGGACGAGCACGCGCCCGAGGCAGCCTCGGACGAAGGCGAGGGCGAACGGCCCGCGGTCGAGCTGATGAAGGGCTGACCCGCTCCACCGCTGACCCTGGGCCGGCCCGCAGTCCCGCGGGCCGGCCCTTTCAGTTCAGGTCCGGAACCTCCTGGATCCAGTGGAATCGCTCGCCGCGCAACGGAAGGTCGTTCAGGTCGAACTCTTCCAGGGCGAGCGTGACCGGCCGGCCGCCCAGATCGCCACGCAGGGTGAGCCGGTCGGGCTCGGGACGTTCGAAGGTGAAGGTCGCCACCCGCGTCGGCGCGACATCCGGTGCGGTCGACGGCGCGGTCATGGTGAGGGTGCCCGCGGCGGTGTCGACGTCGGCGAGGACGGGCACGAACGCGCCGTCCATGCGCTGGTAGCTGGTGGCGAACTTGTCGAACACCAGGCGCTGCCACCGGGTCGGCTCGGTGGTCAACGGCGGCAGCGGGTGGCCGCCCACGGTGAACTCGGTGACATTCCAGATGCCGTACAGCGCGGGCTTCGGTGCGCCGTAACCATATTCGTGCCAGGAGTCCCCCGCGGTGTACACGGCGCCCGAGCACGTCCACAGGCCGAGCGCCACCTGCAAGGCGGCGGCGATCCGGTTGGCGCGCGCCGAGCGGAACAGCGACGGCTGCGTGGCCGGTTCCGAAGACCGTTCCAGCACAAGCACATTCGCCAGCCGCCTGGCCTGCGGCGCCAGCACCACCAGCGCGATGAGCATCAGGTGGAAGGACAGGATCTTGACCGGCACGTCGTAGGTCATGTTCAGCACGAAGACCTGCGCCATGCTCACCAGGCTCAGCATCGCCCCCACGGTCGCGGTGCGCGGCCAGAACAGCAGCAGGCCGCCGAGCACTTCCGCGATGCCGAGCAGCACCTGATAGGACGGCGACGCGCCGACCTGATTCCACAGCACCTCGGTCATGCTGAGGTTGCCGTAGGGCTCGAGCAGTCGCGTCAGCGACGGGTAGGGCATCTGGTTCGGCACCGCCTTGGCGAAGCCGTACCAGAGCATCTGCCCGCCGAGGCAGAGCCGCAGGAAGGTGACGAACCACCCGCCGAGGGCGCCGTAGCCTGCGCGGCGACGGTCCAGTACCGACCAGGTCACGGTGACGACGGCGGCGACAACCAGCAGGCAGAAGATCAGCACCCAGATGATGGTCTGGTCACCGCTACCGCTCTCGTGAATCACCGCGTCGACGCCGAAGACGTGCTCGCCCGTCCATCGGGCCACCGGCTCGACCACGTCCATCTGCCATCGGATCGCCGATTCCGGCAGCCAGCGCATGGCGACACCGGTGAAGACGAACAGGATCTGCGCGAACGTCAGACAGAACAGCAGCAGGTAGGCGAAACAGAACCGGAAGCCGATGCGGGCCGGTAGCGACCACCGGGGCGACGAATCGACCACGTCCTCGCGGTCTCGTTCCAGCACCTCCGTACCGATGGCGCTCACAGCGACACCTCGTCGACACTCGGCACCGCCGTGCCCGCGGACGCCGAGTTCATGGTTCGCCCGTCGCGCTCCCGCAGAGCCGCCCCTCGCCGATGCTCGACACCGCTGCGCCGGGGCACTGCGCTGATGGTCCCCTCGCTGCGATTCCGCACGGCAGCACCTCGCCGACACTCGGAGACGCTGCGCCTGGTTCGCCCGTCGCGCTGCCGCACGAATCCCTCCTCGCTGCCCTGGGTGACTTTCCGTGAGCGAAGGTAGCCGCGCGGGCCGCCTCGGCGCTTCCGGCGGCATCCCGATTTCCAGCTCCGTCGCACGGGGTAGCCGCGGTACTCCAGAAGGATGAGGGCGACCCCTGTCAACCCCGGAGTTCGGTCAGCGAACTATTCCCGACGATTCCCGGCGACACCGAATTAGAACGCGTTACAGTCACGTATCCCGGGCGGAATTGCCGGGTGGTGGGCGGCCCGCCGCCCGACTACAGGAGGACGATGATGGCCGACGAGCCCGATCCGACCGAGCGGCGCCAGCTCACTATCAGCGAACGCGATCTACAGGGACTCACCGAGGATTTGTCGCGCTGGCTCGCGGGCAAGGTCTCGGCCGACGAGCCGCCGCGCGTCCACGAGCTGACGCTGCCGCAGGGCTCCGGGATGTCGAGCGCCTCGGTGCTCTTCGATGCCGAATGGCGGGTGAACGGCCGCGACGAGGGCGGCTCGTTCGTCGCGCGGCTGGCCCCGAGCGCCGCCGATTTCCCGGTCTTCGAGACCTACGATCTGGCCAAGCAGTACCACGTGATGGCCGGGGTCGCGGCCGCCACCGACGTGCCGGTGCCGCCGCTGTGCTGGCTGGAGACCGACGAAAGCGTGCTCGGCACACCGTTTTTCGTGATGCGCCGAATCGAAGGACGGGTTCCCGCCGACAACCCGCCGTATGTCTTCTACGGCTGGCTGTTCGACGCCGAACCCGCCGAACGCGCGCTGCTCACCGCCAAGACGCTCGCCGTAATGGCGAAGATCCACGCCATCCCGGACCCGGCGAGCCGTTTCCCGATGCTGGACGGGCCGGGGCAGGCGTTGCGCAGGCACGTGGACTGGCATCGCGCCTGGTACCGCTGGGCGCTGGCCGACGACGGGTATCCGGTCCCGTTGATCGAGCGCGCCTTCGACTGGCTGGACGCGCACTGGCCGGAGGACCCCGGTCCGGACGTGCTGTCCTGGGGCGACTCCCGGCCGGGCAACATCATCTACGACGGGTTCGAGCCGGTCGCCGTATTGGACTGGGAGATGGCCGGTTTGGGTCCGCGTGAGCTGGACATCGCCTGGATCGTCTTCATCCACCGGTTCTTCCAGGATCTCGCCACCCGCTTCGACCAGCCGGGCCTGCCCGACTTCCTGCGCCGCTCCGAGGTGGTGGCGAAATACCAAGAGCTGACCGGCTATACGGTGCGCGACCTGGATTTCTACCTGGTCTACGCCGCGCTGCGGCACGCGATCGTGATGGCCAGGGTCAAGCGCAGAATGATCCACTTCGGCGAGGACACCGACACTCCCGACCGGGACGACTACGTGATGCACCGGGCAAGCCTGGAGGCGCTGCTCGACGGAACCTACGACTGGACATGAGGAACACCGTGACCACACCCGCGCCGCTCGACGAATACCCGATCCACCAGACCCCGCTCCCGATGACCAGGGTCGGCACCAGCGACCGGAACTTCTACGACCGCAGCTATTTCAACGCCCACGACCGCGACGGCGGCACCCTGCTGATCAGCGGGCTCGGCGTCTACCCGAACCTGGGGGTGACCGACGCCTACGTCGCCGTCCGCCGCGGTGACGAGGTGCGCTCGGTGCGCTTCTCCGACGCGCTCGGTGATCGCAGTCTGGACATGAAGGTGGGCGGGTACCGCGTCGAGGTGCTCGAACCGCTGCAGCGGGTGCGCGTCGTCTGCGAACACGACGAACTGAGCTGCGATCTCACCTGGACCGGAGCCTTCCCCGCCGTGCAGGAACAACCGCATCTGATCCTCAACGGCAGCAGGCCCATCATCGAGGCGTCCCGCTTCGCGCAGGTCGGTTCGTGGGCGGGGACACTGAGCGTGGACGGCACGGACATCACGGTCGACCCCGCGGTGTGGACCGGGACCCGCGACCGCTCCTGGGGCATCCGGCCGATCGGTGAGACGGAGCCGCCCGGACGCGCCGCCGCCGAGCCCTCCGGCGGTTTCTGGTGGTTGTACGTGCCGCTGCGTTTCGACGATTTCGCGATCGTGGTGATCGTGCAGGAGGAACCGGACGGCAGGCGCACCCTCAACGACGCGGTGCGCGTCTGGCCGGACGGCCGCACCGAACAGCTCGGCTGGCCGCGCGTCAGCATCCGATACCGTTCGGGCACCAGGATTCCCGTCGCCGCGCGGCTCGATCTCACCACACCGGACGGCAAGTCGCTGGAGGTCGAGATCACCCCGAGCGCCGGCGTCCCGCTGCACGTCGGCTGCGGCTACGGCGGCGACCCCGACTGGTTGCACGGTCAGTGGAAGGGCCGCGACTGGTCCGAGTCCCGCCGCTACGACCTCACCGACCCCGCGATCGCCGCCCGCGTCCCCTTCGGCGTCATCGATCACGTGGCGCACGCCCGCTGCGGTTCCGCCGAGGGCTGGGGTCTGTTCGAACACGCCTCCCTCGGACGCCACGATCCCACCGGGTTCGCCGATTGGTCGTCCGTGGCGCCCTGATCTGCGCGCCGCGCCTCGGCGTGGACCAGGGCGCGGCGACGGGCCCCTGTGAGCCCGTTCAGCGCAGGCGCGCCACGGCAGCGCGATATCGCCGTGAATCTCTTGGTCACGCATCCGAACTCCCCCGTTCGACCCGAAGACGGCCCCAGCCTCGGCGACGCCTGTCGCGGCGGCCATCGCAGCGCGCGGCCGTCGCACCAGGGGCCGGGTCCTGGCGTGTGCCTGGGCGCGGCGACAGTCCCAGTGCAGCCCTGTTCAGCCGATGCGCGCCACCGCCACGGTGACATCGCCGTGAATCTCTTTGGCGCGCATCAGAACTCCTCCATTCGATCCGAGAACGGCCGCGGCCTCGGCGACACCGGCTGCACCCACCGCCGCCTTGGTGCGGGCCGCCGGTGTGGGCACCGTGACGGCATCCAATTCGGCTGCGGTGAAGGTGCGCACGCGGACTCCCAGTTCTTCGGCGGCTGTCCGAAGGCCCGGTTCGTCGCCGCGCCGGTCGATGGTGGCGAGGCAAACGAGGGGTGCGTCGTCGAGCACGTGCCGGACGGCGGCCAGAATCGCCGCGGAGGCCGCGCCCGGTCGCATACCGACGCCGATCGCGACCGGCACAACTCCTGATCGGTGCGATGCGCCGGGAAGGTCCGGTGGCCGGGCCCCGGATCGGCCGGTCATCGGCGACCACCTAACAGACGGGCCGCGGGCAGCGGCGTCGACACGGCGGCGGTCCGCGGTGCAACCTGCCCCGCGTGGGCGGACGCGACAGGCGCGCGGAGCTCAGTGCGGCACACGGGCGTAGTCGGCCGCCGCGGCGACGAAACGGGCTGTCGCAGTGGGGTTTCCGGCGGGGTGGGTGTGCAGGTAGGAGGCGTGGACGTGGCCGACGAGCGCGCCCTCGCGGACACGGGCGCCCGCGCCGTCGTGCCAGCCCCAGGCCGGGGCGTCGGTGGTGGCGACGACGAGCCTGGTGCGGTGGAACTCGTGGCCGCGCACCCGCTCCCCCGCCCGCCACAGCGCGGAATCGGCCAATGCGACGGCGTCCCGGTAGCCGAGGGTCAGGCGCGGGCCGAATTCGGCGTCGGCGTCGACGACGCCCGCCATGGCGTGGCCGTCGAGGGATCGGGTGAGGTAGAGCAGGCCCGCGCATTCGGCGTGGATCGGCAACCCGGCGCCTGCGTGCTCGCGAACGGCGGCGAGCAGGGCCGTGTTGGCCGCGAGATCGGCGGCGTGCTCCTCGGGGAATCCACCGGGCAGCACCAGACCCGCTGTGCCGGTGGGTAGTTCGTCGCGCAGCGGATCGAAGACGACCACCCGCGCCCCGGCCGCGGTCAGCAGTTCGCGATGCTCGGCATAGCCGAAGGTGAAGGCGGGACCGCCCGCCATGGCGATCACGGGCCCGCGGTCTGCCCGAATCGCCGCATCACTATCGGAATCGCCCTCGGCACCGGTCGGCCTGCCGCGTCCCGTGGTCGACCGTCCCGGACTCGGTGCATCGCCGCCCCACCGACCGGCGCGGCTCGTCTGGGTGGCATCGACCGCATCCTCGTCAGAAAGCTCCCGGCCGTCCCCGATCGACGACGCTGACGTCGACCCGGCAGGCTCGCGGCCACTTTCCTCGCCCTCCGCACGCCCGCCCGCTAGGTCCGAAGAGCTCATTTGGTCGGTGGAGACCGTGCCATTCGAACCGGAACGCAGGGCCGCGTCGCCCGCGACTTCCCGCACCGCCGCGACCGGATCCCAGGCGACCCCGCCGAACGTCGGTCGCGCCAGCGCCGCAATGGCCGCCAGATCCACGTGGGCGGCAACGAGTTCCGTCATCGCCGCCACGGCCGCCGCAGCCGCCGCACCGTGCTCGACGGCGGGAATCAGACCCAGGTGGCGGGAGGGCACCTCGAGGGCGTCCATGCGGGGCAGCGAGCCGAGAACGGGCAGCCCGACCCGCGCGCACGCCGCGCGCAGCACCTGGTCGTGGCGTTCGCTGCCGACGCGATTGAGGATGACGCCGCCGAGCCGCACGCCGCTGTCGAAGGTGGCGAAGCCGTGCAACAGCGCGGCCAGGCTCTGGCTGTGCCCGCGGGCGTCCACCACCAGTACCACGGGCGCGCCGAGCAGGCTGGCCACCTGGGCGGTGGATCCCTCGGCGACGGGGCCGGTTTCGTGCTCGTCGATGCGGCCGTCGAACAGTCCCATGACGCCTTCGACCACCGCGAGATCACAGCCAGCGGCGCCATGGTGGTACAGCGGCAGCACCCGATCGGCGCCGACGAGCACCGGGTCGAGGTTGCGGCCGGGCCGTCCCGCCGCGAGCCCGTGGTATCCCGGGTCGATGTAGTCCGGCCCGACCTTGAACGGCGCGACACGGTGCCCGGCCCGCCGCAGCGCGCCGATCAAACCCGTTGCGAGCGTGGTCTTCCCACTCCCCGAGGCGGGCGCGGCGACGACGACCGCAGGCACACCGCCCATCACGCCACCGGACGGCGCGCGACCACACCGCGCCGGTTCACCATTCGATCCCCCGCTGCCCCTTGCGACCCGCGTCCATCGGGTGCTTGACCTTGGTCATCTCGGTCACCAGGTCGGCGGCGTCGAGCAACGCCTGCGGCGCGTCGCGACCGGTGATGACGACGTGCTGGTTGCCCGGCCTGCCGACCAGCGTCTCGACCACCTCGTCCACGTCGACCCAGCCCCATTTGAGCGGGTAGGTGAATTCGTCGAGCACGTAGAAGCGATGCTGTTCGGCGGCGAGCCTGCGCGCGATCTCCTGCCAGCCGGCGAGGGCGGCGGACGCGTGGTCCTCCTCGGTGCCGTGCTTGCGGGTCCAGGACCAGCCCTCGCCCATCTTGTGCCACTCCACGGCGCCGCCCGCTCCGGTCTCCTCGTGCAGCCGCCCGAGGGCGCGGAACGCCGCCTCCTCGCCCACCTTCCACTTCGCGCTCTTCACGAACTGGAAGACCGCGACGTCGAATCCCTGGTTCCAGGCCCGCAGCGCCATCCCGAACGCCGCGGTCGACTTTCCCTTACCCGGACCCGTGTGCACCGCGAGCACCGGCTGGTTGCGCCGCTGCCGCGTGGTCAGTCCATCGTCCGGAACCGTCTCCGGCACGCCCTTGGGCATCGAATCTCCTTGTGCGTCACTACCACCTGGCCCGCGCCGGTCAGGCCGCGCGGGCAGACCTCGCCGCCGGACCGTCCACGGAGCCCGCTCGGACGATGTCCGCGACCGCGGCGCCGGTCAACTCCGCGAGCCGCAGATATCCGCCGCGCAGCGCGCCCGCCAACTCCGCCGCCAGCCCGAGCCGCACCATGCCCCGCTCGCAGTCCACCACCATCGCCGTGACCGCGTCCTTGGCGAGCAGGGCGGCGGCGGCGCGGGCGCGCGGCACCGGGTCGACGCCGCCGGTGGCGCGACCGTCGGTGAGCAGCACCAGCATCGGGCGGCGGCGCGGGTCGCGCACGCGTTCCCGGTGGATCACCTCGCGCGCCTTCAGCAGGCCCGCCGCGAGCGGCGTCTTACCGCCGGTGCGCAGACCCGCGAGGCGTCGGACCGCGATGTCGACCGAGGAAGTCGGGGGCAACACGAGTTCGGCGTCCTGGCCGCGCACGGTGATCACGGCGACCTTGTCGCGGCGCTGGTATGCGTCGCGTAGCAGGCTCACCACCGCGCCCGTGACGGCCGACAGCCGGTCCCTGGCCGCCATGGAGCCGGACGCGTCGACCACGAAGACCACCAGATTGCCTTCGCGCCCTTCGCGATACGCGCCGCGTAGGTCCTCGGCTTCGAGGGCGAGGGGGCCCGCGACGCGCCCCCTGCCGTGCTGGTGCGGCGCGGCGGCGAAGACGGTGCCGAGCAGATGCAGGCCCGCGGTGGTCTCGGTGGTGGAGCGGACGACCCGGCCGTGCCTCGTCTGGGCGCGGGACCTGCGGCCCGGCGCGCCTTCGCCGACGCCGGGCACCTCCCATCGCGGCGGCTTCGCGGCGCTGGGATTCGGTGCGCCGGTGCGTCCTTCGCGCGGGGCGGGACCGCCGCCGGGGCCTTCGGGCGGCGCGTCGGGTCCGTCGTCGGGGTCCTCGGGACCGCGATCTCCGTCGGAGCCTTCGGCCTCAGGGCGATCACCGTCGAATTCGGTTGGCGGCGTCGGCTCCTCCGCGCGATCGGCCTGCGCGGCGGCCTCTTTCATGGCTTCGTCGAGTTGCTCTTCGCTGATGCCGGGTTCGTCGAACGGGTCGCGCCGACGCCGGTGCGGCAGTGCGAGTTCCGCGGCGATCCGCACGTCGTCCTCGGTGACGGCGTCACCGCCGCGCCAGGCCGCGTGCGCGGTCGCGGTGCGGGCGACCACGAGGTCGGCGCGCATGCCGTCGACGTCGAAGGACGCGCACAGGGCCGCGATCCGCCGCAGCTCCACGTCGTCGAGCGCGACCTCGGGCAACCGGTCGCGGGCCGCCAGGATGCGCCCGGCGATCTCCCGGTCGGCGGCGGCGTAGCGGGCGGCGAACCCCGCCGGGTCGGCCTCGTAGTCGAGCCTGCGGCGCACCACCGCCATCCGCACGTCCACGTCGCGCGAGGCGGCCACGTCGACGGTGAGCCCGAACCGGTCGAGCAGCTGCGGACGCAGTTCGCCCTCTTCCGGATTCATGGTGCCGACCAGCACGAAGCGCGCGGGATGCGAATGCGAGACGCCGTCGCGTTCGATGTGCACGCGGCCCATGGCCGCGGCGTCGAGCAGCACGTCCACCAGATGGTCGTGCAGCAGATTCACCTCGTCGACGTACAGCACACCGTGGTGCGCGGCCGCCAGCAGACCGGGCCGGAACGCCTGCTCGCCGTCGCGCAGCACCCGCTCCAGATCCAGCGATCCGACCACGCGATCCTCGGTGGCGCCGACCGGCAGCTCCACCAGCCGCGCCGGCCGCGCACCCGTCTCGTCCACCACCGGCGGCAGGAGCTGCGCGAGCGCCCGCACCACGGTCGACTTCGCGGTCCCCTTCTCGCCGCGCACCAGCACGCCGCCGATACCGGGATGCACCGCGCACAAGATCAACGCCAGCTGCAACCGCTCCTGCCCGACCACCGCCGAGAACGGAAACCCCGCCTCGGTATCCACACGAGACGAGCGAGACGACGGCGCGGTTTCTACCCGGGACAAGGACACGTCCCCCACCCTAAGCGGCGCGCATGCCTTGTCCACGAACCACCCCGACCGAGCGCTTGCCAGACGGTCGAACCTGAACGAGCCCCTCGCAGACTCCCCACCACGCCCGGAGCGCGTCATATGACCCCGTCCGCAGCCTGCCTCCCGTGCTCGAAAGGTGGCACACGACACAGCCGAAAAGCCCCGACCGCGCCCAGCACCTCCACCAGCCAGAACACAACCCCCACGCACCACCGACCACCCCCGGGGCGAGTCTTACGAGCCCGTTCGCGGCCCGTCTCGCGTCCGAGCGTTCGCGACGCATGCGCCGCAGGCGCGAGACGCGAACGCTCGGACGCGAGACACCAGGGGGCCGCGAACACGCGCGCGCCAGCGCGCCGAAAACACAGCCCGCGAACCTACCTACCCCCGCCGCATGGGCACGTGCATGATCCCGTCGTCCTCGAACTCCTCACCGTCGGCCACGAAGCCGTGCTTGGAGTACATGTCGACGAGATAGGTCTGCGCGTTCAACCGCACCGTCGCCGAGCCGACCTCGGCCAGCGCCGCCTGTAGCAACCGGGTCGTGTACCCGTGCCCACGAGCGGCCACGGCGGTACACAACCGTCCGATGCGGAACGACTTGACGCCGTTCTCGTGCTCTTCCAGCAGGCGCAGGGTGCAGATGACCTCCCCCTCGTCGTCGAGCCAGAAGTGCCGGGTCTCCGGCAGCAGGTCGAGTCCGTCCAACTCCGGGTAGGCGCACTTCTGCTCGACGACAAAGACTTCGACGCGAAGTTTCAACAGCTGATACAGGGTCGCCGTATCGAGATCCTGCGCCCATGACCGTTTGAGAGCAACCGTTGACATCATCGCGCCTTGCTATCACACCTACGGCGTCAGCGCGACCCCTGCATGCCTCGGCGTGTTCGCGTTCGCGAGGTTCAGCGACTTGTTCGTCCAGTCCCAGATCTCGTGGAACAGGGCTTTGTCCTCGGAGAGCTTCACGCCGAGCGACGGGATCATCTCGCGCAGGCGCGGGGTCCAGTCGGCGTACTGGCCCGGGAAGCAGCGCTGCAGCACGTCGAGCATGGCGGTGACGCAGGTGGAGGCGCCCGGCGAGGCGCCGAGCAGACCCGCGATGGAGCCGTCCTCGGCGGCGATCACGGCGGTGCCGAGTTCCAGCACGCCGCCGATGCCCTTGCGGCGGATGATCTGCACGCGCTGGCCCGCGGTGATGAGCTCCCAGTCGCGGCCGTCGGCCCGCGGGATGAACTCCTCCATGGTGTAGACCTTGCCGGACTGCGACTTGAGCAGCTCGGAGACCAGGTACTTGACCAGCGACAGCTCGGTGACGCCGACGCCGAGCATGGGCGCGAGGTTACCGGCACGGATGGACTTGAACAGGTCGGTGTTGCTGCCGTCCTTGAGGAACTTCGGGGTCCAGCCCGCGTACGGGCCGAACAGCAGGCCGGGCTTGCCGTTGATGACGCGAGTGTCCAAGTGCGGCACGGACATCGGCGGGGCGCCGACGGCGGCCTTGCCGTACACCTTGGCCTCGTGCTTGTTGATCAGGTCCGGGTTGGTGCAGCGCAGGAACTGGCCGCTGACCGGGAAGCCCGCGAAGCCCGCGATCTCCTTGATGCCGGACTTCTGCAGCAGCGGCAGTGCGCCGCCGCCCGCGCCGACGAAGACGAACTTGGCCTCGACCGTGCGGGTCTGGCGGGTGCGCAGGTTGCGGACCCGGATCTTCCAGCTGCCGTCGGACTGCTTGCTCAGGTCGCGCACCTCGTGGCCGAAGGCCAGGTTGGCGCCGGTGGCGCCGAGGTAGGCGAGCAGTTCCTTGGTGAGCGAACCGAAGTCGATGTCGGTGCCGCCGTCGGTCCAGTTCAGCGCGATCGGGTCGGAGAAGTCGCGGCCCTTGGCCATCAGCGGCAGCCTGCGCGCGAACTCGTCGGGGCTGTCGATGTACTCCATGCCCTCGAACAGCGGGTGCGGCGCCAGCGCCTCGTAGCGCTTGCGCAGGTACTGCACGTCGTCGGCGCCGTGCACGAAGCTGACGTGCGGGATCGGGTTGATGAAGCGCGACGGGTCGCCGAGGACACCGTTCTCCACCGCGTAGGCCCAGAACTGGCGCGACACCTGGAAGCGCTCGTTGATGTCGATGGCCTTGGTCACGTCGACCGAGCCGTCGGCGTTCTGCGGGCTGTAGTTCAGCTCGCACAGGGCCGAGTGTCCGGTGCCCGCGTTGTTCCAGGGATCGCTGCTCTCCGCCGCCGCGGCGTCCAGCCGCTCGAACAACGAGATCGACCATTCCGGCTGCAGCTGGCGAAGCAGCGCACCGAGGGTGGCACTCATGATCCCGGCACCGATGAGTACTACATCGGTCTTTTCAGTCATGGCAGCGTTCGGCACGGGTAGATCGACTTCCTTGTCACTTCTGGCGCGGCCACCGGCACGGTGGTCTGCCTGGGCACGGGCGCTATGCGGTTGTTGCGACGGGCGCAGGTATTCGTTTCGAGCCTGGCGTGACTCGGCGGTCGATAAGGTTACCCGCCGTTCACCTATCGCCAATTGTGCACCTCGCGACGTCGCATTCCAGCAACGAACCCGGTGAATGTGACATAGATACCTCCCCCGCTCCAGGTCGCGAGCGATCTTCTTTCCGGGCCGGACCTCGCCTACATTGGGTCTCGTGACGAACGAAACCTCGCTAGACGTGTCCGATATCACGGAGCGGACCGGAGGCAAGTGGCGGCCGGATGTCCTCGGAGCAGGGTACGAGCAGCGGTCCATCCCGCTGGGCGCCGACCCCGACGGCGAGGGCGACATCTCGGCAACCCTGGTGCGCTACCTCCCGGATTCCGGCGCGGCCGCCACCGAGGCCGCCGTGATCTACGTGCACGGCTTCACCGACTACTTCTTCCAGCAGCATCTCGCCGAGCACTTCGCCGCGCGCGGTCACCGCTTCTACGCCCTCGATCTGCGCAAGTGCGGCCGCTCGCTGCGCGACGGCCAGAGCCCGCACTACGTCACCGACCTGGCCTTCTACGACGAGGAGTTGAACGAGGCGCTGCGCATCGTCAAGGCGGAGGCCGGTGAGCAGGTACTGCTGGTCGCGCACTCCACCGGCGGCCTGATCCTGCCGCTGTGGCTGGACCGGCTGAACCGGACGGCGGGCGTCGCCGCTTCGGGCATCGTCGGGCTCGTGCTCAACAGCCCGTGGTTCGACCTGCAGGGTCCGTCCTACTACCGGACGATCGGCACGCCGATCATCGGCATGCTCGGCCGGTTCCGTTCCATGCTGGAGATGCCCGGCGGCGCGATCAGCACCTACGGCGACAGCCTGCACAAGAGCGCGGCGGGCGAGTGGGATTACAACCTGGACTGGAAGCCGCTGGCGGGTGCGCCGGTGCGCTTCGGCTGGCTGCGCGCGATCCGCCGCGGTCACTTCCGGCTGCATCAGGGCCTCGACATCGGGGTGCCCGCGCTGATCCTGCGTTCCCGGCTGACCAAGTTCCTGCGCGCGTACGGTCCGGCCGCCGACGTGGCCGACACGGTGCTCGACGTCAGGCAGATCCAGCGCTGGTCCGGCTGCCTCGGCGATCGCACCAACATCGTCCCGATCGAGGGCGCCCGCCACGACGTGTTCCTTTCCGCCCCCGAGCCGCGCGCCAAGGCCTTCGACGAGATGGACAACTGGCTGGACTGGCTGGCGGTGTACCGGCGCAAGGCCGAATCACCAGAGGCTGGTGCGTAGCACGATCTCGGTGGCCATTTCGTGGTCGGCTTCGGTGGCCACGTTGTCGACGTCGACCTGCACCACGCGGAATTCGCCGTAGACGAAGCGACCGGAGCCGTCGGCGACCGTCCGCGGCAACCGCTTGGTGACCAGCACGGTCACTGGGAGTTCCAGCGGACGGCAGCCGGGGTCGTCGACGGTGCCGTCGGCCGCGGGCGACGCGGGATGGCCGCGGTCGGCGACCACCAGGCTGATGAACCGCCCGAACGGGCCGGAGCAGGTCTGCCAGGCCACCGTGGCGCCCGCGCCGCGCGCCGCGACGTGCGCGTAGGGGACGCCGAGCTGGTCGAGAATCGCGTGCACCCCGGCCGAGTCGAGTCCTTCGACGGACTCCACGGCGAGGGTGCGCAGGTCGGAGGTGTGCAACCGCGCGGCGACCTGGTCGTATACGTCCACCGGATCGCCCGCGTCGGGCAAGAGCAATACCGTGTGCCGTGTTTCCGGGCCGTCGACCCGCACGGTCCAGGCCCGGTCACCGACCGTGATCCGCCGAGACTCCATGTCCGAGTACGCTACACCGCCGCTACTCACCCCCGCGGCGTGTCCGCCGCACCGCTCACACCATCAATCGCATCCCGGTGGTCGTCGCGGCCGCCGGGTTCAGGGTGACGGTGAGATCGCATCCCGCCTCCCGCCCCAGTTGTTCGACGAGCGCGTCCTCGAAGTCGGCGCCCTCAGCGCAGCGGCGCAGGGCTTGCCGGACGGTGTCGGCCCGCTCGATCACGATCTCGGCGGAGGCGAGCAGGCCGAGCACGATCTCGGTGACGGTCTCGGCGTCCAGCCCGTAGCGGCGGCGCAGCACCCGGTGGATCTCGGCCAGCACGAGCACGGTGACGTAGCCGGGGCGGTTCTTGCTCAGCCCTTCGATGACCTGACCGGCCCGCTCCGCCTGATCGGGGTCGTCCTGCGCGAGGTAGCGGATCAGGATGTCGGCGTGCAGTCCGATCACGACGCGACTCCCCCGGTCTCGTCTCGGCCGAGCGGCACCGGCGCACCGGTCCAGCCGACGATTCCCTTGAGCGACTTGACAGTCCGGTTCTCCGGCACCAGTTCGTAGCTGCCCGAATCGGTCGGCACGAAGGCGACGACCACGCCGGTGCGCAGCCCGAGCGCCACGCGCACGTCGACCGGAATGGTGATCTGCCCCTTGCTCGTCACGGTCGCGGACACGACCTTTCCCCGCTCACCGATGGGTCTGCTGTCGATCGCCATACCCTGCACCTCATCCCGCTGGGCCATCGGCTCGGGCCGCGATCCCTCCGAATCGCCTTACCCGCAACCGAATTCCTTACATGAAGGTAAGGCAGGCGAGAATTACGGTCAATGCCCGAAATCAGCGGCACCGACCGGCCATCGAGCACCGGTGGGAGAGCTGTACGGTTCAGGACTCCTTGCGGGCGATGGCCGCCGAGATCTGGGCGACCAGCTGCCAGGGGCGGTCGGCGTCTGCTATCGCCTTGCCGTTGGTCAGGATGGCGCCGGAAAGGCCGCGGGCGGGATCGGCCCAGCCGTACTGGGTGGTCAGCCCGCTGCGGCCGAAATGGGTTTCGGTGTGGCGGCCGAACTTCGAGCGGCTCCCGCCGAGTTCGTAGCCCGCCACGCTGACCCGGCCCGCGATGCCGGGTATCCGCTTCGCGGGCCGCACCGCCGCGTTCAGGGTTTCCGGCCGCATGATCCGCACGCCGTCGAGTTCTCCTCCGCGCGCGAGGATTTCGTAGAAGCGGGACAGTTCGTAGGCGGTGGTGACGAGATTGCCCGACGGCAGTTCCGCGGTGAGGAAGGCGCGGGTCGCCTCGTCGGTCATCGCCGCGCCCATGCCGCCGCCGAGCGCCTTGCGCGCCAGAAACTTCCACGCCCGCGACGGACCAGGACCGACCGGCACGCTCGGCACCACTCGATCGACCTCGTCGGGTCGCACGCCGAAGTTGGTCCAGCGGAAGCCGAGCGGCGCGAGCACCTGCTCGTGCAGATGCTCCCGCATCCGCTTCCCCGTCGCCCGCTGCACCAGCAGTCGCTGGATCAACCCGCTGGTCAGCGCGTGGTAGACGCGGAAACGACCGGGCGGCCAGCTGGGTCGCAGATCGGCCAGCGCCCGCACCGCCAGCTCCTCGTCGACCACCAGCTGGTACCCCCGATACGGCGGCGTCACGAACGGCACGCCCGCCGAATGCGACAGCACGTCACCGATCGTGATCCGCTGTTTGCCATTGGCGGCGAATTCCGGAATGTATTCGCACACCGGGTCGTTCAGCGCGAACGCGCCCTGCTCGACCAGCATGGCCAGCAGTGCCGCCGAGACGCCCTTGGCGGTGGAGAACCCGCAGAACGGCAGGTCCGGCGTGGCGAGCACCCGCGCGACCTCCGGCCCGTCGCCCGGCCGGTTGCCCCACCCGTGCCCGATCGCCCGGTTCAGGACGATCTTCCCGTTCCGTCGCAGGCACACCTGAATCGCCGGCGTGGTCCCCAGCCGATACCAGTCGCGCACCGATTCCCACACCGCGGCGATCGCGGCGCGGCTCACCCCGGCATCGGCCGGATCGTCTTCGGGCCCGGCGGTCGTCACCGAATCCAGATCGGCGGCAACCGTCACCAACAAGCCAGCAGGCGCATTCACCCTGCCCAGCGTAGCGATGTCCGGTGCGGCCGCGATGGACCATACGAGCGTGTGATGGCACGGTCGCGACAGAATCGAGGGGACAATGAACCACAGGGTTCGACTGGCCGCGCTGGTTGCCGCGGCGGCAGCGCTGACAGCAGGCTGCGGGAGCGACGATTCGACGCAGCCGACACCGACTTCGCAGCGGACGACTGCGGTGGCCGCGCCGACATCCGCGCCCGGGGGGACGTCGGCGCCCGCGGGGCCCCGGCAACCCGCCCCAGACGATGCGGCCCCGCCCTCCGTCGCCGCGCCGGGGACGAACCAGCCGCAGCCCGTGACCCCTACGGCGCCGCAGCCCAGCCCGTCCACCCCTGGCACCGTCACCGCGCCGGACAACGGCATCGGCGGCCCCGGCCGCTGCGTCGACCCCGCGTCGCCGGGCGTGCGCAGCGCGCTGGCCGGACTGGGCGAGGGCTGGGTGGCGGACCGCGCCTCGACCGACCAGCCGGGCAGCTGCGGACAGCTGCTCTGGGTGCGCGCCGTGGGCGGGGTATCCGCCGGCGCGCCCATCCACGTGCTGTTCTTCCACGACGGAAAGTACCTGGGCACAGCCACTTTCGAGCCCTACGCGTTCACGCACGTGGCAGGCTCGAACGGCGACTCGGTCACCGTGCAGTACAAGTGGCTGGTCGCCGACGAGCCGTTCGCCGCGCCGCAGGGCGGTCCCGTGTCGATTACCTACACATGGACCGGCTCGGGGGTCGCCATGAGCGAGCCGCTGCCGGAGGAGGTCACCCATCCGCACCGTTAGCGGCCGTCGCTAGGCCCTGTCTCGAGGTCCGGCGGGATGCCTCCGTGGATCGGATCGTCGCCTGGCAAGGCGGAGGAGGAGCCACCTAGGGCTGGTACTGGACGTCCGGCGCGAGGAGATCCGAACGGAGCGTCGGCATGCCCTCCGGCACGCCCTCGGTGATGAGCGTTGCCAGCAGGTTCGTGTCGAGGTGGCGCTCCATCAGATCCGCGAGCAGGTCGAGTTGGGCGGCGCGCACGGCGGAGACCGAAGTACCTTCGGCGACGTGGAAACCCGTGCGCCGCGCGTCCCGCGCGACCTCGCGCAACCAGGCGCGCCGGAAGTCGTCGGACTCCATCAGCCCGTGCAGGTGCGTTCCCCAGACAGCGCCGCGCACGCTGCCTTCCGGCTCGCCCGCCGCGTCGAGCCAGGCCGGGTCACCGCTGCGCGTCACACGTCCGTGGTGGATTTCGTAGCCGTGCAACGGGATACCCGCGGTGCCGAGCGGCTCGGCTGGGTCCGGCCCCGGCGCGCCGCGACCATCAGTGCGGCGCAGCACCTTCGGCTCGGCGAACTCGACGTCCAAGTCGAGCAGACCGAGTCCGTCGATCGCGCCCGCCGCCGATTCCAGGTCGTCGACGATGCGGCGGCCCAGCATCTGATAGCCGCCGCAGATGCCGAGGATGGGCTTGCCAGCCGCGGCGCGGTCGGCCAGCGCGGCGGCGATTCCGCTGCGGCGCAACCATTCCAGATCCGACACCGTCGACTTGCTGCCCGGCAGCACCACCAGGTCGGCGTCGGCCAGCCGGGAGGGATCGCGCACCCAGCGCACCGCGATGCCGGGCTCGCAGGCCAGCGCCTCGACGTCGGTGGAGTTCGAGATGCGCGGCAGCCGGACGGCCGCGACCGTCAGCCATTCCGTTCCCGCGGGTGCGGCCGGGCGACCGACCGGGGCGTCGGCGATCGTGCCGAGCGAATCCTCGGCGTCGATCCACAGATCCTCGGCGAACGGCACGACGCCGAGGGTGGGCCGCCCGGTCAGCTCGGTGAGCCGATCAAGGCCCGGCCGCAGCAGCTCGACGTCGCCGCGAAACTTGTTGATCACGAATCCCGAAACGAGCTGCTGGTCAGCGGGTTCCAGGACGGCGAGGGTGCCGAACAGATGCGCGAGCACCCCACCGCGATCGATGTCGCCGACGACGAGCACCGGCAGCCGCGCGGCCTCGGCCAGACCCATATTGGCCAGATCGGTGGCGCGCAGGTTGATCTCGGCGGGCGATCCGGCGCCTTCGCAGATGACCACGTCGAATTCGGCTCGCAGCGCGGCGAGTTCGGCGGCGACGACCGCGCGGAGCTCCTGCCGGTGTCGGAAATAGTCCGCGGCGCCGACGGTGCCGACGGCCTTGCCGCGCACCACGAGCTGCGAGCGGCGGTCGCTGCCCGGCTTCAGCAGGACCGGGTTGAAGCGCACGCTCGGCTCCAGACCGCAGGCGCGCGCCTGCAAGGCCTGAGCGCGCCCGATCTCGCCGCCGTCCAGCGTGACGACGGAGTTGTTGGACATGTTCTGCGCCTTGAACGGCGCCACCCGCACGCCCTTCCTGGCCAGCATGCGGCAGATGCCAGCCACCACAACGCTTTTCCCGGCGTCGGAGGTGGTGCCCGCGATCAGCAGCGCGCCCCTCATCGCGACCGCTCCGAAGCTCGGCCGGATCGGGCGCCGCCGCGCGCGGCGCTCACGGCAGGGTGAGGATGTCCGCGCCGGTCTCGGTGACGACCAGGGTGTGCTCGAACTGGGCGGTCCACTTGCGGTCCGTGGTGACCACGGTCCAGCCGTCGTCCCAGATCTCGTAGTCGATGCCGCCGAGGTTGATCATCGGCTCGATGGTGAAGGTCATGCCCGGCTCGATGATCGATTCCACGGCGGGCTGGTCGTAGTGCAGGATCACCAGGCCGCTGTGGAAGGTGGGGCCGACGCCGTGGCCGGTGAAGTCGCGCACCACACCGTAACCGAACCGGTTGGCGTAGGACTCGATGACGCGGCCGATCACATTGAGCGCCCGGCCGGGGCGGACCGCCTTGATGGCCCGCATGGTGGCCTCCTCGGTCCGCTCCACCAGCAGCCGGACCTCCTCGGCCACGTCGCCCGCGAGGAAGGTCTTGTTGGTGTCGCCGTGCACGCCGTCGATGTAGGCGGTGACGTCGATATTGACGATGTCGCCGTCCTCGATGACGGTGGAGTCCGGAATGCCGTGGCAGATCACCTCGTTCAGCGAGGTGCAGCAGGACTTCGGAAAGCCCTTGTAGCCCAGCGTCGACGGGTAGGCGCCGTGGTCGCAGAGGAACTCGTGGGCGATGCGGTCCAGTTCGTCGGTGGTGACGCCGGGCGCGACAGCCTTACCGGCCTCTTCGAGCGCCTGCGCCGCGATCTTGCCCGCGATGCGCATCTTCTCGATGGTCTCCGGTGTCTGCACCCAGGGCTCGCGCCCCTCGTTGACGGTCTTCTTCCACGCGTACTCCGGTCGCTCGATAGAGCGCGGCACCTCGCGGGTGGGCGAGAGCGTGCCGGGAACGAGTGGCTTACGGGTACGCACGGACATGGGACAAGAGTATCTGGACCCGGCCGGTGGCACCCGCCCGCCCGCGCCGGGGCGGAATAGAGCCGGACCGCAGTCCGTTTACCCTGGCACAGTAACTACGCACCGACGGGACTCGAACTGTGGAACTGGGACTGACGACGTTCGCCGAGCTGTATCCGGTCGGCGACCGGCCCGCGCCGAGCGCCGGGCAGCGCCTGCGCGAGGTGGTCGAGGAGGCAGTGACGACCGAGCGCGCGGGCCTGGACGTGTACGGCGTCGGCGAACACCACCGCGCGGACTTCGCCGCGTCGGCGCCCGCCGTGGTGCTGGCGGCGATCGCGGCGCGCACCGAGCGCATCCAGCTGACCAGCGCGGTCACCGTGCTCAGCTCCGACGACCCGGTCCGCGTGTACCAGGACTTCGCGACGCTGGACGGCCTGTCGAGCGGGCGCGCCGAGCTGATGGCCGGGCGCGGTTCGTTCACCGAGTCGTTCCCGCTGTTCGGCTACGACCTGGGCGATTACGACGAGCTGTTCGAGGAGAAGCTGGCGCTGCTGCTGCGGCTGCGCGAGGACGCGCCGGTCACCTGGTCCGGGAAGTTCCGCGCACCGCTGCGCGACGCGGTGGCCTATCCGCGCACCGACGACGGTCCACTTCCGGTATGGATCGCCGTCGGCGGCAGCCCGGAGTCGGTGATCCGCGCCGGGCTGCTCGGCCTACCGCTGGCGCTGGCGATCATCGGCGGCCAGCCCGCGCGCTTCCGGCCGCTGGTCGACCTGTATCACCGCGCGCTGACGGAGGGCGGGCACGAGCGGCAGCCGGTCGCGGTGCACGCGCACGGCTACGTGGCCGACACCGACGAGCAGGCCGTCGCCGACTTCTACCAGCCGTACGCGCTGGCCATGAGCACCATCGGCCGCGAGCGCGGCTGGGGCCCGATGACCCGCGAACACTTCGACGCCTCGCGCTCGCAGAGCGGCTCGTTGTTCGTCGGCACGCCGGACTATGTCGCCGAGAAGATCGCCGCGGTGCGCGACACGCTCGGCCTGGACCGGTTCATGCTGCATACCAGCGTCGGCACACTGCCGCACGAAAAAGTGCTGCACAACATCGATTTGCTCGGCGCGAAGGTGGCCCCGCAGATCCGGTGAGCTACTCCGACAGTCGCGCCTCGAACGCGATCCGGTCGCCACGGTACAGGGCGCGCACCCGTTCGATCGGAGCTCCGTCGTCGTCGACGCTGCGCCGGTGCAGCAACAGCAGCGGCAGCGCCGTGGTGCATTCGAGCAGCGCAGCCTCGCGCGGAGAGGCCAGCACCGTCTCGATGCGTTCGGTGGCGGCGCCGAATTCCACGCCCGAGGCGCGCACCGCGGCGTAGAGCGAGGTCGTCGGGTCGTAGTGGTCGCGAAGGCCGGCGAAGCGCGTCAGCGGCAGGAAGGTGCTCTCCAGTCCGATGCGCTCGCCGTCGGCGAGCAGCACCCGCTCCAGGTGCATGACGGGCATGCCTGCGGTCAGCCCGAGATCGCGGGCGGTGTCCGCGTCGGCGGGGACGTCCTCCCAGGTGACCAGGATGCGGCCGGGCACCCGGCCCAGGCTCAGCGCGCCCTCGGTGTAGGAGCGCAGCGACAACGGCTGCACCATCTTCGGCCGCGAGACCACCGTCCCCCGGCCCTGCCGCCGAATCCGGCCCTCCACCAAGAGATCTCGCAACGCCTGCCGGACGGTCTCGCGGGCGACTTCGAACCGCACGGCCAGTTCGCGCTCCGAGGGCACGGGATCGCCCTCGTCCAGCTCGCCGATCATCCCCTCCAGCTCGGTGCGCACCCGATACGACTTCGGCAAGCGCTCCGGGATGGCCAATTCGGCGCTCCTGCCGAACGTCTCGCCGCGCCTGCCGCGCGTCACCTCCGTTGCTTCCATGCCCGACAGCCTACCCGCAATTGGTCTATACCAATTGTTAACCCGACGTTCGCGCGGGGAACACCCATCGGTCTAGACCATTGCTCACCATGGGTCCCATGCGAGTGGTCATCATCGGAGGTGGAATTCTCGGCACCGCCCACGCCTGGGCCGCGATCCGTCGCGGGCACGAGGTCGTACAGCTGGAGCGCGAGCCCGAGGCACGCGGCGCGACGGTGCGCAATTTCGGCCTGGTGTGGGTGTCCGGGCGGTCGGCGGCGGAGCTCGACCTGACCTTGCGTTCGCGCGAGCTCTGGGAGGAGATCGGCGGCAAGGTCCCCGGCGTCGGCTTCCGCCCGGCCGGATCCATCACGCTGGTGCGCACCCCCGAGGAACTGGCGGTGGCGGCCGCCGCGGCGGCGAGCGACAGCGCCGAGGCGCGCGGCTTCGACCTGCTGGAGCCCGAGCGGGTGCGCGCGATCAACCCGGCGCTGCGTGGCAAGTACCTCGCCGGTCTGCACTGCGCGACCGACGCCGCGGTCGAGTCGCGCCAGGCGCTGCCCGCGCTGCGCGCCTACCTCACGGCGACCGGCCGCTACACCTTCCACGACGCCACCGAAGCCCGGTCGGTCACCGACACCGGCTCCGGCACAACGGTTCTCGACGACCGAGGCCGCGCCTTCACCGCCGACCTGGCGCTGGTCTGCCCCGGCGCCGCGCACACCGGGCTGACCAGGGAGCTGGTCGGCACGATCCCCGTGCGCCGGGTTCGGCTCCAGATGATGCAGACCGCGCCGCTGGGCGAGCCGCTGACCACGGCGATCGCCGACGGCGACAGCTTCCGCTACTACCCCGGCTTCGCGGGACCCGAGGTGGACGCGCTCGAACGCGAGCAGTCCCAGACCGCCACCGCGGCCGAGCACAAGATGCAGCTGCTGTGCGTGCAGCGCCTGCACGGCGGCCTCACCATCGGCGACACCCACGAATACACCGAACCGTTCGCCTTCGACGTGGACGAGGCGCCCTACGAACACCTCACCTCCGTCACCGAGGAACTGCTCGGCCGCAAACTGCCGCCGATCGTGCGCCGCTGGGCCGGGGTGTACAGCCAAAGCGTCGACCCGGCCGCGATCGTCACCCGCGCCAAGGCCGACGAGCACGTCTGGGTGATCACCGGCCCCGGCGGCCGCGGCATGACGCTCGGCCCCGTACTCGGCGAGGACACCGCCGACCTGCTCGGACTCTGAGAGGAGCCATCATGCCGCACAACCCGATCGACCTCGCCGTCCTGGACATGGCAGGCACCACCGTGGCCGACGGCGGTCTGGTGCTGCGCGCCTTCGACGTGGCCGCGACCGCCGCGGGACTGGAAACCGAAGGGCCGCAGCGAGAACGGGCCCGGCAGTACGTGCTGGACACCATGGGCCAGTCCAAGATCGCCGTGTTCCGCGCGCTGCTCGGCGACGAGGACCGCGCGCAGACCGCCAACCACGCCTTCGAGGCCGCCTACGACGACCTGATCGACGAGGTCGACATCGCGCCGATTCCCGGTGCGGCCGAGGCCATCTCGGCGTTGCGGGCGACGGGCGTACGGGTGGCGCTCACCACGGGCTTCAGCCGGGAGACCCAGGACCGGCTGCTCGACGCGCTCGGCTGGCGTGACATCGCCGACCTCACGCTGGCGCCCTCCGACGCCGGTCGCGGCCGCCCTTACCCCGACCTGGTCCTCACCGCGCTGCTGCGCCTGCGCATCGACGCCGTCGATCGCGTCGCTGTACTCGGCGACACCACCAGCGATATCGCCGCGGGCCTAGCCGCGGGCTCGCGCATCGTCGCGGGCGCGTTGACCGGCACGCACGACGAACCGCGGCTGCGCGCCGCGGGCGCCACCCACGTGCTGCCCTCGGTGGCCGAATTCGCCGAGCTGATCCGCGCCGAGCGCGCCTGAGTCCCGTCCCTCCGACAATTCGACACCCCAAGCGAAAGTTGCTCCCATCGTGCGTACTTCCCCCACGCGCCTGTCCCGCATCCTGACCAGGACCGCCGTGCTCGTCGTCGCCGCCACCGCGGTCGCCGCCACCGCGGCCTGCGGCGGCACGGGCTCCGGCGGCTCCGGCGGGCAGACGGTCACCGTCTACTCCGCCGACGGCCTCGACGCCTGGTACAGGACTCGATTCGACAAGTTCCGCGCCGAGACCGGCATCGCGGTCGACGTCGTCGCGGCGGGCTCCGGCGAGGTGGTCAACCGCCTCGAGAAGGAGCAGTCCAATCCGCAGGCCGACATCGTGGTCACCCTGCCTCCGTTCATCCAGAAGGCCGACGCCGCAGGGCTTTTGCAGCCACTGGGCGTGGACACCTCGGCCTTTCCCGCCACCGAGAAAGACCCGAACGGCAGGTTCGTCAGCCTCGCGGGCAACTATCTGAACTTCATCGCGAACAACTCCGTCGACGCCTCGAAGCTCACCTGGGAAGACCTGCTGAAGCCGGAATACCGAGGCAAGCTCCAGTATTCGACGCCGGGCCAGGCAGGTGACGGCACCGCCGTGCTGATCCTGCTGCAACAGCTGCGCGGCAAGGACGGCGCGCTCGACTACCTGAAGCGGTTGCAGGTCAACAACGTCGGCCCTTCGGCCTCCACCGGCAAGCTGCAGCCCAAGGTCGACAAGGGCGAGCTGCTGATCGCCAACGGCGACGTCCAGATGAACACGGAGTCGATCACCTCGAAGGGCTCCAAGTTCGGCATCTTCTTCCCCGCTTCGGCCGACGGTGCCAGGCACACCGTCGCGCTGCCCTATTTCATGGGATTGGCCAAGGGCGCCCCGCACGCCGACGCCGCCAGGAAGCTGATGGACTACCTGCTGAGCAAGGAGGTGCAGCAGACGCTCGGCCCGGACGCGTTCGCGGTCTCGGCCCGCACCGATCTGACCGGCGCGCCCGCCACCGGCTCCGGCACGACCCCGGCCGCACTGCTGCACGGCGTCCAGGTCGTGCGTCCCGACTGGACCCAGGTCCTCGTCGGCCTGAACGACGACGTGGCCGCCTACGAGAAGGCCATCGGAGGCTGACATGACCCCCGGCGACACGCTCACCGAATCGTCCACCGCCACCGGGACGGCACGGACCGCCACCGACGGCGAACCCGCCATCGTGTTCGACCGAGTCGGCGTGCGGTACGGCTCCGGCCGCAAGACCACCGTCGCACTGGCCGATTTCAGCTTGCGCGTCGCCGCGGGCGAGACCGTCGCGCTGCTCGGCCCGAGCGGGTCGGGCAAGTCGACCGCGCTCGAGGTGTTGGCCGGATTCGTCCGGCCGACCTCGGGCGCGGTCCGGCTGGCCGGGCGCGACGTCACGCAGCTGTCCCCGGCCAAACGCGGCATCGGCGTCGTGGTGCAGTCCTACGCGCTGTTCCCGCACATGACCGTGTACGGCAATGTGGCCTTCGGGCTGAAGGCGCATCGCGTGCCACGCAACGCCCTCGCGGACCGGGTGAGCGAGGCACTGACCATGGTGGGCATGGCCGACTACGCCAAGCGGCTGCCGCGCGAACTGTCCGGCGGCCAGCAGCAGCGCGTGGCGATCGCCAGGGCGCTCGCCATCCGGCCCCCGGTGCTGTTGCTCGACGAACCGCTGGCCGCGCTCGACGCCCAGCTGCGCCAGTCCATGCTCGGCGAGTTGCGGCAGCTGCGAGAGGCGTTGCCGGACACCGCCATGCTGTACGTCACGCACGATCAGACCGAGGCGTTGGCCCTCGCCGATCGGATCGCCGTCATGCGCGACGCCCGGCTGGTCGACGTGGACACTGTCGAGAACCTCTGGCAGCGGCCTCCCAGCGATTTCACCGCCGCTTTCCTCGGCGGAGCGAATCTGTTGGCGTGCATCGTGAATCGGGTATCCGGGGGCACCGCGCTGGTCACCGCGGGCACGCACACGCTGCGCGCCCATGCGCCGGAGCCGGGCATCGGCAGCCTCCCTTGGGACCCGGATTCGGCCGCGCTGCTGTGCATCCGGCCGCACACGGTCACACTCACGACGGCGGCGGAGCGAAACGCATTGCGCGGCACGGTGATCACGAGCATATGGCGCGGCGCGTCGACGCGGCTGGAGGTCGACGTGGACGGATTGCCCGATCCGCTCGCCGTGGACGTACCCGGACATGCGACCGCGACACCCGGATCGGTGGTCGGCGTGCGATTCCCCGATCCGGCGGGCGTGCTCGTCCCGCGCCGGGTCGGTATCGAGTCACCTACCGCCGCAGCGCCTTCCGATGGAAACGGAGCGCGCACATGAGAGGTCTCGTGGTCGCGCCCCGCCGAACGGTCGCACGAGGAGGAACGCGATGAGCGCGATGCTGCTGGATCGCCCCGCGGCCAGTGCCGAACCCGCCGCACCGGACGCCCGGCGGCGGACCCGGCGCGCGGTACTCTGGACGCTGCCGCCGGTGCTCGTGGTGCTCCTCGTCGCCGGATACCCGATCCTGCGGGTGCTCACCGAGTCGACGGTCACCCCGGACGGGCGCGGGACCGAGGTGTGGTCCTCGGTCCTGGGTTCGGACTCGTTCCGAAACGCGTTGTGGCGCACCGTTTCCATCGCATTCACCTCGACAGCCGGGTGTCTCGTGCTCGGCGCGTTCCTCGCCGTCGTGCTGGCGTTCGTCCCGTTCCCGGGCTCGGCGCTGGTCGGCAGGCTGATCGACACCGTGCTGACCCTGCCGTCGTTCCTCGTGACGCTCGCGTTCACGTTCCTGTACGGCACGGCGGGCGCGGTCAACGCGCTGCTCGCCGACCTCACCGGCCGTGACACTCCCGCGCTGAACTTCCTGCACACCCCGCTCGGCGTGATCGCCGCGGAGATCACCTTCTTCACGCCGTTCGTGGTGCGGCCACTGCTCGCCGCCTTCGCCCAGCTACCCCGCGAACAGCTCGACGTGGCGGCCAGTCTCGGCGCCTCGCCGTGGCGGGTACTGCGCCAGATCGTGCTCCCGGAGGCGTGGCCCGCCATGGTCGCCGGCGGCAGTCTCGTTCTGTTGCTGACGCTCAACGAATTCGGCATCGTGCTGTTCACCGGCGCCAAGGGCGTCCTCACGCTGCCCGCGCTGATCTACACCCGCGGCATCGTGACCTTCGACCTGCCCGGCGCCGCGGTGCTCGCCTCGGTGCAGGTCGCGCTGTCGCTCACGCTCTACGCCGCCTACCGCTTCGTCTTCGCGCGCGTGACCGCGCGGAAAGGACAGTGACCATGCTGGTGTGGACCCGAACCGGCCGCGCCGCGGTACTGGCGGTGTTCGGTCTGGTCGTCACGATCGTTTTCGTCGCCCCGATCGCCACCGTCGTCGCGGCATCGCTGGCCGGTAGCTGGACCGGTCCGCTCCCTTCGGATCTCGGCCTGGCCAACTTCCGGGAGGCGCTGTCGGGCGACGAGGCGGCCAGCCTGTCGGTGAGCTTGCAGACGGCGCTGCTGGCGGGCGCGGGCGCGCTCGTCGTCGGCACCTGGGCCGCGCTGGCCGCCAGGGAGACGCCGACCTGGTGCCGCAGGCTGACCGACGCCGTGTTCCACCTGCCCGTCGCGGTGCCCTCGGTCGCCATCGGCCTCGGCGTGCTCGTCGCCTTCAACGAACGCCCGCTGCTGCTCGGCGGTTCCCGGTGGATCGTCATCCTGGCGCACGCGGTACTGGTGCTCGCCTATGCCTTCAGCGCGGTATCGGCCGCCCTCGACCGGCTCGATCCTGCCTACCGGCAGGCCGCCGAATCTCTTGGCGCGGGACCTGTCCGGGTGCTCTGCCGGGTGACGCTGCCGTTGCTGCTGCCCGCGCTCGGCGCGGCGGCGGGGTTGGCGATCGCGCTGTCGATGGGTGAAGTCGGCGCGACCATCATGGTCTATCCGGCCACCTGGCGCACGCTGCCGGTCACCATCTTCGGGCAGACCGATCGCGGGGACGTGTTCGACGCGGCGGCCGGTACCACGCTGCTGGTGCTGGTCACCTTGGTGGCGCTGGTGCTGCTCGGCAGGCTGAAAGGCCGTGCGGCGCTGCGTTGATGCGTTCGGAGCGCTGTGTCGAGCGCGCCTGGGCGCTGTGCTGACTGTGCACGGGGCCCTGCGCTTAGCCTGCTCTAGGCGCGGCGGTGCGTGCTCTAGGCGCGGCGGTCCGTGCTCGAGGCTCGGTGCCGTACTGAAAGCAGCTGCGCTGTATTGGAAGCAGCTGGGCGAGGTCTCGACCGCTGTGGTGAGGGCGCTCGGGACGGTGCGACGAGCGCACTGCCGCATAGGATCACAGGGTGTCGCTGCTCCCCTTGATCTTCACCGCGGGCTGGGCCAGCGGTATCAACGCCTACGCCGTGGTGCTGCTGCTCGGGTTGTTCGGCATCACCGGACTTTCCGACGACGTGCCGGAGGGTCTGCAACGCACCGACGTGCTCGTCGCCGCGGCGGTGCTGTTCCTCGTCGAGGCGGTGGCCGACAAAATCCCCTACCTCGACACGTTCTGGGACACGCTGCACACCGTGGTGCGTCCGGCCGCGGGCGCCGTGGTGGCGGCGCTCCTCGCGGGTTCCGATGATTCGCTGCCGCAGCTGGCCGCGGCGGCGGTGGGCGGCACCGCCGCGCTGGTCAGTCACCTCGTCAAGGCCGGCCTCCGGATGGCGATCAACACCTCGCCGGAACCTGCCAGCAATATCGTGACCAGCACGCTGGAGGATCTCGGTGTTGCGGGCGTCATCACGCTCGCGATCTTCCATCCGATGGCCGCGGCCATGATCGCGGGAACGTTCCTGCTGATCGGCCTGACCCTGATCGTTGTGCTGGCCGGCCGGATTCGCCGCTTTCGACGTCGTCGGCGGGAACGGCGCCGAGCCCGCCTGCCGGCCGCGCAACCTGGCTGAGCCGAGCAAGCTGTGCGAACTCGTACCGAGTTCTACTCGGTCGGTAACTGGCTGAGCCGCGCGAGCTTCGCGAATTCCCGCCCGGCCCCACTCGATCGGGCAATCCGGATGAGCCGCACTGGCTTTGCGAATTCGTGCCAGGCCCGGCTCGGCCGAGCAACCATCGGGCGTGCCGCGCCAGTCGACCACGCGGCACGCCGGGCGGGGCGCCCCGTTGCGCCCGCCGTCACTACGGGCGGCGACGTTCGCGTCCGGGCGGACGCACTGGTCGGATGACATTCCGCCCGGGGACGTCGCCGTCGTGGCGGTGGCGCGGTACCCCGCCGGGCCGCCGGGAGCAGCTACTGCCCTGGCAGTCGACGGCGGCCTCCGGCCACGTCGGTTACCAGATCAGTGTAGCCGTCGACGAGTTCTGCCAAGTGGTACCAGTGTTTATGGGTGTTGTCACTGCGCGGCCCGTCGGCGTCGATCGCCTGGTTCGCGTTCACCCAGCTGCGCGCCATGCGGTCGACCACGGCGCCGAGGCTCTCGGTGTGCAGCGAGGCGCCGTTGCGGTGCTGCGGCACCTCCTGCGCGATCCAGTCGTTGATGTCGTCGACGAGTTCGCTACGTCGACAATCGATTTCGGCGACCAGGTAGGCGTCACGCACTTCCGCGCGCCGAGCGTGCAGCTCGGCGAGCGCGTGCGCGGACCGTAACAGCTCGCGATCCTGGAAACGCCGTCCCTGAAACGCACACAGAATTTGCGGAGCCGTCGGCAGCACCCCCACCGTCGGCGCGCTCATGCCTTCGCCTCACTGACGCTCGGCTCCGGCATGTGCGATGCGCGCTGGCACAGGATTCGCTCACTGTGTTCGCTCATCGCCACACCCCTGATTCACCCGACACCAACCCTTTATGTACCAACATCATTGGCTCTCGATTCGGTAATCCCGGTCATCGGATCGGTTGTTCACACCTAGGCTAGCTGGATCATGCTCTTACAGATGCAAGAACACAACAGAAAACGCAATATTGCGTTCCCTCTGCGGCGACTTGCTTCCACCTGGCTTCCACGCAGCGGCAACCATGCAGCTAGGACGTGTTCCGGGTCACAGAATCGGCCGAATGCCGGTGCGTAAGGGGGCTTTCCGCAACCGGTTCCGGTAGCCGAAACTTCGCCCGAACCGGACGAAACCCCCTGCCTTGTCGAATGCGTGTCGGACAACGCAGGGAGACATACTCGAGCTCTAGCCAACCCTCATGATCCACAGGCGGCTGTCGACCTCGGCAGCACGAGCATGGGGCCATTCCTCGAGCCCTCGCCGCATTCAAACCGGTTGAACAAGTCCGGTAGCGGGCTGGCCGCCGGCCGGCCACCACCGCTCCGAATGAGTACGGGCGGTGAGTATTTCGGCGGACGTCGCGGGCATCGGCGGTTCGTACGCTCGCAACATCACCCGCAGGGGGTGATTTGCCAGAGGGAGGAACCCATGTTCTACAGAAACGCCACGCGTACGGTCCCACTCGCCGCGGTCGCTCTGACGCTCGGCGCGCTCGCGGGCGCAGGCGTCACGACGATCTCGCCCGCCCCGGCATCCGCGGCGCCGGGCTACAGCTGCCCGGGCGGGATGTTCTGCGGCTGGGACGGAGCCGATGGCAAGGGCAGCATGATCATTCAGGTCGATGCCAATTGTTTTCTGCACGATATCGGCAACGGCGGCGTCGGCGACCGCTTGACCTCCTACTGGAACCGCACCGGCCAGACCGTGGGGGTGTACAACTGGACGGGCGAACGCTGGCAGCTGCTCGCCTCCATCACGGACAACAGCCGGGGCACCCTGTCACCCGGCGCGGACAACAGAGCCGACGCGGTGATGCCCGGCGGGAACAGCGGTGCGACCGGCTGCGTGTGAACACACCGCGAGGATTGTGGGTGCGGAGACCGTGGGTGCCGCGGTCTCCCGCTTCGCCGGATACGCCTCGACCGCACGGTAGTCGTTACGCACCACCGGAATGATCATGCGCAGACGCTGGTCACCATCCGCCCCGGACGCTCGGCGAACTCCGATTCCAGCGCCTCGAGTGCGACTCGACCGGGCGTCGCATCGTCCGGAAGCAGCGTCGACTTCGACACAGGAAATACGTCTACGACGCAACAGAATTCGGCCGACGAGGCAGCGGTGCCAATTCTTTTGATATCAGCCGGAGGCCCATCCGGCCACCCACTCCGCAGGCGACCACCTTGATTTTCCCGCGCCCATTCGGCGATATCGCTGGTCTCAGCACATTTGGACAGATGAACAGAATGCAGCTGTGAGATATGTCAACTATCAAACCCTGGCACCGTGCCCCGCCAGTGTGATACAGCACGTTCTCGCTGCTACCGACCCGAAACCACGCTTCAGCACTAGCTATTAACAGAGCGTTACACGCACCAACTGTTAACGCGAAATACACAATTCGCGGCGTGGGATCGGGCAGCGAGTGCTGCCGATCGAAACTAGACTTGCGCTCACGTTCTCGGAGCAAGGTCGAATTACGCCCGCCGACAGCTCCATTCGAACGGCTTTCCGCCGCCGTGCCGCGATGCACGAAAACTCACCGTGACTCCTGAGAGGGAAGCATGCATTCCTCAGCGCCCGATACACGTGCTCCGCGCGACGTCGGCCTCCGAATCACCACACCCGGCGAGTCGTTGTACGCCGCCCGAGATACCCCGACACCCGCGCGGACGTCTACGGTCACCATTCCCGCCGCACCCGAGCCGGGCAGGCCACGCCAGTTGAGTTCGCTGGATCTGCAACTGCTCGACCTCGAAACCGACTCGGCGCCAATGCATGTCGGCACGGTCACCGTGCTGGACTCCGCCGCGGCCCCCGAAACGCCGCTGGATGTCACCTCCCTGCGGCAGCTGTTCGCCGACCGCCTCCACCTGATCGCGCCATTGCGCCGTCGCCTGCGCACGGTCCCGTTCGGGCTCGATCTGCCGTACTGGGAGGACTGCGACTACATCGATCTCGGCTACCACATACGGCACATACGACTACCCGACGACGCCGGCGACGAACACCTCGCCGACTACGTGGCACGACGGCACGCCGCACCGCTGGACCGCACCAGACCACTGTGGGAATGCGATCTGATCTCCGGGCTCGCCGACGGACGGCAGGCCGTCTACACCAAGATCCACCACTCGGTGATCGACGGCATCTCCGGCGCCGAGATCATGGCGGTCATCCTCGACCTCCACCCCGAGAGTCTGCCCACACCGCCACCCGCGGACGGCATCTCCCGCGACCGCAACCCGTCCACCGCCGAACTGCTCGCCCGCAGTCTGCCGAACATGATCGGCCGCCAGGCAATCCGCGTTCAGTCCCTTCTGCACGCGGGTCCCGCCCTGCTCCAAGCCCGCGACGACCTCCGCGCGAAACACCCCGACGTTCCGATCAAGGCACCCACCACCCCCACACGCAGTCTCGCCTACACCTCGCTCCCCCTCGACGCGGTCAAAAACATCAAGGACCGCGTCGACGGCACCGTCAACGACGTGGTGATGGAGCTGTGCACCTCGGCGCTACGACGCTGGCTGCTCGACCACGACCAGCCCGCCGACCATCCCCTGGTGGCCGCGATTCCAGTATCCGTACGCACCCCCGAGCAATTCGGCACCGCCGGAAACCAGTTCTCCCTCATGCTCACTGCGCTACCGATCGCCGAACCCGACCCCGAACATCGGCTCGAACAGCTGCACAGCAACCTGCTCGAAGCCAAGAAGCGATTCCAGACCCAACCGCCCACCCTGCTGCACAAAGCCACCTCCCTGCTCACACCGCTGCTCCACGGCCGACCCACCCGCGCCCTCCTCCGAGCAGCGGCACCGAGCCTTCCCCTGGTCGACCTCGTCATCTCGAATGTCCCCGGCCCGCAAATTCCGTTGTACCTCCGCGGAATCCGCGTCCAGCACAGCTACCCGGTCTCCCTGCTCACCGAACTGGCAGGCAGCCTCAACATCACCGTCATGTCCTACGACGGGCACCTCGACTTCGGCATCGTCGCCTGCCCCGACGATTTCCCCGATGTCTGGGACCTCGCCGATCACCTGCACAAGGCACTGGCCGACCTAGAGCAATCGCCCGGGAGGCCATAGCGATGACCGCAGACCCCATACCCCACGAATACCCACTGTCCACATCACCGCAGAGGCCGGACCGTGCCGCCCAGCGGGACTTCCGACGTCGATACGCCCTCGCCGCCGCCACCGAGGTCTTCGTCTCGCGCGGCTATCACGCGACCACCATGGACGAAATCGCGCAGCGCGCCGGCTACACCAAACCCATACTGTACAAACAGTTCTCGGGAAAACTGGACCTGTATCTCGCCGTCCTGCAGGACCATATCGACACCCTGACCGAAAGCCTGCGACAAGCACTGGCCTCGACATCGATCAACAAGCAGCGTGTGCGCGCCGCGGTGCAGACATACTTCGACTTCGTCGACCACGAGACGCACGGTTTCCGGTTGGTGTTCGAATTCAGCGCGGCCAGCGAACCCTCGGTGCAGTTGCGTATCGGCCGCGCCACCGACGCTTGCGTGGACACGGTCTGCGAGGCGGTGACACACGACTCCGGGCTGAACCCACAACAGGCCCGCCTGCTGGCCGCTGGGCTGGTGGGCGCGAGCCAGGTCGCGGCGCAGTACTGGCTCGACACCGGCCGGGCGATCCCGAAATCCGACGCCATCGATGCCGTGATCAGATTGTGCTGGGGTGGGCTGTCGCAAGTGCCTTTGCACCCGACCGAATGAACGCCGGCCGACTTGCAGCGCTCCTGTGTCCGCAACGGCGCGCGGTCGCATCCCTGGCCTCGTGCGCGAAGAGCATCCGGCCGGCCATTGCACCTGGATGCGGCAGCCATGCGCATGTCCCGAAATGAATAAATTCGCGTCCCGCGAGGATAAGCATCGGTGAGTGATCTGGATTACCGTGGGTTACATCACAGCGAGTTGATCAGCGAAACGGAAGACGCCGTGTTCGGTGAGCGCACCCGGCACGGTCTTCTGCCGACATCTCGCACGCGATCCCACGATTCGATCCCGATCGGAGCACTCTCATGTATTTCCACGACGACTCGCTGTTCCCGGAGAACCAAGAGAAGCTGGTCATCACCGCCGCCCCGTACGGCCCGGAGTGGGAAATCGACGACTTCCGCGAGGACCTGCCGCTGACCGTGGACGAGCACGTCCAAGCCGCGGTGGACTGCTACAACGCGGGCGCCACCGTACTGCACATCCACGTGCGTGAACTCGACGGCAAGGGTTCCAAGCGGCTGTCGAAGTTCAACGAGCTGCTCGGCCGCCTGCGCGAGGCGGTGCCGGACATGATCCTCCAGGTCGGCGGCTCCATCTCCTTCGCACCGGAAGGCGAAGGCGCGGAAGCCAAGTGGCTTTCCGACGACACCCGGCACCTGCTCGCCGAACTCGACCCGCGACCGGATCAGGTCACCATCGCCATCAACACCAACCAGATGAACATCGTCGAGCTGATGACCGGCGACGACATCGCGGGCACGTCGTTCACGCGACCGGAGGTATACGAGGCCTACCGGGAGATGTACGTCCCCGCCGGCCCCGCTTGGGTCGAAGAGCACCTGAAGCGGTTGCAGGCCAACGGGATTCAGCCGCACTTCCAGCTGGCCAACATCCCGCAGCTCGAGACGGTGGAGCGGTTGATCCGGCGCGGCGCGTACACCGGTCCGCTCTTGGTGACCTGGGTCGGCATCGGCGGCGGCTTCGACGGACCCAACCCCTACAACATGATGGAGTTCATCCGCCGTGTTCCCGACGGCGCGGTGCTGACGCTGGAGACGCTCATGCGCAGCGTGCTGCCCGTCAACACCATGGCCATCGCCATGGGCCTGCACGCGCGCTGCGGTAACGAGGACACCCTGTGGGGCCGCAAGGGCCAGAAGATGACCTCGGTGCAGCAGATCGAGCAGCTGGTCCGCCTCGCGGGTGAACTCGGCCGCGAAGTCGCGACCGGCAAGGAAGCGCGCGAGATCTACAAGCTCGACGAGCGCTACGCCAACGCGGACGAGACGTTGGCCAAGATCGGATTCGCTCCCAATCGCAAGCCCGGCCAGGTCGGATTCACCCACCACGCCTGAGCATTCCGGGCGATGCCACGCCGGGCGTCGCCCGCCTCGGGGCCAACGGCCCAGGTGAGCCCCGGGCTCTCGATTCCTTTCACAGCTCCGGTGCGCGCGCACCGTCTCCGCGCACCGGATTCGTAGGAGCACCAATGGAGTTGCACACTACCGCCACCGGGACGGCAGGCTCCCCTGCCGCCGTCCCGGCCATGGCGGCCACCCGCGCCCCAGCAATCCGCCGGGTCTATCCGTGGGTCGTCTTCGCCCTGGCCTTCGGCCTGCTGCTGGCCGACTACATGTCGCGACAGGTTCTCAGCGCGGTCTTCCCCTTCCTGAAAACCGAATGGGCACTGTCCGATTCGAAGCTGGCCTCGCTGAGCAGCATTGTCGCGCTCATGGTCGGCCTGCTGACGTTGCCGCTCTCGCTCCTGGCCGACCGGTGGGGCCGGGTGCGCAGCCTGGTTCTGATGGCTGTCCTGTGGAGCGCGGCCACCTTGGTGTGCGCGACCGCCACCGATTACGAACAGATGCTCGGCGCTCGCTTCCTGGTCGGGGTCGGTGAGGCCGCCTAAGGCAGCGTCGGCATCGCGGTGGTGCTCAGCGTGTTCGCGCCCCACGTGCACGCCGCGCTGAGCGGGGCGTTCATGGCAGGCGGCTCGTTCGGATCGGTCCTCGGCGTGGCCGCGGGCGGCGTCATTGCCGTCCAGTTCGGCTGGCGGTGGGCCTTCGCCGCGATGGCCGTCTTCGGCCTGATTCTTGCCGCGCTGTTCCGGACCCTGATCAGCGATGCGAAGCTGGCCGGCCACGCCGCCGTGCCGACGCCGCGCGCGAACGCCAGAGGGTTCCGCGCGCCGGTCTCGACACTGTTCACCGATCCCGCAGTGCTGTGCGCCTACCTCGGCAGCGCCCTGCAAATCTTCACCGCCGCGGTGCTGCTGTCGTGGATGCCGAGTTTCTTCCACCGCTACTACGGTCTGGCGCCGGACAGAGCGGGCGCGACCGCCTCGATATTCGTGCTGCTCGTCGGCGCGGGCATGGTGGGCTGCGGGATGATCACCGACCGCGTCGGCCGCGCCGACATATCCCGCAAATGGACCGCCGCGATCGTGTTCTGCCTGATCTCGCTCGTGTGCCTCACCCTCGGCTTCAGCCTGGACACCGGTGCGCCGCAACTGCTTCTGATCGGCATCGGCGCGTTCTTCTCCGGCGGATCGTCCGGGCCTGCCGCGGCCATGGTCGCCACTCTCACCCACCACTCCGTGCGTGCCTCGGCCTTCGGCGCCCTCACCCTGGCCAACAGCCTGCTCGGCCTGGCCCTCGGCCCGTTCGTCGTCGGCGTGCTCGCCGACCACCTCGGGCTCGCCGGTGCGCTGCGGCTGGCGCCGCTGACGTACCTGGTCGCCATCGCCGCGCTGATTCTCGGCAAACGCGCCTACCCGGCCGGGTTGCGCAGGCTCGCCGTACTGAATTCCACCGCCTCGCTGTGATCATCGAAAGGATGCGCCACACGCCATGAGCAGCATCGTCGAACCGACCGTCGTCATCGTCCCCGGAATGCGCGACCACGTGGCCGAACACTGGCAGACCCTGCTCGCCGACCGGCTCGATCGGGTGCGCACGGTACCGCCGCTCGAACACCACCGGCTCAGCCGGACCGCACAGGTCGCCGCACTCGATGCCGTGCTCGGCGACATCGACGGCCCCGTGGTGCTCGTCGCACACAGCGCGGGCGTCATGACCACCGTGCACTGGGCCCAGCAGGCCACCCGGCGGGTGCGAGGAGCGTTGCTCGCCGCCCCGCCTGACTTCGAAACGCCTCTGCCGCAGAGATATCCGTCGATCGAGGAGCTCGACTCGCACGGCTGGACGCCGATCCCGTGGCGGCGGCTGCCGTTCCCGAGCATCGTGGCCGCAAGCACCACCGACCCGCTCGCCGCCTTCCGCCGCGCGGCGGCGATGGCCGAGGCATGGGGCAGCCGGCTGGTCGGCCTCGGTGATGTCGGCCACCTCGATCCCGCCTCCGGTTACGGCTACTGGCCGCGCGCGGAGGAGCTCCTGCGGGAGCTGCTCGACACGTCCGCACGGGCCGCGACCGGAGCAGAGGTCGCCGGGTGAGCAAGGTCTTCACTTCGGCGGCCGACGCCTCGGGGGTACCCGCATCCGGGCGCGCGGCCCGAGCGCCATCGCCGACCGCCACCGACCCGCGACAACATCAGCCGAGGATCATGGTTCACTCCGAAACATTCTCTCCGCCAATCATTCTTGAAGACGCCGGCGCATCGGCGCGACCGCACGGAGTCACCGGCCGTACCACGAGTTGGGTACAGGAGTACTGGCCCGGGCTCGCGCTCGCCGCCGTCGCCGTCACTGCCGTCTCGATGTTGGGGCGGTTGCTGCCCGGTCTGAGCCCGCTGCTGGCGGCGATCGTCGTCGGCGCGGTCGCCGCGAACACGGTCTCCCTCCCGCAGCGAGTCCAGCCCGGATTGCAGTTCTGCTCGAAACGCCTGCTCCGTATCGGCGTCGCACTGTTGGGCCTGCAAGTGACGTTCACCGACATCCTCGGGCTCGGACCCGCGGCGCTGGCGGTGGTCGTCACGGTCGTCGTCTTCGGTATCGGCGGGACCATGATGCTCGGCAAGATGCTCGGCCTGAACTGGACCCAGCGACTGTTGATCGCCTGCGGCTTCTCCATCTGCGGAGCCGCCGCCGTCGCCGCGGTGGACAGCGTGGTCGACGCGAAAGAAGAAGAACTGCTGACCACCATCGCGCTGGTGGTCGTGTTCGGAACGGCGCTCATCGCGATCATCCCGGCGACCGCCCACGCCATGGAACTCGGCGACTCGGCCAGCGGTATCTGGGCCGGAGCCGCGATCCACGAGGTCGCGCAAGTCGTCGCCGCGGGCGGCGCGCTCGGCGGCGGCGCGCTCACCATCGCCGTCGTAGTGAAACTCGCCCGCGTCGTCCTGCTCGCCCCCGTCCTCGCAGTCATCGGCTGGCAAGTCCGCCGCCACACCCCAGACTCCGCGAAACACCGCACCACACCGTTGGTTCCGCTGTTCGTCCTCGCCTTCCTTGCCTTCGCGGCGCTCCGCACCACCGGCGCGGTGCCCACCGTCGCCGTGGAAGCCGCACGCACACTTCAGATCACGCTGCTCACCGCCGCGATGTTCGCACTCGGCACCGGCGTCCACCGCAGCACCCTGAGCCGGATCGGCATCCGCCCCCTTGTGCTCGCCACCGCGGCCACCATCTGGATCACCGCGCTGGCGCTGGCCGGTGCACTACTCGCAGCTTGAGCCGCAATGACGTCGCCGAATCTCGCACCACCGCAACGATTCTGCGCGTCTTCCCGCACAGCAGCTGCGGCAACCTTCGGCAGGCTCGGGTCCAGAGCTCTCTGCCCGGTCATCCCGCACCCAGCACACGCCAGGCTGATCCGGCCGGGTCCGGCACCTAACGCCCATCGAGAAGTGCTGCTGCGGTGGCAATCAGCACTCGGTCTGCGGTTTCGTCGCGGTGAGCGGCTATGCCCGAGCGGAACAGTGCGGCTCCTTCGACGATGATGGCGAACACTCGGGCGCGAGCTCGGCAGATCTCGGGGGCGAGGTCGGGATTGCGCGCGACGATGACCTCGATGACATGGGATTGGTAGCTGCTGTAGAACTTCTGGATCTCGGAGGCGACAGTCTCGTCGCGTCCGGCCAGCGCCCACAGCTCGGTGTAGATCCGCGTCAGCCGGGGATCGTCGTGTTCGGCGAGCAGGGTGCGGACGAGGTCTTCGGCGGATTGTTCGGCGACCGGCCGCGCCAGCAGCGGTTCGAGGCGCCGGAGCGACGATTCCAAGGTCCGGCGCAGGACCGCGCCGACCAGGTCGGTACGGGTGGGGAAGTAGTACTGGAGATGGCCGAGGCGCACTTCGGCTTTCGCGGCGACGGCGCGCATGGTCAGCTCACCGTAGCCGGAGTCGACGAGGATCCGTTCGGCGATGTCGAGCAGATCGGCCCGGCGCTGCTCGCCTTTGGTGGTGGCTCCCGCGCGCCGGGCCTCGCCGCCGGGGTGGGTCATGCGGCCCTACCGGTCGCGATGACGGTGTCGATTCGCGTCTCGACACCGTAGGCGGCGAGTGCGTCCGGGACGTGCGACGGCACCGGAGTCTGCTCGGGGAAGCGCACGCCGTTCGCTGCGGGCGCACCGTCGAGGCCGAGTACTCGTCGCACTCCGAGGAACGCACCGACCGCGGTGAGATGCGCCTGCCCGGCGGGATCGGTCACCACCGCGCGGCGGGTCAGGCCGTCGCGGGTGACGTCGACGCGCACCTGAGCGGTGCCGCCCGCACCGGGCGCGTACAGCAGGGCCCGGCGGGCGCCGGTGAAGCAGTCCCCGCGTCCCCATCGGAAGAATCCGAGCCGTTTGACCGCCAGCAACGCCGAAGTCGAAGCGGCGGAACTGAATCCGATCCTGGTAGCCGCGGTGACGGCGCCCAGCGTCAGCGGCAGGGTGAACTGTTCGGGGGTATCGATACGGGCGACCCGGGTCAGGGTGTCGCCGATGCGGACGCGGCGGGAGTCGGTGAGCGGCATGATGGTGTGCCGCTGCCCGTCCTGGACCACCTCGTAGTCCAGTCCGAGACGGTCCATGAACTCCACCGAGTCGGCGCCCGCACGGTCGCGCAGGTCCCAGCGGATCGCCACCTCCACGGTGTCGGCGCCGCCGAGCTCCTCGGCCAGATGTGCGGCCACGAGACTGGTGACCCCGCCCATCCACGCGGACGACAGCAGCACCGGCGCAACCGGATTCAGCATCGCCGCCACCGTCGCGGCGCGCTGTAGACGCGCGGTCCAGCGGGTGATGTCGACCAGCGGCGCCCCGCCGACGATCGCCGCCCGCAACACCCGATCGTCGGGGTCGTTGACCGCACTCACCACCGCCCGCACCCGAGCACGGAACGGCGCGGGATCGGACAGATCCCAGACCCGCAACGCCGCTCCGGTCGCCGCGGCGAGGTCGCGCCCTCGTTCCACCGATCGCCCGGTGAGCAGCAGCGGCAACGACGGGGCCGCCAACCGCGCCAGCTCGGCGCCGACGGTTCCGTATCCGCCCACGAGCAGGACCGGGCCATTCGCATCGAATTCGAGTTCATCGCTCACGTACCCAATATAGGTCAACCGACCTAAAAACGATCGGGCGCCTATGGGTGACCGATCGGACCGCAAGATCCAGCGGAACGTCGTTACGGCACGACTTCGATGATGTCGCCGGGCTCCAGGTAGTAGAAGAACTCGCGCGCACCGTCGGGGGTCATGCGGATGCACCCGTGTGACTGCTCTTCGATCGGGCCGATGTGGGTGGCGATGTCACCGTCGAAGAACACCGCGTACTTCATCCAGACGTGGTGCATCGTGCTCCAGTGGTCCTCGCGCTTGAAGTCGACGTCGAAGACGCCCGCCCGGGTCAGGTAGCCGGGCCTGCCGTGCGAGATCGGGGTCGGGCCGTAGGTGACCCGGCCGTTGTCCATCAGCCACGCCTCGTTGGTCGACAGGCGCATACACCCGCGCGCCTGGGCGGAGCACGGCGCCACCACCGGCGCGGGCGGAATCAGTGGGGGCGCGATCAGCGGAGGCACGCCGGGGATGTCCGGTCCGCCGGGCCACAGCGGTTCGGCCTGCGCCGGGAGCGCGACGGCGAGTCCGGCCACCGCCGTGCCGATCAACAACGCGAGTCGCGCCACTGGGCGCAGTCGACTCTGGCACTTCATGGATCAGACCTGCCTTCCCCTCACCCCGTCGTGGGGACGTGCCGACCGCGGGGCGAGGGAATACGCATGGGCGACACGAGAGTCCGAGCTGACCTAGAAGTGTTTTCGATCATTGTGAAGCGGCTCTGGACCCCCGCGGGACAAATCGGACGCGACCGGTAGGCAACCGAGTCGATCTCGATAGCGTGGCGTGCTTGCCATCTTCGAGTTGTTGTGATTCCGCCGGAGATGGCGGCGTCAGCGCACGGAACTGATGTTCGGTCAGCCGAAGAGGCCGGCGCGTGCGGCCGTCAACGTCAGTGCCGCGGCGGCGTCCGCCGTGCTGTCGGTCACCCGCTCGCCGGTGATCAGGACTCGGAAATAGATCGGCGCCGCAAGGCTTTTGATCAGTTCCGCGGGATCGGCGCCGGAGGGAAGCTCGCCGCGCGCGATCGCGCGCGGCACGACCGGCAGCGCCCGGCGGATTCGATCACGGAAGACGTGCCGAATGCTGTCGGGCGGCGACGGCAGCCCGGCGGCGTTGGACACCATGACCGTGAGGACAGCCTGGCCGGACGGGCTGTTGATCCACGCGACCAGACTCCGCGCGAGCGCGCGAAGATCGCCCTCGATCGAACCCGTGTCGGGGATCGCTATCTCCGCGGCGACGCTCTCGGCCAGCGCATCGGCGATCAGGGCGTCACGGTCGGGCCACCGCCGGTAGACGGTCGTCTTGTGCACACCGGCGCGCTGGGCGACGTTGTCGACGGTGAACGCGGTGTAGCCGTGTTCGCTCAGCTCGTCGACGGTCGCGGCGAGCACGGCGGCACGGACCTTCGGCCCGCGTCCGAGGGGCGCGGCAGAACTCATTGCAACTCCTTGTTGCGATATCGACGGCAACCGGGCATGCTGACGATATCGCAACTCGGTGTTGCGATCGTGCGATGGGAGTTGCGATGCTGTCGAAATCCGTCCGTGCGGCGGCGCTGTTGTTTCCCGGGCTGCTCGCAGGGGCGTTCGGATACGGCGCGGTGAACGTGCTGTACGCGTTTCGTGAGGTGCCCCTCGAGGTTCGGTTCACGTTTCATACCGCGCTGATGCGAGTCAACGGCGTGGTGATGCAGTCGCTGATGGGCTTGGCCATCCTGAGCACGCTGCTGCTGGCAGCGCGATCGAGGTCATGGCCGCGATGGGTCGCGGGGAGCGCGTCCGCGCTGACGCTCCTGTCGTTCCTGGTGACCCGCCTCGGGAACGTGCCGATCAACCAGCAGATCAAGCGCTGGGCGGTGGGGACGCCACCCGACGATTATGCCGACATCCTGCGGCGCTGGGAGCTGTTCCATATCACCCGGACCGGGTGCGCGCTGGTCGCATTCGTCTTGGTGATCGCGGTCGTCACCGGATTCATCGGGGCCGGCGCAGACGATCGGCCACCGAGCGCTGCCGCCGACCGGCCCTCGATGGATGCCAACGCCGCACACTGAAGGAGGATGACCGGGTCCGTGGAGCGGGCCGGTGCGATATCCGCACCGGCCGCGTCACATCCCTTCCAGCCCTGGCGAATTCAGCTCGCGGCGCCGAACCAGCGAGGCAACTTGTCGAGCAGATCCCGCTGATCGTCACCGACCCATGCCACGTGGCCGTCCGGCCGCAGCAGCACGGCGGGCACGTCCAGTTCCTCGCTGACGTCGACGACGTGGTCGACCCGATCCGCCCACCCGGCAACCGACAGCAAGCCGGTCTGGTCGAGCAGCAGTCCGCGGCCGCTGTGCATCAGCCCGTAGAGGCGCCCCCGCTTCAACCCCACGTCCCGCATCCGCCGTCCGAGCAGCTCATGCCCCTCGCCGAAGTCGTAGCGGACCCCGATCGCGGTGATCTTCTCGATCAAGTACCGGTTGACCTCCTCGAAATCCATCAGTTCCGCCACCAGTTTTCGCACAGCCTGCGGTCCCGGCTCGAGGGACATCAGCTGCATCATCGCGCGGGTGTTGTCCAGCACGTCGGCGGCCACCGGATGCCGTTCGGCGTGGTAGCTGTCCAGCAGCCCCTCCGGGGCCCATCCGTCGACCTCGGCGGCCAGCTTCCACCCGAGGTTGAACGCGTCCTGGATACCGAGGTTGAGCCCCTGCCCGCCGGTCGGCGGGTGGATGTGCGCCGCGTCGCCCGCCAGCAGCACCCGGCCGACCCGGTAGCGCTCGGCCTGCCGGGTCGCGTCGCCGAAACGGGACAGCCAGCGCGGTGAGTGCACGCCGAAGTCGGTGCCCGCGACCGCCCGCAGCTGCTGCTTGAACTCCTCGAGTGTCGGCGAGACGGTACGGTCCTCGGCCACCCCCGCGGCGGGCACGATCACGCGATGCACCCCGTCCCCGAGCGGCATGGCGCCGAACCGCTTCTCGGTCTTGCGGACTTCGGCCATCACGGCGGCCAGCGTCTCCGGCGGCGCGTCCACCACCATCTCGCCCAGCAGCGTCTCGACCCGGCTCGGCTCGCCGGGGAAGCCGACGCCGATCAGCTTGCGCACCGTGCTGCGTCCGCCGTCACAGCCGACGAGGTAGCGCGAGCGCAACTCCGTGCCGTCGGCCAGCTCGACGGTCACCCCGTGCTCGTTCTGGGTCAGGCCGACCAGCTCGCAGCCGCGCCGGATCTCGGCGTCCAGCTCGGCGGCGCGTTCGGCCAGCAGGCGATCGGTGATGGGCTGCCGGATGCCGAGCACGTAGGGATGCGCGGTGTCCAGCCGCGTGGGCCACGGCTTCTCGATACCGGCGAAGAAACCACCCACCGCGAACTGCTGGCCGTGCGCGAGGAACCGCTCCAGCAGACCACGCTGGTCCAACACCTCGACACTGCGCGCGTGCAGACCGAGCGCGCGAACGAACGGAGTCTGCTCCGCCTCCTTCTCCAGCACGAGAACTCGGACCCCGTGCAGCCGCAACTCACTGGCCAGCATCAAGCCGGTCGGTCCGCCCCCGGCAACGATCACATCGAACATGAACCGCCCATTCCCTCGAGGTCTGCGTTTTCGGCCAGCTGCTTCGCGCAGCTCCGCGACGCACACGCACGTCACAGATCCCTGATTTTCAGCAGGTACTGGCTTCGGCCGGACATTCTGCGGCACGACCGGGGTCTTGCCGCAAGACCCCCAGTGCGCTATATGTTGAAAGTGGCAGAGAGTTTTTCTCGCCTATGGCGTCCGGTTCGGACTAACGAATCCCTCCCGAAACGGTGACCCGCTGCGCACACGGCAGCACTTTCGCCTTTCAGCTCTCCCGCGCGGGTCACGATGTCACCGTCGTCGCACGCGGATCTCGGCTGGAGCGCCTGCGCCGCGATCAGGCGATCGTCACCGCCACCGGCGAACAGGCCGCCGTGCGCGTCGCCGCCGAGTTGGACACGACGACGCCATGGGATCTCGTGCTGGTCACGGTCCTCGGGTCGGAGGTCGACGTACTGCTACAGCGCCTGGCCGACTGCGCCGCGCGCACTGTCATGTTCATGTTCAACATCTTCGAATCCCTCGACCGCTTCCGCGACGCGGTGGGACCGGAGCGCACGGTATTCGGCTTTCCGGCGGTGGTGGCAGTCATTCGAGACGGCGAACTGGAGTTCACCGTTCTGCGCCGTGGCACGCCGTCGACCGTTTCGGACGAGCGTTGGGCGACAGTCTTTTCCGACGCCGGGATCCCCTCGACCGTGCACCCTGATATGCAGGGTTGGCTGCGGACCCACGCGGCATTCGTCGTGCCGGTGCTGCTGGCGGGGCAAAGTGCGCATCGCACCGGCCACGGTCTCGGCCGACGCGAAGCGACCGCACTGGCCCGCGCCCTGCGCGAGGGATTGAGCCTCGTGCGCCAACTGGGAAACACCCTCACCCCCAGCCCGATCGGCATTCTCGGCCGCCTGCCCATCGTCGTGATCGCCGCACTGCTGTGGACGGCCACCCGGCTGCCGGTGTTCGTCAGAACGAGCTCGGTGGCGCCGACAGACGAACTGGCGGCCCAGATCGACGAAATGGATTCCACCGCACCACAAGGCACACCGGCTCTACTGGCCGTCCGCCCCGAATAGCCCCAGACCGCCCCGGCTCACGGCCGACAACGGTTTTCGCCGGACGAAGCGAACCACCGGCGAATCGACGCCGGGCTGCGCCAATGCCGTTGGCGAATTCTTGTCGTCAGCGACATATGCTCGGAGACAACGCATCCGGCGCGTCCATGTGTTTTCCACGAATGGCCGATTTCGGCGATCGATACCGGCGGACGCACCTTATCGTCGAGACGTGCAGGCGAAAAAGGCGCTCCATGGATTCGATCTTCCTGGTTCGCAAAGGCACTCCGAGACGGCGGCTGCCAATCCTTCGGCGACAAGAGTGGACGACACACCCGTCCACGGACTGTGGCGGACGCAAAGATTGCCGCAGGGATTCGAGTGCCGCTGGCGAAGTGCCGATTTCGGCCACGAGTCACCGGGCGACGCCTTCGCGCGACAATCCTTCGCAATCGCCGAATTCACCGTGTTCTCCTCCGGCGGAGCACATGTCGTCGAGAGAACACTGCCCACACTGTTCGGTGGCGGCAGCATCATCGCCGACATCGACGTGCCGGAAGCCGCATCCCGCGGACTCCTGTTCGCCCTGGGCAACCGGGGCGGCGGCGTGGCCGTCTATGTCATCGACTCGACACCCCGAGTCGCCGTCACGACCGCAGCCGGAACACTGCACGTGCGAGCCGACCGGATACTGCCCCCGGGTCTGCACCGCGTCGGCTGCGTACTGCGCCCCATGGGCGAGAACCTGCACGTCGGCGCGATGGTGGACGGCACGGTGGCCGGAGGCGCCCACGGCAACCACCGGCTCCCGCTGACGAACCCGCGCGAGCCCACGATTCTGTCCGTGGGCTACGACTGCGGACTCCACGTCGGCGATCGATACCAGCCGCCGTTCGCCTGGAATGGAACGCTGCATCGTCTGAGCATCGACGCATGATCCGCTACCGCGCGGCCCGCCGCGGAATGACGTCGGCGTCACGGTGACTGCGGGCCACCATCGCCGAGCGCAGATACCACAGCCCGGACGCCTGGGTCGGGTCGAAATCGATGAGCTGACCGATCCGTTTGAGGCGGTAGTCGACGGTGTTGGTGTGCACATACAGCAGCCGCGCCGTACGCTGCCGGTTCAGATTGGTGGCGATATAGGTCTTCAGCGTCTCGAGGAACTCCGGATACTCCTCCAATGGATCCAGCAGCGAGCCCAGGAAGTCGCGGGCCGGGCCGGGCCGGGTCAGCTGATACTCCAACGCCATGTCGTTGAACCGGTACAACCCGGAGTCGAACTGCAACCGCTGCACCATGTCCAGTTGCTCGTGCGCCTCGTCAGCGGCCTCGGGAATCCGCCGCAGTCCCGCCTCCACCACGGTCGCCCTGACCGGAGTCTGCGCGGCGTCCGTCAACCACTTCACCAGGAATTCCAGTGCGGCGTCGTCGAACTCGGCGGCGGGCAGCAGAATCGTTCCGCCGTCGACGCTCAACAGCGACAGCGCGCTCTCCCCGCACCGGGTGGCCAGCTCCGCCTGCACGCGACGTAGTTTGCGCCGCGCCACCACTTTCGGATCGAGCTTGGGGTTCGATTCGTCACGGTGGGGCGGAATGTGCACCGCCAGCACGTGATAGGCGTCGGCGATCGGGACGCCGCACTCGCGCGCCATGGTGGAGGTGCTGTTGCCGCCGAGCAGCGCCGAGGTGAGCGTATGCACGGCGGTATGGTGCTCGCTGACAACCGCTTTCAGCTCCCGCACGTAGGCGACCGACACGGTCGAGCTGATGGTGTCCAGAATGTCCATCAGCCGGCGCGCGACATTGACCAGCCTCTGCTGGTCGCTGGTCGTCGCCTTCGCCAGGACGATATCGAAGCCCAGCTTGAAACCCTCGTGTATGGCGTGCTGGATGGTGTCGATCGGGATGCCCTCGCGCGCCCATTGCGCGGCGGTCGCGCCGATCCGCTCGATATCCGAACCGATGCCCTCCCCACCGTCGAGCATGCGCATCGCCAGCTCGATGCACACGCGCGTCACCGCGGCCACGTCACCGCCCAAGGCGTCACCCGGCAGGGTGTTACACGGTGCGACGGTTTGCAGAAAGTGCCCGACCATTCGCTGTGAGATCGCGCGAACGTCCTCGAGATGTGTCGATGCCGGTCGACCTGACACCGTAAGATCCGGATCGGCCTGCTGTGCGGACATGAAAGCCTCCCGCGGGGTAGTTCACGTCCCGCCACCGTAACCCGCACAATCTTCGGCGACCGCCGCTCTCGGGCGGGTTTGTGGCAGCTGAGCAACGTCCCGACGCGCTTTGTGCGGAGAGACAGATTGATAGAACGACCAGTCCCACCAACAACTTCGGTTCTCGTCGGCTAGCTGCTACCGAACGGACATCGGCGATTCGTTCTCATTCGCCGTCGCGACTGCCCGAATCGCCGGACCCGTTGGCCGCCATGGCCATTGCGCGGCGCTCGCCGTCGGCGTCGGTGATCGCGGTGGGAATCTTCGGCAGGGCGTGCGGATGGTGACGGCCGAGCCAGTCCAGCAGTTCCTCGCGGACCGCGCAGCGCAGGTTCCACGCGTCGTCGGCGTCCGCCGCCGACATCGTCGCGCGCACCACGATGTTCGTCGGTGTGCTGTCGGTGACGACCAGATTCCAGTTGCGGCGATCCCACTCCGGGTGGTCACGAAGGTAGTCGTGCAGGTGTTCGCGCAGCAACGGCACCGGCGTGCTGTGGTCGAGGTGCAGGAACACCGTGCCGGTGAGCTGCGAACCGCCCCGCGACCAGTTCTCGTACGGCTTGCTGTTGAAGTAGGAGACCGGCATGGTCAGCCTGCGGTCGTCCCAGATCCGCACGGTGAGAAAGGCCAGGGTGATTTCCTCCACGGTCCCCCATTCGCCTTCCACCACCACCGTGTCGCCGATCTTCACCGAATCGCCGAAGGCGATCTGCAACCCGGCCATGAGATTGCTCAACGTCGACTGCGCCGCGACGCCCGCGATGATGCCGATCACGCCGGCCGAAGCCAGCAGCGAGGTGCCCAGCGTGCGCAGACTCGGGAACAGCAGCAGGATCGCCACCGCGGCGGTCGTGACCACCAGCACCGAGGTGACGATGCGGCGCACCAGTCCGAGCTGCGTGCGCAGCTGGCGCACGCGCGAAATCTCGTTCGTGCGTCCGGCATAGCGCCGCAGCATGTTCTCGGCGACCGCGTCGGCGGCCCGGATGACCAGCCACACCGCCGCCATGATCGCCGCCGCGGCCAGGATGTTCCGTATCACCGCGTCTTGTCGTAAGTTCAACTCCGCCAAGGGATAGGCGGCATGCAGCGCGATCGCGCCGAGCAGGGCCTGCACAGGCGACTGCACCCGGCGCAACAGCATCGGCAGGTGCGTATCGGGACGATGTCGCGCGCTGTAGCGCAACATCCCGTCGACCAGCAGCCCCGCCGACACGGTGATGGCGACCGTGCCGAACAGGACGATCAGCGGCCGTAGTACGTCCTCCACGAGATCGAACTCCTCTCGTCGTCACGCGGGCCACGGTGCGCTTCGGCAGCGGAAACGCACCGCGGCCCAGGTTTTCACAGCAGTGCCAGCGTGAAACTCAGCACGCAGAGCACGAGAACCCATGCGGCGATGGTCAGGTGGATGGAACCCGCCTGCTCGGCCGAGCCGGAACGGTGTCGGCGATCGGCACGATACTGCGGGCGCGAAGCCGAAACGGCCACGTTGTCCTCCTTCGGTCGACTTGCCTCAGCCACACGCATACCCGCTCTCGCCGAAGATCGACATGAAGACTTTGTTGCGCATCCCACCTCGGCCGCCCCGGCTCGTCAGCGTGGTCCGTCGGGGAGGCGAGTGTCAGGATTCGGCGTACTCACCGGCGACCCGATTGGGCCGCCGGTGGTCTGCGGGGTCGGCTTACGACCGCTCCCCTCAGTGCGATTGCCCGCGTCGAGACAGCAGCGATTGCAGGACGACCAAGGCCCCGAGGGCGAGCACAGCCACGCCGATCACGCGCAATCCGAACTCGGCGCCCGAGACGAACGCCGCGACGACCTCGTGGGCACGCGCGGAGGTGGTGGCGGCGAGCGCCTCGGCCACGGTGCGCGGATCGTGGCCGGCGCGAATATCGGGTGGCAGCGCGGCGACGAACCGGGAGTTGAGCGCAGTGCCGATGACCGCGACGCCGAGCGCGCTGCCGAACTCGCGGGTGGTGGCCTGCAGTCCGGCTCCGACTCCGGCCTGGGCGGGCGGCAGTGACGTGGCGATCGCGCCGGACAGCGTCGGAAGTGCCAGTGTCACACCGATTCCGGTCACGACAAGCCATGCGGCGTAGGCGGCGTAGGGCGTCTGCTCGGCGCTCGTGGAGATGCCCAGCAGTCCGCCGCCGACGAACACGAAAGCGAGGGCGACGGTGGCGTCGTGACCGATGCGGTGCACGAGGCGTCCGACGTGCCGGGTGCCGAGAATGACCGGGACGGTCAGAGGGATGATGCCCAGCCCGGTGTGCAGGACGCCGAATCCCTTGCCGTATTGGAGAAACGACGCGTTGACGTAGAACAGCGCGAACATGCCGAAGAAGACCGCCGTCATGCCGAGGCAGGCGCTGCGCAGGCGTGGCAGGCGGAGTATTCGCGGGTCCAGCAGCGGGTGCTCCACTTTCAGTTCGACGAACGTCCAGAGCGCGAACAGCGCGGCGGCACAGCAGAATCCGGCGATCACCAGCGCGCTGTCCCAGCCCGCCTCCGGACCTTGAACGATGCCGATCAGCAGCGCGACCGACGCTCCGACGAGCAGCACGGTGCCGAGGGGGTCGAGGCTTCGGTCACTGCGCGGCGACACCGGCGCGACCAGGCCCACGAGCGCGGCGAGGATCAACGCGACCGGGATGCTCGCACCGAAGAGCCAGCGCCACGACCCGCTCGTCAGCAGAGCTCCGCCGCCGATGTTGCCGACGACTCCGCCGATCCCGGTCATCGAGGCCCAGGTCGCTATCGTCGCGCTCCTGCGTTCGGCGGGTACCGCGTGCAGCAGGATCGCGAGCGTGTTCGGCAGCACGGCGGCGGCGCCGATCCCCGTGACGGCGCGGCCGGCGAGCAGGACGGCGACATTCGGCGCCGCCGCGGAGATCAGCGCGCCGACCCCGAACAAGGCCAGCCCGGCGAGCAGTATTCCCTTGCGCCCGAAGCGATCCCCCGCCGCTCCGCCGGGGATCACCAGGCAGGCGAAGCAGATCACGTAGGTGTCGACGATCCACACCAGCGCCGACGCGGACGGGTGCAGTGCGCTCGCGGCGAATATAGGAACCGCGAGGTTGATCGCGGCGACCATCCCGACGACGAGGACGACGCATGCGCACATGACGGCGAGTAAGCCGCGCCGGGCGACGGGGCGCGCGGACGCGGCCCGTGATGGTGGGCTCAGAACAGTTGATCGCATGGCGATGACGGTATTGACCTGCGACATCTCCGTGCCACGCAACTTTTACAACTGACGATTGCGTAGTATGCAATTGTGCCTGGGCAGCTCGACCTGAACCTCCTGCGTGTATTCGACGCACTGCTGCGGGAAGGGAGCGTCACGGCGGCGTCGGAACGGCTGAATCTGTCGGTTCCGGCCACCAGCCGAGCGTTGGCCCGGTTGCGGCGCACGATGGGCGACCCGATCTTGGTACGCGCCGGTCGCGGGCTCGCGCCGACACCGTTCGCGCTGCGCACCGCTCCGCGCGTGCGGTCACTTCTCGACGAAGCCGAGGCGTTGATCAGCGCCGATCGAGAGATCACCGTCGCGGAATTGCAGCGCACGTTCACCATTCGCATCAACGACGGCGTCGCGGCGACGCTGGTGACGACAGCGATCGAAGCCGTCTCCGCGGCTCCCGGCGTGACCTTGCGGTTCGTGACGGAAGGCACCGAGAGCATCGAGGCGCTGCGTGACGGCTCGGTCGACCTCGACGTCGGTGTCGGCGATGTCGACGCTCCCGACATCCGGAACGCCGTCCTGTATCGAGAACGGCTCGTCGGCGTCGTCCGCGCGGGCAGCGCACTGGGCCGTCACCGCAGCCCGACCTTGGCGCAGCTGTGCCGATATCCCCACGTCTCGGCCTCTCGCCGGGGGCGCGCTCGGGGACCGCTCGACGACGCGCTCGCCGCCGCGGGCCTGCACCGCCACGTCGCCGTCGTCGTGCCGACCTCGGCCGTCGCCGCGCTGTTGGTGTCCGCGAGCGACTACGTCGGACTCATCCCCCAGCGCCTCGCCGAACAATACGGCCGAACCCTCGGCATCCGCTGGTTCTCGATCCCCGCGGACCTACCGGACATCGATGTGCGACTGCTCTGGCATACGCGGCTCGACGCGGACCCGGCACAACGCTGGCTGCGCGACACGATTCGCGAGGCGCTCAGCGCTCCTCGTACCAGTTGACGGCCGCCGACCGCGGGCCCCGAAAGCCGTTCCCGCGGTGGCCCGGTCGCTACTGCATGGCGAAGCGGAGCAGCGCCTGCTTGTCGCCCTGCTTGATCTTGCCCTTGCGGTTCAGGACTTCCAGCTGCCACGCACCGCCGTTGCGGAAGGCGCGGGCCACGGCGTTGGCGTTGTCGGTGCCGAGCAGGGAGGGCCAGATGTCGGCGACCTGCTGGCTGTTGCCGCCGGTGGCGTCGTAGATCTTGAAGGAGATGTTGTTCGCCTTCTCGAACGAGCTGCCCTTCTTGAAGGCCGCAGCCACGAAGACAATGGCATCGATGCCGCCCGGCACTTCGGCGAAGGTGACGTGCACCGTCTCGTCGTCGCCCGCGGCCGCGCCCGTCTGCTCGTCGCCGGTGTGCAGGACCGCGCCGTTGCCCAGCGGGTCGAGCGAATCCAGGCCCGCGAAGCGGACCGGCTCGCTGCCCTGCATGAGAATTGCGATCAGGTCCAGGTCCACGCCGCGCTTGCGGCGCGCCCAGCCGAGCGCTCCGCCGCTGGTGCCCGCCGAGGGATCCCAGCTCACCCCGACGCTCAGCTTGGCGATGCCGGCGAGATCCGCCGCGCCGTCTTCTTTCCGGAGCGTGATCATTGCCCGCTTCCCCTTCTACCGTCCGAGTCTCGGCGGTGGCTCTCGCTCGGGCGCAACGCCCCTGGTCTCGACCACGACACTACCCATGAACTCCGGGGCCGTACAACACGAATCAGGCCGGGGCGACGAGCGGGATTGCCCGGCCGTGCCTTTCGCGGGCACGGCCGGGCAGCGGCGGCTCGGATCAGGCCGCGGCGGACAGTGCCGCGAATTCGTCGTCGGTGAGCGTGATTCGAGCGGCGTCGATGTTCTCCTCGACGTGGCCGACCGAGGAGGTGCCGGGGATCGGCAGGATCACCGGGGAGCGGCGCAGCAGCCAGGCCAGTGCCAGCTGGGCGGGCGTCGCGCCGTGTTCCTTGGCGATGGCGTCCAGCGGGCCGCCCGGCCGGGCGAGCTCACCGGTGGCGATCGGGAACCACGGGATGAACGCGATGTTCTCGGCCTCGGCGTACTCGAGCACTGCCTCGTCGGCGCGGTTGGCCAGGTTGTAGAGGTTCTGCACCGAGACGATCGTCGCGATCTCACGCGCCTGCCGCAGCTGCTCGACGCTCACCTGGGAGACGCCGATGTGCCGGATCTTGCCCTCCTGTTGCAGCAGGACGAGTTCACCGAGCTGGTCGGCCAGCGGCACCTGCGGATCGATGCGGTGCAGCTGGTAGAGGTCGATGCGGTCGACGCCGAGGTGGCGCAGGCTGAGTTCGGTCTGCTGGCGCAGGTATTCCGGCCTGCCGACCGGCCGCCAGTCGCCGGGACCGGAGCGGGTCAGCCCGCCTTTGGTGGCGATGACGAGATCGTCGGCGTAGGGGTGCAGCGCCTTGCGGATCAGCTGTTCGCTGACGAACGGCCCGTACGAGTCGGCGGTGTCGATGAAGTTCACGCCGAGTTCGACGGCGCGGCGCAGCACCCGAACGGCCTCGTCCGGATCCGCCGGATCGCCCCAGACGCCGGGACCGGTGATCTGCATGGCGCCGTAGCCGAGGCGGTGGACGGGGAGGTCGCCGCCGAGGGCGAAGACGCCGGACGACTCGGCGGGACGGGAGGTGTCCGTGGTTGACATGGGGAAACCTTTCTGCTGGAAGACGATTCGCGCGGGCAGCGCCGGCTACGCGCCCGCGTCGCGCATCATGCCCGGGAACGCTTCGACGGGCTCGTCGATTCCATCGCGCGAGGAACCGGCGGATGGTCCGGCAGCGAGCAGCCCGGCGAGCACCGCGTCGATCGCCGGATCGAACAGGCCTCGGGGATCCGACGCGGATTCCAGGCCGATCACCAGCGCGATGCAGATGTCGGCGGCGGTCGCGGGCGGCACGGAATCCGCGGCGCCCGCGGTGTCGAACAGCTCGATCAGCAGCGCGCGCAGGTCGCCGGTGAACGCGGCGCAGACGTCGCCGAACAGGCGCGCCTTGGCGTCGAGCAGCTCCGCCGCGTGCGGTGAGTCCCCGCGCAGGCGTAGCACCAGCTCCAGCTTCGCCGCCAGAACGCCCCGAATGCGTCCGTACGCAGGGGCATTCGCCGACGCGGCGGCACGGGCGCCCGTGAGCGCCTGATCGTGCAGCCGCTCGGCGAGCCTGCGCACGGCGTCGTCCTTGCCGCGAACGTACTGATAGACCGCCGACCGGGACACGCCCATGGTGGCGCCGATGTCGTCGACCGTGGTGCGCCGCACGCCGTATCGCGCCAGGCACTCGTAGGTGGCGTCGAGGACCTCGTCGAGCCGGTCGGTGGCCATGATCAGAACAGTTTCCGCAGCAGCTCCTCGGCGACGCCTGCCGAGGAGGCGGGGTTCTGGCCGGTGATCAGCGTGCGATCGGCGACCACGTTCGGCGACCACGGGTCGGCCTCGCGGAAGTCGGCGCCGATCTGCACCAGCCGGTCCTGCAAGAGCCACTTGGCCTTGTCTGCGAAACCGGCTTGCGTCTCTTCGGCATTGGTGAAGCCGGTCAGCGTGTAGCCGGCGAAGGCGTTGGTCCCGTCGGCCTTGGTCGCGGCGAGCAGCGCGGCGGGCGCGTGGCACACCACGGCCAGCGGCTTGCCGGAATCCAGTGCGGCGGTGAGCAATGCGCCGGAGGTGGCGTCGACGGCGAGATCCTCCATCGGCCCGTGCCCGCCGGGGTAGAACACGGCGTCGTAGTCGGCGAGGTCGACGTCGGCCAGCGCGATCGCGTCGGCCAGCTCGGAACTGGTGGACACCACCCGCGCCCGGTGCTCCGCCGTCTCCTGACCGCCGTTGACCTCGGGCGCCAGGCTGCCCTTGTCCACGCTGGGCACGACGCCGCCGGGGGTGGCCACCACGACCTGGTGGCCCGCGGCTTTCAGCGCCTCGAACGGCACGACGAATTCCTCGGCCCAGAATCCGGTCGGGTGCTTGGTGCCGTCGGCCAGTGTCCAGTAGTCGACACCGGTCATCACGAAAAGAACTTTCGCCATTCTCGTCTCCTTGTTCGGATTGTTCGGAACCCGCGAGGGTTCGGTCATCGGTGCACGTCGTCTCGTCCGGATCAGGTCGCCATGTCCACGGACTGACGTTCCGCGTCCGATCCGTCAGTGGCGACACCGACGACGGTAGGCCCGCTCCGCCGGGCATCGCCAATAGGAATCGACATGTGAGACATCGAAATTTCTATGGATGCGCAGTGTTGACATCACGTGATGTCAACAAATACCGTCAATGGAGCCTGTTTCAACGACGAGACGCGAGGACGGTGGCATGAGCACAGCGGCGTACGACGACCAGGCGCACGCGATACACGCGCGCGACGTGCGGTTCGATTTCGATTCGGTCCCCATGCACTACATCCCCGGCGAGGTGATGGCGACCCACATCATCAACGTCATGCACCTGGTGCTGCCCGAAGGCGAGCGGGCCATGGCGCAGGCGCTGGCCGAAGCGCTGCCGCTCATCGACGACGAACGACTGCGCGAGGAAGTCCAGGGGTTCATCGGCCAGGAGAACATGCACGCCAGTTCGCACGAGAAGGCCCGCAAGCATCTGGAGTCGATCGGGCTCGACGTCGCCCCGATGGTCGACACCGTGTCCTGGCTGGTCGACCGGGTGCTCGGCGATCACGGCCTGACCGGGCGCGCCAAGCACGAATGGCTCTGCGAGCGGCTCGCACTGTTCGCCGGGATGGAGCACTACACCGCGGTCATCGGTGAGTGGCTGCTGACGAACGACCAGCTCGAGGCCAAGAACATGCATCCGGCGATGCTGGATCTCATCCGCTGGCACGGCGCGGAGGAGGTGGAGCACCGCAGCGTGGTCTACGACGCGTACATGCACGTCGACGGCGGATACCTCCGCAAAGCGCGGACCGGTCTGCTGGCGAGCTTCGGCCTGCTCGCGCTGTTCGTGATCTCCGGCGGCTACCTGTTCCGCAAGGATCCCGAGCCGGACAAGGGACGGCACTGGCCGCTCCAGATGCTCAGCGCTTCGGCTCGCGGCGTGATTCCACGGTTCACCACGTTCGTCACCGAGATCCCCCGCTATCTGCGGCCGGGTTTCCATCCGTCCCAGCTCGGCCCCATGGACAACGCGATTCGCTACCTCGCGCAGTCGCCAGCGGCCCGCGCGGGTGAGGCGTGAGCGCCGTCGTGACCGGGAGCTATCGTCCGCCGCTCCCGGCGCGCGCAGTGGCGGGCCTGCTCGGCGCCTACAAGCGCGCGTTCGCCTCCGCGACGACGGCCGATCTGCTCTCGCGACCGAATCCGGTGCGCCGCACAGGTTTCGAACTACAGCTGCGGATCGACGCGCGCGCCATCGAGGCCGAGGGCGTGATCAGCCTGACGCTACGATCACCGAGCGGCGCGGATCTCCCGTCCTGGATTCCCGGAGCGCACGTCGATGTGTTCCTGCCATCCGGCCGCCAGCGGCAGTATTCGCTCACCGGCGATCCTTTCGACCGCAAGACGTATCGAATCGCGGTGCGCTACCTCGCCGACGGCGACGGCGGTTCCCGCGAGGTGCACGACGAGCTGCGGGAAGGCGACCTGCTGCGAATCAGGGGCCCGCGCAATGCCTTCACCTTCGTCGAGGCGCCGGACTACCTGTTCGTCGCCGGCGGCATCGGCATCACGCCGATCCTGCCGATGGTGGCCGAGTGCGCGCGCCGCGGCGCGCCGTGGCGGTTGATCTACCTCGGGCGATCGAGGGCGAGCATGCCGTTCCTGGAACGACTGGAGCGCTGCCGAGGCGGCCGCCTCGAGGTGCGGCCGGACGACGAGTTCGGCGCCCCCGATCTCGATGCCCTCATGGCCGAGGCGCCGCGCGGCGCCGCCGTGTACGTCTGCGGTCCGCCGCCGCTGATGGAATCCGCGCGACGGGTGCTCTCCGCCACCGACCCCACCGCCTCGGTGCACACCGAGCGCTTCTCCCCGCTCCCGGTCCAGGACGGCGCACCGTTCCGTATCACGTTGCTGCGCAGCGGAACAACGGTCGAGGTCGGCGGCGACGAGTCGGCGCTGGCCGCCATCCTGCGCGTGCGACCCGGCACCGCGTTCTCGTGCAGGCAGGGCTTCTGCGGCACCTGCAAGACGCGCGTCTTCGCAGGCGAGATCGACCACCGCGACCGGTTGCTGCCGGAGTCCGCACGGGATTCCAGCATGCTCACCTGCGTGTCGCGCGCGCTCGGGGACGACCTCGTCCTCGATCTCTGACCCCACGGGCAACGGCGCCCGTTCCGGAAAGGAAATCTCCTCATGTCCGCACCGAGCGGAACCGACCCCGAGCACCGCGCGATCGTCGTGATCGGCGCGGGCATCGCGGGCATCGGCCTCGCCGTCAAGCTGCGCGAAGCGGGTTTCGACGATTTCGTCCTGCTCGAGCGCGCGAGCAGGCTGGGCGGGACCTGGCAGGCGAACACGTACCCCGGCTGCGCCTGCGACGTGCCCTCGCACCTGTACTCGTATTCGTTCGCGCCGAACCCGGACTGGTCGCGCACGTACGGGACCCAGCCGGAAATCCTCGCCTATCTGCGCGTGGTGGCCGAGCGCCACGATGTGGTGCGGCACATGCGATTCGACACCCCGCTGATCCGCGCGCGCTGGGACGAGGACGCGCTCCTGTGGCACATCGAGACCGAACGGGGCGAGCTCTCCGCCGACGTGCTGATCTCGGCGGTCGGCCCGTTCAGCGAGGCCAAGATTCCCGACTTCCCTGGGCTCAGCGATTTCGAAGGCGCGCAGTTCCATTCGCTGCAGTGGGATCACGAGCACGACCTCACCGGCGAGCGCGTCGCCGTGATCGGCACCGGCGCGTCGGCGGTGCAGTTCATTCCGGAGATCCAGCCGATCACCCGGCGGCTCACCGTATTCCAGCGTTCGGCGCCATGGATCGTCTCCAGGATGGATCGCCGGACGCTGGGCGTGGAGCGCGCGCTGCTGCGGCGAATGCCCTTGCTGGGCAAGGCCATCCGTGGCGCGTACTTCGCGGGGATCGAGAGCTTCGGCCTGGTCGGATTCGTGGATCGGCGCTTCCGGCATCCGTTCCAGGCGCTGTCGCGGTGGCAGCTGCGCCGGCAGGTCAGCGACCCCGCGCTGCGTGCGAAGCTCACGCCCGACTACATGATCGGCTGCAAGCGCGCCATCTTCTCCGACGCGTATTACCCTGCGCTCGCCCAGGACAACGTGGAGGTCGTCACCGAGCGCATCGCGGAGATCCGGCCGCGATCGATCGTCACCGACGCCGGCGCGGAATACCCGGTGGACACCATCGTCTGGGGCACCGGATTCGGTTCGCTGCCGCAGTTGTACGAGCGGATTCTCGGCAAGGACGGCCGGTCGATCGCCGAGGCGTACCGGGAACGACCCGGCAGCTATCTCGGCGCGGCCGCCGCCGGTTTCCCGAACATGTTCTGCACGCTGGGCCCGTTCGGCGCGGCCGGGAACCAATCGGCCATCTACATGATCGAGGCCCAGATCGGCTACATCGTGGACGCGCTGAAGACGATGCGCGACAGAGGCATCCGCCGCGTGGAGGTGCGTCCCGGCGTGCAGCGGTCCTTCCTGGACGAGATGGAGGAGCGCAGCAGGGAAACCGTCTGGCTGAAGGGCGGCTGCGACAGCTACTACACCACCGCCGACGGCCGCAACGCCGGTCTGTATCCGGACTGGAGCTTCCACTACCGCCGCCGCGTGGCCGAATTCGACGTCGCGTCCTACGAAGCGAGTGTCCGATGAGCGCGCGCACCCTGGACACCGTGCGAAAACTGTTGCGGGCGGTCCCGTCCGCGCTGGCGGGCGGCCCGGGCGGGTACGACGTCGAGGGCAAGGTCGTGGTGATCACGGGCGCCGCGACGGGCATCGGATACGCGCTGGCCCGGCTGTTGTACGCGCGGGGTGCGCGTCTCGCGCTGGTCGACATCGACGGCAGGGCGGCCACCGCCGCGGCGGCCGGACTCGGCGTTCGCGCCGTCGGAATCGGAGCCGACGTGGCGGATCGCGCGGACATGCTCGAGGCGATCGATCGGGTACGCGAGAGGTTCGGTGGCATCGACGTCGTCGTGGCCAACGCGGGCATCGTGCCGAAACCGTCGAGCATCCGGCTGATGGATCCGGCGGATTTCGATCGCGTCCTCGCGGTGAACCTGACCGGCGTGTTCAACACCGTCCACCCGAGTCTCGACGACATCGTCGCCGCGCGCGGGCACGTGGTCGTCGTCTCGTCCTGCGCGGCTTTCGCACCGGGCATGGGCGGGTCGCCGTACATGGTGAGCAAGGCGGGCGTCGAGCAGTTCGGCCGGGCGCTGCGCGTCGAGCTCGCCGCCTCCGGCGCGACGGCGGGCGTGGCCTATTTCGGCATCGTCGATACCGCGATGACCCACGAGACGCTCGATGACGACGACATGGGCACCGAACTCGGCGACCTGCTGCCCTGGCCGCTGAACAAGCGGATCAGCCCCACCGAGGCCGCCGCGTCCATCGCCGACGGCATCGCGCGGCGCGCGCCCCGCACGATCGCACCGGCGGGCTGGGAGCCCTACGCCATGCTGCGGGGCGCGCTGAACGTGGTTCTCGATCAGCAGCTCAGTACCGACGAGCGGGTTCGGTCGCTGACGAACCGCCTGGAGCAGCGCATTCGTGCGGAGCGGGGGCGCTCGATCGACGCCTGAGGGCACGGTTGTGAATTGACTCATAGTTAATTTACTATCGAGTCAATTCGAACCGTGGAGAGGATGCGGATGGCGACGCGGTCGTGGTGGGGCTGGGGGAACGTGGCGGACGCCGTGACCGGAGAGGAGCGGGCGGCGTTGACGCGCCGGGTGGCGGCGATGCTGCCCGGCGCTGATCTCACCGTGCACGAGGCGCCCGAACTGTCGTCGCTGGCGTTGCCCGCGCCCCGGGTGCGGGTGCCGGATGCGTTGGCCCCGTTGGCGTCCGAGGATCTCGTCGATCGCGTCGCGCACTCGCGCGGGCAGGCTTTCCGCGACGTGGTGCGGAATCTGCTCGGCCGCGTCGACAATGTGGTCGATCGGGTCGTGCGCCCGCGCAGCGAGCGGGACGTGATCGACATTCTGGACTGGTGCGCCGATGCCGGGGTCGCGGCGATTCCGTACGGCGGCGGCACCTCGGTGGTCGGCGGTGTCGAACCGCGCTGCGCCGCGGACTATCCCGCGACGATCGCCGTGGATCTCGGCGGCTTGAACCGAGTTCTGGAGATCGATCGCACCAGCCGCGCGGCGCGGATCCAGGCGGGCATTCTCGGCCCGGCGCTGGAAGACGAACTGCGCCATCACGATCTGACGCTGCGCCACTTCCCGCAATCCTTCGAGTTCTCCAGTCTCGGCGGCTGGCTGGCCACCCGCGCGGGCGGGCACTACGCGACGGTCTACACCCATATCGACGACATGGTCGAGTCGATGCGGGTGGTCACCCCGATCGGCGTGAGCGAATCGCGCAGGCTGCCGGGTTCGGGTGCGGGACCTGCGCCGGACCGGATGTTCCTCGGCTCCGAGGGCATTCTCGGCGTGATCACCGAGGCGTGGATGCGGTTGCAGGACCGGCCGCGCTGGCGGGCGGGCGCCTCGGCCGTCTTCGACGACTACGCGCAGGCTGTCGCCGCGACCAGGACCATCGCCCAGTCCGGGCTGTTTCCGGCCAACTGCCGGTTGCTGGATCCGGTGGAGGCGTTCCTCAACGCCGGAACCGCTTCCGCGGGCGGCGTGCTGGTACTCGGGTTCGAGTCGGCGGACCATCCGGTGGCCGAGCCGATGCAGCGGGCGATGCAGATCTGCCGCGACCACGGCGGCCGATTCCCCGACGGCGTGCGCACCACCGACGCGGCCGAGGAGAAGGCGAGCGCGGGCGCGGCGGACACCTGGCGGTCCTCGTTCCTGCGCATGCCCTACCAGCGCGACGCGCTCGCGGCGCAGTCGATGATCGTGGAGACCTTCGAAACCGCCTGCACCTGGGACCGTTTCGACGCGCTGCGCGCCGCGGTACTGGACGCGGCGACCTCAGCCTTCGACGCGCTCGGCGTGACCGGCGTGGTCAGCTGCCGGTTCACCCACGTCTATCCCGACGGTCCCGCACCGTATTTCGGCATCTACGCCGCCGGGCGGTGGGGCCGCACCGTGGAGCAGTGGGACGAGATCAAAGCAGCGGTCTCGGAGGCGCTGGCGACCAACGGCGCGACCATCACGCACCATCACGCGGTCGGCCGCGACCACCGGCCGTGGTACGACCGCCAGCGGCCGGACCCGTTCGCCGCCGCGTTGCGCGCGGCGAAGTCGACGCTGGATCCGGCGGGCATCCTCAACCCCGGCGTGCTGATCGACCCGGCACGCCCCGACGGGCGTCCATGACGCGGCGGGCGCCCGCGTATCGGAAAGTCTCGAACGCGCGACGCCCGCCGACGATCGGGCCGAGTGCTCGTCCCTCGTCGTCACGCCCGCCTGCGCCGCATGATCCACCAGACCAGCAGCGCACCCACCACGGCCGCCGTGATGGGCAGCGACCGCCCGCGCGCCGCGCCGAGCACCTGCTTGCCGACGCCCGCCACCGGGGGCGCGCCCGCGGTGGCGCGGTCGACCAGGTGCTCGATTTGCACGCGTGCCTGTTCCGCGGTGTCGCGCGCGTAATGCTTGGCGTCCGCGGTACGGTGCCGCGCCGCGTCGGCGGCCCGATGCATCTTGTCCTCGGCGCCGGTCGGGACATCGAACTTGTCGGTCAGTCCCCCGACCGTCTCGCCGAGCCGCCGCTTCACCTTGTCCCCGTCCCGCCGCAGGATATCGGGAATGTGCGGGACGTCCGGTCGTCCCTTGCTACTCATCGTCGGCTCCCTTTCTCGGCCTCGACTCATCGCGGAGGGCGCCGGTCCGCTGAGGCAGCGTCGCTTCGCCTCCGTTCGCTGGCCGATTACCCGGCCATATCCTCGTGAAACAGGGTTACGGTGCCGGTGCGGACGGAGCCGCGGGTCGCGGCGCGCAGACGCATTACGACTGGTGCACGGGCTCCCGCGATACGACCGCGCGCACGCGACCGCGAGCCCAGGCGATCACGTCGGGTCCGCCGCGCAGGCACCACACGGCGATGACCGGGTCGCAGATCGCGCAGCCGAGCGACGAGTCATGCAGGAAGGGCACGATCGGGTTGCCTTCGATGTGGTGCAGGAGATCCCAGGCCGTGTGCAGCAGCCAAGCGATGCCGATGAAGGTCCACGACCGCAGGCCTCGATAGGCGCAGTAGGTGACGACCGCGGTGAACGCGAATTCCGCTGGGCCGAGGCCGCCGCCGCTGAGGTAGGCGGCGCCGGCGCCCGCGACCATGATCGCGTTGAACTGGCGGCGATGCGGTTCGCGAATCAAGGACATCAGCGTGATGTAGACGATGCCGACGAGCAGCGGCGCGACATAGTTCATGGCGGGACAACTCCTGGGGCGGGGATCGGAACGAGATCCGCTGCGGATCGCCACCGAAGTTATCGAGACGGTTTCGGGTCGCCCAGTGGCATTTATGCCATACAGCAACGGAAAACCGCCAACACCGAACAGCTAGTGCAACCAAGCCACCATCGATGCGACCAGACCCGATGTGTGGATGGCGGGAATCCGTTGCCTGGGTAAGTTAGGGCCATGCACGTGGTCGCCGTACTGGCCCTGGATCGGGTGATCCCCTTCGATCTGTCCACCCCGATCGAGGTCTTCACCAGGACCCGCCTGCCGGACGGACGCTCCGCCTACCAGGTCCGTGTCTGCGCCGAGCGGCCGGAGGTCGACGCGGGCGCGTTCAGATTGCACGCGCCGTGGGGCCTGGACGGATTGTCCGGAGCCGACACCGTGATCGTGCCCGGCGTCGCCGACCCGACCGCCGCGCCCTCGCCCGCGATCGCCGATGCCCTGCGGCGAGCGGCCGCGGCGGGCACCAGGATCGCATCCATTTGCACAGGCACCTTCCCGCTGGCCGCCACCGGATTGCTGAGCGGTCTGCGCGCCACTACGCATTGGGCCGCCGCCGACGCGCTCGCGAGCGCACACCCCGACATCGCCGTCGATCCCGGCGTTCTCTACGTCGACAACGGCCAGATCCTCACCTCCGCGGGCGCGGCCGCGGGTCTGGATCTGTGCCTGCACCTGATCCGCCGCGACTACGGGTCGGCCGTGGCCGCCGACGCCGCCCGGCTGTCGGTCATGCCGCTGGAGCGCGAAGGCGGGCAGGCCCAGTTCATCATTCAGTCGTTGCCGCCGACGCCGCGCGGCTCCACGCTGGAGCCGCTGCTGATGTGGTTGCAGGACAACCTCTCCCGCAATCTGATCCTCGCCGAGATCGCCGCCGCGGCGGGCACCAGCACGCGCACCCTGCTGCGGCAGTTCCGCGAGCAGACCGGAACCACCCCGCTGCAATGGCTGCACCGCGCCCGCGTGCACCGCGCCCAGCACCTGCTGGAGACCACCGACCACACCGTCGAGCGCATCGGCGCCCAAGTCGGTTTCGGCTCCCCCACCGCCTTCCGCGACCGCTTCAAACGCACGACGGGCATCAGCCCCGACGCCTACCGGCGCACCTTCCGCTGACGAACGACGACCGGCCGCACCGAAAGCGGTGCGGCCGGTCCTTGCGTCGCGCGTGTCAGCTCTTGGGGCTGCCCAGGCAGAAGGTGGTCTTGGGCTCGGCCAAGGTGAGGAACTTGTCGGCGTCCTCGCCGCACAGCTGCTCGTCGGCCTGGCCGTCGATACGCTGCACGACCTTGAAGCTGGCTTCCGAGGCGGTGCAGGCCACGAACTTGTAGCCGGTGAGCATGCTCTCGTTGTAGCAGAGGCCCTGCTTGAAGTTCGGGGCCAGGCACAGGAACGCGGTGGTGCCGCCGTTGAGGGTCTCCTCGTAGGAGGTGTAGTCCTCGTGGCATTCGGTCTTGTTGTCGAAGACCTGCACGACCTTGTAGACGGCCTTGTCCGACGAGCAGTCCACCGGCTCGGTCTTGGAGTCGATCATCGATCCCTCGATGACGTTGATGCAGTCGCCCACGTTCGCGCGGGCGGTGTCGGACTTCCCGGCATCCTGGACCACCTGGGCGCCCTTCTCGACCGCCGAACAGCCGAGCGCGCCCAACGCGGCGACCGTGGCGAGCGCCAGCGGAAGCCGCGTGAGAATGCCAGAACCAACGAATTTCATTCGTGTCACTTTCTCGTCGATGCGAAGGCGGCCGACCGGAGTACCCCTCGTGGCGTCGAAAACTCCGGCCGTCGCCGTGCCCTTCGGCGCATCCCCCGGAGGGTCGCGATCGGCCTCGAACACCCAATCGCACAATCGTGCGGACAGCATCCGGGAAATCACGGGAATGCCCCGTGACGTTCCAGCACCCGTTAAGCTCGGCCCGGATTGTTTCGCGGCAGGTTTGCCGGAAGTCGGCGGAGGGTCATGGTCGAGCGCGCTTTCGTGGGACGCCGCGCTCAGCTCGCCACGCTCGATGACGCCCTGGAATCGCCCGATGGCCCGTGGGTGCTGCTGGTCGACGGGCAGGCGGGCATCGGCAAATCCCGGTTGCTCGCCGCGCTCGCACCGGCCGCCGCCCGCCGGGGACTGCGGGTGCTCGCGGTCACGGCCACCGAGGACGAGCAGTCGCAGCCGCTGCACGTGATTCACGATGTGCTGGAACGCCTCACCGACGCCGGGGCGGACGTGTCGGACGTGCCTTCCGATGGCGACCTCACCCCGGTCGGCCGCGCCCTGCGCAAGCATCTCGCCGCGACCGGCACGCTGCTCGTCGTCGACGACGCCCACTGGGCCGACGCCGAATCCGTGCGCGCGCTGGCCTATCTCGTCCGCAATCGCCCCGCGCCGTCTTTCCGGCTGCTGCTCTCCTATCGCTCCGGACAGTGCCCGGCCGCCCTCACCCGGGTGCTGACCGCGACCCACGCCGCGACGCGGTCGGTGCGGGTGCCGCCGTTCTCGGAAGACGACGTCGCCGCCCTGCTGCCGGAGGCGACGGCCGCGCGCCGCGATCGGCTGCTCGCCGCGTCCCGCGGCAACCCGCTCTATCTGCTGCTGCTCGCCGACCTCCCGGATCGAGAGGTGCAGCGGGCGATCGACGGCGAGGACCCGGCCGAGGGCGACTACCCGGGCCTGGATCGCACGCTGCGCGCCGAGCTGGCGCAACTGCCGCGCCGGGAACGGCTCGTCGCACAGGCCGCGGCCCTGTGCGGAGCCCACGCCGATCTCGAACTACTTTGTGCCACAGCCGAATTGCCGATCGACGAAGTCGCCGCCGCGCTGGACGAGTTGAGCCGACGCGGCCTGGTGCACGTCGCAGGATCATCGGTGACGTTCGGCCACCCGCTGATTCGCACCGCCGCGCATCGGCTGGCGGGCGCGGGCTGGCGCACGGCCGCGCACCGCAGGGCCGCCGTGCTGCTCCGGCATCGCGGCGCCGCCCTGCCCGCGCTGGCCCGCCACCTCGAACTCGGCCTCCTCGGCACCGACCCGGTCGCCGCGGCGGAGCTGAAAGGCGCGGCGACGGAGGTGCTGCCGAGTGCGCCCGCCACCAGTGCGCGGTGGATCGCCGCGGCCATGCGGGCAGCTCCCGGCGGGCAGCCCGAACCGCCCGAGGACCGGCTGTTGCTCGGGCGTGCGCTACTGCTGTCGGGAGCGGGCGCTCAGGCGCGCGAAGCGCTCGAACCCCTGATCGCGAGTCCGGGACCGAATCGGCTGGAAGCGCTGTTGCTTTCGGCGCGCTGCGAACGCATGCTCAGCCGGGTCGACCTGGCGCGGGCGCTGCTGGCCACGGCCGCCGAGCTGCCGCTGCTGCCCGGCGACGGACCCGTCCAGCTCGAGCTGGCCATCCTCGAGATGCAGGATCATCAAGACGCCGAAAGCCAGGCCCGGCTGGACGCGCTGTTCGCCTCCGAGGCCGTCGCCGATCCCGCGGTGCGCGCGGCCGCGACGGCGCTGCGCTGCCTCGGCGCGGTGGCCGAACTGCGCATCGAGGCGGCCCGTGCGGGATTCGAGCAGGCCGACCGGGAATTCGAGCGGCTCGACGACGGCGGGCTGCGAGAGGTGGTGCACGTGCTGCCCGCGCTGGGCTGGTCGGCGTACTTCCTCGACACGCAGGCACGAGGTTTGGCGCACCTGGACCGTGCGGTGCTGGTCAGCCGCCGCTTCGGGCGCAGCTACGCGCTGGCCGAACTGCACACGGTGCGCGCGTATTGCCTGCTGAAGCTGGGCCGCGTCGGCGAGGCGCTGGCCGCCGCCGAGGACGCCGACGACCTGGCCCGCCGGTTCGGCTATGCCGATCTCGTCCCGTTCGCGGGTGCGCTCGCTCTCCGCGCACTGCAACTGACCGCGCCGCGCGAGGACGTGCTCCGGCAGTGGGAGGCGATCTCGGGCTTGCCGCGACCGGTGATGCGCTGGTGGCGGCAGGTGGTGGAGTCGACGGTGCACGAGGTCGGGGTGCGCCTCGGTGTGCTCGATCCCGGCGTCGAAGCGCCCGTCGGCGACCGGCCGGGGCCGATGCAGCCGACCCAGCTGGCGCGGTACGCGGATCTCGCTCTTGCCCACGGTGATCGCGACACGGCACTCCAGCTCGTCGGCCGAGCCGAGATAGCCGCCGCGCACCTCGGACTACCGAGCCAACTGGCCGCCGCGTCCCTGGCTCGCGCCGAATACTGCTGCGCGACCGATGATCTCGACTCCGCCGAGGCCGCGACGACCGCCTCCGCCGCGCGGTTCGACCTGGCCGACATGCCGGTCGATCACGCGCGGGCGATGCTGCTCGCCGCGCAGATCGCCGGGCGGCGTGGCGATTTCACGCTGGCCACCCGGCGCCTGGCCGGTGCGCGCGAGACGTTCGTGGCCGCGGGCGCGACCCAGCCTGCGGCCGCGGCGACCTCGCTCCAGCGACGGCTGGCCGGTGGCCGGGCGCCCGGCGGGTCGGCGACGCTGACGCCGCGTGAGCGCGAGATCGCCGAACTCGCCGCGCGCGGCCATCCGAACAAGGAGATCGCCCACCGGCTCTACCTCAGCCCACGCACCGTCGAGGACCATCTGAGCCGCATCCTGCGCAAACTGGATCTGACCGGTCGCGCGGGCATCGCGCACAAGCTCGGCGAGCTGGATTCGCCAGGGACCTGAGCGATCACGGCCGGACCACAGTGGACGCGCCCGAACGCAGCGCGGCCGTCGCCTCGCGCGCGGCGTGCAGGGCGCTGTTGATCGAGATCTCGCCGCGCATTCCCGGCGCGGCCACCATGTCGCCCACGAGGTAGACGCCGTCGCCCCGATCGACGGCGGGCCGGTCGCGCCAGGTGTAGCCGGGCAGATCCAGTGCGCCCGTGCGGTTCTTGGCGGTGGCGGTGCGCTGGAAGGTGACGCGGTCGCGCCACCCTGGCACGCACAGATCGGCGAAGTCCGCCAGGCGCTGATGCGCTCCGCGCGGGGATTCGCCGTCGCGCACCGGCATCTGGAGCTGGAACAGCGACTCCCCCTGCGGGGCAACCGTGTCGTCCTGCATGGTGTAGCTCTCGTGGAAGCCGCCCTCGTCGAGGTCGAACACGATCGAGCGGTCGCGGCGATCCGCGGTGACGGCGAGGTCGAGCAGTACGCAGTAGCCGCCGGCCCAGGTCAGGCTGTCGTCGCCGAGCAGGCCGCGCGCCGCGTGCACGTCGGTGGCGACGATCACCGGGCCGCCTGCGGGCAATCCGTCCACGCGCGAACCGGTTTCGACGACGACGCCGAGCTCGGTCGCACGGGCGGCCATCCGATCGATCACGCGCTGCCACCCCCCGCGCACCCACCGCACGGCGGGGATGGGCGCGCTGAACACTCGCTGGAACAGCTCCCACACGAACGCCGCCGAGAGCCTGCCGGTGTCGGCGTCGTAGGTGACCACGCTGATCGCGTTCGCCATGCGGTCCGCCGCCGCCTCGCCCCATCGGCCCGACGCCCACGTCCGGAAGTCGACGTCGACCGGCGCGGTGAGCCCGAGCCGCGCCTGGGCCCGCAGCATCCGGACGGGCGGCCGCCGCCGGAGCACGCCGTCGATGCGGAAGCCGAATTTCGCCGCGTCCGACATCGAGGGCCAGCCGAGGTCGGCCACGAAACCGCGCTTCTTCAACCAGGTGTAGTGCGGTCCGTCGGCGTAGAACACGTGCGCTCCCTCGTGCGCGACGTGCGGCGCGGCTGTAGCTCGCGCGCGGCCGCCCAGCGTCCGGTGCGCCTCGTACAGCCGGACCGGGACGCCTGCCTCGGCGCACGCGATGGCCGCGGTGAGACCGGCCAATCCGCCGCCGATGACGGTGATGTGTGTGTTCACGGTGCTTCCTCTCCTCGGTGGCCCGCCCAGTCAAGCCGGGCGGCGACCAGCTCCGCAGTGGCACGCAGATAGCGGTCTTCCTCGACGGACGCCGGGTGGTCGCCGTCGAAGATGTCGCGGATCAGCCAGAAATGCGCGAGGGCGCCGACCAGCACGGCGGCCGTGGCCGCCCAGTCCTGCTCGCCGTGTCCTGGTCCGGCCAGCTGGGACAGCGCCCGCGTCACCACCGACATCACGACGCCGTATTCCTCGCGCTGGAAGACCTCCAGCACGCCGGAATCGATCGAGTTGTCGCGCAACAGGATCCGGGTCACGTCGCGATCGTGGTCCAGCCGCTCCAGACCGACGCGGCACAGCGCGAGCAGCCGGTCGACGACCGTACCTCCCGGCGTCGCCCCGTCGAGCAGCGCGACGAACGAGAAGTCCGGATCGAGGAAGGTCTCCCATTCCGCGCGCTCGGTCAGTCGGGTGCGCACCGCCTCGACCAGCAGTTCGTCCTTGGATCGGAAGTGCCGGTACAGCGCCCCCGATCCGCCGGAAAGCCCTGCGGCCTGCTCGATCTGGGCCACCGAGGTCCGCGCGAAACCCTGTTCGCCGAACAGCCGGAGGGCCTCGTCGATGATCCGCTCCCGCGACGTCCTGCTCATCCGGCCTCCGGTTCCACCGCTCTGCAAGTAACCACTTACTTACATTGAAGGCGAAGGTCCGATGGCATGCAACCCCCAAGTCTCTGTGGGCCGGAATCCCCCGAATCCGTGCGGAACACGGCGGTAGGCTCGCGCTGTCACACGAAAGGATTTGAGATGGCGGGCAAGCGCACGGTTCTCACGGCCGGTCTGCGCCGCCTCGCGGCGTTGCTGACCGAGATGCGCGACACGGTCGGGCTCAGCAAAGAGGAAGTCAGCGGGCGGACCGGGATCAACGTGACGACCCTGTACCGGATCGAACAGGCCCAGGCGCGTCCACAGCGCCGCACTCTGAACACGCTGCTCGACCTCTACGATGTGGAACCCGATCGGCGCAGGTACGCACTGGATCTGCTGTCGGACGCGCAGAAGCCCGGCATGTCCCGGCCGTGGGAAGCCAATCTCACCGAGGTGTACGCGGCCTACATCAACTTCGAGTCCGAGGCGCTCTCGGCCCGGCACTATCAGACTTCTTTCATCCCCGGCCTTTTGCAGACGCCGCAGTACGCGCTCGCGGTGATCGACACGTCCATGCCGAAGGTCGAGACCGCGATCATGGAGAGCCGCGTCCACGCCCGGCTGAACCGAGCGGTGGTGCTCACCAAGGAGAAACCGCTCGAGCTATGGGTGGTGCTGGACGAAGCGGCGATCCGCCGGGTGGTCGGCGGACCGGAGACCATGTGCGGCCAGCTCCAGAAGCTGCTCCAGGAGAGCAAGCGGAAAAACGTGATCTTGCAGATCCTTCCGTTCGACGCGGGCGCGCACCCCGGCATGGCGGGATCGTTCACGCTGCTCGACTTCGAGGACCCCAACGACCCCGAACTGGTGTACGTGGAGGGCATCGCGGGCGACACACTGGTGGAGGGCCACAACGAGGTCCGCCGCTTCGGCGTGATCTTCGACCAGCTCAGGGCGATGGCGCTGAGCCCGCGTGATTCGGTCGCGTTGATCGAGAAGATCGCCGCAGGAATGAGCTAGCGTTCCGGGGTGTTCCGGCGACTGGCTCGCCGGAAGAATGGGTACTCCAAGGTCCCATCCGCAACCGCGCACAGGAGTCTCCGATGGCCGATGTGACCGCTGAATCGCCCGCCACGCCCGAACCCAGTCTGCATCGGGTGATGGGACCTGGCCTGCTGCTGTTGTTCGTCGTCGGCGATATCCTCGGCACCGGCATCTACGCACTCACCGGCCGGGTGGCCGCCGAGGTCGGCGGCGCGGTGTGGGCGCCGTTCGTCGTCGCGTTCCTCGTCGCCCTGGTCACCGGGCTGAGTTACCTCGAGCTGGTCACCAAATATCCGCACGCCGCGGGCGCCGCCCTCTACACGCACAAGGCGTTCGGCATCCACTTTCTCACCTTCATGATCGCCTTCGCGGTGCTCAGCTCCGGCATCACGTCGGCCGCCACCGCCTCCCGCGCGTTCGCGGCGAACTTCGCCGAGGCCTTCGAATTCGAGGTCGGCACCGGAATCGCGATCACCGCCGTCGCGCTGGCGTTCATGGCCGTCGTCGCGGCGATCAACCTGCGCGGCGTCAGCGAGGGCGTCAAGCTGAACGTGCTGCTCACCTGCGTGGAGCTGACCGGCCTGCTGATCGTCATCGCGATCGGGCTGTGGGCGCTCGGCTTCGGCAACGGCGATTTCGGCCGCATCACCGAATTCCAGACCGGCGAGCGCAGCGCGCTCGGCGGCGTGATCGTGGCGACCACGCTGGCCTTCTACGCCATGGTGGGTTTCGAGGACTCGGTGAACATGGCCGAGGAGTGCAAGGAACCGACCCGGATCTTCCCCAAGGTGCTGCTCACCGGATTGCTCGTCACCGGAACGATCTACGTGCTCGTCTCGATCACCTCGGTCGCCCTTGTGCCCGCCGAACAACTCGGCGAAGGCGACACCCCGCTGCTGAAGGTGGTCGAAGTCGGCGCGCCCGGATTCCCGACGCACATCTTCGCGTTCATCACCATGTTCGCCGTCGCCAATTCGGCGCTGATCAACATGCTGATGGCGAGCAGGCTTCTCTACGGCATGGCGCGGCAGGGCGTCGTGCCGCACGCCTTCGGGCAGGTGCACGCCCGGCGGCGCACGCCGCAGATCGCGATCGCCTTCACCACGCTGCTCGCCCTCGGTCTGATCGCCTTCGTCGGCGAGGTGCCCGAACTCGGCGGCACCACCGCGCTGCTGCTGCTCGCGGTGTTCACGGTGGTCAACGTGGCGGTGCTCGTGCTGCGGCGGGATCCGGTCGCGCACAAGCATTTCCGCACGCCGACCGCGCTGCCCGTGGTCGGCGCGCTGTCTTGCGGCTTCCTGGTGACGCCCTTCACCGATCGCAATCCCGAGCAGTACGTGATCGCCGGCGTGCTGCTGGCCATCGGTGTCGGGCTCTGGCTGGTGAACCAGCTGGTGATCCGGCGCCAGCGCACCGAGCCCGCGACACCCGCGACACCGACGCCCGAGCCGTGATCCCGGACCGGAAACACCGACGTTCGCGCAGGTGAGCGGGCCGAGGCAGCACGCGGAATACGGTCGGCCGCAGCCGATCACCTGCCCGGTGTGACCGATCACCGGGATGACGCCGGGCGGCGGTGTCGGTAGAGTGAGCGCCGATGACCAGCATGGAAGCCCGTCTCGGCGACGCTACCCGGACGGTGCCGCTGCCCAGTCCGTGGAACGTCAACGCCTACCTGGCCGAGGTGGCGGCGCACCGCGGGCGCTCTATCTCGCTGCAGCCGGTGCCCGCCGAGATCCTGGCCGAAAACGGTTGTCGCGGCAAGGGTCTATGGGTGGCGCGCAAGTTCGACGACATCATCGTGTACGACGCCGAGGCCACCGAGCGCAACGCCGACCACATCATCCTGCACGAGATCGGGCACATGCTGCTCGGGCACGGCAGGGACGACTCCGAGCCCGCCGCGCCGCTGTCGCCGAAGCTGGCCGCGCTGCTGCCCTCACTGGCGGCGCAGCATGTGCTGGGACGCAACGAGTTCGGCGCGGAGCGCGAGCAGGAGGCGGAGGTGTTCGCCGATATGACCATGGTGTACGCGACGCTGCCGCGAGCGCGCGGGCGCGGGTTCCGGCTCTTCGGGCGCGGGCGCTGAGAATTCGGGCGCGGGCGCTGAGTCGTCAGGCGCGGGCGCTGAGTCGTCAGGCGCGGGCGCTAGGTCTTCGAGCGCGGGCGCGGATTGCGGCTCTTCGGGCGTGCGCGCTGAGTCCTCTGACGGGCGCTGGGGTATATCACGCGCGGGCGCAGGGGATTTCGGGCGCGGCCAGGATCTTCGAACGCTGGCGCTGGACACGGTCGGTCACCGCGCGCTCTCGGTCTGTAGCGCGTCGACCAGGTCCTGATAGCGGTCGGCGAGTTCGACCACTTGGAGCCACGCGTCGTAGAACACCGGGTCCGGTGCGGCCGACAGCGGGACGCAGGCCTGCGCGACGAGCTGCGCCAACCGGTCCACCATGCCACCGACGGTCTCGTTGTGCGCGTGCGCGCCGCTGCCGGGCACCGGCGTCGCCAGCGTCATCCACCGGTCGATGGACCGGACCAGCTGGACGCGCCGCCGGTCCAGCTTCGCCATCTCGTAGCGCGGTGTGCGCTCGCGCAACACGTGCAGCTGCGCCAGCTCGCCTGCCGCCTCCAGCATCGGGTGGTCGTCGTGTGGCAATCCCCGGCAGGCCGCGACCAGCTGCTCCTTGCCGGGCACCATCCAGTTGTCGGTCGTCTCGGACATCGCACCGCCTCCCCGAACCACGTGATCCTCGGAGCCGCGCCGCGGCGGGAACCGGACAATCCGACCGCCCACCGCGCCCGCGCATGCCATGTACACCAGAGATGTATCACCCGCGGCCGAATTCCGCGGCGCTTCAACCAAGATCGATCGACGACACACCCGTGGCGAAGGCGGCGATCACGTCCAGTCCCGGCCGGTACTCCCCCGCGGTGTCCACCTCGAGAGCGGGCCCGTCCAGCCGCACCCGCTGGAAGGCATCGTGCCGCGCGCCGAGCGCCGCCCGATCCGGTTCGCCCGGCGCGGAATGGACGCGCCGTAGCGGCTCCGCGCGCCTGCGGTGACCGATACGAGCGACCGCGACATCCCGGTCGACGACACAGTGCAGAAACCGGAGGTCGGCCAGCGCGGTCAGCGGCGCCAGCCCCGGCCGCCAGAGCCGGTCCTGGAAGGCCGCCTCGGCCACGGTGTCGACGCCCGCTCGCGTCAGGACGGTGAGCACCTCGAAGAAGGTGCCGAGGGTCCGCAGCGCGAGTTCGTCCTCCGGCGCGGGCCGGAACGCGGGATCGGCGTGCGCCATGCCCTGCTTGATCTCGTCGCGGCTGATGACCGGCCACCCGACGGCCCGGCCGAGCTCGTGGGCCAGGGTCGTCTTCCCCGAACCCGGCGGGCCGCTGACGACCACCAGCCGCGGGCGGCGTCCGGGGAGAGGACGTTGGTTCGCGTCTGTCACGTGGTCCGAGATTACGGACCGAGGACCGGCCCGGCGCGCCGCTCGGCGGCGGTCTCGCGGCGGCGCGCACCACCCCTCACCGGTGCAATTTCGGGACTCGGGGAGCACGACGCCTGGCACCGGTCTAGGCTGTCCGCCGTGGTCGCACCCCAACCCTCCGTCGCTCCCCACCCGGATATCGCACCCCTCGCCTCGTTGCTCGGCACGTGGCGCGGCGGCGGGCACGGTGAATACCCGACCATCGAATCGTTCGACTACCTGGAGGAGATCCGGTTCGGTCACCTGGGCCGCCCGTTCCTCACCTACCGCCAGCGCACCCGCGCGGCCGACGGCAGCAGGTCGATGCACGCCGAGACCGGCTACCTGCGCTGCCCGCGGCCCGATCACGTCGAGCTGATCCTCGCCCACCCGACGGGCATCACCGAGATCTGCGAGGGCGGGCTCACCATCACCGACGGCGAACTGCACATGGAGTTCGACTCCACCAGCATCGGGCGCAGCAGCACGGCGAAGATGGTGACCGCGCTCAACCGGTCGTTCCGGCTCACCGGCGACACCATCGACTACACGCTGCGGATGGCCGCGGTCGGCGAACCGATGACCCACCACCTCGCCGCCACCCTGCACCGAGCCTGACTCCGCAGGCCCTGACCATGCGGACTCAGGGCGGCCCGATCGCCACACAGGACTCGAACTCGCCGCTCGCGTCGCGATAGCGCGGCCAGCGCATCGCGCCCGAGGTCTGCGGCCCGAACACGCCGTCTCGATCCAGACCGTGCAGATCCTGGACGTAGAGCACGGCCAGGCCGGTCGCGGTGCTGTAATCGCCGTCACCGTCGGCCAGCTCCCGCTGGTAGCACCGGCGCAGCGCGTCCTGGAGTGCGCGGACACCCTCGATCGGCGCGGCCCGCGGCGCGCCGGGGCCGCCCGGATGGGAGTCGACGTAGGACAGGATGCAGCGGCGTCCGCCATCGTTCGTGGTGGGGAGCACGATGTGGTATCCGTCACCGGTGGGTACCTCGGTGGTGAAGTAGCAACGCGGCGAGACACCCGGCGCGCCCGTAGGCTCGGTCGACGCTCGCGAACCGGCATCGGCCCGCAGCGACCACAGCACGGCCGCGCCCGCGACCACCACGGCGAGAACCGCACCGGCCGCCACCCGACCGCGCGTGCCGAATCGACGCTTCGGGTTGGCCGGCACCGCCTCCGCTCGCACCGCCTCGGTCAGCGCCGCCGCCAGCTCGCCGCACGTCCCGTAGCGCTCTTCCGGCTCCCCCGCCATGGCTTTGGCCAGCACCGCACCGATGCCCGCTGGCAGTTGGTCCCGGTCGGCGAGCACCGCGTCGGGCAATCGGCCGGTCAGCAGTTCGTAGCAGGTGACGCCCAGCGCGTAGACATCCGCGCGCCGGTCGACGTGTCCGCCGCTGCGCTGTTCCGGTGGCGCGTAGGGCGCGGTGAACGTCCTGACGCTCGTATCGATCTGGGTGGCGGCGGGATCCGTCCGGCGCGCGATGCCGAAATCACCGACCAGCACCCGGTCCGCGCCCGCGTCGCCGGGCGCGACGAAGATGTTGGCGGGCTTCACATCCCGGTGCACGACATGGTTTTCGTGCGCGTAGTCGAGCGCTTTGGCCGCCTCGGTCACGATGTGCACCGCGCGGCCGACCTCGACGCCCGACCGGCCCGCACCGACCAGCGCCGCCGCGTCACCGCCCGGCACGTACCGCATGGACATCCACAGCGCGCCGTCTTCCTCGCCGAAGTCCTTGACGTCCACGATGTTCGGATGGTCCAGTCCGGCCGCCAGCTGTGCCTCGCGACGGAACAACGCGGTGTACTCGGGATCGTCGCGACCCGCGCCGACCACTTTCAGCGCCACCCGCATCGGCAGTGTCGGGTGCTTGGCGAGATACACCGTGCCCATCCCGCCGGAACCGAGCCGTCGTTCGATCTGATGACCCGCGAACACCGAACCGGCGACCAACTCCGCAGCGACCACCCTCCGCGCACCTCCCTGTGCCACCGCATCCGTGAGATCGGCACTCCACCTGCGTGAACCGCCTCGCGGCCCCGCGCCCCGCGCGGCGGTTTCGGCCCGAAGGGCTCCGCCGCCGACCGCGGGCAATGCGTATGCTGAATCCACTCACCGTCGCCTTCGCTTCGCGAGACGACTTGGCGCGCAGTGTAGTTGGGAGGCATGTGCAGTGGCCACGGCTGGTCCCGATCGGCCCTCGCTCGACGTGCGGATACTCGGCCCGGTGCGGCTGCTGGTCGACGGACTGCCCATCGCGCTGTCCGGCGCGAAACCCCGTGCGCTGCTGGCGATTCTGGTGGTCAACCGCCGTCAGGGCGTCCCTAAGACCGCACTGCTCCACGCGATCTGGGGCGACGACCCGCCACCGCGCGCCATGGACGGCCTCTACGCGTACGTGTCGAATCTGCGTACCGTCCTGCGCGGGGCCGGAATTCCCGATCGCGACGTCCTGCGCACCGTCGACGCGGGCTACCTGCTCGACATCACCGACGACGAGTGCGACGTCGGCCGTTTCGAGGCGGCGCGCACCCGTGGCGCCGCTGCCCTGCGCAACGGCGACTCGCGCACGGCCGCAGCATGTTTCGCGGATGCGCTGACCGAGTGGGGCGGCACACCGGTGACGGGCCTGCACGAACTCGGCTTCGCCGCCAACTTCGCCACCGACATGACCGAGCGCAGACTCGACGTGCTCGCCGACCGGATCGCCGCCGATATCGCCGACGGGCGCGCGAGCGCGGTGATCGGTGAGCTGACCGCGTTGACCGCCGAACGCACCGTGGACGAACGCGTGTGGCGACTGCTGGCCAGGGCGCTGTACGTGTCAGGACGGCAGGCCGACGCGCTGACCGCCTTCCGGCAGCTGCGGCACGACCTGGTGGAGGAACTGGGCGCCGATCCGCAGCCGGAGACCGTGGAGCTGGAGGAAGCGATACGCAACCATCGGCTGCCGCCGGAGTCGCCCTCCGCCCGGGGCGCCACCACCCGCGACGTGCCGCGCATCCGGCGCCGGGCCTGGCTGTGCGTCGGCGACGGCGACCGGATTCCGGTGCCGCCCTCGGGTCTGCGCATCGGCCGCGAGTCCGACAACGACATCGTGCTCGACGACGCGCGGGTCAGCCGCAAGCACGCGCGCATCCTGCATCGCGACGACGGGATCTTCATCAGGGACCGGGATTCGGCCAACGGGGTGTACGTGAACGAGGTGCCGATCCGTGCCGATACTCCGCTCGCGGACGGCGATGTCATCCGGGTGGGATCGACCCGGCTGCGGTACGGAGCGAGCGAGGAACCCGCGGCACCGGCCTGACCAGGCGATTGCAGAAAGTCTCGAGAATCACCGAAGGCACGGCTCCTAGCTTGCTCATTGGGAGCATCGCTCCCGGACCGTAGCACTCGACAATGGAGGATTCCCATGTCTTTTCGCACGCTGATCGCCGCCACCGCCCTCGCCGCCGGTCTGCTGACCGCGACCGCGCCCGCGTGGGCCGCCCCGGCCCCGACCGACGCCGACCCCGCCCAGCGCGGCAAGGGCTGCGGCTACACCGACTCGTTCCCGACCATCAGCAGCGGAAGCCGCGGCGACGCCGTCCGTCAAGCGCAGTGCCTGCTGCAGTTGCACGGTTACGGGGTGGCGATCGACGGGGCCTTCGGGCCGGACACCCAGGCGGCGGTGCTGGACATCCAGGCCGCGTACGGCCTGAAGGTCGACGGCGTGGTCGGGCCGGACACGTGGGCCGTGTTGTACTCGTACTGATTTCGCGGGCGTCGCCGCTCAGGCGGCGACGCCCACACCGCTTCGCTCAGTAGCCCGCGGGCAGCGCGGCGAACATGTCGCGGGTCACCGCCACCGCGTTGTCCGAGCTGCCGCCTTTGACCAGCAGCGTCGCGAAGGCGATGTCGCCGCGGTACCCGACGAACCACGAGTGCGAGCCGCCGTCGACCTCGGCCTCGCCCGTCTTGCCGTACACGTCGCCCTGATCGGCGATGCGTTCCGCGGTGCCGCCGGTGACCACCTTGCGCATCATGACGCGCAATCCCTCGATCACCTCCGGCGCTATCGCGGGCCGCTCCCCTTCGACGGCGGTGGGCCGCCCGGCGATCAGGTACGGCACGGGCGCCGTGCCGTACGCGATGGTCGCGGCCATCACGGCCATGCCGAAGGGGCTGACCACCACCTTGCCCTGCCCGATCCCGTCCTCGGTGCGCTGCACCATCTGGTCGGCGGACGGGACCGATCCGGACGCCGTGGGCAGTCCGACCACCGAATAGTTCTGGCCCACACCCAGTTTCGCGGCGGTGACGTGCAGCGCGTCGGCGGGCAGCTCGCTGGCCAGCTTGGCGAAAGAGGTGTTGCACGACCGTTCGTAGGCGGTGGCCATCGGCACGCTGCCGACCGTGAAGTGGTTGTAGTTCGGAATGGTGCGCTCGCCGATGACGATGCTGCTCGGGCAGGGCAGCACGGTATCGGGCGTGGCCAGTCCGGCGGCCATGGCCGCCGCGGCCGTCACCGTCTTGAACACCGAGCCGGGCGGATACTGGCCGATGGTGGCCACCGGTCCGTCGCGGTCCGCCGCCTCGTTCTGCGCGACCGCCAGGATCGCGCCGGTGGACGGGCGAAGCACGACCATCATGGTCTGCTCGGTGCGCACATCGACGGCGCTCTGGGCGGCGTTCTGCACGTAGCGGTCGATGCTCAGCGCGAACGACGGCGCCGGTTGCGCGGGCACCTCGGTGAGCACGGCGGTGTCGGCGCCGTTGGCGTTCATGGTCACCACGCTCCAGCCCGACTTGCCGTCCACCTCGGCGATCACGGTCTGGCGCACCTGCGTCATCAGGTCGGGAGCGAAATGGCGGTCGGCCGCGACCAGGTCCCATTCCTGAGTGAGCGTCACTCCGGGCAGCCCGATCAGTCCGGAGCCGACCTGGTTGTATTCGATCTCGGTGAGCAGTAGCACCGTGTGGGCGCCCTTGGTGTTCTTCGCCGCCTTCAGGATCGCTTCGGGGGTGAGCCGCTCGTCGAAACGCGACAGCGCCCTGGACAGCGCGGCCGCCACCGCGGCGGGGTCGGTGGCGTCGGCGGCGGTGAAGGCGACGCGGGACACCTTGCCCGGCACCAGCACATCGCTGCCGGATTGCTCGTTCACCCTGGCGCGTGGGGCCGGGTTCGCGCGCAGTTCCAGCGTTTGGGTGTCGCCGAGCTCGGGGTGGATATTCGATGACGTCCACCGCACCATCCAGCGTCCGCCACTGCGGCCCATCTGTAGCTGGCCGGCGTAGGTCCAGGTGCGGTTCTTCGGCAGGCGCCACTCGTAGGTGTAGTCGACGGTGGCGGTGTCGCCGGTGACCCTGGCCGCGCCCGTCCGCGTGGTGAGCTGTTCGGCCTGTAGGTTCTGCCACGCGGAAGTCAGTGCGGCGGTGGCCTTCTCGGGCTGCGTGGTGAGCTCGGCGGCTGCGGTCACATCGTGGTCGGCGAAGGCCGCGACGAAGGCGTCGGCCGCGGGCGCGGGGCCCCGCGGACCGGGCGAGCAGCCCGCGGCCGCGGCGGCGAGCACCGCGACGGCCAGCGGAATCAGCATGCGTGTCGACATTGCTGCCGATGGTAATGGCCAACATCGGGCAAACGCCTGCGGCGCACCGCATCTCGGCGACGGAGATGGGACCCGCGTCCGGTGACGCGGGCGATCTCGGCCGATCGGTCCGAGATCTCAGTCCAGCAGGACGGTGGCGAAGGTCGCGATCTGGCGGAATCCGACCCGGCCGTAGGCCCGGCGGGCCACGGTGTTGAAGTCGTTCACGTACAGGCTCGCGGTCCGTCCGGAGGCCACCACCGCGTTGGCCACCGCCGCCGTGCCCGCCGTACCGACGCCTTTGCCGCGCCGATCCGGATGCACCCACACGCCTTGGATCTGGCCGGTGCGCCGAGACAGCGACCCGACCTCGGCCTTGAAGACCACCTCGCCGTCCTCGAAACGGGCCCAAGCCCGGCCGGATTCGATGAGGTGCTGGATGCGGCGCCGGTAGCCGCGGCCGCCGTCGCCCGCCCTCGGGTCGACGCCGACCTCCTCGATGAACATCGCGATCGCCGCGTTCAGGTAGCGGTCCAGCTCCTCGGGCCGCGCCCTGCGGACCTGCGGGTCGGCCGTGGCCAGCGCGGGCTGGCCGAGCGCGAGCAGCGGCTGGGTGCCGCGCAGTTCTCGCTCCGGTCCCCAGCGTTCGCTGAGCATCTCCCACAGCGGCAGGGCCAGTTCTCGGCGGCCGACGACCGAGGAGCACACGCGCGGCCAGCGGGTCGCGCGGTCGGCGAACGCGCGCAACGCGTCGTGGTCGCCCCGCAGCGGCACCAGGTTGGCTCCGGAGAAGCAGAGGGATTCGGCGGGCCCGCCGCGGCTCCACAGCTCACCGTGCCCGCCTCTGGCGTCCAGGCCGAATTCCTGCAATCGGGCCGCGATCATGCACGAGGCGACCGGATCGCTGTCGAGCACTCGCAGGACCTGCGCCAGATCCCGGTTGGCGAGCTGACGCGCGGGGGCGAACTTCGCCCGTCGCGTCGGCTCCAGCAGACTCCGCACAATCGACAGCCTGCCACGAACTCGGCCGATGCGGTACGGGTCGCCGAAACCCGCTGGTCCTGACCGGTCTCAGCTGACGGTGACGACCGGCTCCCCCGCGCCCTCCTGCTCGCCCATCTCCTCGGCGATCCGCATCGCCTCCTCGATCAACGTCTCCACGATCAAATGCTCGGGCACGGTCTTGATCACCTCACCCTTGACGAAGATCTGACCCTTGCCATTACCCGACGCCACCCCCAGATCCGCCTCCCGCGCCTCACCCGGACCGTTCACCACACAACCCATCACCGCGACCCGCAACGGCACCTCCATGCCCTCCAGACCCGCGCTGACCTCGTTGGCCAAGGTGTACACGTCGACCTGCGCACGACCACACGACGGACACGACACGATCTCGAGCTTGCGCGGACGCAGGTTCAGCGACTGCAGGATCTGACCACCGACCTTCACCTCCTCGGCCGGAGGCGCCGACAACGACACCCGGATCGTGTCACCGATGCCCTCGCTGAGCAGCGCACCGAACGCGACCGCGGACTTGATCGTGCCCTGGAACGCCGGACCGGCCTCGGTCACCCCCAAATGCAGCGGGTAATCACACTGCGCGGCCAGCTGACGGTAGGCCTCCACCATGACCACCGGATCGTTGTGCTTGACCGAGATCTTGATATCCCCGAAACCGTGCTCCTCGAACAGGCCCGCCTCCCACAACGCCGACTCCACCAACGCCTCGGGAGTGGCCTTGCCGTATTTCTCCATCATCCGCTTGTCCAACGAACCCGCGTTCACCCCGATCCGGATCGGGACACCGGCCGCACCCGCGGCCTTGGCGACCTCCTTGACCCGGCCGTCGAACTCCTTGATGTTGCCCGGATTCACCCGCACCGCCGCACACCCGGCGTCGATCGCGGCGAAAATGTAGCGCGGCTGGAAATGAATATCGGCGATCACCGGGATCTGCGACTTCCGCGCGATCGTCGCCAACGCGTCCGCGTCCTCCTGACGCGGACAGGCCACCCGCACGATGTCACAACCCGACGCGGTCAACTCCGCGATCTGCTGCAAGGTCGCGTTCACATCGTGGGTCTTGGTGGTGGTCATCGACTGCACCGAAATCGGGTGCTCACTACCCACACCGACACCACCCACCATCAGCTGACGGGTCTTGCGGCGGGGCGCGAGAACGGCCGCGGGTGCGGTCGGCATCCCCAGTCCGATTGTGCTGGTCACTTTCGGCTGCCTACTTTCGTCCGTGTGCTGCGGGCCGTTCGCCTACCGAGCTTAGCCGCGCTCGATGGACCACCACCCTGTGACGCCCGTGACACGGCCTGACAACGGGTTGTCCCGCGATTGCCCGCGACAGGTTACCCCGCCAGGGAGAACTCAGGGAAACAGCCGGATCGGGTTCACGATATCGGCGGCCAGCGTCAGCACCATGTACGCGCCGCCGAGTACCACGGCGACGTAGGTCGCGGGCAACAACTTGAGGTAGTCGACCGGACCGGCGGGCGCGAGGCCGCGCCAGCCGCGGACGGTGTCGCGGAGCTTCTCGTAGAGCACCACCGCCATGTGACCGCCGTCCAGCGGCAGCAGCGGCAGGATGTTGAACGCGCCGAGGAAGAAGTTCAGGCTGGCCAGCATCAGCACGAACACCTGCCACAGGCCGGCCTGGGCGCTTTCGCCGCCGATGCGGCTCGCGCCGTAGATGCTGACCGGGGTCTCCGGGTCGCGCGCACCGCCGGTGACCGCGTCCCACAGCGCCGCGACCTTGGCGGGCATCTGCGCCAGCGACTCGAAGGTGCGCACGAACAGGTCGCCGGTGAAGGACGCCGCGGCGGGGACGGCCGTGACGACGTTGTACTGCTCGATCGGCGGGTTGTCGAGCGTGACGCCGACCGCGCTGACCTGGGTCTTCGCGCCGTCTTTCGCGTAGCGCGTCACCTGCTGCGGCGCGACCGTCACCTGTACCCGCTGTCCGGCGCGGTCGACGGTGTAGGTGATCGGGCCCTGCTGCTTGCGAGTCTGCTCGGTGAACTCCGACCAGGTATCGACCGCGACGCCGTTCACGGCGGTGATGGTGTCGCCGGGCTGGAGCCCGCCCTGCTGCGCGGGGCCGAGACCGGTGCACGCCTGCAACGTCCCGTCGGGGTTCGCGTCCGCGACGCAGCTCAGGGTTCCCACGGTGGGGGTCGGCTCGTCCAGCCGCGGCAGGCCCCACCCGACGGCCAGCACCACGATCAGCAGGAAGCCGAGCACGAAGTTCATGGCGATGCCGCCCGCCATCACGACCATCCGCTTCCAGGTCGCCTGGCGGTACATGGCGCGGTCCAGTTCCTCCGGCCGCACCTCGTCCATGGCGGTCATGCCCGCGATATCGCAGAAGCCGCCGAGCGGGATGGCCTTGACGCCGTATTCGGTCTCGCCGCGGTGGGTGGACCAGAGGGTGGGCCCGAAACCGACGAAGTAGCGGCGCACCTTCATGCCGGTGGCTTGGGCCGCCCACATGTGTCCGCATTCGTGCAGGGCGACCGAGATGAGGATGCCGAGCGCGAACAGCACGAACCCCATGGCGAACACCATTTGCTCTCCAGCCCTCCTGCGTTGCGCAGCTCGTCGACATCCCGCGCACGCGTCGGCGCGGCCGCGAGCACCCCGACCACACTAATGGACGCGGCCGGACCGATTCCGTACCCAGCCCGCGCACAGCCGCAACGCACGTGCAGGTACGCCGCATGGATGCCGCCGGACGAAGTCCATCCCCGATCCTTACGCCTCAGTCTGCCAGCGCGCGGCCGCGCGCGCCGAGAACCGGTGTATCAGGCTCCGACGACGCGCCGGGCGTAGTCGCGCGCCCAGCTGTCGGCGGCGAGCACCTCGGCCAGGCTCTGCGGCTCGGCCCGCCACTGGTCGGCCGCCTCTACCGCGCTGGCCACCGTGCGCACGATCGCCGGAAAGCCGATGAGACCGTCCAGGAACGCCTGCACCGCGACCTCGTTGGCGGCGTTGTAGACCGCCGTCACGCTGCCGCCCGCGGTGCCCGCCTGCCTGGCCAGGTCGACCGCGGGGAACACCTTGTTGTCGACCGGCTCGAAGGTCCAGGTGGACGCGGTCCCGAAATCGCAGGGAGCCGCCGCGCCGGGCACCCGGTCCGGCCAGCCGAGCGCCAGCGCGATCGGCAGCTTCATGTCCGGCGGGCTGGCCTGCGCCAGCGTGGACCCGTCGGTGAAGGTGACCATCGAGTGCACGATCGACTGCGGGTGCACGGTGACATCGATGCGGTCGTAGGGAATCCCGAACAGCAGGTGCGTCTCGATCAGCTCCAGGCCTTTGTTCACCAGCGAGGCCGAGTTCAGCGTGTTCATCAGACCCATCGACCAGGTCGGGTGCGCCTTGGCCTCGGAAGGGCCCACCGATTCGAGCATCTCGGCGGTCCAGCCGCGGAACGGACCGCCCGACGCGGTCAGCACCAGCCGGTCGACCTCCTCTGCGCGGCCGCCGCGCAGGCACTGCGCCAGCGCCGAATGTTCCGAGTCGACCGGCACGATCTGGCCGGGCGCGGCGGCGCGGGTCACCAGCGAACCGCCGGCGACGAGCGACTCCTTGTTGGCCAGCGCGAGCCGCGTGCCCGACTCCAGGGTGGCCAGGGTCGGCTCCAGGCCGAGCGAGCCGACCAACGCGTTGAGCACCACGTCGGCCTCGGTGCGGCGGACCAGTTCGGTCACGGCCGCCGGGCCTGCCAGCGGAATGTCCAGCGCCGCGGCGGCGGCCGGATCGGCGACGGCGACATTGCGGGTCCCGGTGGCCGCCATCTGCGCGGCGAACAGCTCGGTATTGCCACCACGCGCGGCCAACCCGACCACTTCGAACTTGTCGGGGTTCGCGGCGATCACCTCGAGCGCCTGGGTACCAATGGATCCGGTGCTGCCGAGCAGTAGGACTCTCACGATGTCGGACACCAAACCATTGTGGCCTACCGCGACTGCCCTCCGACCGTCCGCGTCGAACGCGGCCCGACTACCAACGACGCGGCGTCGTATGTCACGATATCGAGCAGTAGCCCCACCGAGTGTGTACCGGATGTTCGGTACCCGAACCACCTGAGGAGCGATCGTGGCCGCCACGGAAATCGAACCCGCCAAGAACGAGCGCGCCATCGTCACTCACGTCGACACCGCCGAGGTCCCCTCCGCGGCGTGGGGTTGGAGCGGCGAGTCGCGCCGCACCTTCCGCATCGCGGGCTGGATCGTCGCGTTCGTCCTGGTGGCCATGGTCATCGGCAACCACAAGGGCAAGATCGAAGACCTCTACCTGGTCGGCTTCGCCGCGCTCATCGTGGTCATCCTGGTGCGCGACACGATCCTGCGGCGCAAGCCCCGCTAATTCTTCGCGGCCGCGCACCCCGGTTCACGCCGGGGACGCGGCCGTTGTCGTGCCCGCGTGTCGCCCGGACTCGCCGCGGATCATCCGGCCGACTCCAGGGACCCGTGGAAGACACTGCCTTTCTTCTCCAGCGACCAGCGCTGGATCTCCGCCACGCCGAGCGCGTATCCGGTGAGCTGTTCGAATTCCTTGCGCGCCTCGGCCATCTGCGCGCTGTCCCAACCGAGTTCGCGCGACCGCAGCCTGCGCAAGGTCACCAGCACCCGGTTCAACGGGCACGGCAACGCCTCGTAGGCGAACTCCGCCTCCGCGTAGGCGTTGTCGGCGTCGCTCAACCGGCCCTCGGCCGCCGCAATATCGCCCTGTATCACCAGTGCGTTCGCCGCGCCGAGACGGTCGTCGATCCGGTCGTAGCGATCGGCGGCGGCCCGAATCCGATCCGCGGCCGATGTCAGGTTCTGTTCCGCAAGATCGGCTCTGGCGAGTCCGAGCAGCGCGTTGCCCTGCCCCTGCGGATCGCCGATCCGGCTGCTCGTGCGCAGCGCGCGGTCATAGTCGAGCCGGGCGCCCGCGACGTCCTCCTGCGCCCGCCGCGCCTCGCCGAGACTGAACGAGACATTCGTCAAGCCGACCAGGCCTTCAGGCACCGACCGGAACTTCCGCAGCGCGTCCTGATAATGCTCGACGGCCTCGGGGAAGTGACCGATCGATCGCGCGACGTCGCCCAGGTTCTCGATGGCGTCGCCGAGGGACAGCGGGCCCGCGTTCGTCGCCTCGTGCAGCGCCAAACCGGCGCGGCAGCTGCGCTCGGCCTCGTCGTAGCGGCCCATCACGCGCAGCACGCCGCACATGCGCAAGCGGCAGACGGCCTCGCGCTGCGGAAAGCGTCGCGCCCACACCTGGATCGCCCCTTGGTACGCGCGCAGCGCCTCCGGCAGGCGGGCGCCCGCGCGCAGCAGATGACCTCGTTCCTCGAGCAGCGTTCCCGCGAGGTCGCCGCCCTCGGGCACCGTCGCCAGCGCCAGATCGAGATAGGCCAGCCCCTCCTCGATGCGGCCGGTGGCGCGGAACGCCAGCGAGGCCGCGATCACCAGGTCGACGGACGCGTCCACGACGGTGTCCGAGCGCAACCCCTCGTCGGCCAACGCGCCGACATTGGGCAAGTTCGCCGCCACCTGGGCCCATTCGGCCTCGCCGCCCAGCCCATACGCGCGAGCGACGTGCTCGTGCAGCAGGCGGGTGTGCACCTCGATCACCGTGCGCAACACCTGCTCGTCGGATACTCGCTCGCGCACGAATTCCCGGATCGGCACCAGCGCCCGCATCCGCGAATCCTCCTTCTCCACCAGCGATTTGCGCACCAGCTCGGCGGTGGACGACACGAGTGACACCGCCTGCGGCAGCGCCTCGCCGATCAGTTCCAGGCGCACGCCCGACGGGTGCAGCGCCACGACGAAGAGCACCTGCCGCGCCGTGTCGGTCAACGCCTCGAACGACAGCGCCACCGATACCGATACGCTCGTCGCGCGGTCGGGTGAATCGAAGCCGGGGAAGCACAGCAGCGCGGTGCGCGAGCGCTGCCACTCGCGCAGGAACGCCTCCACCGAGACCTCGCTGAGCCACGCCGCACTGATCACCAGGGCCAGCGGCAGCCCGTCGGCGACGGCTCGGACCGCGGCGAGCCCGGCCCGGTTCTCGGCATTCCTCGGCACCGCATGAGAATCCAGCAGCCGGTCCAGCAGCCGACCGGCGTCCGCTTCGGGTAGCGGGCCGACGTGCAGCACGGTCTCGGCCCCGCTCAATCCGAGTCGCTCCCGGGAAGTCGCCAGCACTCGGCAACTGCGGCACCGGTCGAGGAAGTCGCGCACGAATCGCCGGAAGTCCGTCGCGTGCAGCGCGAGAGCGGTCTCCGCGTTGTCGAGTACCAGCACGGTCTCGGTGCCGTCGACCGTCCGCGCGGTGTCTTGCCAGCTGGTCGCCGGGTCGAGCCCGAACGCCTCGGCGACGGCGGCGGCGAGCGAACTCGTCACGGTCAGCTGCGACAGGTCCACGTAGGCGACCGAGACGTCGTTCAGCCCGGCTGCCGCCGCGCGAGCGAGCTCGGTCTTGCCTGCGCCGGGTGGCCCGGCGAGCGTGACGATCGGGAAATCGGCCAGGGCCGTGCGGATTTCGGCGAGTTCGCGAACCCGTCCGGTGAACACCGCCACCGCCGCGGGCACGTGGCGTGGACGGCGTCGCGTAATAGTCTGCGCGAGCGGCCGGTTCGGCTTGTCCTGCCCCGTACCGCGCCGCAACGCCAGCAGCGCGCGCACCGCCTCGACCAGGCGCGCGATGTGCGCCTCCACCGGCGGCGGCAGCGCGTGCACCCAGTGCTGGCTGCTGAGGAAGTACTCGAGCACGCCGCTCGGCTCGATATCGGCGACCCGGAACGGGACCAGGCTCAGATTGCCCGCCGCGGCGCGTTCGACTTCCCGTCCGACGTGCGCGGACTCGTTGGCGTGGTCGGAGACCACGACCACCATCACCTCACAGTGACGGATCGCCTCGACGATGGCCTGGGGATAGCTGGTGCCCGCCATGATGTTCCGCGGCGCGATCCAGCAGCGAACGCCGACCGCCTCCAGTTCGTGGACAACCGCCTCGGCGAGATTCCGATCTCTCGACGAGTGACTGACGAAGACGTCGCACTCCATTCGCAGGCCCTCCCCGTCGCGTGTTCGACGTCACCCATGCGCTCGGCGTCACCCATGGTAGTGGCGAACGGACGACCCCGGCCATCGATCCCGATCCGATAGACTGGTCAACTGCCGTGTCGATGTGGAGGAGTGCCGCAGATGACAGTTGGACAGCCGGTGCCGCGCGTTCCCTGGCCGGGAACCGTGGAGCTCAACCCGATCGTCGCCACGGTCACGCCGTTCACCCGTGACCACGCCGTGGACACCGGAGCGCTGGGCGACTACCTCGGCTTTCTGCACCGGGCGGGCGTGCCCGCCATCCTCGTCAACGGCACCACCGGCGAGTTCGCGAATCTGACGATCGCCGAACGCAAGAAGGTCCTCGAGCAGGCCCGCGCACAGTGGCCGGGCCAGCTCGTCGCCCACATCGGCGCCACCGCGTACGGCGACGCGATGGACCTGCTCGACCACGCGCGGCAGCACGCCGACGCCGTCGCCGCCATCGCCCCCTATTTCTTCGCCGACCCGCCGGAAATCGGTGTCCGCGACTTCTTCGGCCGGTTGCTCGCCCGCACCGAACTGCCGATGCTGCTGTACAACTTTCCCCGCCACACCCAAACCCCGATCTCCCCCGAACTGCTCGGCGCGCTCGCCGCCGAGTACCCGATGCTGGTAGGCATCAAGGACTCGAGTGGCCGGCTCGACGTCACCCGGGCGTACACCGCGACCGGACTGGCGGTCTTCGCGGGCAATGACGGCGCCGCCGCGCGCATCGGCGAGCTCGGCGTGCACGGCATCGTCTCCGGTGGGGGCAATCCGGTGCCCGAGATCCCCGTTCGCATCGCCGCCGCGCTGCGCGCCGGCGACCGCGAGGCGGCAGCGCGCTGGCAAGCCGTGTTCGACGAATGTCGCGCCCTCCGCCACGAATCGGGTCTCTCCGACATCACCTTCGTCAAAGCCGCGCTCGCCGAACGCATTCCCGGCTTCCCTGCCGCCGTCCGCAGCCCGCTGCGCACCCCGGACGACACCGTGATCGCCGATATCCGCGCACACCTGCGCCACAAGATCCTGCCGCGCGTCCACGAGGGCACGCCGTGACGCGCATCGGGATCACCGGGCACGTCCATCTCACCGCGGCCACCGCCGAGCTGATCCGCGCCGCGCTGTTCGAACGGTTGCGCGCCTGCGACGACGAACTGGTCGGGGTGAGCTGCCTTGCGCCGGGCGCGGATTCGATCTTCGCCGATGTGGTGCTCGCTCTCGGCGGGCGGCTGAACGTCGTCCTGCCCGCGCAGCACTATCGCGACCGGGCCGTCCCGGCCGAACGCGTCGCGGTCTTCGACGACCTGCTCGCGCGGGCCGCGTCGGTGCGGGTGATGCCCTACGCCGAACCGTCGCCCGTCGCGTACCGCGCGGCGAACAACGCCGTCCTGACCGACATCACCCGGCTCGTCGCCGTGTGGGATGGCAGCGGCGGCGACACCGGCAGCACCGCCGACGCCGTCGACGCCGCGCGCCGGCGGCACATCCCGATCGACATCGTCTGGCCGACGGGGGCGCGGCGCGGCCCGGAGTAGAAAACTCTGGTCCCCAACGAATTTCGTTATCTGAGACAGTACGTCGCTGCTACCGTGTCCCCATGATCGTCACCCGAGCCGGTCGACGTCGTGCTGCGCGCTGAGGACTACCCGGGGCTGTTCCGGGCCGCCGATGACGCCGCGGTGTCGGGGGAGCGCTCCTTTCTCCGGACGTACGCGCTGCGTCTGTGGCTGGCGCTGTTCGCCGCCGCCTGCGCCGCGATCACGGTGCGCGTCGGCGCCGCACGCACCGATATCGCCGCGATAGCGACCGCGCTCGCGTTCGTCGGCATCCTGACCATCGACGTGAACCTGCTCCAGTCGCTTCCCGGCCGGACCTGGCACGAAGGCCGCGTCCTCGCGGAGTCGGTCAAAACCCTCACCTGGCGCTACGCGGTGTGCGGCGCGCCGTTCGACGGCACCCTCGCACCGGCCGAAGCGGACGCGCTGCTCATCGAACGCATCCGGCGGCTCCACCACGACCTTCCCGACATCGCCGTGCGGCCGACCACCTCCACCACGATCACCGACCGCATGCGTGAGCTGCGCAGGCTGCCGCACGCCGAGCGCCGTCAGGAATACATCTGCCATCGCATTCAAGAGCAGCAGCGCTGGTACGCGGACAAATCGGCGCATCACGATCGCCGCGGCGCCCGCCTGCGCACCGTCGCGCTCCTGCTCGAAATCGGAGGTGTGTCCGCGGCATTGGCCAAGGCGATCAACGTCATCGGCTTCGACCTCGCGGGCGTCATCGCCGCGGGCATCGCGGGCATCGCGGCATGGACCTCCGCGCGCCGCGACAACCGCACCGCCGCCGTCTACGCGTTCACGTCCAACGAGCTCGCCATCATCGCCGACACGCTGCGCGACATCGACGAAACCCGCTGGGCCACCGCAGTATCCGGTGCGGAGGAGACGATCAGCCGGGAGCACACGGTCTGGCGCGCGTTCCATACCGATTAGCGCCCCGACCGCCTCGGATCAGCGCCCGCGACGCTTGCTCTTCGCACCCGAGGAGCGCGCCGCGGATGCGCCTTTCGAACCCAACGATTTCCGTTGCGGCGCAGGCTTTTTCGCTGTCAAGCCTTTTGCCGGTTGCTCGGTGCGGGTCGACGGTGAGCGCGAACTCCGTTCGGAGCGACCACGCACCACACCGACGAACTCCTCTACCAGCTCCGTGGTCTCGGCCACGGGCCAGGCCAGGGCGATCTCGGTGTCGGGATGATCGGTGACGGTCCGGTACACCAGATCGCGGCGGGCGTGCAGGCGCGCGATGGAGTGCGGGACGATGGCGAGTCCGACACCGGCGGCGACCATTTCGAGGGTGACCGCCGCCGCGTCGAGATCCGAGGCGTCCTGCATGCGTTCGTCGGCCAGCTCCGCCGCGCCGACCTCGGAGAACAGCGAGATCGGGTGATCCTTGGGCACCACGACGACCGGCACCTCGCGGTACAGCGGAATCGCGCTGAGTCCTTCGCGGTCGATGGGCAGGCGTACGAAACACATGTCGACCCGGCCCTCCCCCAGCGCGGTCAGCTGGTCGGCGGCCGCGAGTGGAATCGTCTCCAGCCGGATCTCGGGAAACCGCTCACGCCAGATCCGTTCCCACTTCGACACCGTGACACCGGGCACGAAACCCACCCGCAGACCCCGCCGGGCCTCCTCGGGCTCCGGCCGAGCCGCGTCGGCCTCCGCGCGGGCGATGACCTCCCGCGCGGCGGTCAGCAGCTCGCGACCCTCGTCGGTGAGCTGGGTCGGCTGGGCGCCGGGGACGAACAGCTTGGCGCCGAGCTCGTCCTCCAGGTCGATGACCGTCCGGCTGAGCCGCTGACGCGCGATCCCGAGCGCTTTCGCCGCCCGCGCGAAATGCAGCTCCTCGGCCACCGCGACGAACCAGCGCAACCGCGCGACATCGATCGACTCCACCTGACTCATTCGACCAAGGGTATTGCACGGCGCACACGGGTCAGGACGGCCGCCGCGACGCCGAGGCTCGGACGGAAGCGTTCCGGCGGTCGACTAGGCTGTCCCGGTGAGCCCGGACAAGAAACCGCAGATGATGAAGCCGCTGACCGCGGCGGACAAGCTCGGCATCTACCTCCCCGCCGCGCCGGAGGAGTTCCGGAACTCGCCGATCTCCCGCGCCGACCTCGATCGGTTGCGCAACGATCCCCCTGCCTGGCTCACGGAGCTGCGCCGTACCGGGCCGTTCCCGCGCGACATCACCGCGCGCAAGCTCGGCGTCTCCAACAGCGGCCTGGCCCGCGGCGGCGTCTCCGACGCGCTGACCGCCGACGAGATCACCGCCCTGCTCGCCGACCCGCCCGAATGGCTGCTCCGCGAACGCGAGAACTACGAAGCCGTGCAGCGCGAGAACGAGCGCGTCAAGACGAAGGAAGCCGAACGCCGCGCCGCCACCAACCGCCCGGCCAAGAACCGATTTCGCGCTGACTGAATCCTGATCAAAGGTCACGGTCGCCGCGTGGGTCGCCTTGGGCCGAGATCTCGCCGCGATCGAAGCCGAACGGATTCGAGCAGGCAATCAGGACGGTCAGTCCAGGCCGAGATCGAGCTGATTCCAGCTGATCGTGACGTCGAGCGGGTCGGCGACATCGACCGCCACCAGATCGCCACGGGCCCGCAGGGACATGTTCTCCCGGACATAGGTGCCGTCGGCGGTGAGTCTCAGCATCTCGATCGATGACGCAGGCCCGTCGTCCTGAACCATGCGCACGATCCAGTAGTACGGGATGCTCAGTCGCGCGTACTCCGCACGTTTTTCCACCAGATCCGCCGTCACCGTATTCGGAGACACGACCTCGACAACCAGCAGGGTGTCCGACGCTGTCGGCTTGGTCTTCCACTTGCCCCGTGGCTCGTCGATACAGCGATACACGATGGCATCCGGCCGCTTGTAATGGAACGGAACCTCGGAGACCAGCATGTCGAGCTCACCGCTGGCCCGCAGACACGGCGCGTCACCGAGACGCTTGGACACCGCCTCGCGCAGCGCTGCCTTGATGTTGTGACTGATCGCAACATGATTCGGCGATGGGGATTCGCAATGCACGATCATGCCGTCACGGATTTCGAGAGCGCGGGCGATGTCCTCGGGCATGTCCAGGTACATGGCCATATCGACGATCGGGATCGTGGTACGCAGCCATGACCAGTCGACAGCCTCGCTCATGCCGCTAGCGTAGCGTCTCGACCGCGCGGCCTACGTAGGCCTCCGGCCTGTTCGGGCGCGGCTGATGGCTGCTCAGAGCGGGGCGTCGCGGACTTTGGCGGCGAGTCCGTCGTCCAGGCGCGTCGGGCCGTGGAAGGTGAACACCCAGCGGTCTCGGGACGGGTCGGAGAAGGTCGACAGGATGAGCGCGGACTCCCCGTAGGCGTCGCGGTAGGTGAAGCGCTCGTCGGTCCTGGTGCCCTCCGTGTTCGAGCCTCCGGACTTCGCCCGGGACTTGAAGGTTGTCACCGCGCGCCGTGCCGCGTCCGCACTCGGGTAGGCGTAGAAGTCGTACGCCAGCTTCGCGCCGCCCTCCAGCAGGCATTCCCAGCGCGCCTGCCAATGATCGAAAGCCGATTCGTCGCCCTTTTCGGCCTGCCAGTCCTTCCATTCGGACGCCGGACGGCAGGACGCGCCGTTGTAGCCCCGGCCGCTCTGGCGATTGTCGCTCGGCAGCATCAGCGGAAACGCCGCCGACAACGCCGCCAGATCTTTGTGCCCCTTCGAGCGACCGGTCACCTGGGACACCCAGGTCGAATCGTCGGTCCACACGAACGTCCCGCACCCGGCCAGCAGTGCGAACACGATGCCCAAGATCACCAGGAGCACCTTGGCGCTCGAGCCGCGCCGCGGCGGCGGAACGGGCGGACGATACGGAGCGGGTACAGCGCCGTAGCCGGGCGGATAACCCTGCCGCACACCGCCGTTCGCATAGTGCGGACCGGGCGGCGGTGCGGGCTGGGCGTAGCGCGGCGGGTGCGCCACGGGCATCGGGTTGGGCGCCGAGGCCTGCGGTCCCGCCACCGGATGCGGACGCGGCGTGGGTTGCGCGACGGCGTGCGGCGCGCTGGCCGGCACGCGCAACGCTTGCTGCACGGCGGCGGCGAAATCCGCGCAGGAGTCGAACCGATCCGCGGGCCGCTTGGCGAGCGCGCGATCGAGCACCGCGTCCAGCGCGGGCGGCAGGCCCGGCCGCACCGAGCTCAGCGGCGGAGGCGGCTGCTTGAGGTGTCCCTGGATCACCACGACGGCCTGCGGGGAATCGAACGGCACGGTGCCCGAGAGCAGCCAATACAGCGCGCAGGCCAGCGAGTACTGGTCGGTCCGGTGATCGAGCGTGGCGCCGGTGAGCTGTTCCGGCGAGGCGTAGGCGAGGGTGGCGGTGAAAGTGCCGGTCTGGGTGAGCTGCGTGGTGTCCTCGCGCGGGCGGGCGATGCCGAAATCGGTGAGCAGCACCCGCTCCTGCCCGGCCGAGCGGGACAGCAGGATGTTGGCGGGTTTCACGTCGCGGTGCAGCACGCCCATGCGGTGCGCGTAGTCCAGCGCGAGCGCGGTCTCGGCGACGATCTGGGCGGCCCGCTGCGGCGGCAGGGTGCGCGGGTCCACCGAGGACGCGTCCACGCCGTCGATGAACTGCATGGAGATCCACAGCTGCTCGTCCTCGATGCCCCGGTCGAAGACGGTCACGATGTTGGGATGATCCAGCTGCGCGACCAGATCGGCCTCCCGCTCGAACCGCGCGCGAATCTCACTGTCGGAGAACAGCTCCCGATTCAGCAGCTTGAGCGCGGTCTTGCGGGGCAGCCGTGGGTGCCCGGCGAGATACACCGCGCCCATGCCACCTCGGCCCAGCAGTCGTTCGATGGCATACCCGGCGAATACGTCACTTGGCTGCAGCAATGGCCCCCCTCGGGATTCAGTTCTCGGCGGCCAGCTGCCCGCAGGCGGCGGCGATCTCCTGGCCGCGGGTGTCACGGACGGTGCACGGCACGCCCTGGGCGTTGACCCTGCGGACGAACTCGCGCTCGACCGGCTTCGGGCTGGCGTCCCACTTGCTGCCCGGGGTCGGATTGAGCGGAATGACGTTGACGTGCACGCGCGAGCCGAGCGTCTTGTGCAGTTTCGCGCCGAGCATGTCGGCGCGCCACGGCTGGTCGTTGATGTCGCGGATGAGCGCGTACTCGATCGACACCCGGCGACCGGACTTGTCGGCGTAGTAGCGCGCCGCGTCCAGCACCTCGGCCACCGGCCAGCGGTTGTTCACCGGCACGAGCGTGTCGCGCAGCTCGTCGTCGGGAGTGTGCAGCGAGACCGCCAGCGTCACCGACAGCTCCTCGTCGGCCAGCTTGCGGATCGCGGGAGCAAGGCCGACGGTCGAGACCACGACATTGCGCTGCGAGATGCCGAGGCCGTCCGGCGCGGGCGAGGTGATGCGGCGCACCGCGGCGACCACTCGCTTGTAGTTGGCCAGCGGCTCGCCCATGCCCATGAAGACGATGTTGGACAACCTGCCCTCGCCGCCCGCCACCTCGCCGTCGCGCAGCGCGGCCGCGGCGGCGCGCACCTGGTCGACGATCTCGGCGGTGGACAGGTTGCGGTTGAGCCCGCCCTGGCCGGTCGCGCAGAACGGGCAGGCCATGCCGCAGCCCGCCTGGCTGGAGATGCACAGGGTGTTGCGGTCGGCGTAGCGCATGAGCACGCTCTCCAGCAGCGTGCCGTCGCCCGCCCGCCACAGCGTCTTGCGGGTCTGGCCGTCGTCGCAGGCCACGTGCTTGACCACGGAGAGCAGCGGCGGGAACAGCGCCGCGCCGACCTTCTCCCGCACCGGCGCGGGCAGATCCGTCATCTGCTCCGGATCGGCCTGCAACCGCCCGAAGTACTGCCGCGCGATCTGGTCGGCGCGGAACTTGGGCAGCCCGAGCTCCTCGACCGCGGCGCGCCGCCCCTCGGCATCGAGATCGGCGAGATGCCGGGGCGGCATGCCACGGCGCGGAGCATCGAAAACCAGGGGCAGGGAGGCGGTCATAGTTCTCCCAGTCTCTCATCCGTCCCCGGCTGCCGAATGGTCAGCCCGAAACAGTGCGCGAGGACACAGGGCCGATCGCCGCCGCGCACGGTGTGCGCGGGGCGACGATGCTCGCCGGTCCGATCCGCCCGCTCAGGACAGCCCGAGATCGCGCACGGCCTCTTCGATCAGATCGGAGATCGCGTGCGACTGCGAGGCGAGCGAGGCGTGGCTCGCGTCCAGTTCGATGGTCTTGCGCGGGTTCATGCACGCGGCCATCCTGCGCTCGTTGTCGGGGTTGATCATCCGGTCGGCGGTCGAGACCTGGTACCAGCTCGGCTTCGCCTTCCACGCGGGCGCGGTGACGGCGTCGCCGAAGGTCGAGGCCAGCGGCGCCTTCTGGGTCACGGCCATGACCAGCGCCTCCTCGTCGGACAGGTCCTGGGCGAGGCTCTCGTGGAACTTGTCCTGCCTGATCCACAGGTAGCCGTCGGAGTCCGGCGCGATGTTGTCGAAGGCCGCGGGCGGCAGTTCCTGGCTGATCTGCCCTGGGCTCTCCCCCGCGTCGGGTGCGAAGGCCGCCACCGGAAGGCGCCTGGTGATGCGGTCGGACCCAGAACAACGCTCGGCGGGCATGCGAGCCGTTCAGCCGCGTGTTCCAGCGCGAGTTCGGCGCGCCACCGCTGCGCTGGCGTCGGGCTGCGCGAGCACGGGAATGACGGAGCTCAGTGTTTGGCGGCGCGCCGCAGCTGAATGATGCGCATGCCCCCGACCAAGGCCATCACCAGCGCTCCGCAGATCACCGAGAGCAGCACCGCGACGCCGATCGGCAGGTGGAACTCCCAGAAGAACAGGCTCACCTGGATGGTCTCCAGGTTCTGGAGAATGAAGATGAGCAGCACGATCATGATCAGCGTGCCCACCACGAGCCCGACCCAGGCGTAGCCGGTCCGCGAGGAGATCGACGGCTTCTTGCCGGTCGTGGCGGGTTTGGTCGCCGGCGGCGGAGGGTGCCCCGGCGGAGGGGTGGCCGGGGCGGTCGGCTCGTCGCGCCGGCTCGCCTCGGGCTCGTGCTCGGCATTCGTGGACATGCCTCGATCATGGACGATCGCTATCACTGCCGCCGGGATTTGGCGGTATATCGCCCTCCGGTCAGAGCAGCGTGCTCAGCACCAGCCAGGAGACGAACGCGGAAGGCAGCATCGAATCGAGGCGGTCCATGATGCCGCCGTGCCCGGGCAGCAGCGTGCCCATGTCCTTGATGCCGAGTTCGCGCTTGATCTGCGATTCGATCAGGTCGCCGACGGTCGCGACCAGTACCAGTCCGACACCGAGCACCACACCGATCATCGAATTCGCTTGGAGCAGCAGGGTGACCGTCAGCAGACCGCCGATGACGCTGAACACCAGCGAGCCCCCGAAACCCTCCCAGGATTTCTTCGGGCTGATCGACGGCACCATCGGATGCTTGCCGAACAGCACACCCGCCACGTAGCCGCCCACGTCGGAGCAGACCACCAGGATCATGAAGGTCAGCACCCGCAGGTTGCCGTCGGGCTCCAGCAGCAGCAGCGTCGCGAAGGACGCGAGCAGCGGGATCCAGGCGAGGGCGAAGATCGCGATCGCCGTGTCGCGCAGGAAGTTTCGCGGCGCGGTCTGCAAACCGTGATCGAAGAGGCGCCACACCATGCAGGTCAGCGCGGTGGCCGCGAAGGCGCCCGCGACACCGCTCGCGCCCCACGGCCAGCCGAGCCAGAACACCGCCTGCCCGCCGACGATGAGCGGGATCCGCGGAACGAGCACGTCCGCCTCGCGCAGCCGCTTGGCCACCTCCCAGGTGGCCACGCCGACGCCGGTCGCGGCGACCGGGATGAACACCAGCGGCGCGAACAGCAGGATCGCGACGAGCGACAGTCCGAGCCCGAGGCCGACCGCGAGCGCGGCGGGCAGATTGCGTCCAGCACGCGACGTCGTGGCGGCGGGCGCGGGGACCACGGGCTCGGCGGGCACGGCATGGTCGGGGTGCGCGGTATGGAACTGGCCGACCGCGAAGTCACCCGCACGGCCCGGGGTCGCTTCGGCGGCGCCGCTCCCCGGCGTCGGCTCCTCGGCCGCACCCGTTGCGGCGGCATTGTCGGCCACGATTGTCCCGTCGCTCACTCGTTGTTCCTCGTCCCCCGCCCGTGCGGGCCCTCGGATCTCTCGTCAGACCTCGAGCAGTTCGGCTTCTTTGTGCTTGACCAGCTCGTCGATCTGGCTCACGTACTTGGCGGTGGTCTTGTCGAGCTCCTTCTCGGCGCGCCCGACCTCGTCCTCACCCGCCTCGCCATCCTTCTGGATGCGCGAGAGTTCGTCCATGGCCTTGCGCCGCACATTGCGGATCGCGACCTTGGCGTCCTCGCCTTTGGCCTTGGCCTGCTTGACCAGCTCACGGCGGCGTTCCTCGGTGAGCTGCGGGATGCTGATGCGGATGATGTCGCCGTTGTTGGTCGGGTTGACACCTAGGTCCGAGTTGCGGATCGCGGTCTCGATGGGACCGAGCTGAGCGGCCTCGTACGGCTTGATCACCACCATCCTCGGCTCGGGCACCGTGATGCTGGACATCTGGGTGACCGGGGTGGGCGATCCGTAGTAGTCCACGACGACCCGGGAGAACATGCCCGGATTCGCGCGTCCGGTCCGGATGGTCCCGAGATCGTCCTTCGCCACCGAGACCGCCTTCTCCATCTTCTCCTCGGCGTCGAAGAGCGCTTCTTCAATCACGACCGTTTCCTCCACAGCGTCGTCATCGTCATGATCCGCGGTTCGCGGGCTCAGGACCGAACCAATGTGCCGATCTTCTCACCGGCGACCGCGCGGGCGATATTGCCCTTCGTCAACAGATTGAACACCAGGATGGGCATCTGGTTGTCCATACACAGGCTGAAGGCCGTCGCGTCCGCGACCTTCAGGTCGCGCTCGATGACCTCTTTGTGCGTGATTTCGGTGTACATCGTCGCCGTCTCGTCGACCCGCGGATCCGCGGTGAAGACGCCGTCGACCGCCTTGGCCATCAGCACCACGTCGGCGCCGATCTCCAAGGCACGCTGGGCAGCAGTGGTGTCGGTGGAGAAATACGGCATGCCCATGCCCGCGCCGAAGATGACCACACGGCCCTTCTCCAAGTGGCGCTTGGCGCGCAGCGGCAGGTACGGCTCCGCGACCTGGCCCATCGTGATCGCGGTCTGCACCCGGGTGTCGATCCCCTGCTTCTGCAGAAAGTCTTGCAGCGCAAGGCTGTTCATCACGGTGCCGAGCATGCCCATGTAGTCCGAGCGGGCCCGCTCCATGCCGCGCTCCTCGAGCTCCGCGCCGCGGAAGAAGTTGCCGCCACCGATCACCACGGCGACCTGCACGCCGGTCGCGACGACCTCGGCGATCTGCTCGGCCACGGTCTGCACGACGTCGGGGTCGAGACCGACCTTGCCGCCGCCGAACATTTCGCCACCCAGTTTGAGAAGTACCCGGCGATATCCTGGGCGGTCGGTCCCCGGGTCCGTCATCGGTGCTCTTCTCCTTTGGTGATGGTGGTGTTCTCAGCATGCTGAGGCATCAGGGCACAGCGGATAAGTTTGCGATCCCGCAATACAAGGCGGTGCCTATCCTGCCTTATTCGGTTTCGGCGACCGCAGAAGACCCCCTCCGACACCACGCGGGGTCGGGAATCGGGGTGTCGCGTCGCCGCGCGCCCGCCGGACGCGGACAGCAGAAGGCCCCTCATCCGTCGCGATGACGGTTGAGGGGCCTTCACAGGCTGTCAGGCCTGGCCGACCTCGAACCGGGCGAACCGGCTCACGGTGACACCGGCCTCGTCCAGCAGAGCCTTGACGGTCTTCTTCGAGTCGGTGACCGACGCCTGCTCGAGCAGCACGACGTCCTTGAAGAAGCCGTTGACGCGGCCCTCGGTGATCTTCGGCAGCGCGGCTTCGGGCTTGCCCTCTTCGCGAGCGGTCTGCTCGGCGATGCGGCGCTCGTTCTCCACGAGGTCGGCCGGAACCTCGTCGCGGGTCACGTACTTGGCCTTCAGCGCGGCGATCTGCATGGCGGCGGCGCGGGCGGCCTCGGCCGCGGCATCGCCCTCACCCTGGTACTCGACCAGCACGCCGACGGCGGGCGGCAGGTCCGAGGAACGCTTGTGCAGGTAGGTCGCGACCGGGCCCTCGAAGGACACGGCGCGACGCAGCTCCAGCTTCTCGCCGATCTTCGCGGCGAGCTCCTGCACGGCCTGGTCGGCGGTCTTGCCGCCCAGGTCGACGGCCTTGAGCGCGTCCAGGTCGGCGGGGCGGGCCTTGGCGGCCGCCGCGACGATCTGATTGGCCAGACCCTGGAACTCGTCGTTCTTGGCGACGAAGTCGGTCTCGGAGTTGATCTCGATCAGCACGCCGTCCTGCGCGACGACCAGACCCTCGGCGGTGGCGCGCTCGGCGCGCTTGCCGACGTCCTTGGCGCCCTTGATACGCAGAACCTCGACAGCCTTGTCGAAGTCACCGTCGGTCTCTTCGAGGGCCTTCTTGCAGTCCATCATCCCGGAGCCGGTCAGCTCCCGGAGCCGCTTCACATCGGCAGCGGTGTAGTTCGCCATCGGTGGCGAGCCTCCTTTGGAGAAGTTCAGTTACTGGGCAGCGGTGATCACCATGGCACTCCTAGGTGATCACCGCTGAAACAGCGGATTACGAGCCTCAGGCCTCGGCCGGAGTCTCGGTGGAGGCCTCGGCGCCCGGCGCGGCCTGCGCCAGCAGCTCCTGCTCCCACTCGGCGAGCGGCTCGCCCGCGCCCGCTTCCGGCTTTTCGTCGCCGGAGGCCAGACCGGCCCGCGCCTGCACGCCCTCGGCCACCGCGGAGGCGACGACCTTGGTCAGCAGCGCGGCGGAGCGGATCGCGTCGTCGTTGCCCGGGATCGGGTAGTCGACCAGGTCGGGGTCGCAGTTGGTGTCCAGGATCGCGATGACCGGGATGTTCAGCTTGCGCGCCTCGCCGACGGCGATGTGCTCCTTGTTGGTGTCGACGACCCAGATGGCCGAGGGCACCTTCTGCATGTCGCGGATACCGCCGAGGGTCCGCTCCAGCTTGTTCATCTCACGCGTGAGCATGAGGATTTCCTTCTTGGTGCGACCCTCGAAGCCACCGGTCTGCTCCATGGCCTCGAGCTCCTTGAGGCGCTGCAGGCGCTTGTGCACGGTGGAGAAGTTGGTGAGCATGCCGCCCAGCCAACGCTGGTTCACGTAGGGCATCCCGACGCGCGTCGCCTCGGCCGCGATCGACTCCTGGGCCTGCTTCTTGGTGCCGACGAAGAGAACGGTGCCACCGTGGGCGACGGTCTCCTTGACGAACTCGTAGGCCTTGTCGATGTAGGTCAGCGTCTGCTGCAGGTCGATGATGTAGATGCCGTTGCGGTCGGTGAAGATGAACCGCTTCATCTTCGGGTTCCAGCGCCGGGTCTGGTGTCCGAAGTGTGCGCCGCTGTCGAGCAGCTGCTTCATGGTTACGACAGCCATGGCTCTCGTATCTCTCTTTCGTTGCCGGTTGACGCAGTGGGTCGGCGACCCGCTGCCCTGGCGCCTCCGAATCGTCGGACCCGGTCGGATCACCGATCGGGACCAGCCGACGATTCCCTGTTCCCAACTGCATTGCCGCGAACGAGCACTCTCGGAATTCGGGAGCTGAGGTTCGAACGGCGCCGTTGCGAACGAGCACGGGTGGCGCGCGAAGTCGGTCCGTGCCGGGCACAGACCGCTCGATCAGTCTACGACCAGGTGCGTCCCTGACCTAAATCAGCTGGTCACGACGTCGCGACCAGGCGAAACGGGCGATTTCCACAGGAGCCGATGTTGTCCCCACACGCCGGATCGGGGATCGTGCGCGCGGCCGGGACCGACGAAGGTCGAACCCATGCACCGACTTTCCCTCGCGATCACCGTGATTCTTCCCCTGATGTTCGTGCTGGCGCTGGCGGGCGCGCGCCCCGCGACGGCGCACGCGCGACCGGTCCCTGGCGCCGATCCGGGCTGTTCGGGATCGGCGTGCCTGCTGCTTCGAGCGCGGGAACTGCCGCTCCTCCGGCCCGCACCGATGCCGCTGCGCGTGCCGCACCCGCGGTTTCGGTCCGATCCCGACATGGCCTGTTCAGGGTCGGCATGCCCGCCGCATCGAGCGCGGGAACTGCCGCTCCTCCGGCCCGCACCGATGCCGCTGCGCGTGCCGCACCCGCGGTTTCGGTCCGATCCCGACATGGCCTGTTCAGGGTCGGCATGCCCGCCGCATCGAGCGCCGGATCTGCCGCTCCTCGAGCTCGCGCCGATGCCGCCGCGAGTGTCGGATACGCGGACGTCGATCGTGCCGGGCCGTCCGGTCCTCCCGAGCGGCTCGGCCCATCAGGCACGGTGGCAGCGGGCGTGAACCGGGCGTCGGCGGAGCCATGAAGGTGGCGCTGTTCAGGAGGAAAGCGGCGCTTTTCGCCGTTGCCGCGGCGCTGCTCGCACTCTCGACCGCGACGGCGGCGGCAGCGCCGAGCGGCGAGTTCGGGTGGCCGCTGCGGCCTCGGCCCTGGGTGGAGCGGCGGTTCGAACGGCCCGCGCAGGACTGGCTGCCCGGCCATCGCGGCGTCGATCTGGCCGGATCGCCCGGGCAAACGGTGCTGGCCGCGGGAGCGGGGATCGTGGTGTTCGCCGGGACGGTGGCGGGCAAACCGGTCGTGTCGATCGACCATCCCGGCGGCCTGCGGACGACGTACGAGCCGGTGGAAACGCGGGTCTCGGTCGGGGCGCGCGTCGCGCGAGGCACTCCGATCGGAACGTTGGAGAAGGGGCACCCGGAGTGCGCGGCTCCCGCCTGTCTGCACTGGGGTCTGCGCCGGGAGGCCGGGCGGCGCGGGCGGCCCGAATACCTCGATCCGCTCGGATTGCTGCACGTCGCACCGCTGCGCCTCGAGCCGGTGGGCCCCATCGCAGGAAAGGCCGGCGCGGTCGCGAACGACTGCCGATCGCGTCCCGGTGCGAGCGTTGCCACGATCGGTATCCCAACGCCGGGCGGCAGCGCGGGCGGTGCGACTCGGCGGGAGCGCACGCCGCGCGGGTCGGCTTCCGTGCCGCACGGAACCGGACGATGATCGAGAGATGGAGAATGCGCTCGACGGTCCCTGGTTCACGTATCGCGAGATCGGCGCCACCAGGGGCGAACTCCCGGAGGGCTACTACCACTTCCGGTTGCAGCGCCGCCTCGGCAACGGCAGAGAGCTGTTCGAGCGGGCGGGCGCGGAGATCCTCGCCTATCGGATGCAGAAGGGCGTCGGCATCTTCGATCGGGCGAGCACGCCGACCGCCGAACCGGGCACCCTGCTCACCGTGCGACTCGGGATCGGCCCGCTCGCCCTCGTGGCGCCCTGCCGCGTGGTGTACGTGCTCGACGAGGACGAGAACCGGCGCGGTTTCGCCTACGGCACGCTGCCCGGACACCCGGAGGTCGGCGAGGAACTGTTCTCGGTGGAGTACGACCCCGCCGACGACTCCGTCCACGGCGTCGTCACCGCCTTCTCCCAACCCGCGACCTGGTACACCGCACTGGGCGGCCCACTGGTTCGGCTCCTGCAACGCTTCTTCGCGGGCCGCTACCTCGCCACCCTGCCCACGAAGGCCTAAGCCCTGTCTCGAAGTTCGGCCGGATGCATCCGTGGATCGGATCGCCGCCTGGCAAGCGGAGGAGAAGAGCCGATACCGGGGTTGTCTCGGTGACGACGACAACGCGGCCAGGCGGCGATCTGGGCCGCGGAGGCGCCGGATGGGACTTGGAGACAGGGCCTGGACCCCCGGCCCGATCGAGCCGGGGGCCTAGAGGTTCAGACCGCGGCCGCGAGCGCCGACGCCAGCTGGGCCAGTCCCGAGCGGATGCGGGATTTGACGGCGGGGAGACCTACGCCGAGGCGCTCGGCGACCTGCGGGTAGGTGAGGTCGTGATAGTAGGCGAGCAGCAGCGATTCGCGCTGCAGTGGCGTCAGGGCAGCCAGTCCTGTTCGCACACAGCGGTATTCGTGGCGGCGCAGCACCTCGTCGGCGACGTTGTCGGCGGGTCGGCCGTAATCTCCTGCGGCCCAGGCCTGATCGCGATCGGTGGCGGCGCGTTCCCGGCGCACCCGGTCCACCGCCTGCCGGTGCGCCAGCGTGCACAACCAGGTCGTCACCGAGCCGCGACGCTCGTCGAAACCCGCTGCACTGCGCCAGACCTGGAGATAGACGTCGTGACAGGTCTCCTCGGCGTAGTCGTGATCGCGCACGATCGCGAGTACCCGTCCGAAGACGAGCGGGCGCGTTCGGGCATAGAGCAGTGCGTAGGCGTCGCGATCGCCGACGCCGATCCGGCGCACCAACTCGGCGTTGGTGACGGTGTCCGGAATCCGATGGTGGGTGGACGTGCGAGTAGACAGAGCTGGCGAAACCATGATGCCCCCGATGGCAGCGGACGCTGACGAATGGACCACCCGTCGAGGACACGGACGATGGCGTCTACCGCGGATTCCGGTCCGGGGGCATGGGTTTCGGATATCCGCCAGTGGCCAGACTACCGGTCGGTTCGGACTCGCGCTGCCGCTTCGGGCTCGGTCGGCAGGCCCGCGGGACCGGCGGCCGAGCCCGGCTCAGATTCGCAGACCGAGCTCGACGATGCCGCCCGCGACCGCGTGCACGCTCACCCGATGGCGCCGGGCGTGCGCCCGGATCAGCTCGTAGGCGGCCTGCGGCGTCGTGTTGCGCGCGTTGGCGAGCACGCCTTTCGCCTGCTCCACCAGTACCCGCGAGTCCAGCGCGTGCTGCAACTGTTCGGCCAGCCGCTGCTGAGCGCGCAGCCGTTCGGCGGTGAGAATGTGCCCGGCGGCCAGGCTCGCCAGCAGCGCGCCCACCGACAGTTCGGGTTCGGTCCACTGGCGCGGGTGGTAGGCGTACATGCCCAGCGCGCCCACCATCGTCACGCCGGACCGCATCGGGATCTCCGCCACGGCGCGAACACCGTGGCGCACCGCGACACTCGTGTATTCCGGCCAGGCCTCGTGTCGCTCGCGGACATCGGCGACGGCGACCGGTTCGCCGTGGCGCAATGCGTCGACCGCCGGTCCGCGTTCGCTGCTGCGCTGGCTGAGCGCGACGTCCGCCAGCGCCGCGGGTGTGGCGGTGACGACGCTGGAGTGTCCGCCAGCCACGAGCAGCACCGCGCAGCCCGCCAGGTCGAGTGCGTCGGTGGCGCTGTCGATCACCCGATGGAGCGGTTCGACTACGTCGCCGGGTTCGGGCAGGAGCCCGACGATCCCGGACAAGGCCGTGACCAGCTGCTCACTGTCAGACATACCGAACCACCCCTGTTGCCGGCGAACGTCGCGCGTCCACCTCGGAGATACCGCACCGCACCTGCCCAACACTCCATGGTATGGACGGCGGGCGACGCGCCGAAACACTCCACTGTCATGGCGATTCGGCGCACGACTCCGCAAGTGCGGTCGACACGAACGCTATTCGGGTGCAAACATTGAAGGCGAGGCTCCACTCCGCTTGACTCAGCCGTCACTGCGATCACTCAGGGAGACCCACCATGGGAGCACACGCGCCGCTGCTGGACGTGCTCGTGCGGTCCGTCGGCACGATGACGAGCGATTTCGACGTAGTGGAGCTATCCCAGCAACTGGTCGACGCGTGTACCGAACTGACCGGCGGCGCCGAGGCCGGTTTGTTCCTCGGCGACCATCGCGGCGAGCTGCGGGTGCTCGCCGCCACCGACGAGCGAGCGCGATGGCTCGTCGAAACGGTCGACGGGCCGTCCAAGCAGGCCTATCGCACCAGCAGTCCCTCGATCGTGGACGACCTCGCCGCCGCCACCCTGGTCTGGCCCGAATTCGCCAGGCACGCACTGGAACACGGCTACCGGTCGACCTACGCGCTGCCGCTGCGACTGCGCACGGACAATCTCGGCGCCCTGACCATCTTCGGCGCAGCGCCGCGCGCACTGAACCGGTCCGCCGTGCGATCCGGGCAGATCCTGGCCGACCTCGCGGCCATCGGCATCGCGCAGCACGTGCTGCGGCCCAGGGTCGAGCCGATGCAGGCCAGACTCCCTGTCGCACTGCAGGACCGGGTGGTCATCGAGCAGGCCAAGGGGGTGCTGGCCGAGCGCGGCGATCTGGACATGACCGAGGCGTTCGGTCGCCTGCGCGCCCACGCGCGACGCTGCGGACTGCGGATGGCCGAACTGGCGGGCGCCGTGGTGGCGGGCAGCGTCGACACGGCGGTCGTGCTGGCCACGCCCGTCGAGCGCCGGGCGTAGCGGGTCAGCGGGCTCCGTTGTCGAAACGGACGCGCCTGCGGAGCACCCGCTCGGCCGCCTCGGCCAGCGAAATCCCTTGGCGCACGGCATAAGTCCGTAGCATGGCGTACGCGTCCGCGGCGCCGACACCACGTTGGGCGATCACCATGCCCGCGGCCTGGTGGATCGACGCGCTCGTCAGCGGCTGGCGCAGCCACTCCCCCGCGTGCTCGGCGGAACCGGTCCGCGCAGACACCAGGTGAGCGGTGATGATGTCGGCGACGTGCAGCCCGGCCGAGATCACCGCCCCGTCCACGTGACCGGGGCTGACCCGGTACAGATCCAGCGCGCCGAATCGCACCGCTCCCAGCCGCAGCGGCATCGCCGTCATCGCGCCGGACACCGGTTCACGGGCCAGCGCCGCGGCGAAACCGGGCCAGCGTCCGCAGTTCTCGGTCAGATCGACGACGGAGACGGGCACACCGGTGGCCACCGCGTCCACCGCGGGCCCCTCCCCGACCGTCGCCTGCATCGTCTCGACTCGCGCGGCGATCTCGTCGCTGCTGCACCACGGCTGCACACCCACGTCGCGTTCATCGATCATGATGGCGGCCCGCTGCACCGGGAGCACCTGCACGGCGGCCTGGCAAGCGGCCGTGAGGTCGCCCCCGCCTCGGCGCAGCGCCGAGAGGAATCTCTCGGTGAGTAACTCGAACTCCGCCACGCCCATCCTATGAACCGCCTGGAATCGACCGGCAGCAGCCAGAATAGCGAAATCCCTTGGCGTGCGGCGGACTACAGCACGGCGGTGAGCGCGTCCGCCTCCGCGCGCAGCATGTCGCCGCGATCGACACGTCCCAGTTCGTCGTAGCTCGCCGCGGCCGTCAGGCGTTCGGCGATCTCGGCGCGGACGATGCCCTCGATATCGGCCTCGCTCAGCTCCCGCCGCGCGACCTCCGCGCCGCCGAGCCCGGCCGCGCTCTCCTCGATCGCGCCCGCTCGCGCGCCACCGATCTCGACGGCCTCGGCGTTGTCGATGGCGCCGAGCGCCGAGCGCAGCGCCGCGGCTACGTGGCGGTCGCGCACCTTCACGGCGGCGGGCAGCGCGACGCGCAATCGCTCGCGCAGCGGCAGGGACCTGTCGACGGTTTCGATGGACCTGGGCATCGACCGTACGCGGGCCGGCCGCCGTGGGTCGAGCGATTTCCGGCCCGCGGTCGCTCAGGGCGTCACAATGGCGAAATCCGGGTCCGGTTCGTCGAACACGCCGACCAAGGCGGCGAGCTTGGTCGGATCGCCCTCGATGGCGATGTCACCCGCGGCGGCGGCCACCCCGAAGTCCTCGCCCTGCAACAGGACTCGGATCATGGTCGCCCTGGTGAGGGTGAATTCGGCGTCCGCGGCGGGCAGCGCGACACCCTCGGGCCGGTCGTAGTGGGTCAGCCTGCCGTTGCGCAGTTCCAGCCGGTAGACGCGGCCTTCGTCGGTGAGGTGCCAGTCGGTGATCACCCGCATGTCCCACGCCTTCGGACCGTCCACGCGCAGCGCCATGGCGTCGAAGATCTGCTCGACGGTCAACGCGGTCAGCATGGCCATCGAGTCGACCTTGGTCGGGGTGCCGAACGAGCCGTAGCGCAGTTCGTAGGCTCCGCTGAGATAGAAGTTGCGCCACGTCGCGTTCTCGGCGCCGTAGCCGAGTTGCTCGTAGGCCGAGGCGAGCAGGTCCTTGGCCGCCTCGTTGCCCGGTTCGGCGAACACCACGTAGTCGACCACCTGCGCGACCCAGCGGAAGTCTCCCTCGGCGTAGGACTCGCGCGCCTTGCGCAGCACTTCCTCGGCGCCGCCCATGAATTCCACGTGGCGGCGGGCCGATTCGACGGGCGGATGCGCCCACAGGTGCGCCGGATTTCCGTCGAACCAGCCGAGATAGCGCTGGTAGATCGCCTTGACGTTGTGGCTGACCGAACCGTAGTACCCGCGCGCGTGCCAGGCGTTCTCGATCGCGGGCGGCACTGTCAGCTGCTCGGCGATCTCGGCGCCGACGTACCCCTGGTTCAGCATCCGCAACGTCTGATCGTGCAGGTATCCGTACAGATCACGTTGCAGCGCCAGGTATTCCACCAGGCGCTCGGTGCCCCAGGTCGGCCAGTGATGCGAGGCGAACACGACATCGGACTCGCGCGCGAACAGATTGATGGCCTCGGTCAGGTACCGGGCCCACACGTGCGGGTCGCGGACCAGCGCACCGCGCAGGGTCACGATGTTGTGCAGGGTGTGGGTGGCGTTCTCGGCCATGCACAGCGCGCGGCGATCGGGGAAGTAGAAATTCATCTCGGCGGGCGCCTCGGTGCCCGGCGTGACCTGGAAGACGATCCGCACGCCGTCGATCGTCATCTCCTGGCCGGTGTCGGTGATGTCCACGGTCGGCGCTATCAGGGTGACCGTGCCGAGCGAGGTGGTCTGCCCGAGACCGGCGCCCACTTGGCCCAGTGGACCCCTCGGCAGCACGGCGCCGTACATGTAGGCCGCACGGCGCGCCATCGCGGTGCCCGCGAAGATGTTCTCGGACACCGCGTGTTCCAGGAATCCGGCGGGCGCGACGACCGGAATGCGGCCCTCCGCGGCGTCTTCCGCGCTCGCGACCCCGAATGCGCCGCCGAAGTGGTCGACATGCGAATGGGTGTAGATGAGCCCGGTGACCAGGCGCTCGCCGCGGTGCTCGCGATACAAACGCAGCCCCGCGGCCGCGGTCTCGGCGGAGATCAGCGGATCGATCACGATGACGCCCCGCTCGCCTTCGACCAGCGTCATATTCGACAGATCCAAGCCGCGGATCTGATAGATCCCGTCGGTCACCTCGTACAGTCCTTGTGCGGCGACCAGCCCGGACTGCCGCCACAGGCTGGGATGGACGGACGCGGGGCACGGCTCGCGCAGGAAACCGTAGGAGTCGTTGTCCCACACCACGGATTCGTCGTCCTGGGCGACCACGCCGGGCTCCAGCGCGGCGACGAATCCGCGCTGGGAGTCGGCCAGGTCGGCCTCGTCGGCGAACGGCAGCATCGCCGCGGCGCGCTGGTGCGCGGCGACGATCACCTCGGTCGGCTCCGTCACTTCGGGCATCGTCCTCCTCCTTCGTCTCGGCCGAACTCGTCTGTCCTGGAATGGATCACCTCGGTGGTTCCGTGAAACCGAGTGCGGCCGCGACACAGCCGGCGAACAGGATCGCCAGCGTCGTCGCGGCGATGACGCCGTCGGGTCTGCCGCGGTGGCCGTGGCGCAGCCACCGGCTGCGCAGATAACCCGCGACCGCCACCGCGATCATGGTCAGCGCCGCGACGGCGGGGGCGATCGCGGCCGCCCGCCAACCGGAGCTCACCACGTGATCGATGCACAGCGCGGCGACGACCATGGCGCTGATGGCGGTGCGGCGCCACGCCAGCGCGGTGCGCTCGGCGGCCAGACCCGCGTCCCTGGCCGTCATCGCAGCAGCACCGCGATGCACGCCATGATCGACACGGCGCCGATGCCCACGGACAGGATCGGCACCAACAGCGTCTGCGGCAGCGGCTCGCCGCGGCGCATCGCGCGTCCGATCCGGCGCCAGTGCAGGTAGGCGCCGAGCGCGACGACGACGGCGAGCACGATGCAACTGACCGCGAGCAGCCTACGCAGACCGGCCATGTGGAACGGCTGCACCAAGGTGTGCACGGCGACGCCGCCCGCGAGCAGGCCGAGCGACGTGCGCATCCACGCCAGGAAGGTCCGCTCGTTGGCGAGCGTGAAGCGATAGTCGACGTTCTCCTCGCCGTCCTCCGATTCCGCGCCGACGTCCGGCAGTGTCACGCCACCTCCCCGGGGAACGAGTGCGGAACGAGCACGGCCGCGACCGAATCGGCCGGGCGCTGAAGAGCGTCCGGGGTCACGCTTCGTTCAGGGTGCACGGGCACCACTCCGTCTCTGGTCCGATTCGTGCCGCAAGCAAACGTTCCGCAACGTCAGCGTATCGGCAGACCGAACGGTCGTCCACGAACCTCGCTGAAGCGTGCGACACGCCCGCGACGACCCGGAATCACACCGGCGCGGCGTCGTGGAAGATCATCGCGAGCCGATCCACGGTCGAGGTCAGCGGTGTGCGGGTGGGTAGTTCCAGCGCGGCCAATTCGGCGGCCAGCGGATGGTCGCCGAGGATCAGTTCGGCCCCGCCCACGCGAGCGCGCATGCCCGACTGCTCCATCCGCCACGGCGTGCGACGCGTGACGCCGTCGATGTGCGCGTAGGCGTCGTACGCGCCGCCCGCGCCACGACGCGACGGCGTTCGCAGACCCGGACGCACCGTCAGATCGACGACCAGCTTGCCGTCCATCCGCAGCACGCCGCGGCGGGCGCCCTCGTGCTCGACCTCGAAATCGGCCAGTTCCTTCGGAAATCCCCAGATCCCCCGGCCCGCGGCGAGGGTGAACTCGCCGTCGACCGGCAGCCGATGGATGAACACGCCCGCGGTGCCACCGGACAACGCCCGCAGGTCGGCCAGTCCGCCGACCTCCGCCGCCGTGTGGTGCCGGACCATGAAGGCCACGCCGAACTCGTGGTACGGACCGAGGTCGCCGTCCACGTACTCGACGAAGACCAGCGTGCACAGCGCGCGATCCCGCGGCAGCTGGATCACCCGGAGACCCGAGTAGGCGATCACTTCCTGCGCCACACCGGCGGGCACGCGGTACGACGCCATGAACGCCCGCGCCCTCCGGATCCGCACCGGCATCGGAACCGGCCTGCCCAGCACGGTGTGGGCGCTCGTCGTCGGCTCGCCCGCGTTCTCCGGCATCCGAATCCTCCACAACTAGAACTCGTTACAGAGGTATCACGGATTCCCTACCAGGTCGCGCCTTTCCGCCGCTTCAGGCGCGCGGGTGCGCCTGGTCGTGCACCTTCTTCAGTCGTTCGATGGACACGTGCGTGTACAGCTGGGTGGTGGCCATGCTGGCGTGGCCGAGCACTTCCTGCACCACGCGCAGATCCGCGCCACCCTCGAGCAGGTGGGTGGCCGCGCTGTGGCGCAGTCCGTGCGGGCCGAGATCGGGCGCGCCGGGGATCGCCGAAACCACCTCGTGCACCACGCTCCTGGCCTGCCGCTGATCCAGACGGCGACCGCGCCTGCCGAGCAGCAGCGCGCGCCCCGATTCGGCGATCGCGAACGCGGGACGGCCGTAGTGCAGCCACTCCGCGACGGCACGGTCGGCGGGCGCGCCGAACGGGACGGAGCGCTCCCGGTTCCCTTTGCCGAGCACCCGCACCAGATGCCGCTCCCGGTCCACGTCGTCGATGTCCAGGCCGCAGAGTTCGCTCACCCTGATCCCGGTCGAATACAGCAACTCGACGATCAACCTGTCCCGCAACGCCATCGGATCGTGCTGCGCCGCACCGGATTCCGCAGCGTCCATGGCCTCCACCGCCTGCTGCCTGCCGAGCACGGCGGGTAGCGTCCGGTGCGCCTTGGGCGAACCGAGCCGCAGGCCGGGGTCGACCTCGAGCCTGCCGGTCTTGGTGAGCCAGCCGGTGAACGTGCGCGCCGAGGACGCGCGCCGCGCCATCGTCGTGCGGGCCGCGCCGTTCGCCGACTGCTCCGCGAGCCAGGAGCGCAGCAAGGCCAGGTCCAGTTCCCGGATCGCGGAATCCGGGGAGCGGGCGTACAGGTGGGCCAGCAGAGACCGGGCGTCGCCGAGGTAGGCGCGCACGGTGTGGGCCGAGCGGTTGCGGCCGAGCCGCAGGTGCCGCCCGTATTCCGACAGCAGCGCGTCCAGGTCCTCCGGCAAATCCTCCACCCCACCACGGTTGCCGTGAACGCGGCGGTTGGCAAGGACCCGCGCCGGGCCGCGCGTCCAGGAGTGTCGCGCATCGCACGAGTCTCCTCATCGTCTCACCTGCTTACGGTGCCAACCGCTTTCGTCGAGACCGATCAATCCCGCCAGGTCGAGCGCGACGAGGGCCGCGCGGATCGCGGGCAGCGGGAGTTCGCAGTGCCTGGTCAGTTCGTGGGGCAGGCGGGAGCCTATCGCGGGCAGCGCGGCGAAGACGGCGGCCTCGTCGCCGGTGAGCTGCTCGGGGGTGTCCGGAACCCGACCCGCGCTGCCTGGCAGGGACAGGCGCAGCGGTCCGGCCTCGTCGACGACTTCCTCGGTGCGAGTGACCAGCAGCGCCTCACCGTCGCGGATCATCCGGTGACATCCTGTCGAGGCCGCCGAGGTGACCGGTCCGGGGACCGCCAGGGCCGGACGACCCAGTCGCCGCGCCCATTTCACGGTGTTGCGCGCACCGCTGCGCAGCCCGGCCTCGGTGACGAGCACGCCGTCGGCGAATGCAGCGACCAGCCGATTGCGGGCCAGGAAATGATGCTTCCTCGCCACCGTGCCCGGCGGGTACTCGCTGACCACGAGACCGACCTCCGCGATCTCGGCCAGCAGCCGTTCGTGCTGGGCCGGGTACGGGCGATCCACACCGCACGCGAGCACCGCGATGGTGGGCCCGCCGACCGCCAGCGCCGCCCGGTGCGCCATCGCGTCGATGCCGAACGCCGCGCCGGACACGATGGTCCAGCCCTGCGCGGCCAGCTCTCCCGCGATCTCGGCCGTGACCCGATTGCCGTATCCCGTGCTGCACCGCGACCCGACCACGGCCAACGCCCGTTCGCTCGACTCCAGCAGCGAGCGCGGTCCCCGCACCCAGAGCACCAGCGGCGCCGCGCCGTCCGGATCGCGCCCCGCTTCGAGCTGACTCAGTCCGAGCAGCCGCCACGCGGGCCACTCGGGGTCGTCGGGTGTCACCACGCGGCCGCCGATCCGCTCGATGACCGTCAGATCGCGTGCCGCCGAGTCGATCTCGCGTCGCCGCCGCGTCGGCCCGCGCAGCGACTCCGGCAGATCGCATTCCCGCACCGCCCGCGCGGCCTCCACCACCCCAACCGATTCGATCAACGCGGACAGCGCCGCACACGGCCCTTCGACGACCCGCGACAGATACACCCAAGCCAGCCGCCGCTCGTCCGCATCCACCGCACCCACACCGCTCGGCGCCCGCGCCGCCGTGCCCGGCGACTGTCGCGAATCACTGCGATCGAAACGGTCTCGAACCCCGATCTCCACGACACACTCGTCCTTTCCACGCAGCTCGTTCACTGCACACCCCGCTGGCGGAAGTTGAGCGCGAGCATGACGTCTTGGGCGCTCGGAACGTCGGCCCCGCGCAGATCGGACACCGTCCAGGCAACACGAATGGCGCGGTCGGCGCCCCTGGCGGACATGCGGCCCATGCGCAGGGCCGCCTCGACCGGAGCGACGGATTCGCGCGGCAGCCGGAACCGCTGGCGCAGTGCGTGTCCCGGCACCTCGGCATTGGTGAGCCAGCCGTCCTCCCGCCAGCGGTGCAGCGCGGCCTTCCTGGCGGCGGCGACGCGTTCGCGCACCACCGCGCTGCTCTCGGCGGCGTCGGCGCTGAACGTCGCACCGGACTGGCCGTGCATCTGCACCCAGATGTCGATCCGGTCCATCAGGGGACCCGACAGCTTGCCGAGGTAGCGGCGGCGCGCGAGGGGCGCGCAGATGCAGTCCACGTCGCGGGCGGGCGCGCAAGGGCACGGATTGGCCGCCAAGACGAGCTGGAAGCGCGCCGGATACCGCGCCACCCCGTCGCGGCGGGCGATGCGAACCTCGCCCTCCTCCAACGGTGTTCGCAGCGCCTCGAGTACCTTTCCGCCGATCTCGGCGCATTCGTCGAGAAAGAGCACACCGCGGTGGGCGCGGCTCACCGCGCCGGGACGGGCCGAGCCCGAGCCACCGCCGATCATCGCGGTCGCCGAGGTGGAGTGGTGCGGCGCGACGAACGGGGGCTCGGTGACGAGTGGATGATCGCCGGACAGCGCGCCCGCCACCGAGTGAATCGCCGTCACCTCCAGCGCCTCCGCTTCCGACAGCGGCGGCAACAGACCAGGAAGACGTTGCGCCAACATTGTTTTGCCGATCCCGGGCGGCCCGGTGAGCAGGAGATGATGCCCACCCGCCGCGGCGACCTCGAGCGCCCATCGAGCCTCGTCCTGACCGACCACCTCGCTGAGATCGCCGCAGGAACGCGCCGTGTCGGGCAACTCACCGTTCGGCTCAGGCAGCGCGCCCTCCCCGCGCAGCCAGGCGATCACGGCGCGCAGGCTGGCCGCGCCGAAGACCTCGACGCCCTCCACCAAACCCGCCTCGGCCATGGCGCATTCGGGCACCACCACCGTCGACCAGCCCGCGTTGCGCGCGGTGATCACCGCGGGCAGGATGCCACGCACCCGGCGCACCCGCCCGTCCAGTGCGAGCTCGCCGAGCAGCACCGTCTTCGCCAGCCGCTCCGAGGGCACCGCGCCCGCCGCGTCCAGTACCGAAATCGCGAGCGCCAGGTCGTAGACGCTGCCGATCTTGGGCAGGGTCGCGGGCGACAACGCGAGAATCACCCGTCCGTCCGGCCACTTCTCTCCCGAATTCGCCACCGCGGAGCGGACCCGGTCGCGGGATTCCGAGAGCGCGGTGTCGGGCAGTCCGACCAGATGCACCGAGGGCAGGCCCTGGCCGATGTCGGCCTCGATCTCGACCAACTGCCCGTCCACGCCCGCGACCGCGACCGAATGGGCACGCCCGAGCGCCATCAGAAGACCGCCTCGAGGTGGTCGATCACCGGGCGTCCGCCGGGCGCGAGCAGCACCGAGATCACGTCGAAGCGGACTCGCCGCCACGGGCCGTCCTGCTCGGCCAGCCAGAGCAGCGCCAGCCGCCGTATCCGCTGTTGCTTGACGAAGGTGACGGCCTCGGCCGGCGTGCCGAAGCCGAGGCCGCTGCGGGTCTTCACCTCGACGAAAGCGGTGGTGTCGGAGTCACGCGCGACCAGATCGAGTTCGCCGTACCGACACCGCCAGTTGCGAACCACGATCTCCATGCCCGCGTCTTGCAGGAACCGTGCCGCCAGCTCTTCCCCGTACGCGCCGAGCGCCTGTTTGTCTGCCACCCGACGATCGTGACCGCACCGCGCCGCGGCCCGGCCGCGACGACCTGGGCCGATACCAGTCCTGTGGACGACGCCTTCGCTGTGGACGACACGCCGTCGCGGCGCTCGTCGCCGGGCCGCTCTGTCGGCGCGGTGTGCTAACGGGCGCCGACAGCGGGTCGAGCCGCGGGCTTACTCGGGAAGCCGCAGGTCGGGCTTCTCCAGCTCCTCGATGTTGACGTCCTTGAAGGTGATCACCCGGACGTGCTTGACGAAGCGCGCGGGCCGGTACATGTCCCACACCCAGGCGTCGCTCATGCGCACCTCGAAATACACCTCACCGTCGGCGTTCTGCGGGCGCAGCTCCACGGAATTGGCGAGGTAGAAGCGGCGCTCGGTCTCCACCACGTACGAGAACTGGCCGACGATGTCCTTGTACTCGCGATACAGCGAGAGCTCCATCTCGGTTTCGTACTTCTCGAGGTCCTCGGCACTCATCGGGTGGGACGTCCTCCTTCTCGCCGCACTGCATCGTATCGGCGGCGTTCGCGTGGCCTGCGTGGTTACCCCGCGCTCCTGCCTCGTGGCCTGACGCTCACACCGCCTGGTCGTCTCTGCTCAATCATCCCGCATGGGCGGCATCGGTAGCTACCCGGCCGTCCTCGAGGCCGTCTGCCAGCACCGCGCCGGCGTATTCGACGACCGGATCGAGTGGCCGTAATCCCGCCGTCTCGCGCACATTGCGCCACGACCGCCGGTGCTCGCTGCACGGACCGAGGGCGTTGAGCGCTGCGGTGTGTTCGGGCGTGTTGTAGCCCTTGTGCGCCGCGAATCCGTAACCGGGGAATCGCTGATCCATCTCCACCATGATCCGATCCCTGGTCACCTTGGCCAGGATGCTGGCCGCCGCGATACAGGCCGCCGCGGCGTCGCCGCCGATCACAGGCAGCGACGGCACCGGAATGCCCGGGACGCGGAACCCGTCGGTGAGCACGTAGCCAGGAGTGTGCCCGAGGCCCGCCACGGCGCGGCGCATGCCCTCGATATTGGCCACGTGGATACCGATGGAGTCGATCTCCCAGGCCGGGATCACCACGACCTTCCAGGACAACGCCAGCCGGGTGATGACCGGATACAGCTGCTCGCGGGTGGCCTCGGTGAGCTTCTTGGAGTCGTCGAGGCCCGCGAGTCTGTCGTAGGCCTTGGGAGCGAGCAGACAGGCCGCCACGACCAAGGGTCCGGCGCACGGGCCACGACCGGCCTCGTCCACGCCGGCCACCGGGCCGAGCCCGCTGCGGATCAGCGCCGCCTCCAGCGTGCGAAGGCCGCCCGCCTTGCGCATCACCACGCGCGGCGGCCACCCGTTGCTCACCGTCATTCGGTTACCCATTGCTCCGGCCTGCCCCACCGTCCAATTATCCTGCGGCCGCGCGCCTCAGTTCGTCTGAGGGTCCTGAGAACGGATGAGACCCATCCGGTTCGGCGGCCAGATCTTCATGACGGCCTTGCCGCGCACGTTGTCGATGGGGACGGTGCCTTGCAGTTCGTCGCCGACGTGGGCGCGGGAGTCCGCGGACTGGTTGCGGTTGTCGCCCATCACCCACAGGTGCCCCTCCGGAACCTTCACCGGACCGAACACGCGGCCCGCGGGATACGTGGCGTTCTGCTGGCCGGGCAGCCAGCGGTAGTCGTTCTCGACGTACGGCTCGTCCAGTGGTTTGCCGTCCACCATGACCCTGCCCTGCGCGTCGCAGCACTGCACGGTCTGGCCGCCGACCGCGATGACCCGCTTGACCAGATCGTTCTCGTCGGGCGGCACGAGCCCGAAGAAGGAGAAGAAGTTCTGCACCCCGCGCACCACCGCGTTGTCCGAGCGGATCGACTGGTAGCGGGTGTTCCAGGAGGACGGTCCGACGAAGACCACCACATCACCGGGTTGCGGGTCGCTGCCGTAGTAGCTGACCTTCTGCACGTAGATGCGATCGCCGATCTGGAGGGTCTCCTCCATCGACTGGGAGGGGATCACGTACGGCCGCCCGACGAAGCTGACCATCAGTGCGGCGATGACGGCCGCGATCACGATGAGGACCGGAAGCTCCTGCCAGAACGGACGCTGCTTCTTCGCCTTCTTCGCCTGCCGCCTGCCGCGGCGTCCCGCCCCCTCGTCGCCCGATCCGGACACCGACACCGACCCACTTTCGTCTGCCACGCGGAACAGACTAGCCCGGCACCATGACTCGCGTCCGGTGCCGGGCCAGTGAAGATCATTTGTGCCGGGTCACGGCGAAGCGCTCAGCGCTTCTCCTTGATCTTGGCCGCCTTACCGCGCAGGTCGCGCAGGTAGTACAGCTTCGCCCGGCGGACGTCACCGCGGGTCAAGACGTCGATGTGGTCGATGTTGGGGCTGTGCACCGGGAAGGTGCGCTCCACGCCGACACCGAACGACACCTTGCGGACGGTGAAGGTCTCACGGATGCCACCGCCCTGGCGACGGATCACGACGCCCTTGAAGACCTGGATGCGCTCCTTCGAGCCTTCGATGACCTTCACGTGCACATTGAGGGTGTCGCCCGGACGGAAGTCGGGGACGTCGCTGCGCAGCGACTTTTCGTCGACGAAGTCAAGGGTGTTCATTTCCATCCTTCTGGAGTTCGCGCGAACAGAGGACCCTGGCGGCACGGACGTGCTCGACCGGTTCATGCTCCGAATTAAGGGATGCTCCCGGGGTCGACATGCACCCAGGGCAACCTGTGCATTGTGCCAGACCAGAGGGCCTCGCCGAAAATCGGGCCCGCAGGATCGGGTCGCTGTCCGGCCGACCGAACGAGACCTGCGGGCACAAACGGCCGCCCGGCCGGTGAGCCCCGCTATCGAGCACCAACGCCGATCAAAAGTGCTCCTCGGCGTGCTCGGCCGCCCACGGCAGGTGGTGGTGGTGCTCCCGATACGGCGCAGGGGGCGCCGCCATCACGGTCCTGGCCAGCTCAGCCTCCGTCGCGGTGCGGACATGCTCGACACTCGGCTTGCCCGCGACCAGGTCCTGCACGAAGATCTTGGCCCGGATGACCGGCCTGCGATATCGGCGTTCCCGCACGATCGCCCGGGACATCAGCCGCCGCCGTTCGGCATAGCGCCACCGCGCCCACGGCGCGCTCGGCCTGCTCAGCCGCAGCGCGCCGACCATGAGCAGGGGCGGGAAGAACATACCGAACAGGCCGGTCCAGATCTTGCCCTTGGCGATGACGATCGCGGCGAGCATCAGATTCACGATGGCGAACACGGTCACCACGATCCGCGCGCCGGTGCCGACGGAAGCGCGGAAGTCGTTGATCTCCAGCAGCGACAACGGATGGAAGCCGAGCAACAGCAGCCCGGTCACCGCCAGCGCGACGAACACCGCGTCCACCGAGGTGCGGCCCTGCTCCTCCCAGTACACATCGCGCAGGTAGTAGATCAGCGCGAACTCGTCCAGCACCAGGGCGGCGCCGACGCCGAACGCCGCCGACAGCGCGGCTCCGGCGGCATTGCTCCCGTCTTCGAAGACGGCGACCAAGCCGAGCCCGGACCCGAGCACCAGGATCACGCCGAACACCATGTGGTGGACGTGCACCGACCCGGCGCGCAGATTGCCCGGCCACCAGCGCACCTTGGCCCTGATCATCCGGACGCTGACCCGGATGAACAGGAACCCGATGATGAAGCCGAAGAGGAAGAACAGCAGGGGTAGGCGGCCCTGCGCGATCACGTCTTCTTCGAGCCACCGTCGCATGGCCGCCTACATCCCTCCGCCCCCGCGCTGAGGTCTACTGGCCGAAACCGGCCCGGCGCAGCGCGTCGGCCATGGAACCGCTCGGCGCGGGGGCATTGCGCCGCTGATTACCCTGACCGCGGCCTTGCTGCTGCCGTCCTCGACCATTCTGCCGCTGCTTGCCGTCTTCGCCCTGCCGCCCGCCGCCCTGGCCGCGATTTCCGCCGCGCTCGGTCTTCGCGGGCGCGCCCGGCTCGTCGTCCAGGCGCAGCGAGAGCCCGATCCGCTGACGGGCGACGTCGACCTCGAGCACCTTCACCTTCACCACGTCACCGGACTTCACGACTTCGCGCGGATCCTTGACGAAGGTGTGCGACATGGCCGAGACGTGCACCAGACCGTCCTGGTGCACGCCCACGTCGACGAACGCGCCGAACGCCGCGACATTGGTCACCACGCCTTCGAGCACCATGCCCGGCTTCAGGTCGGCGACCTTCTCGACGCCCGCGGCGAACTCGGCGGTCTTGAACTCGGGGCGCGGGTCGCGACCCGGCTTCTCGAGTTCGCTGATGATGTCGGTGACGGTCGGGACGCCGAACGTCTCGTCGGTGAACTCCGCGGCCCGCAACGCGCGCAGCACCGCGGTGTTGCCGATCAGCTCGGCCACCCCGCGCCCGGTGGATTCCAGGATGCGCCGGACCACCGGATAGGCCTCGGGGTGCACCGCGGAGGTATCCAGCGGATCCTCGCCACCGCGGATGCGCAGGAAGCCCGCGCACTGTTCGAACGCCTTCGGACCGAGCCGGGGCACGTCGCGCAGCGCGGTGCGGCTGCGGAACGGACCGTGCTGGTCCCGGTGCGCCACAATGCTTTCCGCCACCGAGGACGCGATGCCCGAGACCCGGGAGAGCAGCGGCACCGAAGCGGTGTTGACGTCGACGCCGACCGCGTTCACCGCGTCCTCGACCACCGCACCGAGCGAACGGGCGAGCAGCGTCTCGGAGACGTCGTGCTGGTACTGCCCGACGCCGATGGACTTCGGGTCGATCTTCACCAGTTCCGCGAGAGGATCCTGGAGGCGGCGCGCGATCGACACCGCGCCGCGCAGCGACACGTCCATGTCCGGCAGTTCCTGGGAGGCGTAAGCGGAGGCCGAGTACACCGAGGCGCCCGCCTCCGAGACCACGATCTTGGTCGGCTTGTTCGCCCCGTTCTCCGACGTTGCGGCGATGCGTGAAATCAGCTCGGCGGCCAGAGCGTCGGTTTCGCGCGACGCGGTGCCGTTGCCGATCGCGATGAGCTCGACGCCGAATCGCGCGACCAGCGCGCCGAGCACCGCGAGAGACTTCTCCGTCTGCCCCTGCGGCTTGTGCGGGTAGATCACCTCGGTGGCGACGACCTTGCCGGTGGCGTCCACGACCGCGACCTTCACGCCGGTGCGGTAGCCCGGGTCCAAGCCCATCGTGGTCCGCGTGCCCGCGGGCGCGGCCAGCAGTAGATCGCGCAGGTTGGCGGCGAACACGTCGACCGCGTCCTTCTCCGCGGCCTGGCGCAGCCGCATCCGGATGTCGATGCCGAGGCTGACCTGAAGCTTGGTGCGCCACGCCCAGCGCACCGTGTCCAGCAACCAGGAATCGGCGGGGCGGCCACGGTCGGCGATGCCGAAACGCACCGCGATCCGGCCTTCGTAGACGGTGCGCTCCCCCGGCTCCGGCTCGTCTGTGTCCGGCTCCAGGTGCAGGCTGAGCACGTCCTCCTTTTCGCCGCGCAACAGCGCGAGCACGCGGTGCGAGGGCAGCTTGTGGAAGGGCTCGTCGAACTCGAAGTAGTCGGCGAACTTCGCGCCGGCCTCCTCCTTGCCGGGGCGCACCTTCGAAGTGATCTGGCCGCGATTCCACATCAGCTCGCGCAACTCGCCCACCAGATCCGCGTCCTCGGCGAACCGCTCGACCAGGATCGCGCGGGCGCCGTCGAGCTGCTCGGCGGCGTACTGGGCTGGGTCGGTGGACGGATCGCCGATCAGCGCGTCGGCCACCGGCTCGTGACCCGCCTCGCGCGCGATCTGTGCCTTGGTGCGCCGCTTCGGCTTGTACGGCAGATAGATGTCCTCCAGGCGGGCCTTGGTCTCGGCCAGCATCAGCTGCCCGAGCAGCGCGTCGTCGAGTTTGCCCTGGCCACGGATGGATTCGATGATCGCGCCCCGACGGTCGTCGAGTTCGCGCAGGTAGGACAGCCGCTCGTCGAGCTGGCGCAACTGGGCGTCGTCCAGCCCGTCGGTCGCTTCCTTGCGGTACCGCGCGATGAACGGCACGGTCGACCCCGCGTCGAGCAGCTCGACCGCGGCGCGGACCTGACTCTCGCGCACCCCGAGTTCGTCGGCGAGCCGCCTGCCCACGCTGGCCGGGGCGGCGCCGGTCGGTGCGGCGGCGGTCGTGTCGGTGCTGTTCGAATCTGGACTGGCGATCTCGGGCGCTGTCGTCACGACCCGCAACACTAGCTGGCAGGCCCGCCTCTCCGCGTCTCAGGCCGGTCGTAAGTGCCTCGGGAGTTTCGTACCGGACCGGAGGTCGGGGACGGGGGCGAGTTTTGGGCGTACCCGGTGAGTTACCCGGCCCGTGCGAGATCAGTTGTCGCCTTGGGGATGCCCAGAACAGTTGTCACCTCGGCGGACTCCGCGGTCAAGGGCTCGGGCGAGTTCTCGGCGTGCCCGAGCCCTTGTTCTCGCGAGATCAGTTGCTGTCGTGGCAGGCCTCGTGGGTCAGCCGAGGAGCTCCTTTGCCATTTCCCGCATTTCGGCCTTGCGGATCTTGCCTGTCACCGTCATGGGGAATTCGTCGACGAGGTGGACGTAGCGGGGGATCTTGAAGTGGGCGAGTTTGCCGGTGCAGAAGGCACGCAGGGCTGCGGCGTCGAGGGGAGTTGCGCCCTCGCGCATGCGAATCCAGGCCATCAGTTCCTCGCCGTACTTCTCGTCGGGGACGCCGATCACCTGCGCGTCCAGGATGTCGGGGTGGGTGTAGAGGAACTCCTCGATCTCGCGGGGATAGATGTTCTCGCCGCCGCGAATGATCATGTCCTTGATTCGTCCCGTCACGGCGATGTAGCCGTCGGCATCCATGACGCCGAGGTCGCCGGTATGCATCCAGCGAGCCGCGTCGATGGCTTCGGCGGTCTTCTCCGGCTGGTCCCAGTAGCCGAGCATCACCGAGTAGCCGCGGGTGCACAGCTCGCCGGGCTCACCGCGCGGAACGGTCAGCCCCGTTGCTGGGTCGACGATCTTGACCTCGAGGTGCGGGCCGACGCGGCCGACCGTCGCGGTCCTGCGGTCCATGTCGTCGTCGCGACGGGTCTGGGTGGACACCGGTGACGTCTCCGTCATGCCGTAACAGATGCACACCTCGTGCATGCCGAGCCGGTCGATGACCCGCTTCATCACCTCGACCGGGCACGGCGAACCCGCCATGATGCCGGTGCGCAGGCTGGACAGATCCGGTGTCGCTCCGGCCTTTTCGAGCGTGGCGTCCAGTTCGGCCAGCACGGCGATGAACATCGTCGGCACGCCGTACAGGGAGGTGCACAGCTCCCGCTCGACAGCGGCGAGGGTGGCGGCCGGCTCGAACGACAGCGCCGGAATCACCACCGCCGCACCGTGACTGGTGGCGGCCAGATTGCCCATCACCATGCCGAAGCAATGATAGAACGGAACTGGCACGCAGATCCGGTCCCGCTCGGTATACCCGCACAGCTCACCGACGAAATATCCGTTGTTCAGGATGTTGTGGTGGCTGAGCGTGGCGCCCTTCGGGAAACCCGTTGTGCCCGAGGTGTACTGGATGTTGATCGGATCGTCGGCCGAGAGCGTCGGCGCGATGGCGTCGAGCCGCTCACCGTCGACCGCCGCGCCCGCCACCGCGGCCCACGCCGAGTCGCCGATGATCAAAACCTGCTCGAGGTAGGGGCATTCGGGCCGCACCTCCTCGATCATCTCGACATAGTTCGAGGTCTTGAACTCCGGCGCGGCGATCAGCACCCGAACCCCGGCCTGGCGCAACACATACCCGAGCTCGCTGGTGCGGTAGGCCGGATTGATGTTGACCAGGATCGCTCCCAGCTTGGCGGTGGCGTACTGCACGAGGAACCACTCCGCGCAGTTCGGCGCCCAGATGCCGACGCGCTCGCCCTTGCCGAGACCCCCGGCGGCGAGCCCGGACGCGAGCGCGTCGACGGCCGCGACCAGCTCGCGATAGGTCCAGCGGCGCCCGGTCGGCAAGTCCACCAACGCTTCCCGGTCCGGATGCGCCGCCGCCGTCCGATCCAGATCGGCGCCGATGGTATCGCCGAGCAGCGGCACGTCCGAGGTGCCCGAGGCATAGCTCGGCAGCGCGGGGGTCATCGCGCACCTCCCTGCTGCCGCAGCACGAAACGCTGCACCTTGCCGCTGGGCGTCTTGGGCAAGCTCGTCACGAAATGCACCCGGCGTGGATAGGCGTGCGCGGCGAACTTCTCCTTGACCAATTGTTGTAGCTCGGCGGCCAACTCTTCGCTGCCCGCGGATTCGTTGCGCAACACCACGAATGCTTCGAGCACCTCGCCGCGCAGCTCGTCCGGCAGACCCACCACCGCGGCCTCCGCCACCTGATCGTGCAGCACGAGCACGCTCTCCACCTCGAACGGGCCGATGCGGTAGCCCGCCATGATGATCACGTCGTCGTCGCGGGCGGAGAAGTGGAAGAAGCCGTCCGCGTCACGGGATCCGGCGTCACCGGTGAGGTACCAGCGACCGTCTGCGGTGTAGCGCTGCGCGGTGCGCTCGGGGGCGTCGAGATAGCCGAGGAACCACAGCAGCGGGCTGTGTTCGGTGTCGATCGCGACCCGTCCCAGTTCGCCCGGCGCGGCCTCGCGGTCGGCGTCGTCGGCGAGCACGGCGCAGGTCCAGCCGGGCAGCTGCCTGCCCATCGACCCGAGCGGGGCTGCGGCGCTGAGCTCGTCGTGCCACGCGTTGCAGACGACCATGCCGTGCTCGGTCTGCCCGTAGTGGTCGCGGACGGCGACACCGAGGTTCTCGGTAGACCACGCGACGACCTCGGGGGTGAGCGGTTCACCCGCGGAGGAGGCGCGGCGCAGCGCGAAATCCGGTGGCGGCGAGGTGTCGTCGGCGCGTAGAGCCCGGTACACGGTGGGCGCGGCGGCGAAATTGGTGACCCCGAACCGCTCCAGCACTTGCCAGGTGAGCGGTGCGGAGAATCCGGCGTGCAGCAGCAGGCTGCGGGTTCCGGAGGCGAGCGGGCTCAGGATCGCGTAGTACAGCCCGTAGGCCCAGCCGGGATCGGCGGCGTTCCAGTAGACGTCGTCGGGGCGGACGTCCAGCGCGAACTCCTGATACGCGTGGAAGGAGGCCAGCGCGCGCACCGGGATCGGCACGCCCTTCGGTGTCCCGGTGGTGCCGCTGGTGAACAGCTGGACCAGCAGTCCGTCGCCGCCGACCGAGACCGCCGCCCCGCGCGGGTCGTCGGCGGCGTACGCGTCGAGCAGGTCGGCGAAGCGCAGCGTGTCCGGACCGACCTCCGCCGGCGCGCCCGCGACGATCAGCCGCCACGGCGCGTCGGCCGGAATGTCGTCGCCGGGAGCGAGCTTCGCGGCCTGATCGGCGTCCGCGACGACGAGCACGGCCCGGCTGGCCGCCAGCCGGAAGGCGATGGCGGGCGGCGCGAACGCGGTGAACAGCGGCACGTGCACCGCGCCGCGGCGCCAGATGCCGAGCAGCGCCACGATCAGATCCGCGGACTTGCCCATCAGGGTGGCGACGCGATCGCCCCGGCCGACGCCGAGACCGGCCAGCGCCGCGGCGAACCGCGCCGAACGCTCTCGCAGTTCGCCGTAGGTGAGGTCGGTGGCGCGCAGATCCGCCTCGACCACCGTGAACGCGACCCGTTCGGCGGGATGCCGGTCGCACAGTAGTTCCGCCGCACACGCCTCCGGTCCGTCGTAACTCTCCAGTAGTTCGCGTACCCGCGATTCCAGGTCCGTGCTCATCTCGCCTCTCCTCATCGGTGATCCACGCCACCCTCGTGTCCAATAGGATGTGGGTCACATCACGTTCGTCACTACCCCCGAAAAGGGGTGAGTCGTTTGACCACCACTTCGCTGCTACGCCCCCGTGACGCGGACGCGCTGCGCGCCGAGATTCGCTGGGTGGCGCACCGGGCGGGCGTCCCTGTCGTATTCGGTGGCGAGGTGCACGAGGATGCGTTGCTGCTCACCGAGTTCGTCGGCACGATGACCAACGGTCTGCGCGGGCTGACCGTGCTCCGCAGATCCGGCCTCGGCGGCCAGGTGATGGACATGCGCAGGCCCGCGTCGGTGGCGGACTACCGCAACGCCGCCTCCATCACCCACCACTACGACGCTCCGGTCTCGGGCGAGGGCATCCGCGCGGTGCTCGCGGTGCCGGTGGTGGTGGACGACCGCTCGCGCGCGGTGCTCTACGCCGCGACCCGCGGGGCCAGCCCGCTCGGCGATCGCGCCGCCGACCTGATGGTGCAGGCGGGTAAGCGGCTGGCCACCGAGATCGCGATCCGCGACGAGGTGGATCGGCGGCTGCGCCTGCTGGAGGCGTCGGCCACCACGCCCGACACCGCACCCGCGGTCGCGGAGGAGCTACGCGACATCGGCGCCGAGTTGCGCGGCCTGGCCCGCACGGCAGGCGACGAACGAATGCGGGCGCGGCTGCACGGAATCTGCGACCGCCTCGGCCGGGTCCTCACCGGCGAACCCGTCCCCGATGCACCGCGCCTGTCCCGCCGGGAACTGGACGTGCTCGCCGAGATCGCGCTCGGCTGCACCAATCAGGAGGCAGCGCAGCGCCTTTCGCTCGGCGCGGAAACGGTGAAGAGCTACCTGCGCAACGCCATGACCAAACTGGACGCGCACACCCGCCACGAAGCCGTGGTAACGGCGCGGCGGCTCGGCCTGCTCCCCTGATCACCGTGCATTTCGGGTCGGCCGGACGAATTCGCCCGGCCGCCAACGGAATGCGGAGCGCCGCGATGACCTCCCGCGTCGGCGCGGGAATGTGGTCGGCCCTACACTCCCTTGCGTGACAGAGCCTTTCCGTATCGCGGGATTGTCCCTGGACTGCGCCGACCCCGATGCGCTCGCGCGGTTCTACCTCGATCTGCTCGGCGGGCACATGCTGTGGAACAAAGACCGCAGCGCGGCGATCCGCATTCCGTCCGGTCTAGCGGTCATCGCGCAGCGGATCGCCGACTACGAGCCGCCGGTGTGGCCCGGCAGCGCGATCGTGCACCTGGACCTGTCGGCCGACGACGACCTCGATGCGTGCGAGCAGCGTGCCATAGCCCTGGGCGCCGTGCCCGCGCCGACTCAGCCCGGCGACCGGTGGAGGGTGTTGCTCGACCCGGCGGGTCACCCGTTCTGCATCACGACGGCGCAGTTGCCCGACTAGCCCGTTATCGACCCACGAAAATTACTCTGCCGGAATGCTATTCGGCACTCGCCGCAGCATGCCCTGGAGAGGTTCGCAGGGACGATCGCGGCAACGGCGCCGACCCTCGCGTGATCGCCGCCCGATGCCGCCGTCCGATGTCACGCGCGCGATGCGAGCCGACGACGTTCGGCGGCAACGGCGCACGCGGTCGCCGCATGGGGTCGTCCGCCGGGTTCCGCGGTGCGAAGACACGCGGCGGACGAAAGACCCTGTGGGCGTTGTCTCAATCCGGCGGCAGCAGGTCCGGTCGGCGTTCACGGGTGCGAGCGACGGACTGTTCGCGGCGCCAGGCGGCGACCTTCGCGTGGTCGCCGGAGAGCAGGATCGGTGGCACGTCCAGACCGCGCCAGCTGACGGGGCGGGTGTAGGAGGGTCCTTCGAGCAGCCCGTCGGAGAACGAATCCTCTTGGTGGGACTGCTGATTGCCCAGCACGCCGGGCAGCAGCCGCACCACGGCCTCGGTCATGACCAGCACCGCAGCCTCACCGCCGATGAGGACGTAGTCGCCGATGCTCACCTCTTCGACGCGCACCCGGCGCGCGGCGTCGTCGAAGACGCGCTGGTCGATGCCCTCGTAGCGGCCGCAGGCGAACACCAGATGCCGCTCGGCGGCCCAGCGCTGCGCGGTGGCCTGGGTGAACGGCACGCCCGCGGGCGTGGGCACCACGAGCAGCGCGTCGGCGGGACACACCTCGTCCAGCGCGTCGCCCCACACGGTCGGCTTCATGACCATGCCGGGGCCGCCGCCGTACGGCGAATCGTCGACCGACTTGTGCACGTCGTGGGTCCAGCGCCGCAGGTCGTGCACGTCGACGGAGATCAGTCCCTTGTCGATGGCCTTGCCGAGCAGCGCCGTCCGCAGCGGTTCCAGATACTCCGGAAAGATCGTGATGACGTCGAGCCTCATCCCAGCCCCTTCGTTCCACCGAGTTGTCCGCGCCCGGTCGCGACAGCGCGTGGTGTGCCCATCACTCGGGATCGAGCAGGCCCTCGGGCGGATCGATGACCACCAGCCGGTCGGCAATCGACACCGTGGGCACGATCGCGGTGACGAACGGGATCAGGATCTCCCGCCCGTCGTCGGCGGCGCGCACCGAAAGCAGTTCTCCCGCGGCCGAATGCAGCACCTCGGTGACCGTTCCGACGACGGCGCCGTCGGTGAGCTGGACGGTGAGGCCCTCCAGCTCGTGGTCGTAGAACTCGTCCGGATCGTCCGAGGGCGGCAGATCTTCGCTGTCCACCAGGAACAGCGTCCCGCGCAGCGCGTCGGCGGCGGTGCGGTCGGCGATCCCGGCGAGAAACACGAGGAGCCGGCCCGAGTGCTCGCGGGCCGACTCCACGGTGAAGTCGCGAACCTCCGTCGAGCGCGGCAGGCGGCCACGCAAGGTGGCGCCCACCGCGAAACGCTCTTCGGGTTCGTCGGTGCGGATCTCGACGACGAGTTCGCCGCGCACGCCGTGCGACTTGGCGACCCGCCCTACGACGAGTTCCATCTACTGATCGGTGTCGACCACGTCGACCCGGATGCCACGGCCGCCGATGCCTGCGACGAGGGTGCGCAGCGCAGTCGCGGTGCGTCCGCCACGGCCGATCACCTTGCCCAGGTCCTCGGGGTGGACGTGCACCTCGACGGTGCGCCCGCGGCGGCCGGTGATCAGCTCGACGCGGACGTCATCGGGATTGGCGACGATGCCGCGCACCAGGTGCTCGACGGCATCAGCCACGACCGCGCTCACGACTCCACCTCGCTAGCGCTCGGCTCCGTCGCGAGCGCGGTGCGCGCTGTGTCGATGGTTCGCTCGCTGCGCTCGCTCACGATTACTCGGCAGCCTCGGTGGCGGCTTCGGCCTCGGCCTCGTCCTTCTTGGCCTTCTTCTTCGGGGTGACGGCCTCGGCGACCGGCTCGTTCTCGGCGGCGGCGAGCGCGGCGTTGAACAGGTCCAGCTTGGACGGCTTGGCCGGCTTCACCTTCAGCGTGCCTTCGGTGCCCGGCAGGCCCTTGAACTTCTGCCAGTCACCGGTGATCTCCAGGAGGCGCTGCACCGGCTCGGTCGGCTGCGCGCCGACACCCAGCCAGTACTGCACGCGCTCAGAGTCGATCTCGATCAGCGACGGCTCTTCCTTCGGGTGGTACTTGCCGATGGACTCGATGGCCCGGCCGTCACGACGGGTGCGGGCGTCCGCGACGACGACGCGGTACTGCGGGTTGCGGATCTTGCCCATGCGGGTGAGCTTGATGCGAACAGCCATGCTGATCTGCCTCTTTCAGATAGTTGGTCACGGCGCAATTCAGCGACTCGCACGGTCTGCGAGCCCGGTTTTGCGCTTGAAGTGTGTGACCGCCGCGCGGTACGTAACCGGAGACGGGCTGACACTGTCCGGAAGGACGGTGGTCCATTCTGCCAGACCGGGCCGCCCCGCCCGAAATCGCCTCTCGACCTCGGTGACGCGACCGTACCGCTGATCAGGCGGGGCGATAGCGCAGCAGCACCACACCGGAACGGAACGGCTTGCTCTCGACCAGTCGCAGTGCCGGAATCTTCGCGCCCTCGGCGAAGAGCCGGGCGCCGCGGCCGAGCACCACGGGATAGACGAACAACCGGTACTCGTCGACGAGACCGGCGTCGATCAGCTGGTGCACCAGGTCGATGCTTCCGGTGCTGACGATGTCCTTCCCCGGCCGTTCCTTGAGCGCGCGCACCTCGTCGAGGCCGCGCAGCACGGTCGAGTTCTGCCATCCCGGGTCGCCCATCGAGCGCGACACCACGTATTTCGCCATCGTGTTCAGGTCGTCGGTGATGCCGGTCCGATCGTCGGTCTGCTCCGGCCAGTACCCGCGCATGTCCTCGAAGGTGACACGCCCGAACAGCACCGCATCGCAAGCCGCGGTGTGGGTCATCAGCTCGGCCAGGATGTCGGATCGATCGTCCACCGCATCGTTGCCGACCGTGAACCACCCCTCCGTCGCATCGATCACCCCATCCACCGTGATGTTCTCCGTCACCACCAGATCCCGCATCCGCCGACCTCCCTAGTGCGAAAAGCCCTTCTCGACTACCGACGACGCCCCGGCCTCCGATTCATCGGCCAGCGCGCGAATCGGCTGGATCGTGGTCAGCGGTGGCCGGTGACGGGGCCCGCGGAGCGGTGGACGCGGCCGCGCAGGACGACGTATTCGGGGGTGCCGAGGGTCGCGGGTTCGGTGCGCGGGTCGTCGCGGTAGACGACGAAGTCGGCGGGGGCGCCGTGCTCGATGCCCGGGCGGTCGAGCCAGGTGCGCGCGTTCCACGAGGCGGCGCCGAGCGCGTCGTGCGAGGACAGGCCCGCGCCGGTGAGGGCGATGATCTCGTCGGCGATGCGGCCGTGCCGGATGGAACCGCCCGCGTCGGTGCCCGTGTAGAGGGGCACGCCCGCGTCGTACGCGTCGGCGACGGTGCGGCGCACGCGGCGGTGCAGGTCGCGCATGTGGGCGGCGTAGACAGGGAATTTGCCCGCACCGTCGGCGATGGACGGGAAGGTGTCGATGTTGATCAGGGTCGGGACCAGCGCGGTGCCGTGTTCGACCATCATCTCGATGGTCTCGTCGGTGAGCCCGGTGCCGTGCTCGAGGCAATCGATGCCCGCGTCGATCAGGCCGGGCAGAGCGTCCTCGCCGAACACGTGCGCGGTGACCCTGGCGCCGTTGGCGTGCGCGGCGTCGATGGCCTCCTTCAGGACGGCGTCGCTCCACAGCGGACGCAGGTCGCCGACGGAGCGGTCGATCCAATCGCCGACGATCTTCACCCAGCCGTCCCCGAGCCGCGCCTGCTCGGCCACGATCTCCGGAAGGTCGCGCTCGTCGTCGAGTTCGATGCCGAGCTCGCGGATGTAGCGCTTGGGCCGCGCGATGTGCCTGCCCGCCCGGATGATCTTCGGCAGCTCGTCGTGCTCGTCGACGAAGCGGGTATCGATCGGCGACCCGGCGTCGCGGAGCAGCAGCGCACCGGCGTCGCGTTCGGTCACCGCCTGGGCGATCGCGCCTTCGCGGTCCTCGTGGCCACCGCCGTAGCGGATACCGACATGGCAGTGCGCGTCCACCAGGCCGGGCACGATCCACCCTGTGTCACACAGGGTTTCGGCGCCGGACACCGGCTCGAAGGACACCAGCCCGTCGTGCACCCAGAGATCGCGCACCTCGTCGTCCGGCAGAACCACCCCGCGTAGATGCACAGCGACCTCCTGGACCTGCTCGGCTGGTCTCCCAACCTACCTTCGAGCCGTCGCCCGTCGAGAGCGCGTACGCCTACTTCTTGGGGAACTTGAGCTTGGACAGGTCGAAACCGTCGAGGCCAGGCGGCAATTCGTTGAGCCCGGCGGGCATGTTCGACAGGTCGGGCATGCCCGCGGGCATTCCCGGCATCCCCGGCATGGGCATGCCGGGCAGACCGCCGCGCACCTTCGGCGGGGTCGGGCCGCGTCCGCCCTTCTTGCCTTTCTTGCCCTTCTTGCTGCCGCCGCGCCGCGCGCCGGGCAGGCCCATCTGGCGGCCCATCATGGCCATCATCTTCTTGGCCTCGAAGAAGCGGTCGACGAGCTGGTTGACCTCGGAGACCGCGACGCCGGAGCCGTTGGCGATGCGCAGTCGGCGGGAGGCGTTGATGATCTTCGGGTTGTCCCGCTCGGCCGGGGTCATGCCGCGGATGATGGCCTGCACCCGGTCCAGCTGCTTGTCGTCGACCTGGGCGAGCACGTCTTTCATCTGGCCCGCGCCGGGCAGCATGCCGAGCAGGTTGCCGATCGGGCCCATCTTGCGGATCGCCAGCATCTGCTCGAGGAAGTCCTCGAGGGTGAGCTCGCCGCTGCCGATCTTGCGCGCGGCCTCCTCGGCCTGCTGCGCGTCGTAGACCTGCTCGGCCTGCTCGATCAGGGTGAGCACGTCGCCCATGCCGAGGATGCGGCTGGCCATGCGGTCGGGGTGGAAGACGTCGAAGTCCTCCAGCTTCTCGCCGCTGGAGGCGAACATGATCGGCTCGCCGGTGACGTTGCGGACCGAAAGGGCCGCGCCACCACGCGCGTCGCCGTCGAGCTTGGTGAGCACGACGCCGGTGAACCCGACGCCGTCGCGGAACGCCTCGGCCGTGTTGACGGCGTCCTGACCGATCATGGCGTCGAGCACGAACAGCGTCTCGTCCGGCTGCACCGCGTCGCGGATGCCCGCGGCCTGGCGCATCAGCTCCTGATCGATGCCGAGGCGACCGGCGGTGTCGACGATGACCACGTCGTACTGCTTGACGCGCGCCTCCTCGACACCGGCGCGCGCGACCTCGATCGGGTCGGCGGCGGAGATGCCGAGCGGGTTGTCGCCACCGCCGACGGAGGTGCCGGGATGCGGGGCGAACACCGGCGCGCCCGCGCGCTCGCCGACCACCTGCAGCTGGGTGACGGCGCCGGGGCGCTGTAGGTCACAGGCCACCAGCAGCGGCTGATGTCCTTGTCCCTTCAGCCATTTCGCGAGCTTGCCCGCCAGCGTGGTCTTACCGGAGCCCTGCAGACCGGCGAGCATGATCACCGTCGGCGGGTTCTTGGCCAGGTTCAGCCGCCTGGTCTCGCCGCCGAGGATGCCGATCAGTTCCTCGTTGACGATCTTGACGACCTGCTGGGCCGGATTCAGCGCCCCGGAGACCTCGGCGCCCTTGGCGCGCTCCTTGATCTTGGCGATGAAACCGCGCACCACGGGCAGCGCGACGTCGGCCTCGAGCAGCGCCAAGCGGATCTCACGGCACGTGGCGTCGATGTCGGCCGGTGACAGACGCCCCTTACCACGCAGATCCTTGAGGGCACCGGTAAGCCGGTCGGACAGGGATTCGAACACCGATCGCGCTCCTGATCTCGAGTGACGTCAACTTCCTCCCAGCGTAATGGGATCGCCTGCGTGTTCGCGCAGGCGGTGCGTCCTTCGAGCGGAGCGCGGTATTTATTCGAGTGCGCGACGGCGTGGTTTGGAAGTCTTGCGGTAGTCGTGGTTCTCCAGCCGGACCATGTACGCGGCCTCCCGGCCGGTCAGTCCGAGCTCGAGCGCCAGATCGTCGAGCATCGCCCAGTCCGCGCCCTCCGGCGCGTCGGGCGTGGTGGAAACCGTGGAGGCGATGGTCATCGCGGTCACGGCCTGCCGTCCGGTCAAGGTCCGGCCGGGCAACCAGGAAACGACCCATCGATCTCCGCCGACACACCGCGCCATGTGCGTGGTCTCGTCGCTCGTCATCATCGAAGCCGAAACAACCTCAATTGCCACCGACCTGCTCCCCTCGTGCTCGCGATAGCCAGACGCTCTGATAGTAGGGTGCGTCACGGCGCACGGAGCGAAGATCCAGCAAATCGCGTGCAACGCCGTCGTCCGCGCCGAGGCACGGCCCGTCGCGGCTCAGGAAACGTTGTCGGGAAGCGCCGGGTCCGGCGTCTTCGGCGCGGGTCGCGGCACCACGTCCAGCACCGCCTTCTCGATGGCGTCGCGGCGCTGCGGCGCGTCTTCGCCACCCAGCTCGAGGCAGAACGAGTCGACCACGGCCGAACCCATGGTGACCACCTTCGCCCAGCGCACGTTCGCTCCGCAGCCCGCGAACGCCGCGGCCAACCGGCTCAGCAGCCCCACGCGATCCTCGGCGCGCAGCTCCAGGATCACCTGGCCCGGCGTCGAGGTCGACGACCAGATCATCCGCGGCTGGGCCTGGGCGTACGGGCTCGGGCCCACTCCGCTCGCCTCGCGTTCGCGCTTGGCGAGCAGCGCGGGCAGATCGAGGTCCCCGGCGATGGCCCTGATCAGTTCCTGGCGCAGCAAACCCGCGTCCGGCGGGTCGCCGAACTTGGGCGAGACCACGAAGGTGTTGACGGCCGACGCGCCCTCGCCGCCGAGCGAGGCGGAGAGCACCCGCAGCGAATGCAGCGCGAGCACGCCCGCGGCGTCGGAGAGCAAACCGGGCGTGTCCGGCGCGATCACCGTCACCACATAGGTGTACTTGCCCTCGCCTGGCTTCAGGTCGACGTGAACGCCGCCCGCCGCCGCCTTGGCCAGCAACTCCGGCGCGATGGGCTCGGGGGTCGGCAGTTCGAAGCCCGCCATGACCGTGCGGCAGCGCCGCACCAGATCGCCGATGAGCGAGGCCTTCCAGTCGCCCCAGACGCCGGGGCCGGTGGCCAGCGAGTCGGCCTCGGCCAGCGTGTGCAGCAGTTCCAGCAGCTGCACGTCGCCGTCGAGCGCGTCGACGACGAGCTGCACCGTGTCCGGGTCCGCGAGGTCGCGGCGGGTCGCGGTCTCCGGGAGCAGCAGGTGGTGGCGGACCACGGCGCTGAGCGTGCGCACGTCGGAGGGCCACAGCCCGAGCCTGCGGCCGATGTGGGTGGCCAGCTCGGCGCCGACCACGCTGTGATCGCCGGCGCGGCCCTTGCCGATGTCGTGCAGCAGCGCGCCGAGCAGGAGCAGGTCGGGGCGGGCCACCCGCGTGCTGAGCGCGCTCGCGTACGCGACGCTCTCCATCAGATGACGGTCGACGGTCCAGGTGTGCAAGGCGTCGCGCGGCGGCAGATCACGCACCGCGCCCCATTCCGGCAGCAGCCTGCCCCACAGCCCGGTGCGATCCAGCGCCTCGATCGCGTCGATGGTGCCGCGCCCGGCGCCGAGCAACACGAGCAGATCGTTGAGCGCGTCCTTCGGCCACGGCTCGCGCAGCTCGGGCGCGTCCTCGGAGAGGCGGTTCAGCGTAGTGGCCGACATCGGCAGCCCGGTCTGCGCCGATGCGGCGGCAACCCGCAGGATGAGCCCCGGATCGCGTTGCGGCCGCGCGTCTCTGGCCAGCACCACCTCGCCCGCGTGTTCGACCACCCCCTCATCGAGTGGTCGTCGCACGGGCATGCGGCGCAGTCGAGCGAGGCCGCGGCGCGGCAGCGCGTTGGCGGCCGTGCGCAGTCCGACGTCGACGGAGTAGCTGACCGTCCGCGCCGAATCGCTCAGCGTGCGAGCGAGATCGAACCGATCGCCGATGCGCAGGGCGGCGCCGATCTCGTCGGCGTCCTGCGCGCGCAGCTGATCGCGGGATCGTCCCGCGACACGGTGCAGCTCGGTGCGAACGTCGAGCAAACGACGCTGCGCTTGTTTCACGCCGCCGCCGGGCACATCAGGACCCAGCCCCGGCATGGCGTCGGTCAGCTGGGCGACGGCCAGCGCGTCCAGCAGTTGGATGTCGCGCAGCCCGCCGCGGCCGTTCTTCAGATCGGGCTCGGCGCGGTGCGCGATCTCGCCGCTGCGCTGCCAGCGGGCCTGTGCCTGGGCGATCAGCTCGTCGAAGCGGTTGCGGATTCCGGTGCGCCACTCGCGGCGCACCCCGCCGATCAGCAGGTTGCTCAACTCCACGTCGCCGACGATGTGCCGGGCCTCGAGCATGCCGAGGGCCGCGATCAGATCGTCGTTGGCGACCCGCAGCGCTTGGGGGACGGTCCGCACGCTGTGGTCGAGTTTGATGTGGGCGTCCCAGAGCGGATACCAGAGCTGGTCGGCGACCTCGGCCACCCTGGCCGGATCGACGTCGTCGTGCAACAACACCAGATCCAGATCCGAGTAGGGCAGCATCTCCCTGCGCCCGAGCCCGCCGACCGCCACCACCGCGAGACCGCTGTCGGCGGTGATACCCAGCTCGGCGCCCTTGCTGGTGAGCCACAGTTCGAAGAGGTCGACCAGCGCCGACCGGAGGGACTCGGCGTCCAATCGCGGATTGCGCGGCATGCCGCCGTCGAGCAGCTGATCTCGCGCGGCGACCAGATCGGCCGCCCCGTTGGAGACCCGTTCGCCGTTGTCCTGCTTGCCGTTTCCGCTACTGCTGCCCACAACCCACCGCCCAATTCAATGCGTGCGGCCCCGCCCCTACCGGTCTCCGGTGGGAGCGGGGCCGCCGCTCGTTGTCCCGTATCGCATGCGCGCCGCTCACGGGCCCTTCGTGGTCACGCTGCGCTACCGCCTCCGGGCCCGATGCTCACGCCGCGGTTACAGCGCGTCGGTACCGCGTTCGCCGGTCCGCACGCGGATGATCGACTCCACCGGAGTGACCCAGACCTTGCCGTCACCGATCTTGCCGGTGCGCGAGGCCTCGACGATCACCTCGACGACCTTGTCGACCGACGCGTCGTCCACGACGACCTCGACGCGCACCTTCGGCACGAAGTCCACCGAGTACTCGGCGCCGCGGTAGACCTCGGTGTGGCCCTTCTGCCGCCCGTAACCCTGCACCTCGCTGACGGTCATGCCGAGCACGCCAGCCTGCTCGAGCCCGGACTTGACGTCCTCGAGCGTGAACGGTTTGACGATTGCGGTGATCAGTTTCATGTCGTCATGCCTCCTTGACGAGCGAGCGTGCCGTGCCACCCACAGCAGCGAAATCGTATGCGGTTTCCGCGTGCTCGGACTCGTCCAGGCCCACCGACTCGCCCTCGTCCGTCGCGCGCAGACCGATCGTGAACTTCACGATGTAAGCGATCACCGCCGTCGCGACCAGGGAGTACGCAAGCACGGTGAACGCACCGACAGCCTGCAGCTTCAACTGCTCGATCCCACCACCGTAGAACAAGCCTTCGACCGCCGCCGGAGCTTCGGGCGCGGCGACCAGGCCCACCATCAGGGTGCCGACGAGACCGCCGACCAGGTGCACGCCGACCACGTCGAGCGAGTCGTCGAAGCCGAACTTGAACTTCAGGCCGACCGCGAGGGCGCACAGCGCACCCGCGACCACGCCGATGGCCAGCGCGCCGACGACGTTCACCGAGGAACAGGCCGGGGTGATGGCCACCAGACCGGCGACGATGCCCGAGGCCGCACCCAGCGAGGTGGGGTGGCCGTCGCGGATCTTCTCCACCAGGAGCCAGGCCAGCATGGCGGCGGCGGTGGCGATGGTGGTGGTCAGGAAGGTCGCGCCCGCGATGCCGTTGGAGCCGACCGCCGAACCGGCGTTGAAGCCGTACCAGCCGAACCACAGCAGACCGGCGCCGAGCATGACGAACGGCAGGTTGTGCGGGCGGAACGGCGTGCCCGGCCAGCCCTTGCGCTTGCCGAGCACGATCGCGAGCACCAGACCGGCGGCGCCGGCGTTGATGTGGACCGCGGTACCACCGGCGAAGTCGATGGCCTTCAGGTTGTTGGCGATCCAGCCGCCCTCTTCACCGGTGTAGCCATCGAAGGCAAAGACCCAGTGCGCGACCGGGAAGTACACGACGGTGACCCAGATACCGGCGAACGCCAGCCAGGAGCCGAACTTCAAGCGGTCGGCGACCGCGCCCGAGATGAGTGCAACGGTGATGATCGCGAACATGAGCTGGAACGCGACGAACACCGACAGCGGAATGGTTCCGTTCAGGGGAACCGCGGCCGGGGCCGCCGGGTCGGTGGAGGCAAGGTAGCTACCGCCGAAAACGCTCTTCAGGCCGAAATACTGTCCCGGGTCACCGATGAGGTTCGCTTTGTCCTCACCGAAGGTCATGGAGAAGCCGTACAGCGACCACAGGATCGTTACCAGTCCCATGGCGCTGATGCTCATCATGATCATGTTCAGCACGTTCTTGCTGCGGACCATGCCGCCGTAGAAGAACGCGAGTCCGGGTGTCATCAGAAGCACGAGTGCTGAACTCGCCAGCATCCATGCGGTGTCACCGGCGTCCGGCGCGCCGATTACGGGAAATGCCACCTTAATGTCCTCCTCATCTCGGGCCCAGCCGCCTTCGGCAAATGGACCTGCACAGAAGGGTCGCCATTCGGTGTTTCATCCGTTGAGCTGTCGTGTTGCGCCTGCGTGAACGGATAGCGCCGTTGTGTTGCTACCACGTTTCGTGGTGTACACCACACGTTTCCCGCCTGGTGTGAGGTTTGTGTCGGCGCACCGCGGCGACCGGTTACCTGCGAGTAGGACACCGCAAACTTTCCGTTCACCGACCTGCGCGGCGGAACTCTCGAGATCGGTGGCGGAATGCTCGAGAGAAAGGGCGTGAAAGCGGCCTGAAAGCGGACTCGGACCTCGATCGTCCGCTATCGATGCGCAAATGTCGGACGGCCGAGCGGTGTCCGCTCGGCCGTCCGACGTGATGCCGAAACCGGGCTCAGCCGAGGAGCGCGTCCACGAAGGCGCCGGGCTCGAACGGCGCCAGATCGTCCGCGCCTTCGCCGAGACCGACCAGTTTCACCGGCACGCCGAGCTCGTGCTGCACCTGGAAGACGATGCCGCCCTTGGCGGTCCCGTCCAGCTTGGTCAGCACCACGCCGCTGATGTCGACGACCTCGGCGAACACCCGCGCCTGCATCAGGCCGTTCTGCCCGACGGTGGCGTCCAGCACCAGCAGGACCTCGTCGACCTCGGCCTTCTTCTCCACGACGCGCTTGACCTTGCCGAGCTCGTCCATCAGGCCGGTCTTGGTGTGCAGGCGGCCCGCGGTGTCGACGAGCACCACGTCGACACCGCGCTCGATGCCCGCGCTGACCGCGTCGAACGCGACCGCGGCCGGGTCGGCGCCCTCCTTGCCGCGCACCGTCTCCGCGCCGACCCGCTCGCCCCAGGTCTGCAACTGGTCGGCGGCCGCGGCACGGAAGGTGTCGGCCGCGCCGAGCAGCACCCGGCGGCCGTCGGCGACCAGGACCCTGGCCAGCTTGCCGGTGGTGGTGGTCTTCCCGGTGCCGTTGACGCCGACGACCAGCAAAATCGACGGATGGTCGGCGTGCGGCAGCGCGCGGATGGAACGGTCCAGCTCGGGACGCAGCGCCTCGACCAGCACGTCGCGCAGCACGGCGCGGGCCTGGTCGGTGGTGCGCACGCTGCGCGCGGCCATCTCCTCGCGCAGGCGGCCGACCACGGCGCTGGTGCTCGCGGTGCCGAGATCGGCGAGGACGAGGGTGTCCTCGATCTCTTCCCAGGAGTCCTCGTCCAGGTCGCCGCCGCCGAGCAGTCCGAGCAAGCTCTTGCCGACCGCGTTCTGCGAACGGGATAGTCGGCCGCGCAGACGGACCAGGCGGCCCGCGGTGGGCTCGATCTCCTCGAGTGCGGGAGCGGTCTCGGCGGCGGCCGCGGTGTCGGGCACGACCGGGGCCGGTCCGACGGTCGTCTCGGGCTCGGCGACCGCCGTGTCGGACGGTGCGGGCGGCTCGACCGAAGTCGCCGGCTCGTCGACGGGGAGCTGGTCGGCCGGGGCCTGGTCGGTCGCTTGCGTATCGGCGAGGGTCTCCGGATCGGCGGGAGCCTGCGATTCCGGAGCGGCCTGCGTCGCGGCGGACGTGCCGTCCTGCGCCGATTCGACCGGCTCGGCCGTCGGTCCCTCGGGTTCCGCGAGGACGTCGGCGTCCGGCAGCGCCACATTGGTGATGCCGCGCCGCGGGGCGTCGCGCGGGACGGCCGCGTCGTCACCGACGTGCGGTTGCCCCTCGGTGTCGGTCCGTTCCAGGTTCGGTTGCGGGCTCGGTTCCGGGCGTGTCGCGGTCGCCGCGCCGCCCTGACTGAAGTTGAACCCGCCCGCCGCCGTGTAGCCGCCCGACCGATCGGTCAGCTCCTTCTCCGGCGCCGACGCCGTGATCGAGACGCGGCGGCGCCTGTGCAGCACGAATCCGCCGACGAACGCCACCAGTAGCAGGGCGGCGATCGCGGCTATCAGAATCCAGACTTCGGAACTCACGCCGACCATCCTTGCAGAACGTCGCATCGCCGCTGATAGGCGCGGTCCGCCGACCGCGCCCACGCCGGGCTCGCGCCGACGCGCCATGTGAGTCCGATCACCGGCGCGACCATCCCATTACACGCGCGGCCCGAGATGGTCCCGCCACGGTCCGCACACGGCGGGAGCGAAGGCGGCGGCACGCGACCGGCGCGGTCGCACCCGGTCCTCCGGACACCCGCACCCGGCCGGAGCAGCGGCGCAACCGCGCCTTATCACGCCACGCGCGAGACCGAGACACAGCCCCCGAGATTTCTTGTCCTGCGGAACTTCTCGCGAACTGACAATAGGATCGGCGACGTGACCGATCGAAACGTGCTTGGGGGGCCGCTGGAAGAGTGCGGCACCGATCCTCTGACCGGTTTCTACCGGGACGGCTGCTGCAGCACCGGGCCGGAGGATCTGGGCAGCCATACCGTGTGCACCGTCGTCACGGCCGAGTTCCTCGAACATCAGGCGTCCATCGGCAACGACCTCAGTACGCCGCGCCCGGAGAACAACTTCCCCGGCCTGCAGCCGGGTGACCGGTGGTGCGTGGTGGCGGTGCGCTGGCTGCACGCCCACGAGGACGGCGTCGCCGCACCCGTGGTGCTCGCGGCCACCCACGAGAACGCCCTGGAAGTGATCTCGATGGACATCCTGCGCAAGTACGCCGTCGACGTCCCCGACGATGTGAGCGATCTGCTGTAGGCCTGCCCGGGGCTATCCCGGTCCTTCCTCGCACCACGCGTCCGATCGCGGCTACCCGTTCCTGATCGATCGGCGGTGAACGGCAACCGCAGCCACCGTCGGCCCGAATGTCTCTCGCGGCCGGGCTGTTTCCGCGCCGAGCCCCGCCTGGTGGGCGCTCGGCAATCCGCGCCGGTATCGCGCCACCGCGTCGATCACGATGCCGGGTGACGCCACCGACATCCTGTGCTTCGACCGCCATCGGTCGTCGCGGACTTCGGCATCGCACGATTCGCGCGGTGCGATGTCGCGGCCAGTTCAGCCCATGGCGCGGGCGGCGGCACGGGAACGGTGCGCCTTCTGACGGCAAGCCGCCGAGCAGTAGCGACGGGGACGACCGGTCCCGGGTGCGGCCAGTGCCGAGCCGCAGACCGGGCAGCGCGAACCCCCGGCAGTTTCGTTATGAGCCTCTGTTTCGTCACGCGAATCCGGGACAGCGCGGAGTTTCGTTACGCTCGTGCCGCCGGGGGTGGCGCGCAGCGCGTCGAGCAGGATCACCGCGGCGCGCGCGAGTTCACTCCCCGCGGGCCTGTTCCGTTGGATGGCAACGCATCCGGTGAAGACGTCGAGCACGTCGGCCAGCACGATGTCGGCGCGGACCGCGCCCTGCCGCTGCGCCGCGAGCAGCAGCGCCTCGAGCGCGCGGTGGAATCGCAGTCCCGCACCGCGCATCAGCGTGCGCGGCCACCCGTCGTCGGACTGCACCACCTCGCACAGCGCCTGGTTACGCGGCGTGGACAACACCACATCCACGCAGAACTCGAAGAACGCCGCGCCCGGATCCCGCGCACCCACCTGCGCGGCGGCGAGCCGGGCCAGCCGGTCCACCCGCTGCTGCATAACCGCTTCCAGCAGATCGGATTTCGTCGGGAAGTGCCGATAGACCGTGCCCGCGCCGACACCGGCTCGGCGCGCGACCTCGGCGAGGGACACCGCGAGTCCGCGCTCGGCGAAAGCCCGCTGCGCGGCGGCGAGCACGAGCGCGCGATTGCGCTGTGCGTCGGCCCGCGCCGCGAGGGTCGAGGGTGCCACGGGGACCGTCATTTCGTTACGCACCTTCCATATATGGCCTGGCCAACCGGGTGGGGCCACCCGTAACGTCCGAAAACGGGTCGACCGACCCGATTCTATCGAGACGATTCACCAGAAGAAGGCGAACATGTCCTCTCAGCACGACCCGATCCTCGTCACCGGCGGCACCGGAAAGCAGGGCGGCGTGACCGCCCGCAGGCTCCGGGCCGACGGCATCCCGGTGCGCGTCCTGGTGCGCGACCCCGACGCGCCCGCCGCGCGAGCGCTGGCAGCGGCAGGCGCCGAACTGGCGATCGGCGACTTCGACGCGCCCGACACCCTGCTCGCCGCGGCGACCGGAGCCCGCGGCGTATTCGCCGTTCCCCCAGCGACTTACCGCGTCGCGGGCTGGGACGGCGACCTGGAGGCCCGGCGTGGCATCGCGCTGATCGAGGCCGCGCGCACCGCGGGTGTCGACCACGTCGTCTTCACCGGCGTCGGCTCGCTGGGCGACGACATCGCGTGGGGCGCGCACGGCAAACAGCGCATCGAGGAGGCTTTGGTCGCCAGCGGCCTGCGCTACACCGTCCTGCGGCCGGTCCGTTTCATGGAGAACTACCTGCTCCAGGGTTCTCCGGTGGACGGCATCGCGCACGGCGTGCACCGCCATCTGTTCCCCGCCGACCGGCCGCTGCAGATGATCGCGGTCGACGATATCGCGGTCTTCGCCGCGCTGGCCTTCGCAGATCCGGACCGATTCCACGGCCAGATCCTCGAATTGGCAGGCGACGCGGTCACTCCCGTCGCCGCCGCGGCGGCGATCGCTCGCGCCACCGGACATCCGGTGCGGTACGAAGAGGTGAGCGAGGCCGAGGCGGAGGCGATCGGCCCCGAGATCGTCAACGTCTGGCGGGTGACGCGCGAGACCGGCGGTTGGCACGCCGACCTTCCCGCGCTGCGCGAACTCCACCCGGGGCTGTGGACCCTCGACACCTGGCTCGCATCCGGCGGGGCCGACCGGATCGGGGCGCTGCTCGACGCCCAGAAGGCCAGCGCCGCACGCTGATCCGCCGGGCTTCGGCGTCCGGTACGACCGGGATACTCGGACCATCACGCCACACGGGCGAACTCGGCACACGGGCGAACTCGGCACACGGGCGAACTCGGCACACGGGCGAACTCGGCACACGGGCGAACTCGGCACACGGGCGAACTCGGCACACGGGCGAACTCGGCACACGGGCGAACTCGGCGCCGCCTCGCCGATCATCGGCTAGGCGGCGCCACGGGAAAATTCGCACCTTCCCGCCCGCGAAGGCGCAGCACTTCGGCGGTCCGCCCGCGACGATGTGAGAAGCGTTCTCCGACAGTCCTATTCGATGTTCGTTCACCGCGACGCGACGCGGAAACGTCGATAGAGTCACGAGCACCTCCCACACCGACGCCCGTGAAAGCCGAGTCGTGATGACCTTCTCTGTCGCCGAGCGTTTGATCCAACCCGCCTCACTCCGCACCGTGCAGGTCGGCGCTCTACAAGTCACCTACCTACCCGACGGCCTGACCACCATGAACGCGCGAGCCTGGCTGCCCACCGCGCCCGACGGGTTCTGGAGCAGGCACAGCGAATACCTCGACGCCGACTCCTTCGTCGCCGGCGTCGGCGGACTGCTGATCGAATACGGCGAGCGGGCCATGCTGATCGATGCCGGATTCGGCCCGCTGACGTTCCGTACCGGGGTCGGGATCTTGCGCGGCGGCGCGCTGCTCGACAACCTCGCCCGGGTCGGCCGCGAACCAGCGGAGATCGAGACCGTCGCCGTCACCCACCTGCACGCCGACCATTTCGGCTGGCTCTGGCAGGCGGCGCCCGGTGCGCGCCGGACACCGTTCGCGCACGCGCGGGTCCTGATCTCCGAAGTCGAGTGGCATCACCGCGACCTCGCCGCTGCCAACGGCACCACCGCCGAGATGCTCGACGTGTTCGCCCACCAGATCCGCACCGTCGCCGAGGGCGACGAGGTCTTTCCCGGCGTGCGGGTGCTGGCGCTGCCAGGGCACACCACCGGCCACACCGGGTTCGTCATCGGCACGGGCGAGCACCGGCTCGTCGCGTTCGGCGACGCGCTGCACTCGTCGCTGCAGATCGCTTACCCGGAGCTCTCGGCCGTGGCCGACCGCGACCCGGTGCGGTCGGCGGACGTGCGGCACGGTCTCGTCGAGGAACTCGCCGCGCCCGGCACCCTCGGCTACGGCTGCCATTTCGCGGACGTCCAGTTCGGCAGCGCCGTCCCGGCCACCGCCGGGCACATCTGGCAGCCGCACCGATTCGCTGCGGCGGATCGAGCCCGGTGACCATACGCTGGATGCGGTGAATCTCTTCGAGCGGTGGACCGCACGCAAGCGACGGGATCCGGTCGGCGCCGAGATCGACGAGATCTTCGGGCCCTCGCGCAAGCACATCCACGAACGCAAAGAATGGGTAGCGGTCGCCAAGCTCGACGACCGGCAGGCGGGCGACGATCCGCTGGTCGACCTGGAATCCGGGGTGGTCAGGCTGCTCGCGCCCGCACGGGCCCGCTGACGTCCATAGCTTTGTGACATATCTCCCGGAGAAATTGTTCGGCTGTGCGGGCTGTCGTCAACAGGGAAGATTGCTTCGAACCGGAAATATCGCGGCGCCACGATCGCCGCCGGCCCCCCGGAAGGATCACCCGAATTCATGGAGCAGCGGCAACCCACCGCGGAGGTCTTCGAAAACGCCGTGGCGATGGCGGTCCGCGCACCGTCGGTGCACAACACCCAGCCGTGGCGGTGGCGAATATCCGAACGATCCGTCGACCTGTACGCCGACCCGCGCCGTAGGTTGCCGTCGACCGACCCGACCGGCCGCGCGCTGCTGCTCAGCTGTGGCGCCGCGCTGCACCACCTGCGCGTCGCGCTCGCGGTGCACGGCTGGAGCGCAGAGGTCGACTACCTGCCCGATCCGGCCGACCACGATCATCTGGCCCGCATCTCGGTGGACACGGACAGCCCGACCCGCGACGACATCGATCTCGGGGCCGCCATCGCGCACCGTCAATCCGATCGCAGGCACTACTGCGACCGTAGGGTCCCGTACGGCCGCTTGCGCCAGGTCGCGCAGCGCGCAGTGCCGTTCGGCGCGGTGGCGCGGGTGGTCCCGCCGCCGCTGCGCACGCCCCTCGGCCAGGTGACGCGCACGGCGGCCGGTCGGCACGCTCACGATCGCGCCTATCTCGCCGAGCTCGCCGCGTGGAGCGGCAGGCACGGCACCGCGGACGGCGTGCCCGCGGCCAACACCCCGCGACCGCGTCCCGATGACCACATCTCGCAGCGCGCCTTCCTCGAGCCGGAACTCGCCGATACCTCCTTCGAGACCGACGGCTCGGAATGGCTGGTGATCGGCACGGCCGACGACGATCGCCGCACCGAACTGCGGGCGGGTGAGGCCGCCAGCGCCCTGCTGCTCACCGCGACCAGCCTCGGCATGGCCAGCTGCCTGCAGACCGAACCGCTCGGCGTGGCCGAATTGCGCTCCGCCATCCGCGCCGACGTGCTGCACGACTGCGCCCATCCGCAGGCGATGATCCGGCTCGGCTTCATGCCGGCCAGTGTCGCTCCGCTGCCGTCCACCCCACGCCGCCCGGTCCACGAGGTGATCGAGACCGGGGTCCGCGCTTAGGTACACCTGGACCAATGCTGCCGGACGCCGGTCCCTCTTCGAGCCGCGCACGGCCGCAGCGGATGCGGAGGTACGCCTAAGCCGTTGCGGGCGCGAGGTTCTCGCCGCGCAATCGCTGCGAGATGACCTGGGTGATGCCGTCGCCGCGCATGCTCACGCCGTACAGCGCGTCGGCGATCTCCATGGTCGGCTTCTGGTGCGTGATGACGATCAGCTGGCTCTTCTCGCGCAGCTGCTCGAACAGCCCGATCAGCCTGCGCAGGTTGGTGTCGTCCAGCGCGGCCTCCACCTCGTCCATGACGTAGAAGGGCGAGGGGCGGGCGCGGAAGATGGCGACCAGCAGGGCGACCGCGGTCAGCGATTTCTCGCCGCCGGACAGCAGCGACAGGCGCTTGACCTTCTTGCCCGGCGGGCGAGCCTCCACCTCGATACCGGTGGTGAGCATGTCGGACGGATCGGTGAGCAGCAACCTGCCCTCGCCGCCGGGGAACAGCTTGGCGAACACCTCGACGAACTCGCGCTCGACGTCGGCGTATGCCTCGGTGAAGACCTGCAGGATGCGCGCGTCCACCTCGGCGACCACGTCGAGCAGGTCCTTGCGCGCGCTCTTGACGTCCTCGAGCTGCGTGGACAGGAAGTTGTACCGCTCTTCCAGCGCCGCGAACTCCTCCAGCGCCAGCGGGTTCACCTTGCCGAGGGTGGTCAGGTCCTTCTCGGCGCGTTTGGCGCGGCGTTCCTGACCGGCCCGATCGTAGGGCATCGGCTGCGGCGCGCTGACCTGTTCGCCGCGCTCCTTGGCCTGCTCGTACTCCGCCCATTCCAGCGGCGAGGGCGGCAGCGGCACGTCGGGACCGTACTCCGCGATCAGGTCGTTCAGCGCGATGCCGAACTGTTCTCCGATGGTCGCCTCGAGCTGCTCGATCCGCAGTGCGGCCTGCGCCTTGGCCACCTCGTCCCGATGCACCGCGTCGGTGAGCTGGGCCAGCTGGGTGCTCAGCGCGCGCGCCCGCTCCTTGACCTGGTCTACCTGCGCCGCGCATTCGGTGCGGCGGCGCACCAGGTCGTCGCGGCGGGTGCTCGCCTCGGCCACCACCCGCTCCAGCTCGCCCGCCACCCGCGCGCCCGACTCGGCGACGGCGGCGGCGACCGCCGCGGCTTGCCGTCGCGCGGCCTGCGCGCGTTCGGCGCGGGCCCGCGCCTCGCGTTCGGCGCGGGCCGCGCGGCGCAGCGAATCCGCTTTGCCGCGAACCGATTCCGCGCGTTCCTCGGCGGTGCGCACGGCGAGCCTGGCCTCCACCTCCATGGAGCGGGCCTCGGCCAAGGCGGCGGCCGCCTCCTCGCGGTCACGGCCGGCGGTCTCGGTGCCCGCCGCGCCGAGGCCGTCGGCGTCGATCTCGGATTGTTCGAGTTCCGCGTGCCGCAGCCGGTCCTCGAGCTCGGCCAGCGCGGCGAGCGCCTCCTCGCGCCCGGATTCCGCCTCGGTGCGCTGAGCGGCGAGCCGGTCGCTGTCGGCCTGTGCCGCGCGGGCCGCCTGGCCGAGCCTGCCGAGCCGGTCGTAGATGGCCATCAGCGCCTGATCGGATTCGTGCAGCGAGAGCAGCGCGTGGTCCACCGCCTCCTTGCGGTCGGCCTGTTCGGCCAGCGCGCCGGAGAGCGCCGCCTCCAGCTGCTCCGCGCGCCGCTGCGCCGCGACCAGCTGAGATTCGGCCGCGTCGATATCGGCCTGGATCTCCAATTGGCTGGGGGCGCGGTCGGATCCGCCGAGCAGCCAGCCGGTGCCGGTGAGATCGCCGTCGCGGGTGACCACCCGCAGCTCGGGGCGGGCCGCGACGAGTTCGGTCGCGGCCGTGAGGTCGTCGACCACCGCGATACCCGCGGTGAGCGCGCCGATGGCCGCCCGCACCGACTCCGGGCATTCCACCACGTCGGCCAGCCACCGGGCCGAACCCGGCAGCGGATCGCCGGTCGAGCGCGCGGATTCCGCGGCGCCGAAAACGAATGCGGCGCGGCCGCCGTCGGCCGCTTTGAGCGCGCGCACCGCCGCGTGCGCGGCATCCTCGGTGTCGGCGGCCACCGCGTCGGCGAGCGGGCCGAGCGCCGCCGCGACGACGGCCTCGAACCCGGTGTGCACCCGCAGCAGCCCCGACAGCGGGCCGAGCAGTCCGTCCGCGCGGTTCTCCACCAGCCAGGCGGCGCCGTCGCGGCGGGCCAGGCCCATGCCGAGCGCCTCGATACGCGCGGACAGCGAGGCCACCCGCTTGCCCGCGTCGCGATCCTGTTCGCGCAGCTCGGTGACCCGCTGGTCGGCCAGCTCCAGCGCCTGCACGGCGTGCTCGTGCTGGGCGTCGAGCCCTTCCTCCCCCGCGTCGAGTTCGCCGAGTTCGTCCTGCACGCTGTCGAATTCGGCCTGCGCGGCCTCGCCGCGGTGCCTGGCCTCGGCGATCGCCACCGACAGCCGGGCGATCTCCGCGTCCACCGACTGCGCCCTGGTCCGCAGCGTGTCGACCTGGCCGGAGAGCCTGGCCAGACCCTCGCGCCGGTCGGCGATCGCACGGACGGCGGCCAGGTGCGCCTGTTCGGCGGCCTTCGCGGCGTGCTCCCGTTCGGCCAGCTGATCCCTGGCCGCCTCCAAGGTCTCCACCGCGATCTCGACCGCCTCGCGCAGCTCGGCCTCCTCGGCCTCGACGCGATCGGCCTCGGCCTCGAGCTGATCGGGGTCGCGGCCGGTGCCGACCGGCGTCTCGGTGTCGAGATGGCGGGCCCGGTCGCTCGCGATGCGGATGGTCGCGTTCACCCGCTCGGCCAGCGCGGAGAGCTGGAACCAGATCTGGGCCGCGGCCTCCGCGCTCGGAGTGAGCTTGGACAGCTGGAATTCCTGCTGCGCCAGCGCGGCGTTCGCGGCGTCCAGCTCGGTCTGCACGGTGATCTGCTGTTCGCGGGCGTAGGCCTCTTTGCTCTGCTGGCTCTCCAGCTCGCCGCGGCGGGTCACCAGGTCGTCGGCCGCCAGCCGCAGGCGTGCGTCGCGCAGGTCGGCCTGCACGGTCGCCGCGCGCCTGGCCACCTCGGCCTGCCTGCCCAGCGGTTTGAGCTGGCGGCGCAGTTCGGTGGTGAGGTCGGTCAGGCGCGCCAGGTTGGCCTGCATCGCGTCCAGCTTGCGGACCGCCTTCTCCTTGCGCTTGCGGTGTTTCAGCACGCCCGCCGCCTCTTCGACGAAGGCGCGGCGGTCCTCGGGGCGCGATTCCAGGATCGCGGAGAGCTGGCCCTGTCCGACGATGACGTGCATCTCCCGGCCGATGCCGGAGTCGCTGAGCAGTTCCTGCACGTCCATCAGACGGCAGGAACTGCCGTTGATCTCGTATTCGCCCGCGCCGTCACGGAACATGCGCCGGGTGATCGAGACCTCGGCGTAGTCGATGGGCAGCGCGCCGTCGGAGTTGTCGATGGTCAGGGTGACCTCGGCGCGGCCGAGCGGAGCCCGTCCCGTCGTGCCCGCGAAGATGACGTCCTGCATCTTGCCGCCGCGCAGCGCCTTCGCACCTTGCTCGCCCATCACCCAGGTGAGCGCGTCGACGACGTTGGACTTGCCGGAACCGTTCGGGCCGACCACACAGGTGATACCGGGTTCGAAGCGCAGCGTCGTCGCGGACGCGAAGGACTTGAAGCCCTTCAACGTCAAACTCTTCAGGTGCAAATTCGACGACCTTTCCGTGCGCGGTGGTCGGACGCGTCCCCGCGGGGCGACCAGCCATGGTATCCGCCGGTCGCGGCTGGGTTCGTCGGCGGGCGGCGCACCGCGTCGCGGGTGGGCTTCGAGGCGACCGGTGCGATCCAGGTTAACGAGTCGGCAGGCGATGTTTCGCATTTCGATGTGCTCGAGGTTTGCCACAGGCGCGTTCCGGCACCATCGCACCTGGTCGCCTCCGGGCCGGTCGCACCCGGATCGGCCACATCGCGCCGCATCACAAGGGGCGCGAGGCCGCTTGGGCGGATCTGGACCCGAGCCTAGCTGCCGAGAGCTGGTAATCGACCGGCATCCGCCGGGCTAGCGACCGCCTGTCGTCCCTGGCGCTTACGGTCTCCCACCGGAGGGCTCCTGCGCTTACGATCCTGTCTGATTCGGCAGCGGCAAGTCTTGTTCGGGAGCTATCAGCGGATGCGCGCACCTTCGGTCGACACCGGCACGGCTCTCCGGCTTGCCCGGATCGGCGCGCTCGTCGTCGGCTGTCTGCTGTTCCTGCACGCGTGCGAACGCACCAGGCGGGTCATCCCGGCCGACGTCTGGATCGAGCTGGCGATCGCCGCCGCGCTGGGCGTCGCCGCCATGGTCGTGGCCTGGTTCGAGATCGTCCGCGCCGAAGAACTGGAAGACGAAGAGGATCTCGAACCCGCCGCCGACGAGGCCCGCCGGGCGGAGCCGCCGAACGAGTGCCGCATCGAGTCCGACGGGCGCACGGTGCGCGCTCGCATCGCCAAGTCGGGCAACCTCGTGCTGCACGGCCACGACCACGACGGGCGGCACCCCGGCCACGAATGGTCCTGGACCTTCCGGCCCGAAACGTTCTCCGCCATCCGCGCGGCGCTGGGCGGCGACAGCGAGAGCGATCTGATCGAACTCCTCGAAGACGTCGTTCTCGAGGCGGGGCCGGAGATCAGGGACGACCCCGGCGCCTGGCTGCGCGCGCACGGCATCGCCGCCGCCTATCGCGAGAAGGGGGATCACCCGAGCCGCGTCACCACCAAACTGCCGATCTTCCGTGTCGGCATGCGGCGCGTGCCCGAGGCCGACCGTTCCGCGGCGCTCCCCCGCGCCGGAGTTACCCGTGCGACGGACGAGGCGGCGCCGGAGCGGGCACGACCCGCAACGGCCCGCGAGACGGTCGCCCCGCGGGCCGACGGGAGCGCCGTCGCGTCCCGTCGCGCGGCATCGGCCCCCGCCTCCCGACGGTCAGCGCAGGTCACCGAATCTCGGCGGTCCGCCGCGGTCACCGAATCCCGTCAGTCAGCGCAAGTCACCGAATCCCGGCGGTCCGTCCCGGTCACCGAATCTCGGCGGTCCGCCCAGGTCACCGAATCACGGCGGTCCACCCAGGTCACCGAATCACGGCAGTCCGCGAAGGACACTGAATCCCGCCGCGCCACACCGGAAGCCGAACCTGCGGACCACCGCCCCGCGCTGCCCCGGCGCAGCCGCACCACAGACGCTCCGGAGCGGTCGGCAACCCGGCGCACGCGCTCCGCCCACGAACCTCCGCGCCCAGCCGAGGAACCGGCAGCCGAAAGGCGGGCACCCGAACGCGCCGCTCGCCGGTCGCGCCCGCTGGACGCGCCGCCCTCCGTACCCGTCGACCCGATCGCACCGGAACGGAACGGTCGTCCATCCGCCGCGGACCTACCGTCGCGCGATCGCGGCGCGGCGCCGCAGAGCCGTCATACGGCGGCCGCTTCGACCCCGTCCGCCGCACCGCCGAAGCGCATGCCCGCGGCGGCAGTCGCCTACGAGGCGGCCTCCGACCGAAGCGTCCCCCCGCGGCGTAGACCCGCCGCGGCGGCCGCTTACGAGGCGACCTCCGAAGACCGACACACCTCGGAACCACCCGAGCGCAGCTATCCACCGCCGACGTCCGAGCGCCGCGCGCACCGCTACCGGTAAGCAGCGCTTCACCCGGGCAGTTCAGCTCTCTCCGCGCACTTGCCCGCGATCGGTTCGGACGGAAGCCGACTACCCCGCCCGCTTGCCGCCGCGTCCCGATTCCCAGCCGGTGAGCATGCGGAAGGCCAGGACCGCGCCCCACGGGCCGATGACCCAGACCGGCCACGGGTAGGTGAATTCGCCGACGCCGATCGAGATGGCGGCCCAGATGACGAGCACCAGGATGCTGACGCCGAGCCAGCTGCTGCCCTCGATGCGCTGCCACATGGGGATGCGCGGGCGTGGCTTCGGTTGCGCGGCGGCCTCTTTCGACAGCTTCGGCAGGTCGGAGAGCACCAATTGCAGGTCGTCGCGGGTGGCGGTGCCGTAGACGCGCGCGACCCGCTGGTCGTATTCGGCCAAGTCGATGCGGCCGTCGGCCATGTGCCTGCCGAGCAGCCGCACGATCTGGTCGCGTTCGGCGTCGGAGGCGCGGGTACCGGTCGAGATGTCCATGCCAGTTCCTATCGACGATTCCACCCTCCACAGTGGAATATTCGCTAATCGTGCACCCTCCAATGTGGAATGTCAACCCCGCACGGCGCGTCGCCTACCTGTTGGGTACGCGCGGGCTCCGGCCCGACTTCGCCCGACAGCGCCCCCGCGCGCCGCGCGGCACGGCAAGATGGTTCGGGTGCCGACGGCGGCATGCGAGCTTCGAGGAGGATTTCGTGTCCGAAACCGTGCGCGGCGTCATCGCCCGAGCCATCGGCGCTCCGGTCGAACTGGTCGACATCGTCATCCCCGATCCCGGTCCGCACGATGTCGTCGTGCGGGTGCAGGCCTGCGGCGTCTGCCACACCGATCTGCACTATCGCGAGGGCGGCATCAACGACGAGTTCCCGTTCCTGCTCGGCCACGAGGCCGCGGGCGTGGTGGAGACGGTCGGCGCCGCGGTCACGCACGTGGCTCCGGGCGATTTCGTGGTGCTGAACTGGCGCGCCATCTGCGGCGAATGCCGCGCCTGCAAGCGCGGGCGCCCCTGGTACTGCTTCGCGAGCGACAACGCGAGCAAGAAGATGACCCTCACCGACGGCACCGAGCTCAGCCCGGCGCTCGGCATCGGCGCCTTCGCCGACAAAACGCTGGTGCACGAAAGACAGTGCACCAAGGTCGATCCCGAGGCGGATCCGGCCGTCGCGGGCCTGCTCGGCTGCGGCGTGATGGCGGGCATCGGCGCCGCGTTGAACACCGGCAACGTCTCACGCGGCGACACCGTCGCGGTGATCGGCTGCGGCGGGGTCGGCGACGCCGCCATCGCAGGCGCCCGGCTGGCCGGGGCTCGCACCATCATCGCGATCGATCGCGACCCACGGAAACTGGCCTGGGCCACCGAGTTCGGGGCCACTCACACCGTCGACGCGAGCGCGGAGGACGTGGTCGCTCGCATCCAGGAGCTCACCGACGGCTTCGGCGCCGACGTGGTGATCGACGCGGTCGGCCGTCCGGAGACCTGGAAGCAGGCCTTCTACGGCCGCGATCTGGCGGGCACCGTGGTGCTGGTCGGCGTCCCCACGCCCGACATGACGATCGAGATGCCGCTGATCGACCTGTTCTCCCGCGGCGGCGCGCTGAAATCCTCCTGGTACGGCGACTGCCTGCCGGAGCGCGACTTCCCGATGCTCGTCGACCTGCACCGGCAGGGCAGGCTGCCGCTGGACCGCTTCGTCACCGAGCGGATCGCGCTCGACGAGGTGGAGCGGGCCTTCACCGCCATGCACGCGGGCGAGGTGCTGCGCTCGGTGGTGGTCTGGTGAGCGCGCGCATCGACCGGGTGGTCACCTCGGGGACCTTCTCCCTCGACGGCGGGACATGGGCGGTCGACAACAACGTCTGGCTCGTCGGCGACGACCGCGAGGTGCTGGTGGTGGACGCGGCGCACGACGCCGACGCCATCGCGGACGCGGTCGGCGGGCGGCACGTCGTCGCGGTGCTGTGCACGCACGGCCACAACGACCACGTCACCGTCGCGCCGGAACTCGGCGATCGATTCGACGCGCCCGTCCTGCTGCATCCCGCGGACGATCCGCTGTGGCGGATGACCCATCCGGACGCGGGCTATCGCTCGCTCGCCGACACCACCCGTATCTCGGTGGCGGGCACCGAGATCGAGATCCTGCACACGCCGGGACACTCGCCCGGCTCGGTCTGCCTGTACCTGCCGGACCTGCACGCGCTGTGCACCGGCGACACGCTCTTCGCAGGCGGCCCCGGCGCGACCGGCCGCTCCTATTCCGACTTCGACACCATCATCGATTCCATTCGGGACCGGCTGCTCACGCTGCCCGAGGAGACGACGGTGCACACCGGGCACGGCGAGGGCACCACCATCGGCGCCGAGAAGCCCGCGCTGGCGGACTGGATCGCCCGCGGCCACTGAGCGCGGCGCGGGCTCCGGGAACGAACCGCGCCGCCCGCCGGTCAGAGAATGGCGACGGCCACGACCAGGCCGAGCGCGAAGTGGGCGGCCGCGACCACGAGCACCTCGGTGGTGAAGGTCTCCGAGTGCAGCGCGGCGCCGATATCGATGCCGAGGACGCGTTCGACCACCCGCACCGAAACGACCTGGGCGACAATGCCGACCAGACCGAACACCAGCGAGGCGATCAGCCCTTCGGCCAGCTTGCCGCCGGACGAGTAGATGGCGAGCACGACGATGAACGCCATGCTGAGCATGCCCGCCGCCGTGACGATGATCGCGTTGGGCTTGCCCTCGGCCACCAGCCCGCGCAGGGCGCCCGGTGTGGTCAGGTCGATGGCGTAGAAGCCGACGAGCATGAGCACGAGGCCGACCAGGGCGTAGAGGACGATCGCCCCTACGCCTTCGCCGAGCGCGCTCCAGTACCCCGATTCGAGGGCGACTGCGGTCATCGTGGTCCTTCCGGAAAGGTTCGGTGCTGGTGTGGTGGTCGGTGGTGCTCGCGCACCGGTCTATTCGGTGGGTATGCGGTGCGGAACGAACGCCGCGCCGTCGTCGGTGATCAGTCCCGCGGTCTCCCTGATGCCGAGTCCCGCGGCGGTGTCGCCGACGATCCAGGCGCCGAGCACGGGCCGCATCTCGTCGAATTCCGGGAGCGGGTCGAGCAATTGGTACACGAAACCCTCTGCGCCGTAGACGCCGCCGGTGGCGGTCTCCAAGCCCGCGCCCACGATGGTCATGTTGGCGCCCTCGCGGCCGAGCTTGGGTTTGCGGATGTACTCGGTGAGCTCGTTGGGCTGATCGAGATAAGCGGGCAGCAGGTTCGGGTGCCCGGGATACATCTCCCACAGAATCGCGAGGATCGCCTTGTTGCTGAGCAGCGTCTTCCACAGCGGCTCGATCCACATGGTCTGCGGCAGGCTCTGCACCACGCGCTTGCCGAAATCGTCGTCGAGCACCCACTCCCACGGGTAGAGCTTGAAGATCGACTCGATCGGCGCCTCGGCCAGATCGACGAAACGCTCCAGCTCCGTGTCGAATCCGATTTCCTCGATGGGCAGCGCGATGGTGTCGAAGCCCGCCTCCGCGGCGGTCTCCTGCATGTAGGCCGTCGTGACGTTGTCCTCGCCGGTGGCGTCGGCCGAGGACCAGGTGAAATGCAGCTGCGGCGAGGGCAACGTGTCGCGCAGCACGCCCCAGCGCTCGACCAGCTTCTCGTGCAAGGAGTTCCACTGGTCGTCGTCGGGGTACAGCGCTGTCAGCCAGTGCCACTGCACGATCGCCGCCTCCAGCAGCGAGGTCGGCGTATCGGCGTTGTACTCCAGCAGTTTCGCCGGGCGGCGCGCGTCGTAGCGCAGGTCGAAGCGGCCGTACACGTGCGGGTCGCCGCGCCGCCAGGATTCGGCGATCGGCGCCCAACTCCATTCCGGCAGACCGAAATCCCGGAACCGCTCGGTGAGCACGACGTGTTCGACGGCGTTCAGGCACATCGAGTGCAGCAGTTCGACATCGGCCTCGAGCGCGAGGATCTCCGGCATGTCGAACTCGTAGTGCACCGACTCGTCCCAGTACGGGCGCGGCAGACCGCTCGCGTCACGGCCCGGTGCGCCGTAGACCAGGCCCTGCCCCTCGATGATTCGCTGCCAATCCTGGCGCGGTGTGCCGCGGACGCGACGCATCAGGAACCACCGCCGCCGGTGCTCTTGCTACCGAGCCCGCCGCGCTGGATGGTGGTGCCGGACTTGGTGGTGATCTGGGCGCCCTTGGGTTTCAGGGTGGAGCCGCCGACGGGCGGCTTGCCGACGGTGTTGCTGCCGCCGTAGTAGTAGCGGTACTGCGGACCGCCGCCGTAGATGATGATCGGGCCCGCGTGGCTGTGCGAGCCGCCGCTGTCGTCGACGAAACCCGCCTGGCCCGGCCCGCAGTACTTGTCCTCGACGACGAGCTCCTGGCCGTTCTCGGTCTGCACGCAGTAGGCGGTGACCTCGTCCGGCGCGGTGAGCGCCCGGTACGCCAGATATCCGCCGCCGACGAGTCCCGCGACGCCCACGATGGCGATGCCGCCGATCAGCACCCGGTTGCGGGTGCGTTTCTTGGCGTCGGCCGCCGCCTGCGCCGCGCGCTGCGCGTCGGCGGCGCGCTTGCGAGCCTTGTCCCTGGCTCGCGCCTCGGCCACGGTCGGCGGGCGCGGCTGGGTGACGCCAGGCTCCTGTCGCTGGATGCTGCCCGGCCGCGGACCGAGGGGCGGCGGTGGTTCCTGCGGGCTCGGTAGGTCCGGCGGCTCGGGCACGTTCAGCTGGGGGGTGGTCCACTCCGGTTCCTTGGCGGGCTCGTCGGGACGCTGTTGGTCCCCGTCGCCCGAATTCCGCGTGCTCACCGATCCCTCCCCATGCCCTTCGGACCCACCACTAGCGCTCCTCGAATCCGGTCGAATCTCCCCGCGGGGGCTCCCAGCTTTCCACAACCAAGGTCACCCGACCAGGAGTATCGCCCGATCGCAGCAGTTCCAGCAACCGCTCGCACGCCGCGCGGCTGCCCTCCGCGATCACGTGCACTCGGCCGTCGCTGGTGTTGCGCGCGGATCCGACCAGACCGAGCTCCAGCGCCCGCGCCCGCGTCCACCAGCGGAAACCGACGCCCTGCACCGTGCCGTGCACCCAGGCGCCGAGCCGGACCCGGTCGGTGGATGCGGCCGCGCCGTGCGGAGTTTCAGTCATCCGATCAGAATGCCGTACCCGCCGCCGCGCGCGGCGCAGGGGGCAGGACGTGGCGAACGCCCGGCGGCGCATCATCGCGGCCGGGCGTCCGGGATGTCGTCAGAGCTTGTCCGCGCTGCCACCACAGCGAGCGGACTTCGTCCTCAGGAGTCGACGTCGAAGGAGAGGGTGACCTTGCTGCCCGCCTTCAGCGTGCGGCCGACGGTGCACACCTTGTCGATGGCGCGCTGCACGGTGACCAGCAGCCGCTCGCGCGCCTGCTCGTCCAGTTCGCTCAGGTCGAGCTCGAACACCTCGTCGAGCTGCGGGTAGACCTCGTTCTCCCGGTCGGCGTCGCCGGAGACGCGGATGGTCGCGTCGAAGTTGTCGCCCAGTTTGCGCGAGAGCGGGAAGTCCGCGCTCAGCCCGGAGCAGGCGGCCAGCGCGATCTTCAGCAGCTCGCCGGGGGTGAACACACCGGGCACGCCCTGCGATCCGATCAGCACCTCGGCGCCGCGGGAGCTGCGGCCGGTGTAGGCACGGGTGCCGGTGCGCTCGACCCAGAGGGTGGTCGGCTCCGCGGTGGTCGATGCCGTAGTGGCGGTCGCAGGGGCAACGGTTGGTTCAGCCATGGGTTCGATCCTGCCATCTTCGTCGGGAACGGCTCACGCCTGCCAACATCGCTCGGGCGGACACCATTCCTGGCTGCGACCCCGGCCACACTCCCGGCCGTCGCTGCCGGACGCGGTCAGACCTGGAAGCGGTACCCCATGCCCGCCTCGGTCAGCAGGTGCCGCGGACGTGCGGGATCGTCCTCCAGCTTGCGCCGCAATTGCGCGAGATAGACCCGCAGATAATGGGTTTCGGTCGCGTAGGACGGACCCCAGACCTCGCGCAGCAATTCCTTGCGGCCGACGAGCTTGCCCTTGTTGCGGACCAGCATCTCGAGCATCCCCCACTCGGTCGGGGTGAGATGGACGGGCTCGCCGTTCTTGGTGACCTTCTTGGCGGTCAGGTCGACGGTGAACGAATCGGTCACCACCACCGGATCGGACGTCTCGCCGTCGGTCGCCCCGCGGCGCACGGCCGCGCGCAGCCGGGCCAGCAGCTCGTCCATGCCGAACGGCTTGGTCACGTAGTCGTCGGCGCCCGCGTCGAGCGCCTCCACCTTGTCGGTGGAGTCGGTGCGCGCCGAGAGCACGATCACCGGCGCGCTGGTCCAGCCGCGCAGTCCGCCCAGCACCTCGATGCCGTCCATATCCGGCAGGCCGAGATCGAGGATCACCACGTCGGGATGTTTGTCCGCGGCCGCGCGCAGCGCCGCCGCTCCGGTTCCCGCGGTGATCACCTCGTATCCGCGCACCGACAGGTTGATCCGCAGCGCGCGCACGATCTGCGGTTCGTCGTCGACCACGAGCACCCTGATCGACGGAGCCTGCGCGGCTCCGGCTTCCGGCCTGTCCTCGTTCACCACGAATTCCCTTGCAGCCCCGTCGGATTCGACACCTTCCACCACCCTCGTCATCCGTGCGCGCCCCCGGTCCGCGCCGCGTCCTCGCCGTCCCTGCTATTTCTGCCATCGTCCCCCGCACCGACGCGCTCCCCCGAAGCCGCGCCGGACGACACACGCCCGATCCCGGCGTCGGAGGCGCGCCGCGCGCTCGCCCCGGTCCCTCCGCTCGTCGCAGGCACGACGCCCGAGCCCGCCTCGGGCGCGATGCCCCCGTCCACCGCGGGCGTAGTGTCGCGGCCCGCCGACGCCCGGTCGCGACTCTGCTCCGACGCTTCGCCGGACCCGTCCCCGTCGCCCGCCGCACCGCCCTGGTCGCCGACGTCCGACGCTTCGAGAGCTGCACTCCCCACGGCGACGGCCGACTCCGCGGCGGGCAGGTCGACCAGCATCGTCAGTCCGCCGCCCGGTGTGGGTTCGGCGTGCACGACGCCGCCCATCGCCTCGACGAAGCCGCGCACCACCGAGAGACCGAGCCCGACGCCGGTGGTGTTGTCCCGGTCGCCCAGCCGCTGGAACGGCTCGAAGAGCTGTTCCTCCGCGCCGGGCGGCACGCCGGGTCCGCGGTCGACCACCGCGATCGCGACGTGGTCGCCATCGTGTTCGGCGGTGACCCGGACGTGGGTGTCGGGCGGTGAGTGGCGAATCGCGTTGTCGATCAAATTGGCCAGCACGCGCTCCAGCAGCCCCGCGTCGGCCAGCACCGACACCTCGTCGACGGATACCTCCACCCGATTCAACGCTGCGCGGCGCAGGCCGCGCGCGCCCATCCCGACGCTCACCAAGGCGCGGTGCGCCACCTCGTCCATGTACACCTGTCGCAGCTGCGGGCTCACCACGCCGACGGCCAGTCGCGAGGAATCGAGGAGGTTGCCCACCAGCGCGGTCAGCTGGTCCACCGATTCCTCGATGGTCTCCAGCAATTCGGTGGTGTCCTCCGGCGAGAACTCGATGTCGTCGCTGCGCAGGCTGGACACCGCGGCCTTGGCGCCCGCCAGCGGCGTCCGCAGATCGTGGCTCACCGCCGAGAGCAGCGCGCGGCGCAAGCGGTCGGCCTCGAGCAGCGCCGCCGCGGCGCTCGCCTCCTCGGCCAGCCTGGCCTGGCGCACCAGACCCGCCGCCTGGTTGGCCACCGCGGTGAGCACCGGCAGGTCGGCGGCGTCGAGCGGGTGCCCGGCCAGCAACAGCAGGCTGGTGCCGTCCCCCGCCTCGATGACGGTGTCGGCGGCGCCCGGCCGCTCCGGCGGCTCCATACCGACCCGCGCGACGACGGTTCCCGCGCACACCATGCTCACCGCCCGCAGCCCGAACGTCTCACGCACCTGCTCGAGCAGATTCGGCAGATCGGCCCCGTGCAATACCGCACCGGCGAACATGGTCAACAGCTCGGCCTCCCGAGACGCCTTGCGCGACTGTCGCGTTCGCTTGGCGGCGACGTCCACCAACGCGGCCACCGCGAGCGCGACGAACAGCATCACCACCACGGTGACGAAGTTGTCCGGTTCGGCGATGGTCAGGCTGTAGCGCGGATCGGTGAAGAACCAGTTCAGCAGCAATCCCGACAGCAGCGCCGAGAACGCGGCGGGCAGCACGCCGCCGAGCAGCGCGACCGCGACGACCCCGATGAAGAACACGGCGCTCAGCCCGCCCAACTGGAGGTAGCCGTCCAGCGCCACGGCGCTGAGCACGCACACGAGAATCGGGACCAGGATCGCGGCGGGCCAGGCGAGCGCCGGTTGGCGCGGCACCAGAGCACGCCAGCGCAGACCGCGGTGGGCCTCCTCGTGGGTGACCATGTGCACGTCGATCTTCCCCGAGCGCTGCACGACGGCCGAGCCGATGCCCTCGTCGAAGATGCGCGCCCACCGGGAACGGCGTGAGGTGCCGAGCACCAGCTGGGTCGCATTCACCTCGCGGGCGAATTCCAGCAGCGTGCCAGGCACGTCGTCACCGGTGACGGTGTGCAGCGAGGCGTCCAGGCTGCCTGCGAGTTCGCGCAGCCGAGCCAGCCGCTCGGTCGACACGCCCGCCAGCCCATCCCCGCGCACCACGTGCACGACGACGAGATCGGCGCTGGACTTCGTCGCGATCCGGCTCGCCCGGCGCACGATCGTCTCCGACTCCGGGCCGCCGGTCACCGCGACCACCACGCGCTCGCGCGCCTCCCACAGCTCGGTGATGTGGTGGTCGGCGCGGTATTTCGCCAGTGCGGCGTCGACCTGGTCGGCCAGCCACAGCAGCGCGAGTTCGCGCAGCGCGGTCAGATTGCCCGGACGGAAGTAGTTGCGCAGCGCGGCGTCCACCTTGTCGGCCGCGTAGACGTTGCCGTGGGAAAGCCTGCGCCGCAATGCCTCCGGTGTGATGTCCACCAGTTCGACCTGTTCGGCGTCGCGGACCACGGCGTCCGGCACCGTCTCGCGCTGCGTGATCCCGGTGATCCGCTCGACGACGTCGTTGAGGCTCTCGAGATGCTGGACGTTGACCGTCGAGATGACGTCGATGCCCGCGTCGAGCAACTCCTCGACGTCCTGCCATCGCTTCTGATTGGCGCTGCCCGGCGTGTTGGTGTGCGCGAGTTCGTCCACCAGCACGACCGCGGGCGCGCGCCGCAGCACCGCGTCCACATCCAGTTCCGGGAACCGCGCGCCGCGGTACTCGATGATCTTCGGCGGAATCCGCTCGATACCCGCCAGCAACTTCTCGGTCTTGGCCCGGCCGTACGTCTCCACCACCGCCGCCACCACGTCGCGACCACGCTCCAGCCGCCGGTGGGCCTCGCCCAACATGGCGTAGGTCTTGCCGACACCGGGCGCCGCACCGAGGTAGATCCGTAGTTGACCGCGCTTCACACGTCCATCATCGCGCTTTCCAGCATCCACGCCGCGAATCCCTCTGATCAGGCGGCGTGCTGCACCGGCCTTCACGCATCGAAGCCCGGCGCGGCGTCTCCCTGCCGAGCACTCGGCGACGCGACGGTCACCGGCCGCGACTCCGTTGCGCGCAGCGAGAACACGCGAATGACCAGCGCGCAGCACACGAATCCGAGCAGCACCGCGACGGTGACGGGGGACATATCGAACCTTTCCACACGGTGAGCAAGGCGTCGGTCGCGCGGATACACCGCCCGACCGGCCCCACCAGGAATACCGCCGCCACGGACGCCAGTGGCGGATCTTTACGGTCTATTGACGGTCCCGCCCCGGTCCTTGACGTCCTCCTTGTGCGCACCCTGCGCGGGAGACACGACACCGGTCCGGCTCGTGCCCGAGACCGGTGTCCCGCCCGCGCGGCCACCGCGCGCCCGACCCGTTAACGGACCGTCAATGGCGCGCCAAGAGGCGCTAAGAACTCGTCAGGGAAGCGGCCACGCCCCCGAATGGGCGCTTGACTCGCTGTGCGCTCCGCATCCGGGAGCCGCAAGGAGGTCGAAAAGTCATGTCTGTCGTGGTGTTCACGGCGCTCACGGTCGCGGTGTTCGCACTGCTGGGTCTGGTGCAACGAGGGGTGGAGAAGCTGTGACCGCGAACCTGATCGGTCTCGCGCTCGCCGTTTCCGTGGCCGTCTACATGGTCGCGGCCCTGCTCTTCCCCGAGAGGTTCTAGGTGAACACGACAACCGCGGGGATCGTCTTCGTGGCGTCCCTGGTTCTCGCGCTGGCCCTGGTGCACATCCCGCTCGGCGACTACATGTACCGCGTCTACAGCAGCGCCAAGCACTCCCGCGCGGAGCGGCTCGTCTACCGCGCCATCGGCGCGCAACCGGAGGTCGAGCAGACGTGGGCCGTCTACGCCCGCAGTGTGCTCGCGTTCTCGGCGGTCAGCATCCTGTTCCTGTTCTTCTTCCAGTTGATCCAGGGCAGACTGCCGCTGCACCTGAACGATCCCGCCACCGAGATGACCCCGGCGCTGGCCTGGAACACCGCCGTCAGCTTCGTGACGAACACCAACTGGCAGAACTATTCCGGCGAGACCACCCAGGGCCACTTGGTGCAGATGGCCGGGCTCGCGGTGCAGAACTTCGTCTCGGCGGCGGTGGGCATGGCGGTCGCGATCGCGCTGGTGCGCGGGTTCGCCCGCAGGCACACCGGCGACCTCGGCAACTTCTGGGTCGACCTGGTGCGCGGCACGCTGCGCATCCTGCTGCCGATCGCGTTCGTGTTCGCGATCGTGCTGGTGGCGGGCGGCGTCATCCAGAACTTCCAGCTGCACGATCAGGTCGCCCAGACGATCGCGGGCGCGCAGCAGACGATCACCGGCGGCCCGGTCGCCAGCCAGGAGGTCATCAAGGAACTCGGCACCAACGGCGGCGGCTTCTACAACGCCAACTCCGCCCACCCGTTCGAGAATCCGACGACTTGGACGAACTGGATCGAGATCTTCCTGATCCTGGTCATCGCCTCCTCGCTGCCGCGCACCTTCGGCCGCATGGTCGGCAGCACCAAGCAGGGCTACGCGATCGTGGCGGTGATGGGCACGATCGCGCTGACGAGCATCGCGCTGACGAATCTCTTCCAGTTGCAGAACCACGGGACCGTGCCGACGGCCATCGGAGCCGCCACCGAGGGCGTGGAAACTCGCTTCGGCGTGTCGAATTCGGCCACCTTCGCGGCCGCGACCACGCTCACCTCCACCGGCGCGGTGGACTCCTTCCACGATTCCTACACCAGCCTCGGCGGCCTGATGACGATGTTCGACATGCAACTAGGCGAGGTCGCGCCCGGCGGCGTCGGCTCCGGCCTGTACGGCATGTTGATCCTCGCGGTGATCACCGTCTTCGTCGCCGGCCTCATGGTCGGACGCACCCCGGAGTACCTGGGCAAGAAGATCACGCCGCGCGAAATCAAGCTGGCCGCTTCGTATTTCCTCATCAGCCCGCTGCTGGTGCTGACGTTCACCGCGATCGCCATGGCGCTGCCCGGCCAGCGCGCGAGCATGCTGAACGGCGGGCCGCACGGCCTGTCGGAGGTGCTGTACGCGTTCAGCTCGGCCGCCAACAACAACGGCTCCGCCTTCGCGGGCCTCACCGGCAACACCGAGTGGTACAACACCGCACTCGGTCTGGCCATGGTGCTCGGCCGGTTCCTGCCGATCATCTTCGTGCTCGCGCTCGCCGGATCACTCGCCAAGCAGGGCACCACGCCCGCCTCGATCGGCACGCTGCCGACCCATCGCCCGCAGTTCGTCGGGCTGGTGGTCGGCGTGACCGTGATCCTGGTCGCGCTCACCTTCCTGCCCGCGCTCGCGCTCGGGCCGCTCGCCGAAGGAATCGACTGACATGATCGGTACCGCAACCGAACCCGCCGCCCGGCCCGGCACCGCGCCGGAACGCGGCGACCACAAGGTCGCCCGCGGCGTGCTCGACCCCGCCCTGCTGCTGACCTCGCTGCCCGACGCCGTACGCAAGCTGGACCCGCGCACGCTGTGGCGCAATCCGGTGATGCTGATCGTGGAGATCGGCGCGGTCTGGTCGACCGTGCTCGCGATCGCCGATCCGAGCGTGTTCGCCTGGGCCATCGTGGTCTGGCTGTGGCTCACCGTGCTGTTCGCCAACCTGGCCGAGGCGGTCGCCGAGGGACGCGGCAAGGCGCAGGCCGACACGCTGCGCAAGGCCAAGACCGATACGGTGGCGCGGCGCCTCGCCGACTGGTCGCCCGGCGCTCGGGTGGTCGAAGAGCGGGTCGCCGCAACGGAACTGCGCCGGGGCGACTACGTGGTGGTCGAGGCGGGACAGGTCATCCCGGGCGACGGTGATGTCGTGGAAGGCATTGCCTCGGTGGACGAATCGGCCATCACCGGCGAATCCGCCCCGGTCATCAGAGAATCCGGTGGCGACCGCTCCGCGGTGACCGGCGGCACCACCGTGCTCTCGGACCGGATCGTCGTCCGGATCACTCAGGAGCCGGGCCAGAGCTTCATCGACAAGATGATCGCCCTGGTCGAGGGCGCGAGCAGGCAGAAGACGCCGAACGAGATCGCGCTGAACATCCTGCTCGCCGCGCTCACGATCATCTTCGTGTTCGCCGTCGCCACCTTGCAGCCGCTGGCCATCTTCTCGAAGGCGAACAACCCTGGCGTGCCCGACACGGCGGCGCTGAACGCCGACGGCATCACCGGGATCGTCATGGTCGCGCTGCTGGTCTGCCTGATTCCGACCACCATCGGCGCATTGCTGTCGGCGATCGGCATCGCGGGCATGGACCGGCTGGTGCAGCGCAACGTGCTCGCCATGTCCGGCCGCGCGGTCGAGGCCGCCGGCGACGTGAACACGCTGCTGCTCGACAAGACCGGAACCATCACCCTCGGCAACCGGCAGGCCTCGGAATTCCTTCCGATGCCCGGTATTTCGGATGACGAAGTGGCCGACGCCGCGCAGTTGTCCAGTCTCGCGGACGAAACACCCGAAGGCCGTTCGATCGTGGTGTACGCCAAGCAGGCCTACGGCAAGCGCGAGCGCACCCCCGGCGAGCTGACCGGCGCGACCTGGGTGGAATTCACCGCGCAGACCCGCATGTCGGGCGTCGACCTCGCCGATGGACACCAGCTGCGCAAGGGCGCGGCGAGCGCGGTGACCGAATGGGTGCGCGGCAAGGGCGGTTCGGTGCCCGAGGAGGTCGGCATCACCGTCGACGGTATCGCCGCCTCCGGCGGTACCCCGCTGGTCGTCGGCGAGATCAAGGACGGCACCGCACGACTGCTCGGCGTCATCCACCTCAAAGACGTGGTGAAGCAAGGCATGCGGGAGCGCTTCGACGAGATGCGCAGGATGGGCATCCGCACCGTCATGATCACCGGCGACAATCCGTTGACCGCCAAAGCGATCGCGGACGAGGCGGGCGTCGACGACTTCCTCGCCGAGGCCACTCCCGAGGACAAGCTCGCCCTGATCAAGAAGGAACAGGACGGCGGACGTCTGGTCGCCATGACCGGCGACGGCACCAACGACGCTCCCGCCTTGGCCCAAGCCGACGTCGGCGTCGCGATGAATACCGGCACCTCCGCGGCCAAAGAAGCGGGCAACATGGTCGATCTGGACTCCGATCCGACCAAGCTCATCGAGATCGTGGAGATCGGCAAGCAGCTGCTCATCACCCGGGGCGCGCTGACCACGTTCTCCATCGCCAACGACATCGCCAAGTACTTCGCCATCATCCCGGCGCTGTTCGTCGGGCTGTTCCCCGGCCTGGACCTGCTCAATGTCATGCGGCTGGCCAGTCCGCAATCGGCGATCCTGTCCGCGGTGATCTTCAACGCGATCGTCATCGTGGCGCTGATCCCGCTGGCGTTGCGCGGCGTGCGCTACCGCCCGTCGCACGCGTCGAAACTGTTGAGCCGCAACCTGACCGTGTACGGCCTCGGCGGCATCGTCGCGCCGTTCGTCGGCATCAAGCTCATCGATCTCGTCGTCCACCTCCTCCCCGGGATGTCCTGACATGCGTATGTCCACTTGGATCCGCCAGCACCTTGCCGCGCTGCGTGCCCTGCTCGTGCTGACCGCGATCACCGGAATCGTCTATCCGCTGGCGGTTTTCGCGGTCGGCCAACTGCCGGGGCTGAACGAGAAGGCCGACGGCTCACTGCTCACGTCGGACGGAACGGTGGTGGGCAGCAGCCTGATCGGCCAGTCGTTCACCGACGCCGACGGCAACGCGCTCGTTCAGTACTTCCAGAGCCGCCCCTCGGCCGCCGGGGACGGCTACGACCCGCTGTCCACGGCGGCGAGCAACCTCGGGCCCGAGGACATCGTGGATCAGAACGTCTTCGATCCCGAGGGACGGGCGAGCCTGCTGACCGCCGTGTGCGCGCGAAGCAAGGAGATCGGCGACCGTGAGGGGGTCGACGGCTCCCGCCCGTTCTGCACGAAAGACGGTGTCGGCGCGGTGCTCTCGGTGATCGGCCCGCGCGACGCCGACGGCGAGGTCTCACGGCCGGTGCAGGTGATCAGCGTGAACCAGGCATGCCCGGCCGCGCCCTTCCTCGACGCCTATCTCGGAGTGCGGGTCCAGTGCGCCGAGCCCGGCGTGGACTACTCGGTCGGCCGTCTCGTGCCGATCCGCGGCGACGCCCCCGCCGTTCCGGTGGTCCCCGCCGACGCGGTTACCGCGAGCGGCAGCGGCCTCGATCCGCACATCTCCCCCGCCTACGCGGAGCTTCAGGTCCCGCGGATCGCCGAGGAGCGCAACATTTCCGAAGCGGAGGTGCGCATGCTGGTCGAGGCGCATACCGAGGACAGGACCCTCGGGTTCCTCGGGGAGCCGCGCGTCGACGTGGTCGAGCTGAATCTCGACCTGGACCGCACCCACCCCCTTCGCGGCTGAGCTTCGGCTCACCGCGTTCGAAAGAACAGCCCCCCGGCGTGCGTGCACGCCGGGGGCTGTCCACTTTTCCGCGCCAGGTTTCCGCCCGCACGCTCAGGCGGGTGAAATACCTATCGTCACAGCGCGGTGCGGGCGGTCAGGTCGTCCAGCAGGATCATGACCTCGCCCTCTCGCTTGACGACCTCGGTGAGCCGGATCTTCAGACCCAGCACCTCGGCGTCGGCGATCGCGTCCGCCGGTTCGTGCCCGAGGCGCTGCCACTCCGCGCCTGCGGCGACGGCGCCGAGCACCGGTTCGGTCTCGCCCTGGTCGCCGCCGAGGCGGGCGGACACCCGAATCGACGCGTGCGGCGAACGCACCCACAGGTTCAGTATCGCCAGCTTCCCGGCGATCGAGAAGGACTGTCCCGGCTTCGCCACGAGCTCGATCTCGAGATCGGCGCTCGCCCCGCGGACCAGCAGCACGAGCGCGCGCTGGTCCGCACCCGCGACGCCGTCGGCATAGACGCCGGGCGTCTTGCTCGGCGCGCCCTCCGCGAACGTGGTGAGGTGCGTCTTGCTCGCCCCGTCCCCCGCGAGATCCCACTTGTCCTTGTTCTCGAAGTCGTCCAGCAGCACCTCGACCGATGCGTCCGACATCCCCGCTGTCCCTTTCTCCGCGCAGCCCGCCGGACACCCTCCGGCCCCGCCATGAACCCTACAAGCCACCGGGCGGTCCTGCCTGCGCGGCGCGGGGTTCACTCCCTGCTGCCCGCGCTGCAACCTCTCGGCGTGCGAAACATCGAGGTCTTCAGCTTCCCGAACGGCCCGGACCTGAACCAGGCGCTGGTCGGCGGGAAGCTGGACGTGGCGAGTTACGGCGACACTCCCGCCCTGATCGCCCGCGGCAGCGGTCTGCAGACGCGGCTGCCCGCCATCAACGCCGTCGGCCTGAACGCCGTTGTGGTGGTGAAAGATCCGTCGATCACCTCGCTGAAGGATCTCGCGGGCAAGAAGACGGCGTGCCGTCCGGCTCCTACATCGACAGGTATCTGCAAGGCGCGCTGCGCGAAGCGGGCGTCCAGGCCGAGCTGACTGTCACATTTCCCGGCGCCGTCTCGTCCTTGATACATCAGACGAAATCTCGACGAGAGGATGACGACGTGTCACGGATGAAGCTGCCGCAGGCCGCGCCCGAGGTGTACCAGGCGTGGATCGCCGCCGAGGGCGCGATCCGGCGCGGCCCCTTGGACCCGGTCGTCCGGGAACTGGTGAAGATCAGGGCTTCCCAGCTGAACGGGTGCGTGTACTGCATCGATATGCACACCACCGACGCTCGCTTGGCAGGCGAGACCGAGAAGCGCATCTTCCAGCTCGACGCCTGGCGCGAGTCGAGGCTCTACACCGAGGCCGAACGGGCCGCGCTGGCCTACGCCGAGGCGGTGACCCGCCTCGGCGAGCACGGCGTGAGCGACGAGATCTGGACCGAGGTGGAGAAGCACTTCGAGGAGGGCGCGCGGGCGGGTCTGGTCGCCATCACCGCGATGATCAACCTCTGGAACAGGATCGCCGTGCCGCTGCGCATGCTCCCCGAGCCCGTCTGACCGGCCGAGCCGACAAGACTTTACGGTCGGTTTGTCGGTGGTCTCGGCCAGGATGGAGACATGACGGAACTATCGCTACGCGAGCTGAACCGGACCCTACTGCTGCGCCAGAAGCTGTCGGAGCGTGTGGATCTGACGCCGTTCGAGCTCGTCAAGCATCTCGTCGCGGTGCAGGGGCAGGAACCGAATTGGCCCTACATCGGGCTCTGGACGCGCCTGGCCGAGTTCCGGCACGACGATCTCGCCGCACTGCTGCACGACCGGAAGCTGGTGCGCTCCACCATGATTCGCCGAACCGTGCACCTGGCCGACAGCGCCGACTTCCGCTGGCTGCGCCCGACCGTGCAGCCGGTGGTCGACGCGGCGCTGAAGGCCGCGTACTACCGCGAGGAGATCGAGGGCATCGACCTGGCCGAGCTCGCCGCGGCGGGCCGCGCGCTGCTGGCCGGAAAGCAGTTGAGCCGCAGCGATTTCGGCGCACTGCTCGCCGAGCGGTTCCCGGACCGGCATGTCCGCAGACTCGCCGAGACCGTCGAGCTGCTCGTCCCGCTGGTGCACGGCGCGGACACCGGCGCGTGGGGCCGGTGGCGCAATCGCTACGTCACCGTGAGTCTCGCCGAGGAATGGATCGGCGCGCCGATGGCCGCGCCCGACCCCGCCGAGCTCATCCGGCGCTACCTGGCCGCCTTCGGCCCGGCGACCGTCGCGGACATGCAGGCCTGGGCGGGCATCACCCGGCTCGCCGAAGTGGTCGACGAAATGCGTTCGGAGCTGGTCGTTTTCACCGACGATCGGCACCGCGTGCTGTTCGACCTGCCGGACGCGCCGCTGGCCGACCCGGATCTCGACGTGCCGGTGCGCTTCCTGCCCGCCTTCGACAACGCGCTGCTCGGCCACAAGGACCGCCGCCGGGTGATCAGCGAGGAGGATCGCCAGCGGACGGCGAAGGAGGCCTCCGGCGGTGTTCCCATGTATCTCGTCGACGGTTTCGTGCACGGCCGCTGGGCGCTGGAGGACGACACCGTGCGCATCACGCCATGGCATCCGCTCTCTGCCGCGGACGAGGCCGCGCTGCGCGCCGAGGCCGTGCGCCTGCTGGGTTTCGCGACACCCGACGGACACGGGAAAATTTTCGTCGACGGGGGCTGAGAATTCGAAAGAATCGCCGACGATCCGCCCATTTTCGAAAAGAGACTATCGGTCCGGTAACAGTACGAAGAAGATTACTGGCAACTGATGGGTTTGAGCCGAGGCAAACGAGGTACAACCCCTTCGGCCTCCCCTGATCACGTTCCACTGTGACAGGCCAACCAAAGCCCCATGGACGGCGGTGAAGTTCTCGCTCCACCTCCGCCGGCGGCGGCCACCACGTTAGGCACCCGGCGCATCGGTGTGCTGGGTGAATGCGAGTGCAATGGTTGTGTCCCTGGAAGGAGGGTCATGAGCGCAGTGTTCTCGGCGCCGGTTTCGGCGCAGCGTGTGGCTTCGGATCTTCTGTCGATCGATCACCCCGGTACCCGATTCCGAATTGCGATGGTTGTTCCGCCGTATTTCGACGTGCCGCCGAAGGCTTACGGCGGCGTCGAGGCGGTAGTCGCCGATCTGGTCGATTCGCTGGTAACGCGTGGGCACGATGTGACGTTGTTCGGCGCCGGCGAGCCGGGTACCAAGGCTCGCTTCGTACCCCTCTGGGATCGGGCGCTGCCCGAACGGCTCGGCGAGCCGTTCCCCGAAGTCATGCACGCGCTGAAGGTGCGCAAGGCGATCGAACGCCACCACGCCACCTATGGCCTGGATCTGGTGCACGACCACACCTTCGCCGGACCGCTCAACTCACCGGCCTACTACGGCCTCGGCCTGCCCACCGTGGTGACCGTGCACGGGCCGGTGCAGGACGACTGCTACCAGTACTACCGAGCGCTCGGCGACGAAGTGTCGCTCGTCGCGATCAGCGACCGCCAGCGTGTCCTCGCTCCTGACCTGCACTGGGCAGGCCGCGTGCACAACGCGATCAACGTGGCGGACTGGCCGTTCCAGACCGAGAAGGAGGACTACGCGCTCTTCCTCGGCCGGTTCAACGAGTGCAAAGCGCCGCACCTCGCGCTCGAAGCGGCGCACGCCGCGGGAATTCCACTCATCCTCGCAGGCAAGTGCAGCGAACCACCTGAGCTGGCGTATTTCGAAGAGAAGGTGCGCCCGCTGCTCACCGATCGGGATCACGTCTTCGGGATGGCGGACGCCAAGGCCAAGCGCAAGCTGCTCGCCGGTGCGCGCTGCCTGCTGTTCCCGATCCTCTGGGAGGAACCCTTCGGCATGGTGATGATCGAATCGATGGTGTGCGGCACCCCGGTGGTCGCACTGCGCGGCGGCGCGGTCGACGAAGTGGTCGTCGACGGGGTCACCGGCCGCATCTGCGACGATCCGGCCGAGCTGACCGCGGCGATCACCGAAGTGCAGAGCCTGGATCCGATGGCGTGCCGTGCCCATGTCGAGGCGAACTTCGGCTCCGACGGCGCCGGCCGCGGGTACGAGCAGGTCTATTGGAAGCTCCTGCGGCCGAGGAACCGGGTCACCACCCGACTGCCCGAGACAGCGTCGAACGTCGCGGTCGCGAGCAGGCTCGCGTGACAGGAGCATCCGCCGCGAGCGGCCCGACGCCGCTCAACTCGGGTGAACCAACGGGCTTCGGCGGAGCCGGGTCGGTGACACTGGTGGAAGGTGGCACCTTCTGCCTGTCGAACCGGCTCGGCGACGTCGAGCCCGGCCGCCCGCACGGGCTGTTCTTCCGGGACGCGCGCGTCCTTTCGCGGTGGGAACTGCTCGTCGACGGCAGACCGGCGGAACCGCTGTCGGTCCTCAGCCCGGAGGCGTTCATCGCGCGCTTCGTCATGCGCAGACCGCCGAAGGCCGGGCTGGCCGACAGCACCCTGCTGGTCGTCCGCGAACGCATCGTCGCCGACGGCATGCACGAGCTGCTCACGCTGGAGAACATGGGCCGCGAACCCACGGCGGTGACCCTGGAGCTGCACGTCGACGCGGATTTCGTCGATCTGTTCGCGGTCAAGGAAGGCCGCGCGGGGCACGTGCGCGCCGACGTGACCGTCTCCGAAAGCGAACTGCTGCTACACGATCGCTCGGACCGGATGCGCGGCATCACGATCTCGGCCACCGTGGAACCCACCGTGCTGCCCGGCGCCCTGGTGTGGCGAGTCGTCGTTCCGGTCGGCGGCAAGTGGCAGACCGAGGTCATCGCGCAGCCGACGCTGGGCAACCAGCAGGTGCAGATGCCGATCACGCCGGGCGAGCACGTCGGCCACAGCGCGCCGTGCCGCAAGATCGCGGCGTGGCGCGACACCGCCACCGACATCTCCTCGGCGGACCCGGTGCTCACCCAGGTGCTGCGCCGCACCGAAAGTGATCTGGGCGCCTTGCAGATTCACGACGACACCGGCGGAAGCAGGCCGTTCGTGGCGGCGGGCGCGCCGTGGTTCATGACGCTGTTCGGGCGCGACAGCCTGCTCACGGCATGGATGGCGCTGCCGCTCGCGGTGGACCTCGCCCTCGGCACGCTGCAACAGCTGGCCGAACTGCAAGGGCAGGAACTGAATCCGCTCACCGAGGAAGAGCCGGGGCGGATCATGCACGAGATGCGGCGCGGTCCCTCCGGCGGCCAAGTACTGGGCGGCGCCATCTACTACGGAACCGCCGACGCCACACCGCTGTTCGTGATGCTGCTCGCCGAATGCCATCGGTGGGGCGCGGATCCGCGGGCGATCGAAGAACTGCTTCCCGCTGCCGACGCGGCACTGGAATGGATCGCGGAGTACGGCGACCGCGACGGCGACGGATTCGTCGAGTACCGCCGCGCCACCGACCGCGGTCTGATCAACCAGGGCTGGAAGGACAGCTTCGACGGAATCAACGACGCGGGAGGCCATCTCGCCGAGGCGCCGGTGGCGCTGTGCGAGGTGCAGGGCTACGTGCACGCGGCCCTGCTCGCCAGGGCGGAGCTGGCCGAGGCCTTCGACGAACAGCGCCTGGCCACCCGCCTGCGCGAGCGGGCGGCCGAACTGCGCGGGAAGTTCACCGAGCAGTTCTGGATGCCGGACCGCGGCTGGTACGCGGTCGCGTTGGACGGCACCAAGCGGCACGTCGACGCGCTGACCAGCAATGCGGCGCACTGTCTCTGGGCGGGTATCGCCAGCGACGAGCACGCCGAGGAACTGGTGCGTCAACTGGCCAAGGAGGAGATGGACACCGGTTTCGGGTTGCGCACACTGGCCGCCAATATGGGCGCCTACAACCCGATGAGCTATCACTGCGGCTCGGTGTGGCCGCACGACACCGCGATCGCCGTGGCCGGGCTGCTGCGCTACGAGCACGTGCCGGGCGCGACGAAGCTGGCCACTCGGCTGGCCACCGGATTGCTGGACGCGGCAGCGGCTTTCGACGGGCGCCTGCCCGAGCTGTTCTGCGGCTTCCCGCGTTCCCGGTTCGCGGTCCCGGTGCCCTACCCCACGTCCTGTTCGCCGCAGGCCTGGGCGAGCGCCGCGCCGCTGCTCCTGGTGCGGGCCTTCCTCGGCCTGAATCCCGATGTGCCCCAGCGCACGCTGACCGTGCGGCCGCGGCTCCCCCAGGCCTGGGGCAAGGTGTCGCTCACCGCGCTGCGACTCGGTGAGATCAGCGTCGACCTGGAAGCGGAAGGAAACCAGGTGCTCTCGGCTCGACTGCCCGACGATTGGCAGCTGATCACTCTATGAAACGCTCGCGATAGCCTCCCGCGCACGGGAATCGGGCACCCTGCGCCGACGCGGGCTGGAGGTGCACGATGCAGACATCGCTGGACAAGCGGGACCTGTGGAGCACTCAGCACAGAGACTGCGGGATCGAGCCCACGGACCTGGATCTGGAGCTAGCGCTGTTCCTGCGCAGCGTCCACGCCGGGCACGGACCCGGCTGTCGCCAGTACCTGGCCGCCGCCGCCTACTGTTTCGGCCACACCGAAGCGCACTGACCGGCGGCGCGACCGGCTCATGACGCCGGTGCGCAGCGGCCCGGTTCGATGAGCTCGCTGGCGCACGGCTCGTTGCCGTGCGCGCGCAGCACTTCCGCGCCCACGTTCGCGGTGAGGTAGTGCAGGAAGCTCGCCGCGAGCGAACCCGCGGGGAGGTCGCCGTTGCTGTAGGCGTATTCGATGCCCCAGAAGGGATAGGAGCGGTCGATCGCGGCCTGCCTGCCCGGCGCGACGCCGCCGAGCGTGACGATGCGCATCTCGGCCCTGCGGGCCTCGGAGAGTTCGCCGTAGCCGATCGCGCCGGGAAGCTCGTCCACGGCCTTGTGCATGTCCTTGGTGACCGGCACGTCGCAGTAGGCGCCCGCGGTGTCCTTGATGGCGGTGCAGCTGCGGTGCGGGCGGGCGGGTTGCTCGCCGCCGAGCAGCGCCGTCTCGAAGATCACCCGAGTGCCCGATCCCGGCGCCCGATCGATGAGCACGACGGGCAGATCCGGCCCGCCGACCTGCCGCCAGTTGGTGATCCGACCCTGGTACATGTCCCGGACTTGGGCGATCGTGAGATCGGTGACGCCGAGATTCTTGTGCACGAAGACGGCGAACAGGGACACCGCGAGCGGACGCGGTCGCAGCGCGGGATAACCCGGGCCCTTCGCGCCGTCGCTGATCGTGAGGAGCTCGGCATCCGGCCCCGCCTCGGCCAGCCGGTCGAGGCCGCGTTCGGTGCCTTGGAAGTCGAAGGCGAACTCGGCTCCGGTGCAGCGCTTCTCGTACTGCGTCGCCGCGTCGCGGACGACGGGCTCGAACGCCGAGGAGCCGACCAGGGTGAGCCTGCCCGCGGCACAGTCCAACGGGGTCGGCGGCTGTAACCGGGCGACGACGAACTGCCCGATGATCACCAGCACCAGAAAAGCGGTGAGCACCAGCATGACCCGGGAGATTCCGGTGCGGCTGCGCGTCTCGACGACGCGCCCGCCGCGAATCTCGCCGCGCAGCACCGGCGTGCGCTCCTCCTCGGTGCCGCCAGTTTCGGACTGCTGAAGAATGGCCAGGATCTTGTAGTGGTGCTTTCTGGTCAGCGGGACCTTTGGCAGATCGATGACGCCGATGCGTCCTCCGGTGTCCTCCCTGACGGCGATACCCGAACCGGGACCGAGGCTTTCGGCCAGGTCGGGATCGCTCAGCTCGGTCACCGCCATGCCGAGCACCCGGCGTCGCGGGAAGTGCAGGTGCAGACCGATGCGCGCGGTCGGCGCCATGTAGTCCGACGCCGTGATCGCGGTGCTGCCGCTGTTCTCGATGCGCACCAGCACCACCGACAGATCGCGCAGTTCGGGTCCGGCATCCCCGGTGTTCGCGCGCAGGTTCTCCAGCACCCCGGGGAACACCGATTCGATCTCGCCGGTGACGGGCGTGTCCATCTGCACGCGGTAGCCGAGCCGCCTGCGGCCCACGAAGACGAACTCCCACACGAATGCGGCGACCGGCACCGCGATGCCGACGAGCGCGAGAACGGTGTCGAGCGAGAAGTCCCCCACCTGTTGCCCCACCCCCAGGATGTCGATGTGGGCCTATTGTCCAGTGCTCTAGCACATTTCGCGGAGGCGGACGCCGAATGTTCGCCAGCCGTTCACTGCCCGACCACCTCGGGAACGGTCAGGACGCAGCCGTCCAGGCCAGGAGATCGTCCACCGGCCAGGTGTTGATCACCCGATCCGGGTCCACGCCGTTGGCGACGGCGCGCTCGCATCCGTAACCCTGCCAATCCAATTGGCCGGGAGCATGCGCGTCGGTGTCGACGGAGAAGTGGCACCCGATCTCCACCGCCAGCCGCAGCAACCGGGAGGGCGGGTCCAAGCGCTCCGGACGGCAGTTGATCTCCACCGCGGTGCCGTACTTCTTGCACGCCTCGAAGACCAGTTCGGCGTCGAAGGTCGATTCCGGCCGGTTGCCGCGGACGCCCTCGACCAGTCGGCCGGTGCAGTGGCCGAGCACGTCGACGTTCGGGTTGGCCACCGCGTAGACCATGCGCTTGGTCATGGTCGCGCTGTCCGCGCGCAGGTGCGAATGCACGCTGGCCACCACGATGTCGAGCTCGGCGAGCAGGTCGGCCTCCTGATCGAGGGCGCCGTCGTCGAGGATGTCGACCTCGATACCGGTGAGGATGCGAAACGGCGCGAAGCGCTCGTTCAGCTCCGCCACCACGTCGAGCTGGCGGCGCAGCCGCTCGGCGGACAGTCCGTTGGCGACCGTCAGGCGCGGCGAATGATCGGTGAGCGCGCAGTATTCGTGTCCGAGCGCCGCGGCGACGCTCATCATCTCCTCGATCGGGCTGCCGCCGTCGGACCAGTTCGAATGGGTGTGCAGGTCGCCGCGGAGCCGTTGGCGCAGCGGCTTGCCCGGCGCGCCGATGGGCTGCGCGGCGCGGCGCAGGCCGGCCAGATAGTCGGGGACCTGTCCCGCGCAGGCCTGCGCGATGACGGCGGCCGTCTTCGGGCCGATGCCGGACAGGTCCTGCCAGATGCCCGCCGCCTGGTACGCGGCGAGCTCGTCCGGCGACAATTCCGCCACCACCTCGGCGGCGCGACGGTAGGCCTTGACCCGGTGGGTCTGGGCGCGGCCGCGCTCGAGCCAGAAGCCGATCTCGCGCAACGCTTCCACCGGACCGGGCGCACCCGCCCCGTCCGGTTCGGCGATCCGATCGGCGTCGGTCACGCGGCTATCGAATCCTGCTGTACTTCACGAATGCCACGCCATCCTCGAACACCCGGCTGGTGATCACGCGGAACCGGGCCGCCTCCGGCAGCCGGGGCCCGGAGCCGAACAGCGAGCGGCCGCGGCCGAGCACGATCGGATACAGCTTCAGGAAGATCTGATCGATCTCGGGAAGCAGCACCTGTGCCAGCTCGCCGCCGCCGCACAGCCAGATGCCGAGGCCCTTGTCCCGCTTGAGTTCTCGCACCCGCTCCAGCGGATCGTGCGAGATCAGCTCGACGGCGGGGTCCGGGTTCTCCGGCAGGGTCGTGGAGACCACGAACTGCCGCAGGTGGGCGTACGGGCTCGAGGTGCCGGTGCGGACGCCGAAATCGTGCGTCTTGCGCCCCATCAGCACCGTGTCGAAGTTGGCATTGCGCTTGGTGATGCCGCGCGCCTCCCGCACCTTGGTCGGCAAGGTCTCGGGATACTGCGCGGTGATCGCCGGGCCGTGGTCGCCGCCGACCGGGAAGAAGTCGACCGACCCGTCCTCGGTGGCGATGAACCCGTCGATGGTCGACGCTACGTAGTAGGTGAGCTTGCGCATATGTCCTTCCTCCACGGCCGGGGAGACGTCCCGGACTGCATGAGGAAACGGTAGCTCGCTCGGGTCAGCGGCGGCGCGGCTTCGGCTGGCAGCGCGGGCAGGAGTACGAGGAACGGTTCATAAAACGCTCGCGCACGACGGGCGCGCCGCAGCGTCGGCACGGCTCGTCCTCCCTGCCGTAGACGGCGAGCGCGCGTTCGAAGTAGCCGGATTCGCCGTTGACGTCGACGTAGAGCGCGTCGAAGGAGGTGCCGCCCACGGCGAGCGCCTCACCCATCACTGCGGCGACCGCGTCGAGCAGCTCGCGGAGGACGGGCCGGGTCAGGCCGGAGGCGAGGCGAGTGCCGTGGATCCTAGCGCGCCAGAGCGACTCGTCGGCGTAGATGTTGCCGATGCCGGAGATCACCGACTGGTCGAGCAACACCCGCTTGATCTCGGACTGCTTGGTCCGGATTGCGGCCACCGCCGCTTCCCGGTCGAAGCGCGGGTCCAGCGGATCACGGGCGATGTGCGCGACGGGCTCGGGCACCAGGGTGCCGTCGACCTCGACCAGCGGTGCCAGCGCCCAGCCGCCGAAGGTGCGCTGGTCGACGAAGCGCAGCTGAGTGCCGTCGTGCAGGGTCGCCTGGATGTGCGCGTGCTTCTCCAGCGGGACGTCGGCGGGCCGCACCAGCATCTGGCCGCTCATGCCGAGATGCACGACGAGCGCGTCGTCGCCGTCGTCGAAAGTGAGCCAGAGATACTTGCCGCGCCGCTCGGCGGCTGCCACGCGCTGACCGGCCATGCGCGCCGCGAGATCGGCCGCGCCCTCGAGATGGCGGCGCACCGACCGCGGGTGCGTGACGATCACCGATTCGATGGTGCGGCCGACGACATGATCGGCGAGTCCGCGCCGGACGACCTCGACCTCGGGGAGTTCGGGCACGTCAGGCTTCGGCGGTCAATGCCTGGTAGGCGGCGCCCGCGGCCTTCTGCTCCGCTTCCTTCTTGGACCGGCCCACGCCCTGCCCGTAGGCACGGCCGCCGATCACCGTGGTCGCGGTGAATTCCTTATCGTGGTCGGGGCCCGTCGAGGTGATCTCGTAGCTGGGCACGCCGAGGCCGCGTTCCGCGGTGAGCTCCTGCAGGCTGGTCTTCCAGTCGAGCCCGGCACCCATCCTCGGACCGCGCTCGAGCAGCTCGGCGAACAGCCGCAGCACCACGCCGCGCGCCACGTCGATGCCGTGTTGCAGGTGGACCGCGCCGAGCAGCGACTCCATGCCGTCGGCGAGGATGCTCGGCTTGTCCCGGCCGCCGGTGAGCTCTTCGCCCTTGCCGAGTAACAGGTGCACGCCGAGTCCGCCCTCGCCGAGCCCGCGCGCCACCTCGGCGAGCGCGTGCATGTTCACCACGCTCGCCCGCAGCTTGGCCAGTTCGCCCTCGGACTTGTCCGGGTGCTCGTGGTACAGCCGCTCGGTGATGCTGAGGCCGAGGACGGAGTCGCCGAGGAATTCCAGGCGCTCGTTGGTCGGCAGCCCGCCGTTCTCGTAGGCGTACGACCGGTGTGTCAGCGCTAGGCGCAACAGATCCGGTCGCACGTCGACGCCGAGGGCTTCGAGCAGGCTGGCATGTTCACCGGACGAGCCGGCTTCGTCCTTGCTGACGGTCACGTCGATACGACAGGTCGAACTGTCAGACGGCGGCGGTGACCTGGCGGCCCTTGTAGGTGCCGCAGGACGGGCACGCGATGTGCGGCAGGGTCTTCTCGCCGCAGGCGCGGTTCGGGCAGGTGATCAGGGTAGGCGCGGTGGCCTTCCACTGGCTGCGCCGCGACCTGGTGTTGGAACGGGACATCCGGCGCTTGGGAACGGCCACGACTAACTCTCCTCTGTCCTAATTGCTCTGCCGGTTCGGCTGATGGTCTTGCGTTTATCGTTCTGGGTCGGCGTCCGCGTCGGGACTGCCGTTGCCGGGCGATTCGGTGGCGAACTTCGCCAGCCCGGCCCAGCGAGGGTCAAGTATCTCATGCCCATGATCGGAACCCGCAATCGCCATCCGCACGCCACATTCCGGGCACAGCCCGGCGCAGTCCGGTGTGCACAGCGGCTGCAGCGGCAGCTCCAGTCCGATGGCGTCGACGACCACCGGCTCCAGGTCGATGAGGTCGTCGTCCATCCGGTAGATCTCGTCGGCCTCGGTGGTCTGCTCGGTGGTGCTGTCGGGGTAGGCGAACAGCTCCGTGAGATGGAGGCGGACCTCGTCGGTGAACGGTTCGAGGCAGCGCGAGCACTCCCCCGCCGTCGGCGCGATCACCGTTCCGGTGACCAGCACACCCTCGGACACGGCTTGCAGTTGCAGGTCGAGCTCGACCTCCGCCCCCTCCGGGATGGCGACCAGGTCCAACCCGATCTTCTCGGCGGTGGTGACCGTGCGCTGCAGCTCCCGCATCGTGCCGGGGCGGCGCCCCAGGCTGCGGATGTCCAGCACGAAACCCGCGTCCGTCTTGCGGCGCGAGGCCGCACGGGGACGCGACGCAGAACCGGAACCGGCGGGCATCACGAACTCACTCACGATCGAAGGGAAATGGGCAACCACTCAACAATACGCGAGGTGCAGGCCGAACCTCAAAACGCAGGCGGCGCCGCAGCATCGGCCAACGCACCGCCCGGACAGCGCGCCGCGGCGGAAAGACGGTCGCGTCGGACGGCGCCGCGCCGCGGTCAGCGGCGGAATTCCGCCGCGTAGTCGGGCGCTCCCGCACCGCTGCGCAGCTGGTGCCGCCCGCGTCCGACGGTGCGCAAGGTGCTGTTCAGCGTTTCCTCGAACTGGGCGAGCGTCGAATCCACGTAGTGGTCGCAGTCGTCGCGCATCCGGTCGGCCTGCGCGTGCGCGCCGTCGATGATGCGCGCGGACTCGGCGTGCGCCGCCCTGACCACTTCGGTCTGGGCCACCAGGCGCTCCTGCTCGGCGCGACCCTCGGCCACCGAGCGTTCGTAGGACGCCTTGCCCGCCTCGATCATGCGGTCCGACTCGGTGCGCGCCCGGCCGGTGACCGCCTCGAACTCGGCGTTGCCGTCGGCCACGACGCGGTCGGCCTCCTCCTGCGCGGCCGCGACCAGGTGATCGGCGTGCGCGCTCGCCTCGGCCACCATCCGGTCCGCGTGCGCCTTCGCCTCGGCGAGAATGCGGTCGGCCTCCTGGCGCGCCGAGCCGATGGTCTGCTCGGCCTGTTCGTTGGCGGAGGTCACGGTGATCTCGGCGGCCGAGCGAGCGTCGGAGACGATCTTGTCGCGATGGTCGAGCACGTCCTGGGCGTCGTCGAGTTCCCCGGGCAGCGCGTCGCGCACGTCGTCGAGCAGCTCGAGGACGTCGCCGCGCGGCACGATGCAACTGCGGGTCGGCGGGATGCCGCGCGCCTCTTCGACGATGGCCACCAGCTCGTCGAGTGCCTCGAATACGCGAAACATGCTCACTACCCCGCTCTCCTGCTGAATCGGGCGAAACTCTCCGCCGACGCCCAGTGTGCCCCTCATCACGGCGTATGCCGAGTCCTCTATCGGTGTGTCGTCACAGTGTCTCGTACACCACAAAATCAAGTGGAGGAATCCCCTCCACTTCGTGCTACATTTTTTTCGAGAGGGTCTCGACAAGATCTTCTTAAGGGGACCGCAGGGCCACACGGGAACTGTGGGACCGGAGGGAACGGACGCCTTGCCGGACAGTTGACTGGTTCCAAATGTTCAGTACATACTGAACGCAAGGAACAGGAAGGTCGGGGAGGAAAGCGGCAACCGCCGCTGTTGTCCCTTCCAAGGCTCGGGTTGGATCGGAAGAGCAATGACGGTTCTGGAAGTACCACGCTCGGCAGTGGTGCCCGTCGGCGTCTACACGCCGTGGGCCTTCCCGTACCCCACGGTGCGCACGCTGCCGGTCGCCCGATTCGGGCAGCTTCTGCAGTATCTGCGCGGCGATCGCGCCTTCGCCCAGCTGGTCCGCTTCGCACTGGTCGGCGGCTCCAGCAACGTCGCCTACGTCCTGCTCTTCTTCACCATGCACGGCATCGGGCCGATCGCGGCCAACATCGCCGGTTCGGTGGTGAGCACGATCATCGCCAACGAGCTGCACCGCCAGCTCACCTTCCACGCTGCGGGCCGGGTCGGCTGGTTCACCGCGCAATGGGAGGGCGGCGGACTCGCCTTGGTCGGACTCGCCATCACCACCGCCGCGCTGGCCGGGCTCGAGTTCTGGGCGCCAGGTCTCGGCGGTACCGCCCAGGCGGCGGCCGTCCTTGCCATCACCGCTGCGGTCGGCGGCATGCGCTTCCTCGCCCTACGCGGCCTGGTGTTCTGAGAACGCCCTCGAACGAATCCGCCCCGGTTCCGCACGATTCGGAACCGGGGCGTTTTTCTGTCCGTGGGATCAGTTCAGCCGCGCCGTTCGGCGAGGCGATCGAGCAGGCGCTTGTGCACCGACGGCGGAAGCATGTCGCTGACGTCGCCGCCGTAGGCCGCCACCTCTTTGACCAGCGAGCTGGACAGGAAGCTGAAGGTCGGGTTGGTGGCGATGAAGAAGGTGTCCACCCCGGAGAGCTTCTTGTTCATCTGGGCCATCTGCAGTTCGTAGCCGAAATCGGTGGCGTCGCGCAGGCCCTTGACGATGGCGGTGATGCCCTGATCCTTGGCGAAGTCCACGAGCAGGCCCTGCCAGGAGGCGACCCGCAGGTTCGGCAGGTGCGCGGTCGCCTCGCGCAGCATCTCCATCCGTTCCTCGACGGTGAACATGCCCTGCTTCTTCGGGTTCACCATGACGGTCACCACGACCTCGTCGAATTGCGCCGCCGCGCGGGCGAATACGTCGAGATGCCCGTTGGTGACCGGATCGAAGGACCCGGGACACAGTGCTCCAGCCATGACGCGACGCTACCACCCGGTCACGGCCGGTAGTCGGCCAGTTCCAGGCGGGTTTCGCCGTAGCGGCGCGGCTTGGCGGGCACGAAGGCTGCGGGCCAATCGATTTCGGGTGACCTGCTGGATCGTTCGATGACGATCAGCGCGCCGGGATGCAGCCAGGCTCCGTCGGCGAGCGCGACCAGGTCGGCGGTCACCGCCGCGGTGTCCACATCGTAGGGCGGGTCGGACAACACCAGATCGAACCGGCCCGCACCGCCCTGGGCGAGCACCGCGGCGACCGGCCCGACGCGCAGTTCCGCGCCGGGCAGGCCGAGGTCGGCGATGTTGCCGCGCACCACGGCCGCCGCCTTGCGATCCGATTCGACGAGCAGCGCGTAGGACGCGCCGCGGGAGAGCGCCTCCAACCCGAGCGCGCCCGAGCCCGCGTACAGGTCGAGCACCCGGACGCCGTCCAGATCCATCCTGGCGTCGAGCGCGCTGAACAGCGCCTCGCGCACCCGGTCGGACGTGGGCCTCGTGCCCGCGGGCGGCACCCGGAGGCGCCGCCCGCCCGCCGCGCCCGCGACGATCCGCGTCATTCCGCGGTCGACTCGCGCACGGCCAGTTCGACCAGCAGGTCACCGCCCTCGACCTGCTGC
>NZ_JBYIRW010000011.1:0-296290 GCF_057708325.1 Nocardia sp. bgisy134
CCTGTTTGGGGTTCGCCGGCCCCCCCCACGATCGCCTGCACCCGTTTACCGAGCGGGGCGAGGTCGAGATCGAGGTCACCGACCACCGTCACGCCGGTTTGCTGCTGGTATCCCGCCTTGAGCATGGCGCGGTAGGCACCCCACCGCAGCCGATGCCACACGCCCGGCTCTTCCAAGCCGACGCGCGGGAGGTGCCCCAGGAAGGCGGTCAGCACTTCGGACTCGATGTCGTGGCGCGCGGTGTTACTCGGTGTCGCGTATTCGCGTGCGGTTCGCGACAGCATCGGTGCGGCCAGTGCGGCGCACACCAGCATCGCGTCCTCGTCCTCGGCGCGGACTCGTTCAAGCAGCCACACCCAGATCGCGTCGACCTCATCCATCGGTGTCACCGGATCCCACAGCCGCTCGCGCAGCTGCGCCCACGTGCGCACCGGACCGGCGGCGGTGGCCTGCGCTGTTGGTACCGGGCGCGGATCGATGGGCAGCGCCTGCGCGGCGATCCGGTCGAAGCCCGCCCGGACTACTGCCAGCGGTGAGCCCGGCTTACCACCCGGTCCCGGATATTTCGCGACGTTCGAATTCGTCACCACAAATCTCCTTGCTCAATCGAAAACTTCCGACCTCGCAAGGACACCGGAGACCCATATCCAAAACGCACCCAAATCACCCCGAAACCACACCAGAAACACATCCGCATAACACCCAAAACGCACCCGCGCCGAGATGGCGAATATTTGGCTACCTGTCGCAACCCAATCACCACCTGAGTCGCCGCCGCCAAACGGAGGTGCATCTACCTGCGAATATGTATGCGCGGGTGTGGTTTGGGTGCGTTCCGGGTGTGGTTTGGGTGCGGCGCGGGTGCGGCTCGGATACACCTCCGTCCACCTTGGCAAACGGTCGTGAAAATTCTTGAAAAAAGTTTCGCCCAACCCTGATCCGGCGACCGTTTTCCGCTCAGGAAGTTCTCAGAAAATAATTGCTTTCGAGGTGTCCCGAAAACGGCTTTTTGGCGGAAGTAAGCGAGTACACACCGCTCTCTCGTCAGGAGGCCGTAATGACCCCCAGTTCCCGCCGACCCCGCTCCACCTCCGCGCCGGTGCGCGTCCCTTCGACCCTGTGGGCGCTCGGTCCCAAGCCGCTCGATCCCGACGACCGCTGGCCCGAACCGGTCCTGGCTCACACGATCGCCGAGTTCTCCGAGCCCGGTTCGCGGGTGATGCTGGTCGGTTGGCCTGCCCCCACCGCCCGAGGCAACCTCCGGGTGCTCGAGCCCGACACCGCTGCTGCTGTGGCCGAGATCGGTGATTTGGACCGCCACGGCCTCGACGCCCCCACCGACCGAAACCGGTCCGGGGAGCCGGTGGATCTGGTCATCGCGAGCCTGCTGGCCGAGCACTTCGACCCGATCGCCGCCGCCGAGCACGTCGCCGCACTCGCGACCGAGGTGATGGCGATGGGCGGTTTGCTCGTCGTTCTCTCCCGCTGCCGCCACAGCGACTCCGGAGTCCTGACCGACCCGGCCGGTTCGGTCGTGGCCGCCGCCCAGGCCGCCGACCTGCTTTACCTCCAGCACATCATCGCCGCGCCGGTCTCCGGGACCGCCGTCACCGCGCCGCCTGCCGACCCGGCTTCCTCCGGCACCGCGCCCCATGTCGTCGCGCACACCGACGTCTTCGTCTTCCTCCAGCCCGCCCATGGCTGAGCCGACACAACCCTCGCCCACCCGAACTCTCACGCGAAGGACGCCCGCATGACTCTCGATCCCGCCGCGACCAACACCACGAACCTCGACTCCGCGATTGCCCCACAGACCCCTCCGGCCGCGCGGCTGGTGTCGGTGTGGGCGACGGCCCAGAACGCCCCGGCCGCGCAGCGGCGGGGCCGCTATGTCCCCGACAGCGTCAAGCACCCGGCCAAGATGTTCCCGGCGATCGTGGCCCACGCCGTCGCCACCTACACCCGTCCCGGCGACCTCGTCCTGGATCCGATGTGCGGGATCGGCACCACTCTGGTCGAGGCCCTGCATCTAGGCCGCCGCGCGGTCGGCGTCGAATACGAGTCACGCTGGGCCGAGTTGGCCCGCGCCAACATCGCCCTGGCCCGTGACGCCGGGATCGATCTCGACGCGAACGTCTACCACGGAGACGCGCGCAAGCTGCCCGACTTGATCCCGGCCGAGTTGCGGGGCCGGGCGAGTCTGGTGATCACCTCTCCGCCCTACGGCGATTCCGTGCACGGCCACGTCCGCGCAAACCGCACGCAACCGGTGCTCAAGTCCAATCACCGCTACGGCGCGGTCCTGGACCGGGGCAATTTGGCCAACGTCGGACTCGGCCGCCTGCTCTCGGGATTCACCAAGATCCTCGCCGGGGCCGCCGAATACCTCGCCCCGGGCGGGTATGTCGTGGTCACCGCGCGGCCGTGGCGTCAGCACGCCGAGCTCGTGCCTTTACCCGCCCACTTGTTCACCTGCGCCGAGCTGGCCGGGTTGGTCCCGGTCGAGCGGTGCGTGGCGCTGCTCGGTCGCCTCAGCGAGGGCGAACTCGTCGCCCGCAGCTCGTTCTTCCAGCGCGACTTCATCGTCAAACAGCGCGCCGCCGGACTGCCGATGCACCTCATCGCCCACGAGGACGTCGTCATCCTGCGCAAGCCCGACACCACCGGTGTGGCTGAGCGGCGTCGCGCGAGCGGGGGGTTCCCCTTCGGCACCGTCGCGACGCTGCCGACCAGCGATGCCACCGGGACCGGATCGGTGGCCGCGTGAACACCACGCACAACCCCGAGCAGGGGTGGCTGGGCCGGGCGCTTCTCGCGCCCGGCACGGCCCTGCGCGATCTCACCGAGACGATCGAACACGCACTCGGGTCCGGCTCCGGGCTGGGCGTGATCGCGGCTGTGCTCGGGGTGCTCGCCGCGGTGCGGGTTCTGGCCCGGTGGCGTCGGCGCCGGCTGAGTGCGCGTGCTCGCCAGATCACCGTGCTCACCCCACCCGAGGTCGACGCCAAAGGCGCACTGGCCTTCTGGGCTCACCTGATCGGGCAGCTGCGCCCGGCCTGGGCCCGAACGCTGCTGGGACAGCCGCATCTCGGGTTCGAATACACCGTCACCCCGGAGGAGGGGGCCGCGATCCGGCTCTGGGTACCCGGCGCGATCCCACCCGGGCTCATCGAACGGGCCATCGCCTCGGCATGGCCGGGCGCGCACACCGACACCCTCGAACCCGCCCGACCTCCGCTACCGGCCCCAGTGAAGGGCGTGCGGCGGGTCGTGGCCGGAGGCGAGCTGCGACTCGGCCGCCGGGAGGGGTTGCCGTTGAGCACCGATCACTCCGGTGATCTCGTTCGGAACCTGATCACCGCCGCCGACGACCTCGCTCCCGGGCAGGCCGCGTGCGTGCAGATCCTCGCTCGCCCGGTCACCGGCCGCCGCGTCGCCCGAGCCACCCGCGCCGCGGCGAGCACCAGCACCCGGGCAGGCGTCGTGGCGGGGTTGCTGCGGGAGGCCCTGAATCTGCTCACTCCCGGCACGAGCACCGCCCGCGCCTCCCACACCGCCGCTGGTTTGGGAGGCGGGCGGGCCACCGACCGCCAAACCTCGCTGGAATACAGCGCCGCCGCCCGCGCGGCAGCGGCCAAAGCGCGTGGCGCGCACTGGGAAACGGTCGTGCGCTACGCCGCCTCGATCCCGGTCTCCACCGACCTTGACGACACCGACCCGAAAGCACAGGCGCGAGTCGTGGCACGCGGGCGCGCTGACGCGCTCGCCACCGTGTTCGGGGCGTGCACCGATCACAACTACTACCGGCGTCGGCGTCGCCTGCGCCTCGAGCGGTTGATCCGGCAGCGGCGTCTCGGGCGCGGGGATGTGCTGTCGGTGCCGGAGCTGGCGACGATCGCGCATCTGCCCACCGACGACGGGCTACCCGGCCTGCAACGCGCCGGGGCTCGCGCCTTGTCTCCCGCCCCGGAGATCCCTGTCGGCGGGGAGTTCACGAAACCATTGGGGATGGCCGACACCGGGACTCGCCGCCCGGTCGCGGTCAAGATCTCCGATGCCCGCCATCACCTGCACATTCTCGGCCCGACCGGTGTCGGCAAGTCGACATTGCTGGCTCGGACGATCCTCGATGATGCCGAGGCCGGGCGCGGGGTGATCGTGATCGACCCGAAGGGCGATCTCGTCACCGATGTGCTGTCGCGGTTGCCCTCGCGCATGGGTAAGCGGGTGGTGCTGTTCGACGCCGACTCTGCCGCCCCGCCGCCGTGCGTGAACCCCCTCGACATCGGCCGGATCGGTCGCGCGGGAATGGATCTCGCGGTCGACAACCTCGTGACGGTCTTTCACCGGATCTTTCACCAGTGGTGGGGGCCGCGCACCGACGACATCATGCGCGCCAGCCTGCTCACCCTGTGCGCCCAGCCAGGGACCGCAACCCTGGCCGATCTGCCCCGGCTGCTCACCGAGCCCGCGTTCCGGGCCCGGGTCACCCGCACTGCGAAAGACCCGGTCCTGCGGGGGTTCTGGGACAGCTACGAGACGCTGTCCGACACCGGCCGAGCTCAGCTCACCGGGCCGCTGCTGAACAAACTGCGGGCCTTCCTCTTGAGGCCGTTCGTGCGCTCGGCAATCGCGGGCGGCCCCTCGACGGTCGAGTTCGCCGACATCCTCGACAACGGCGGCATCTGCCTGGCCCGGCTGCCGAAAGGCTCACTCGGAGAGGAAACCTCGCGTCTGGTCGGGTCGCTGCTGGTGGCGCGGACGTGGCAGGCGGTGACCGCGCGGGCGCGGGTGCCCGCCGCCGACCGGCCCGACGCGGCACTCGTGCTCGACGAGGCGCAGAACTTCCTCAACCTGTCGACGCCGATCGAGGACATGCTCGCCGAAGCCCGAGGACTGCGCTTGTCGCTGCTGCTGGCGCACCAGAACCTCGGCCAGCTCTCCCGAGAGCTGCGCGACGGCATCTCGGCCAATGCCCGCAACAAGATCGTGTTCGCTGTCAGCCCTGATGACGCCCGGGACCTGGCCCGCCACACCGAGCCCTGGTTGTCCGAGCACGACCTGTCCCATCTCGACGCCTTCCACGCCGCCGCCCGCCTGCTAGTCGACGGCCGCAACGCACGCCCGTTCACCCTCACCACCCGTCCTCTGGACCCGCCGATCCCGGGTCGCGCCCGCGAGATCGCCGCCGCTGCACGCGCTCGCCTCACCACAGCACCGGGCAGCTCCCCGTCTCGTGGTGGCCCGTCCGACGACGACGGGCCGGACCCGGTCCGGCCGGATCCCCAGCTGCCCTAGCCCGAGATTTCCCGAGAAAGGTTCTTGCACCGATGATCTCCAATCCTGACCGGCAAGCCGACACCCGCACACCCCGCCCTGCCCGACCGCGAGACCCGAGCCCGGTAGTGCGGGGGTTGACCGGGCGTGATCGCTGGATTCTGCGGATGGTGCACGAGCACCGGGTCCTGACCACCGACCAGCTCGCCGCGCTGGCGTTCTCGACCGCCAAGATCGCGCGCCGCCGCCTGGCGATCCTGCACACCTACCGGCTCCTGGACCGGTTCCGGCCCCTGCGCATTCGGGGCAGCGCCCCCTACCACTGGACCCTCGCCCCCGCCGGAGCATCGATCCTTGCCGCCGAGGCCGGAACGAGCGTGCGCGAGCTCGGCTACAACCACCAAGCTGCGCTCTCGGTCGCCCACAGCCTGCACCTGACCCACACTCTCGGCGTCGCCGAATGGTTCACCGCCCTGGTCACCCACCCCCACGGCGGGCAGGTGTCGCGGTGGTGGTCCCAGACCCGATGCCAACGGCTCTGGGGCGACCTCGCACGTCCCGACGCCCACGGCCGCTACACCCACGGCGAGGACCTGCTCGACTTCTTCGTCGAATACGACCTCGGCACCACAGCCCTGTCCCGAGTCGCGGCCAAGCTGCACGGATTCGCCGAATTGGCCCGCACCACCGGGGTCATCACGCCGGTCCTGTTGTGGGTGCCGACGACCGCGCGAGAGGCCAACGCTCGCGCGGCTTTGCGCCGGACGTGGGAGCGGCTGCCCGATCCCGAGGCGGTGCCCGTCGCCACCGCCGCCGCCGAGTTCCTCGCCTCGGTCACCGCGGCGAGTCCGGCCGGTCAGGTGTGGCTGCCACTGGACACCGACTCCGGCCGCAGGCGCCTGCACGAACTCGCCGCCGTCTGGCCGAGGCGTACGCCGCCGTCCAGCGAGGTCGACCCGGAGCCGACCTGGGCACCGCTTAGCGGGGTCGTCGCCCTCGCCCCGCCCCCGCCCCAGCCACCGACCTCGGAATACCAGTGAGGTAGCGATGCTGGTCAAGGCACTCGGAGCGGGCTGCGCGGCGTTCGTGTTCTGCGTGGTCGTGATCGCGGCCGTGGTCAGCGCCGTCGTCGTGTTCGACCAAGCGCTCATCGCGCCCGCCCCGGGGACCTCGACCGGCACCGGCTCGACCCCGAGTGCCGAAGCGCAACAGGACATCCCGGCGGAGATGCTCGTGCTCTACCAGGCTGCCGCCGGGGACTGTCCCGGGCTGGACTGGTCGGTGCTCGCCGCGATCGGCAAGATCGAAACCGACCACGGCCGCTCCACCCTGCCCGGGGTGTCCTCCGGCGAGAACAGCTCCGGTGCTGGCGGTCCGATGCAGTTCCTGGCCTCGACCTTCGACTCGGTGACCGCGCGCCATCCTCTGCCTGCCGGTGGTGCGAGCCCGCCCTCGCGCTACAACCCCTCCGACGCGATCCACGCTGCCGCGTTCTACCTGTGCGACTCCGGCGCACCCGAGGACATGTACAGCGCGATCTTCGCCTACAACCACGCCGACTGGTATGTGCGTGACGTCCTGGACCAGGCGGCCCGCTACCGAGCCACCGACACCACCTCCGGCGGCGACTGCCACACCGCCTCACCACCGAACCCGACTGCCGCGCAAGTGATCTCCTTCGCCTGCGCCCAGCTCGGCCTGCCGTACGTGTGGGGCGGCAACGGACCCGAGGTCAACGGCGGCTGGGACTGCTCCGGGCTCACCCAAGCCGCCTACCGCGCCGCCGGAATCTCCATCCCCCGCACCACCTACGACCAAGTCCACACCGGCACACCGGTTTCCGAGGACCAGCTCGCCCCCGGAGACCTGCTGTTCTACGGCACCGATGCCGACGTCCACCACGTCGGCATCTACCTCGGCGGCGGCCAGATGGTGCACGCACCCACCTTCAACGAGCCCGTTCAGATCTCGTCCTACCGCTGGTCCGGCGACGACTACTACGCCGCCACCCGACCCACACCCGCCCAAAACGACTCCCGCGCCGCCCCGTGACCACCCGCCACGAGAACGGAGAAATCTCATGCACCGCAACCACACTCGAACCGCCCGCGCTCGGCGCGCCGCACACGCGGCACTGTGCGCGGCCATCGCCACCACCACCGTGACGGCCGGTGTCGCCGCCGCCGAACCCACCACCGGCCCGACCGGTACCCAGTGCCCGCGCTGGACCGCGCTGCTGGTACAGGGCACCTACGAGACAACTCCGACCACCGGCGAGGCTACCGCCGTGATCCTCACCCAGCTCGGGGAATCGCTGACCGCCCGCTACGGCAGCGACATCGAGGTCCGCACACTCGCCGCGCCGACCATAGGTGCCGGGTCCGTGAGCGGACAGGAGCTCACCGCGGCGGTCTCGGCGCTGTGCTCGGACACGCGAGTCGTTTTGGCCGGCTACGGCCAGGGCGCCGAGGTCGCCGGTGACCTCGCCACGAGCATCGGCAACAAGGCGGGCCCGATCCCGGCCTCGCGCGTCGTTGCCGTCGCGCTCGTCTCCGACCCTCGCCGAGACCCCGCCACCACCCAGCTCGGCACCCCGGTCTCGGGGCAGGGCGTCACCGGTCCGCGCCCGAAGAGCTTCGGCGACCTGACCGACCTGGTTCGTACGCTCTGCGCCGAGGGCGACAGCTACTGCTCGACCACCGCGGAGTCGTCTCCGGTGCTCGCCGCGGTGAGCCGCGCTCTCGCCACCGCCACCTCCGCCTCGGCCACATCCACCCCGGCCCCGACGCGGGCCTCGACCACGACCGCAGCCCCCACGACCTCGGCGAAGGTCCCCACCGCCACGACGAGCGCACCGGCCACGACCACCAGCACAACCTCGACCGGGCAGCTCAGTGCTTCGCAGGTTCTCGCGCAGGTGGTCACCGTGCTCAACGGGCTGGCCAGCTTCACCGCGAACGTGCCCGCGATCGTGGCCGACCTCGCCCAGCTGCCGGGCCTGCTCACCGCTGGGGACCTGCGTGGCCTGCACCGCGTCTCGGGCGACCTGAACAACCAGTTCGCCCCGCTGGTGCAGTTGGCGGCCGGACTCGACCTGCGCCTGGTGGCTCGCGCGCTGACGATCGCGGCCCCGCTGGACAGCTCCGGGGTCGCCACGATCGCCGCCGAGATCGTCGGTGTCCTGGCCGGTCTCGACATCACCCGCATCGCCACCGACATCGGCCACGCGCAGGAGATCGCCTGGACCGCCGCCGAAACCCTCGCCTACGGCGACCCCGTCGCCGCCGTCCTGGCGCTGACCGGACTGGCACCGATCGCCGCCGATCTCCTTTCGGCCACCGCCAGCGCGTTCACCGGCACCCAGTTCCCGATCCTCACCCAGACCTACAACACCGCCACCACCGCCGGGGCGGGCACCACCACGGGCACAGGCGTTGCTGCCCCGCAGAACGGCGACACGGCCGTGTTCCCGGCCACCGGCTACGACACCGCCGCGCCCGTGCTGACCCACTGGATCGTCGGGGCCATCGACCGCACGAAGTAGCCGCCGCACCGCCCCCGTACAGCGCACAGCGCACAGCGAAACGGCCGGTGGTGCCGAGCAATTCGCTCGGCACCACCGGCCGTTTCAGTGCGTGGGCGGGCTAGGAGATGAGCGGGGGCACGGTGGACCGGAACCGCCACGACGGCAACACCTTCCGCACCGCGTCGGTGTCGTCACTGGTGTCGCCCTCGGCGCGTCCGGTCACCGGGGCCGGGGTCGCGGCGACGACCGCGCGGGCGGCGGCATCGGGATCGGAGAACGAGGTGCCGGTCAGCGCCCCCGTCAGGATCCGCACCGAACCGGTGTAGGGGAAGAACTCGCCCTCGGTCCGGTGGAGCCGGTAGCGCAGCATCACCGGCACCCACGGCATCAGCGCCGGGGGAACGGGCATGCTGAGCTCACGCACGGCCACGTCGGCGATCTCGAGCCACAATGCGAGGCTGTCGGGTGCGTATGTGGAGTTGGCGAACACCTTGTGCAGGGACGAGGCCAGGATGGCCGGGGTGGGAGTGGAGTACATGGTCGGGCACCTTTCTCAGGAGATAGATTGAGTGGCGCGGTGTCGGACTCCCCGGAGGTAAGAGCTCCGGGGATTCCGGCATCGCCCCGTCGTCAGGACGCGAGGGTGAATTTCTTGGGGGCCGTGCTGGTCTGGTGAGCGGTCCCCTGCTTGGTCAGGGTGACCAGGGCGTTGTGGACCGCGCCGCTGGACCGGTCGAGGGCCTTGCCGATCTGGTGCGGGGTGAACTCCTTTCCGGGGTTGTCGCGCAGGAAATCCTCGACCTGTCCCCGCAACGCCCCGGCGGGCAACCGCTCCACCGCCGACTCCGCCTTGGCCGCTGCCGCGTCGTCGTCCGGGACCGGTGCCGCCGGGACAGGGTCGGCGGAATCGTCGCCCGTGGGGGCAGCTACCGCCGTCTCCGGCGCACTGTCCGGCACGGGGTCGGCCGGTGCCGCCTCCTCGGCGGAGGCGGCCGGTTCGGGCGAAACGGGTTCCGGCGCGGCGGGATCAGCCGGGGCGGGTTCCGGGGTGGCCGGTTCCGGTTCGGCGGGTTCGGGCGCGGCCGGTTCGGCGGCGGGTTCGGGGGCGGCGGATCCGGCGGTCCAGGTTTTCGCCGCCCGGGGCGATGCGGGGTCGGTGGCCGACCGCGCGGCCCCCGCGGTTTCCCACCCCGCCAGCACGCGCCGGGCAGTCGACACCCCGATGCCCGCCGCGTCGGCCAGCGCGGCGGGGTTGCTGCCGGGGTTGCTGCCCAGCGCCGCCCACAACGCCCGGTCTGTGTCGGTGCGCAGCACGGGCACACGCGCCGCCCCCGAACCGCTGTCCGGGGCAGCAGGGGCGGCATCCGGGGCGGGCGCGGCCGGTGCCGGGGGCGCGGTGGTGGTGTTCTTCTTTTTGGACATGGCGGATCCTTCCAACAATGGGTTTCGGTGAATTCGGTGATGTCCCGGTCGGGACGGAAACCACACCGATCGGGGCGTTTCCCCCGGGGGGTCGGTGCCGTTCCGGGTTCCATGGACGCTCGATACGGTGTGCGATGTCAAGCGGAACGTAGAAACAAATTCCGGCCCCGAATTCCTCTCGTCGAATTCCGGAATGCGAACAGCACGAGAGGAATTCGACTCGCGGGCAATTGTTGCGACAGTGCGAGGGCGACTCACGCCGGGCGGCCTCGCCGCGGGTCACGGCGGGCGAGCACACCGCGCAGAACGAGGGCGGTCGGTGGCGGTGTGCCGATCTGGTTCTGGCACACCGCCACCTCTCGCGCGGGTTGTGCCTGCCACGAGTCGGCCTCGGCGGTGTCGGCCTCGGCGGGCTGGGTACCGCCGGTGTCGGTTTCGGCGGTGTCGGCGATGGCGGGCGGTGTGTCGAGGGCTTTGCGCAGCCGTCGTCCGCCGCCGGTGAGGTCGTAGTGGACGTGGTGGTCGAGTTCCCAGCTGTCGGCGCACTCGACGCAGATGGTGTAGCCGTGGTTGCAGCGGTGGGGGTTCCACACCAGCAGGATCCGGCCGTAGGGGTCGTCGGTGTCGCGCAGCGTCACCATGACGTAGGCGTTGCCGCTGAGTTGGGCGTCGGGTTTGATCACGCCGTCCTCGTCGTGACTCTTGGTGTTCTTCATCGGGCGCATGTGGTTCGCCTGTTCGCGGTCCGGGTTCGAGTTCGGGTTCGGTTGTGTCGCTGGCGGGTTCATCGGGTCAGGTGCTCGTGGAGGGGGCCGGTGGTGCGGTCGAGCCACACGCTCACCGCGTGCCCGTGCCCGCCCCGGCGCATCCGGTCGACGGCACCGGTGGCGTAGGCGGCGATGTCGTCGGGGTGCACGAGGTGAATGCGCGGGGCGGTGTAACCGCCCGTGCCGCCGGTCACGTGGGCAACGGTGTACATGCCGCGCTCGTCGTGGGGGCCGGGGGCGTAGATGACGAACTGGTCGCCGGTTATGGCGTTGGCGATCACGTAGATCGAGTCGAGGGCGGCCGTGGTGGCGATCGGGTAGGCGGTGCCGGTCATGGTGTCGTTTCCTGTCGTTGCTGCCCCGGGTGGGGCGGGCAGTGGTGTTCGGTCCGGGTGCCGCCCCTCGCCGGTGGCCCGGGGCGGCACCCGGGGGGCTAGGAGGCGCGTACGGCGGCGGTGGCAGCGCGGCCGATGGCGGCGGCGGTGGCGGCCGGGTCGGTAACCAAGTGCAGGGTCACTCCGTCCAGCGGCTCCGGCTTTCTGTTGGCCGGTGCCAGCCACAGCACCGCGCATCCGGCCGCGCGCAGCGCGTTCACGCGGGCCTGGGCACGGCGACGGTTGCGGCCCCGGTATTGGCCGTCGGAGATGATCACCAACAGCCGGGTCGCGTCGGGCCGGGCCAGGTCGAGGGCACCGTCGAGGGCCTCGACAGCGGTATCGATGGCGTGGAGGTAGTCCGGGCAACTGAATTCGGTGACCCTCTTGGGCGCGGTGCCGGGGTAGGTGATCGGTTTGACCGAGGCCCCGAATGTCACGGTCGCGGTCGTAGCGGGCATGGTGGCCAGCTCGGCCGCGCGGGCGATGATCCACGCGGCCGAGGTCACCGGGGCGGCGTAGCTGCCCATCGAGGAGGACACGTCACACGCGACACCGACTCGCAACGGCGGCACCGGAGGGGTTTTGCGGGTGGTGCGGGTGAACGGTTCGGCGGTGGGGATCGCCCCGGCGGCGCGTTGGGCCTCCCGGGCCAGCGCGCCGCGCATCCGCAACCGGCCCGGCGGCAGCGCGGAAGTCGTTTTCACGGCGGTCCGTTCGCGGGTGGCGGCGGTGTTGAGGGCGCGGGCGAGCACCCGCGCGGCGGTGTGCTCCTCCGGGCGGGCGGTGCGTGTCCGTCGCGTGCTCGCGGTCCGGCCTCGGCCCGACCCGTCGCCGAACACCTTTCGTGCTTGCGTGGCAGCGTCTTTGGCGTCGCGTTCGGCGGCCCGCCGGGCGGCGGCGGCGATCTCGGCCGGGTCGGGGTCCACCGGCGAGGCGGCGACCGCGTTGCCGATGTTGGTCACGGTGTCGCCGATCGCGGCCCCCAGCGGCGAGGACGGCACGGGGTCGGTGTGGGGGTCGGGGCCGACGATATCGAGCCAGCGTTGCCCGAGCTCGAGCATGGCGGCGGCGTCGGTGTCGGCCAAGGTGTGGGCCTCGCGCCAGATGGCTCGCAACTGGTCGAGGGTGTCGGTGCCGAGGATGGCCTCGATCGCGGTGGCGGCGGGCGCGACCTCGGTCGCGTCGAGGATGCCGCCGTCGTGCCGTGCCAGGATGAGCGCGGCGTTGAGGGCGGCGTTGTAGGGAGTCGGGGGGATCTGGGCGGCGGCGATCGCGCCGCCGTTGTCCCCGATCACGATCTCGGTGGCGCTGGCGCGCAACCAGTGCCGGTCGTCGGGGCGGCGGCGAATCTGGGCGGCCTCGATGCGGGACTCCTCGAGCAGCATCGCGGCATCGACCACCTCCGGGTGCGCCACCGGCGGCGGGTCCCACGTCGAGTGCTTGGCGTGCGCGCATTCGTGTACCAGCGCGCCCCACACCGCCGGGTAGCGGTTGCGGTCGCTGTTGCGTTCGGGGTGGGCGGTGGCGGGGTCGATTTTCAGGCGGGTGCCGTCGATTTCGATGGCCGCGCGGCCCGGCATGAACACCGCCGGGTTCCCGAAAGCAGCGCCGGGGGCGATCATCACGGTCAAGTCCTCGCGGTCGGCGATCGGCGGGGCCTCGGCGGTCATGGCAGCCGAGAGCGTGGCCCACCCATCGGTGACAGGCACAGAGGCCGAGGCGGGGGTGGTCGTCGGGGCGGCGGGGGCCGGGGTGGTGATCACGTGGCCGGTCATGGCGGGTGGTCCCTTTCGTAGCGGGGTGGGTGCTCAGATGCGGGGGCCGAGGGCCAGCGGGGCGTGGTTGGTGCCGTACACGGTGCGCACCACGGCGGCCACGATGTCGCGGTCGTCCTCGGGTGCGGCCCCGATCAAATTGGCGGTGGCGGTGGCGGAGTCGGTGGCGGCGGCGATCTTGCGGAACGCCAACAGCTCGCGCAGCTGCGGTGCCCACCCGACCTCGCCTTTGGCCTGTCGGGCGGCCAGCTCCCGCGCCACCTTCACCGCCCCCCGTTCCACTCCGAGCTGGGCGGCGAGGTCGTAGTCGCTGCCCACCTGCACCTGGAACGCGAACCGGCTCGCCAACGCATCGGACAGGATCGCCCCGTGCACCCCCGGGTTGTGCCCGGCCACCACGAAAAACCCGGGCGCGGCTTTCACGATCTCGCTGCCGTGGGCTTTGATCACGATCTCGCGGCGGCCGTCCATGGCCGGGTACACCACCGACAGCACGGTCGGCGGGATGAGGGTCGCGTCATCGATGAACAGCACCCGGCCCTCACGCATGGCCCGGACCAGCGGGCCGTGCACGAAAACGAAAGTGCCGTCCGGGTTCTGGGTGTACTCGCCCACCAGATCGGCGACCGTGGTGTCCCCGTCGCCCTGCACGGTCAGCAGGTCACCGTAGGCGGCCTCGATGAGCGAGGTCTTCCCGGTACCGGGCGGGCCGTACAGCAGCACCGGCACCTCGGCCGCGCGCATGGTCTGCAACACATCGACATCGGCGCGCCCGGCCAACTTCCGCACGTGGTAGTCCTGTCCGTTCGGGCGGGCCACCGTGTTGCCGGTGCGCGCCGGGGCGGCCGGGGCGGTGGCCGCTTTCGGTGCCCGGCGGCGGCGCGGGGCCGGGTTCGCCGCCGTACCGGCCGCCGGGACCGCCGGGGCCGGGGCGGCGGTGGCGGCCGGGGCGGTGGCGGCGGTGGCGGTGGCGGCGTTGGCGCGGTAGCGGCGGGGGGAGGCCGAGGTGCGGTCGGCGTGCCCGGCGGCGGTCAGCGCCTCGAGGGCGTTGCCGACCGCACCGGACGAACGCACGAGGGTTTTCGCGATCTCCCGGGGGGACAGCTCCCGGCCCGCATTGGCGGCCAATTCGGCGGCCACCATGCGCCGCAATTCACCATTGCCCAAACGGGCACCGGACAAGGTCACCGGGGAAGTGCTGTTTGCCATTTCATCTCCTGAAACTACGAACCCAAAACGCAAAACCACGGCGGATCGTGGCATACGTGCGGCGAGGCTGCCAATGGGAATTCGGGGAATGTCCCGGCGATTTCCGGGAACGGCTCGACGCTAGCTCGACCGACAACGACCTCTCAACCCAATTCGCCGAAATTCCCCGAATTCGCCGCGAGTCCGCCTCGCGCGACAAGACAAGGCAGAAATGAAATGCGCACGACCCCGCCGAATTCACCTCGGCCTGGCACGCGACCAGCCGAAGCGTGAAGACAATTCAAAGAAATAGAAAGAGGAGAAAGAGGGGAACGGAACGATGGGGAGATAATGAAGCCGGAGCGAATGCCGAGTGAGACGATCGACCAGGACAACCGGCGGCGACGCATGTCTATATAGCTTTGTATATAGACAATCCTGGATGACACCCGGTCATGGGTGTGCCTTCCTAGCTGCGGGTATGCCTGGGTGCGGTGGGGCCTTTTGAGCGCCCCACGGATGGCCCTACACGTTTCCCCACAGAAAACCCCACGGATTGACCACGCCGAGATAGCCAACCGCCATCCGGCCGAAATAGAAGAGCACTCCGCACACTTCTCGATACGATTCGAGCCTCGCGGACATATTCATCGGAGACCGAGTAATTCGCATCGCCCGCCCGTGAATATCGCTGGCCGAATACGAATATTACCAGCAATGAAATGCATCGAATCCGATAACGCTGGCGATTTAGTTGCATTTCTCCACCGGGCGCGGTCAGGGGCCTGGCCGGGGAGTATTGCGGTCTTCTCCTCGGCGTAGGTATTCGAGGAGTTGGCGTGTTTCTCGGCTCGGGGTTTCGCCGATCTCGCCGAGTTTGCGGGTCAGGAGAGTGTAGGTGCGGGCGAGGGCGGCGTATTCGCCCAGGCGTGCGTGCTGGCGGAGGATGTCACGCCAGAGCGCTTCGTTGTAGGGGTCGGTTTGGGCGGTGGTCTCGAGGAGTTCGAGGGTGGCGCGGGGGTCGTGGTCGGCGTCGTGGGTGGCCAGCCATTGCAGGGCGTTGTGGGTGTCGCGGCGTGCCGATTCGCGTACCGGTTCGGTCCAGGAGTCGGTGAGGTCGGCGGCCAGGTCCGTGGTGGCGATCGCGGCGATCGCCCGGCACGCGGCGGTTCGCTCGCTGTCGTTGCTGGCGCGACGGCGCGCGGTGACGGCGGCGTTGAACTCCCAATAGTCGACACTCACCGCGGTCACGGACAGGCGGTAGTGCGCTCGGTCGTCGGCGAGGAGTTCGGTGATCTGGCCGCCGGTGGCCGCACCGAGGGAGGTGCGCAGTCGGCTCAGGGTGTTGGTGAGCACGCCTGATGCCCGCTCGATCGGGCGCTCGCCCCACAGCAGCTCGGTCAGCTGGCCTCGCGACAGCCCGTCCGGATGCAAGGCGAGCACCGCGACGAGTTCGCGGATGCGGGGCTGCAACTGCGAGGTGATCTCCACGCTCTCATCGGTTTCGGGCTCACGCCAGAAGATCCGTGTCGGCCCGAATACCCGCAATGCCAGGGCAGGTCCAGCCTGCTCCGGCATCGGGGCCGTTGGGGAGCCCGCGATCTCGGTCTCGGGGCGGAGGCTGGGCTCGGGCGCCGCAGCGAGGCCGCCCTCGCCGGGTTGGCCGGCATCCTCGGCCTCCACCACGAGCACAGGCTCAGAGGCGGGAGGCGGCGGGACGGGCTCTGCGGCTTCCACAACCACGGGCTCCGGTGTGCGAGGGCGTGGTGTGGGGACAGGCGGCTGCTCGATGCGGTAGATCCTGGGCCCGCCCTCGTCACGGCGTCTTGGGCGGTCCTGGCGGGCAGCGCGGGGTGTGGAGGGCTGGGCGAGGCGTTCGTGGCGGCCGTCGGCGCGGAGCTGGATTTCCACGGCGGTGGTGATGCGGCGGGCGGGCTGGGTCAGGTGCCGTCGTGCGCGGCGGCCCGTCAGCAGTGCCTGGGCTCCGGCGCGGGTGGCGGGCAGGGTGCCCACTACCGGGAACTTGATCGCGGCGACGTAGGCGCGGCTGCCGCCGATGACCACGATGCCCCGGGGGCGTCTGCGGCGGGTGAGGTCGAGGATGCGCTGTGCGGCGGGCTCGGGGTCGATGTGCTCGGCGCGCACGACGAACAGGGCGGCGTCGGCGGCGGCGATGACTGGATGTGCGGGCGAGTCCGGCTCGGGGACACCGCAATCGGCGAACACGGTCGCGCCGAGGGCTCGCCAGCCCGCGTGTGGATCGGTGAGCAGTTCGGCGGCCGGGAGGGCTTGCGTGGGGTCGTGGTGGGGTGGGGCGGCCAGAAGTGCCTCGCCTCCGGGTAGGTGCTGAACATGCTGGGCGAGCAGGTTCGGGGTGATGGGCTGGCCGGGGGTGGTCCGCCGGGCCAGGCTCGCCAGCCCGAGGTGGGGGTCCGCGCCGACCATGTCGGCGAGCTGTCCGCCTGCGGAGTCGGCTTCCACGATCAGGGCGGCTTCCGGGCCTGGCCAGGCGTGGGCGAGTGCAACGGTGGTCGTGGTGGTACCGGCGCGGGGACTCAGTCCGGCGACGGCGATCAGAAACGGCGCCTGCGAGCCTGTCCTCATCCTGATTCCTATCCCTGCTTCTGGAAGTTGGAGATCAGCAACGCGCTACCGGTATCGGCGGGGCGGGTGTTGATCAGCTGGAGGTAGTCGATCCGCTTGAGGTCCGGACGCACTTCGGCGATATGGACGTTCGCCGTGGTCGGGGTGATCGGGGTGATCGCCACGCAGTGCCGGGTGCCCGGCGGGATGGTCGCGATGCCCGCGGCGAGGCCCTCGGCGGTGATCCCGGTCTCGGGCGCAACCAACAACATCGCCTTCGAAGCGTCGCGGTCGATGTAGTAGGCCGCCTCGAAAGAAGCGATCACCCCGGCCAGGGTGGCGGGGTCCCCGGCGCGGTCGGTGACCACGGTGCCCGAGAGCCCGGCACACGGGCCCTGGGCTGTGGCGGTCGAGTTGGGTGGCGCGGCGGTGGCCTGCACATGCTGGGCGGTGCCGCCGGTGTCATCGGCGGCGACCACCACGACACCGATCAGGATGGAGATGGTGGCCCCCAGTGCGGCCCAGGCCCCGCCCGGCATCCGGTATCGGATACTGACCCACCATCGGGAGGGTGTGTCGGTGACGGACGTGTGGGGAGGCTCGGGGAACTGGAAGATCCAGTCGTCCTCGGGCGAGGGCGACTGGTCGGGATCGTTGACGTCGGGGCCGGTGCTGTGACCGAGGACGACCTGAAGGTCCGGCCGAGTCTGCGGCAGGTCAACCCATGCTTCGGCGTCGTCGTCATCGGACGGGTTGTTGTGGGGTACCTCGCCATTCATCTCGCCTCGGATCGGGTTGTCTCCGGGCCTGCCCGCACCCCGAGGGGGAAGGTGGGGGAGTCGCGGGGTGCGGGCAGGTTCCCCCGGAGGGGTCAGGGGTGGCTCACGCGCCCGGCCTCACCTCGGCGTCGGCTGACGCCGAGGTGGGTTGGGACACGGGGCCGTTGGCGATGTCCTCGGTGAGCCGGGCCAGGACATCGGAGAGGGCCCAGTGCGCGGTGCTGCGGTGATCGCCGTCGTACTCGTGCCAGTCGACCTTCGTGCCGCGTTGGCGGTAGGCGATGAGGGTGCGACGTCCCGCCGACACGGGAACGATGGTGTCGAGCCCGCCGTGGTAGAGGTGCAGCGGCATCCCGGGGCGGGTGTGGGCGAGGGTCTCCATCGCCAGTACCCGCCGCCACCAGTGATCGTTCCAGGGCTCGGGACGACGGCACCAGTGCGCCACCGGCTGCGGGAACTGTTGCAGCAGTTCGGCGGCGGTGAGGTGCTGGGCCTGCTCGACGGCGCGCGCCCCGTCCTCGGACAGCACCTGGCGCAGCGGCAGGTGCTCATAAGCGTGGGAGAGGCCGACCATGGCGGCGAGCCCGAGGCCGGTGGCCTCGCCGCGGTTGAACGCCGGTGCCAGGGCGGCGAGGTCGGAAGCCACGGCTCCGGCAGCGATACCGCACAAGTCCAGCTCCGGCGCATACCAGGGATGCAGCTCCCCGGCGGCGGCGACCGCCCGCCCGCCATCGGCGTATCCCCAGGCCACCACCGGTGCGACCGCGACACCGAGGTTCGCGCCCCGATACACCGCTCGCGCGAGGTCCAGCGCCACCCGGCCCCCGGCGCGCGCGGCGAGGAAGGTGTGCGGTCCGCCTCCGATGATGCCCAGGCCCTCCCCGTCGGGGATCGCCACCACCCACCCTCGCCGCAATGCGGCCTCGATCGCGGTGGTGTCGGGTTCGGCACCGATCGCCAGCAGTTGCGAGGGCGCACAGACACCGCCCAGGCCGCGAAACCCGGGGCAGTACACCAGGATCGCGGTCGTGCCCGGGGCGGCGACCGCCTCGGGGATTAGCACGATCCCCGAGGCGGCGATGGGTTCGGAGCGGGAATTGGCCGAGACGTAGACGACCTGCCACGCCCCCCGCGCCTGGCTCAGCTGGGCAACGAACACCGGCCGTGTGCGCACCAGGTCTCCGGGGCGGTGGCCGTCGAGGGTCGGCGGGTGGTAGAAGTCGCTGGTCATGGTTGGCTCCCGGCGAGGTCGTGGGCTAGTGCGGTCAGCCACGCGATGCCGCTGGCGAGTTGACCGGTGGCGGCGTAGCTGGTGTGGCGGCCGTTTATGTCGGCGTAGTTAAGCCACACAACGGGATTGGTCAGATCGGCGTTGTCGGCCATCAGCTGCCCCCAGGCACCCGAGAGTTGCCCGGCCAGTTTCGGCAAATGCCCGACCGGGTCGGAGGCCACGATCGCGGTGATCTGCCCCCACCGCGCTGAGGCGGCAGCGGTGGCGTCCGGGCCGGGTGGCGGGGTGCGGGGGTCGGAGGCGTCGATGAGGCGCTCGGCCAGACTCGCCGCGGGCGCGTAATCGACGAACCCGGCCCCGATCTGAAAGTCGTTGTTGACCACTGTGGTCCACGCCTCACCCAGCGCTCCCGACAGCAGGGTCTGGATCGAGCCGAGTGCGGCGATCGGATCACGTAGATCGGCTTGGGCGGCGAGCTGCGCGGCCATCCGGAGCAGGGCGGCGCGTTCGGGTGCCGCGCAGCTGAGGTCGCCTTCGACGCAGACGTCGGTCACCCGGCCGGTCAGCGCCCCGTACTCGACACCCGAACTGGTGGCGATCCCGCCGCCGGAGGCCGGGGCGGTGGTGATCGCCACCCCCGACACCGCCGCCCCGGACGTGCCCGGGGCCGGGTCGGGACTGAGTTGGCCTGGGCGGCCGGGGATCACCGGTGAGCCCGGGGCGCGGTCGGGATCGGAGTAGAGGGCGATCCCCGCTACCCGCTCGGGCGTGACGGGTCCCTCGCCCGCGCCGACAGCACGGGCGAATTCCGAGACCACCTGCGCGCCCTGGGAATACCCGACCACCGCCAACGCCGTGTCGGGGCAGTCAGCGGCGACCCTCTCCGCGGTCGCCTCCAGTGCGGCCAGGCCCTCGCCGACCGAGGACGTGTACGGGGCGCTGCCGCCGCCGGTGCCTACCGCGCCACCGAATGCTGCCGAGTACGGAATGTAGGTGCGTTGCACCAGATTCGGCACCGCCGCGACCACCGGGCCGAGTATCGCGCCCAGCATTCCGGTGTCGGCGGTCTCGGACGCGGCGGGGGAGGACTCGCCGGTGCCCTGCACCCCGAGGACCCACAACACCGGGCAGTCCGGCCCGGCCGGTGGTTGCGCCGACCCCGTGCCGGGCGCGCAGAGCGCGCTCATGCAGGCGGTCAGGACAGCGGCGGTCAAGACGTGGATGCGGATTCCGGTCACGGCTGACCCACCCCCACCCCGGCCCCGAAGCCCGCGCCCACGGTGCCACCGGCGAGCGCGCCGACCACGGCGGCGGGGACACCGGCGACCAATGCGCCCGCGACGGCACCGGCCGCTGCGCCGATCGCGGTTCCGGCGACACCGGAGGTGATCGTGCCGATGACCGGCACCGCCACCACCGTGCCGATCGCGGCACCGGCGATACCGCCGATCGTGCCCCCGGCCAGCCCGCCCACCACGGCACCGGCTGCCGCTGCCGGGGCACCCGCGAGCGCGCCGCCGATCGCGCCACCGGCCCCGGCCCCGGCGATCGTGGAACCGGCGACCCGGTCCGAGCGCCCGGCTGGGATCCCGACCGAGTCCAGGAACGTCGCCGCTTGGGCCTCGGCGTCGGCGGCGACGTCGTTGATGGTGTCGCGGACCTCCGGCGGGACCCAGTCCGGCGAGGGTGTCTGCCATTGGCCGATCCGGATCGTGTTGGGGGGTGGCTCGATCGGCGCGACCGGGGGCACGGGCTCCGGTGAGTGCAGCTCGATCACCTGGATCGAGGGGGCGGGACCCGGCTGGGGGGCCGGGCGCGGGGCCGGGCCGTTGCGGACCTCGGGCGGCTGCACCGCATACTCAGGCGGCTCGGGCGGCGGTGGGTCCGGTGGCGGGGGCGGGGCAGGAGCGGCGGTGCCGGGCTGGACCGGGGCGGTGACCCCGGGCTGGTCGGCGATCGGATCCAGCGTCACCGCAACGGCTTCGGGTGTGGTGATCATCATCACCACCGGTAGGACACCGGTAGCCAACATGCGGCCACCCCACAGCAGCCTCCCGCCGCACACCTGGCGGGAGTGACGGGTGTCTGGGCCGCAACCTCGCCCCGAAAGTGGGGCGGTCCGGGGTAGTTTCCCGTTTTCGGGCATGACGAATAACCCTTCGATCGAAGGAGAAAAAGGTGGGAGAGAAAGAGTCGGGGAATGCGCGTGAATATGTGTGAGAAATGCTGGGCGTCCCCGGCTGCCCGACCTCAGCCGGGGACCCGTGACCCTATTCCTCATCTGGAGAGGAATGGTGTGAGGTGTCAGAGGTAGGTCAGGACCAGACCCAGTCCCTGCGAGACGATCGTCAGCACGTTCGAGACCAGCGAGGCCCCGGCATCGAGTAGCGACAGAATGTTGTAGATATCCATGGGTTTGCCTTTCGGAGCAGGTGTGATTGCTCCACCATCACAGCCCCGAAAACCGCTGCCGCGCTACCCCTTCGAGGGGTAAGGATTGTGCTATCACTTTTCTTACCCCTCCGAATCGGTGCAGTGGCCTGCGCCTATGCGTGGAAGGGGTAAAGAAAGTGCTAGTCGAGAAAGTCTGCGGGTGCGTGTCCCCTCCGGCGGGCGAGCGCAGCGAATACTCCGCGCCGCCACCTTCGATGCCTTCGGCTATTCGTCGGCTAGCTCACGGAAAACGCTGTTTGCCGGGATGATCTCTCTCTGGTAGGAACGAATCATCTAGGGGGAGTGAACCTTTCACCGTACCCCACCCGGAGGGGGATACGGAATACCGTAGTAGGAGGGGATTTGGATGAACCCGACGACGAACCCGGCCCGCCGTCCACGACGACGCCGCCAGGACCGCACCGGGCCGGAGATACCCGACCTGGGCGGCTGGGCACGCCGGATCCGTGAGCGCCGCAAGCTTTCTCGCCCGCGCGCCGCCGCCCACCTCCACATCAGCAAGGAGCTGCTCAAGATGATCGAGCGCGGCGACGCCGGATGCACGGCGACAGTTCTGAACAACCTCGTCGCCACCTACCACCTCGATCGTGCTCAGGAACGCTACACCCGCGACCTCGCCCGCCCGCCGGTCCCGCTCTCACCGCTCGAGGAGCTGCGCGCCCGCACCCTCACCCCCGATCGCCGGGCGAAACTTGCTCGCCTGGACGACCGCGACGTCGCCGCCGCCTACATCGATCCCCTGTGGAACCTCGTGCTCGCGAACCAGCGTTTCCGCGCGGCTCTGCCCGGTGTCGAGCAGTTCGGCGACAACATCTGCTTGTGGTTCTTCCACCCCGAATCCGCCGCCCCGACCGCCGAACACCTCGTCGTCGACCACCACAGCGCCGCCACCTACCTCGTCGCGACCCTGCGCGGTGCACTCGGGCGCCACCGCGAGACCCCGCACGCCCGCACCCTCTTCCGGGATTTGCGCGGTTCAGCCCTGTTCAGCCAGATGTGGGACACCAGCATCGCGATCGCCTACGGCCGCCGCCCCGATGACCCCATCCACCTGCGCGACCCCACCACCGGCGAGCCTTACACCGCACGCATCCAACTCGGCGACGCCCCAGGCTCACCCGACGCCCGATTCTGCCTGTGCTACCGACAGCCCTACACCGGGCCTGAATCGCCCTGACCGCCCCGTCCCGATCCCCCAACCCGCACCACCGACAAGGAGTCCCCGATGCCAAGCAGTCCCCCCGAACACACCCGCCACCGCGACGTCGAACCGGCAGCTCGTCGTTCGCACGCTGGACAGATCGCACACGCGCTACCTCCGCACAGACGGGAAAGGTGAGATGCAGGAAGCACCCATCCTGGACGGGATGCCCGACTTCCACGACACGCTGGAATTCCTGCGCCTGCGCGATCGCCGCTCCCGCGCCGACGTCGCCAGAGTCGCCGACATCAGCACTTCCCACCTGGACAAGCTCGTCGCGAATCGAATCACCCCCGGCCCCACCAGCTTCGACAAGCTGACACATGCCTTCGACCTCGACCCCGACCAGCGCCGACACCTGCGCGAACTGTGGCAACCCTCCCGCGGCCTGCCACACGCCCACGAGCTACGCCAGCGCCTCACCAGCCAGAGCGTCCAAACCTACCTCGACGACCTCGACACCCGCGATGTCCTCGCCGTCTGCTTCGATCCCCTCCGGACCGTGCTGCAGGGCAACCAGATCTTCCACCGCACCGTGCCCGGCCTCGCCGAAGCCGACAACAACTACACCCTGTGGATGTTCTCCCCCGCCGCCCGCGACAACATCGACAACTGGGAGACCGAAATCCCTTACACCGTCGCCATCTTGCGCGGCACGCTCGGGCGATACCGAGACCTCCCCCGAGCACGATCGCTGTTCCGGAAACTGCGCGCCACCCCCGAATTCCCCCGCATCTGGGACTCCACCCCCATGCAGGTCGCCTACGAGTGCCGCCGCCTGGCCCCGATCAACCTGCACGCACCCTGGACCAACCAACCCCGCTCACTGAGCCTCGGGATCAGCGAATATGGCGAATCCCCCGACGTTCTCATCGGGTACGGCGTCTCCGACACACCCGCCATCGCCTGCTGAGAACACCACCCCCGGAACACAACCAAGACCAGGCCAGTCGCGGTGAGACCTGTGGGTTACGTATCCGAACGGTCTCACCGCACGACGCCGACGTCGACAAGGTCGTCGGCCGCACGGGGCGTGATCAGTAGGCTGAGCCGCGCCGCATAGTGCCGTGTCTCGCCGCCGCCTCGTTGCTGCCCCGGTGATTCTCGGATCCCACCAGTACCCGCACGCCGAGCCCACGCCGCACGGTGCACCTTCCCGACGCCTCCGGGGAGCCAGTTCGTCAAGCAGCCCTCCAGCTCACTGCCGAGGGCTGCATCTGTCAGTCCTGCCACACCGGATGGACACCTGCCCTGGAGGGGGCTGCCGGATTCCAGCGGCGGGTGTCCTGGAATGAACAGCCGGAGCCGGATCTAGCGGGGCGGATCCCGCCACAGCCATGGCGGCAGCGTGTACTGCTCGACCGCCTCGTCATCAGTCAGTTCCCCGTTGGGGCCGCGATATTCCGGCCTGTCGAGCATGATTGCCCGCAGCAGGCGCGCGAGCAACGTGCGGGTGCGGGCCAATACTGTTGGCTGCGAGGTCATTTGCCCTCCCCGCGCTGGGCGAGCCGCTGGTAATCGCGGAGCCTGTCGGCCAGCTGGACATCGAGTTCGCCGAACTCTGCCGCCGAAGACACGTCGGTGGCGGGCGGGTAGCCGTAGGCATCGTCGAGGGTGTCCAGAGCCCGGCCCTGGACCTGACATCGGGGTGGGCAGGCGTGATGCAGGCTCACTGCCGTGATCGCGGCGTCGGTGGTGAGTTCACCGGGATCGGTGAGGCAGTCGCCGAAGCCGGTCACCTCGTCGGGCTCTCGCGGGTGCCGGTGGGTCATGACACCACCTGCCCTACGCGGTCGTCTACGATTCGCCATCCACTCCATGGGCAGGGGCGGGCGTCCCAGGTCAGGTGTTCACGAATTCTGTTGTCGGCCACTGTGACCGACCCGCACAGCACGGCCGGGCATGCCACCGCAATCAGCCGGTCGGCGTCATCGAATCGCGCGCGTCCGCAATCGGCATACAGCCGCAGCCAGCTGGTCGCAGGCGGCAGCGCGGTGGCGGGGTCCGGGTGCGTGGGTGTGTTGAGCCAACGTCGCCAGTTCACGCGCGCACCGCCTCGTGCATCCAGTCGAGGAACCCGTCGTAGTCGACCTCGACGGACACCTCGATCGGTCGACCGTTGGGGTCGCGGTGCAGGCGGGCGTCGCGGCCGATGCGGATCGGTTCGCGGCCGAAGGTGACGAACGGCATTCCGAGGGCGGCGCTGAGGGTGAGCGGGTCGTGCATCCACGACCCGGGTCGGCGGGTGGACCACATGCGAAAGTGGGCCGCCAGCAGGCTCGCCCATGTCGGTGCGGTCGGTGCGGTCGGTGCGGACAGGCGGCGCACCAGCGCCCACTCGGGGGTGACGTGGATGAGTGGGGAGTTGGTGTGCTCGGACAGGACCAGCCGAGGCGCTGCCAGCATGCGCAGGGCGAGTCCCGCTGAGGTGGGGTCGGTGTGGAAGTTGTGCGAGGCGCGTGTCTGGTCGCGGTAGTGATCCAGCCATCCGCCCATCTGCGTCACCGTCAGACGCTCGGCCATGTCGGGGACATGGGAAAGGACGGCGTTGAGGTTGGACATCGGGCCCATCCCAACCCAGCGGATCGAGCCGGTCGCGGTCGTGCACAGTCGCGCGATGTCGTCGGTGAGCTGATCGATCCGGTCGTTGCGCTCCTCGCCCGTCGTGTCGGAATAGCGCGGGATTCCCGCACCATGATCGGCCAGGAACCGATGCTCGCCGCCGAGGTCGAGCCCGGCGATGACCGGGACATCGGTGCGGTCGAGCAGGTCCAACAGGTGGCGGGCCAACCGGGCTCGGCGTCCACGGGTCTCATCGGCGGTGACGACCGCGAGGTTGGTCACCGTGCGGGCCGCGATCACCACAGCCACCAAATCGTCAGGGTCGTAACCGATGTCGGTGTCCAGGATCACCAGAGCATCGGCCGAGTCGGTGTCAGACGGTGTGCGTTGTTCCGGTGGCTGAATACCGGGAATGTTCGTGTCATCGAACATGCGGTGCGTGCTCCATTTTCGCGCGATGTGTTCGGCCCAGCACAGGGGTGTGCCCGGTGGCTCAGTGCCCCATCCAGTGCCATGTGGAGTGAAATGTGTAGACAGCGAGCGGGTGTCGGGTTAACCGTTGGGGTGGCTGGTGGCCGAAGTCGTTCCGTCCCGGTGCCAGCTGTCGGGGTCGCAGTCCGGGAAGATCTGCCGGATTCCGCCGCGCGGGTCGGGCACGTCGTCGTGCCAGCGCGGGATGATGTGCAGGTGTAGGTGGGCGATGCTGCGCCCGGCGGCGGCACCGTCGTTGACGCCGATGGTGTAGCCGTCGGGGCGTAGGAGTTGCAGGTGTTCGCGCATGTCCTTGGCCAGGCGGTGCAGGTCGCGGACTTCGCGTGCGGTCAACTCGAAGAAGGACTCGACGTGCCGGAACGGGACGAGTTCGAGGTGGCCGGGGCTGGCGGGGAAGTTGTCCCAGCGGGCATATATCGACCTGCGGTGTTGAATCACCGTGTTCACCAGCGGGTCCGAAGGTCGGCAGAAGATACACGCGGAATCCGCCTGCTGCCGCCGCCCGCCCGGATAAGGGAGCCTTCGTCTCAGTTGCGTGAGAAGTGTTGGTGGAGAATTAGTTTGCCTGTTCATGCCATCAGCGGGTTGTGGCGTGCCGGGCACGCGGGTTGGGTCGGACATTGATCGTTGGCTCCGTTTCGGTGATGCGGGCACGGGGAGGGTCTATTCCCTGTGGCCCTGTGGCACTGCTCATGGGAAGGTCGTGGTCACGGGTAGTCGGCGGATGCCTTGGGCGAGTTCCTCGGCCAGGTCCTCATATCCGTCGGCGAGTTCTGCGAGGAAGTCGGTGGAGTCGTAGAACACCTCGTCGTGCGCGGCCGACAGCGCGGTATAGGTGAGGACGGTCAGCTGGGCGAGGCGGTCGATCACCTGTCCCATCGTGTGGGTATGCACTCGTGCCGCCGCGAACGGCACCGGCGTCACCATCCGCACCCAGCAATCGATGCTCGACATCAACCTCCCGCGATGCCCGTCGATGGCTTCCAGTTCGCAGATGGGGGTGTGCTCGCGAGTCCGATGCAGCACCGCCAGCTCGGCGGCGGCGTCGAGGATCGGGTCGTCTTCGATCGGCGGGAAGCCCCGGCAGGCGGCCAGGATCGCGTCCTTACTGGGAAGTCTCGACCCCATCAGTGATCGGCTCCCAGCGCGGGAAGCCGCCGCGCCCGCCGCATCACCTCGGTGGTCAGGTCGGTGTAGCCGTCGACCAACTCGGCCAGCCGATACCAGGCCGCATGCACCCGTGCATCGGCCGGATCGATCGTCATCAACAGGTGATACGCACGCACCTGCGCTTCGGCGAGCCGGTCGATCACCGTGCCGAGGGTTTCGGTGTGCAGCGTCGCGGCCGGATGCGGGTGTGGCAGATGCTCACCCACCCACACATCGACAGCGAGGATGAGTTCGGTTCTGCAGCAACGACACTCACGACCCGCACCGAGCAGCAGCCATTGCTGCATTCGCCCGAACTGACGCGCCAGCCGCGTCAGTGGGTGGCGCCCGAGGTGATGCCCGCGTATCGCCGACAACAACGCCTCCCCCGAAGGGAACAGCGTCTCCGGTGCCAGCCGGTCGCCGGTATCACTGGACTGGGGTGGGGTATCCATCGGTCAAACCCACGCCAAGGACATCCGTCGGCGTTCGAGCAGTCCACGAGCAGCGGAAATCAGCGTGGTACGCGCGGGAACCAGCTTCGCGTCCTGCGGCGGCGACACCCAAAACCACCCCGTCTGGTTATCGGTCATCGGAAGCCAGATCCGCTGACCGGACTCCAAGACCCGCACCCCGTGGTTCTCGAGGTCGGCAACCCGACGCGCGCGACCTGGCGAGAGCGGGCGGCCCCAGGCCGGGCCGACCAGGAACACCCACTCACGACGAGCCCGCGCATAACTCAGGATCGGCATCCCCTCGCTCCAGTCCTGCTCCTCCGCCAAGACCTCGCACACCTGCTTACCCAGCTCGGCAGGCATCGCCACCGCACCGAACCTGTCGTCGGCGACCAATGAAACCCGGTCGTGCGCGCACGACACCGCGAACCCCAACCGGCGATACACATACGCCACCTCAGTGACGGAATGGCAGCTCTCGAACATCACGGCTCCTTCCGGTGACGCCCACCAGACCCCGGCAGCGCCCGCAGAGGAGATATGGACGTCTGTCGCGACTCCGCCGCCGCGCGACGACCGCGTGCCGCGCCAGCACTGAACAACACGATCGTGCGAGCCCGAGCCAACGCCTGCTGATCGGTCACCTCGCAACCCCCAGCCACGAGGCAACGCGCGCGCCGAACCCACCTGCGGATGGTCGCGGGTTCAGCTCGTCGGAATGTCTCATGCGCGGGCCTCCCTGGTGACGCTTCCAACAACGAGGGGCGTCCGGCGGCTTTGCCACGGATTCCCCGAAAACGGGTTCTGGTTCAGATCGTGGCCCGCCAACAGCATTGGCAGGAACCGCACAGGGGTGGGGTGCCGTAGGCGTACCGTAGGTATTTCCCAGGTCAGGCACTGGAAGATAGGGGGCGGCGGTGATACGAGGGCGGGAATGGACCGGGTTCGAAGCTGCTGCGTTGCAAGAGGCAATGCGTGAGTCGATCCGAAAGTTCGCCGCACTGCTGGGCGTCGAGACGACCACAGCCAACAGTTGGCGCTCGGGCCTGAGCAGGTCAAACCCCGCGCTGTGACGCAAGCAATCCTCGACACGACCCACTCGACGTGCTGCTGAGGGCCGAAAGCATTGCGCCAGAGCACGTCCGGAACACGGATAGGGTGCAAGAGGTGGTCGGACAGAAGATGCGCAAAGCCAAACGCGGCCTCACGGCTGGCGATCTGGGCAAATGCGCTCAGCGTGTAGGTGTAATGGTGGCTTAGCTCGGGACAGATCCTGAGCAAGACTGCCATGATCGCACTGGCCCAAGCGGGGCAGGCAGCGCCTCACCACCCAAACACCTGCAGCCCGGCCGCCTACGAAGTATTGAATCCGTAAGACTTCCCGCGCGTCGAAGCTGGGCGCACCACTCGGGGGCGCGCGGGAGATGGGAGAGGAGTCCGGCCGCTGCAACCCGTGTCCGTGGGGCCGGACTCCTCTTTCCAAGCAGCTCGGATGTCGTTGCCCCGTTGGCCCATTCACACCTGGGCACTCTCGACCACCTCGCCTATCACTCGCGGGCCGGCGAGGGCCGAATGGGCGAGGCCAGCGGTGCCCACCGAGTCACGTTGTGCGTGCGGTGATTTACGTGGTGCACGGTTGCCATTGGTGCGCGCGATCGCGTACCGGTCAGGTAGTGTCGGGGTAACGCGCGTCATTACCAAGGTCAGGCGGCTAATGGTGAGGTAGAGGCATGGTCAGAGGGCGGGCATGGACCGGGTTCGAAGCGGCAGTTCTTCAAGAAGCGATGCGAAAGTCTGTCCGGGACTTCGCAGCCCTACTCGGGGTGGAATCCACCACGGTTACAAACTGGCGAGCGGGTCTGAGTTCAGTCAGGCCGCGCTCAAACACGCAGGCCATACTCGACACGACCTTTGATCTACGGGCTACGCCGGATGATAAGGCGCGATTCGAGCAGATCGTGTCCGAAGGAGAGGCGGCGTGGCGGAAAAGACACCGGCCACAAACTCGAAAACCAGCTGCGGTGATTAACGATCCCGGCGACTCAATTTCGGATAGCTCGGATAACGCCGGTCGCGAGGGCAATATGTTTCATTTGCGGCGGGTACTCATGGGATGCATTCCGAATACACCACCGGGCGCCAAGCCAGAGTTCACCTCCTCGGTAATGCACGTGTGGGATTTGTTCTTTTCGGCCCAGTTCAGCGAAATGGAGCGGACGCTCCCGACCGTTCTAGTGAGCGCATACAACGCCATTGAGGACAGTGGGGGCGAGTTACGACGGCAGGCCAGCATTTCACTGGCCCAATTATTGCATGCTTCATCCAATCTGTTGGGCTACGCGGGGCAGACGGACCTGGCATCGTTGGCACTTCTCCGCGCCGATATTCTTGCAGCGGAAAGCGGCGATGAACTGACCCGAGCCGCGATAAAAGGTTCGCAGTCATGGCTTTTGGCGAAAAATAGCATGTACGACGATGCGGCAGCATGCGCCGAAAATGCGGCTGCCGAAATAGAACCGCGTTTGTCCACGGCTACACCACGCCAGGTCGCCATCTGGGGCGAACTTCTGTGCTACGCGGCGTTCGCCGCCTCTCGATCGGGCGACTACCACGAAGCGCAAAGATATCTGCGTCTATGCGACGCAGCCGGGACGCAGTTGGATGACGAGTATGTAGGTAGGCCCGAGGTATCTAACGTGTTCGGTCGCACCTCGGCCGCTAGCTTTGGCGTTATCAATGAGACCGTGGCCAGTCGGCCGCGTGAAGCCCTGAAACTCGCGGCTGTTGTCAGTGGTGGTGGTGCTGGAATTCCGCCCACGCTGCAAAGCCGCAGGCTCATCAATGTTGCCCAAGCGCAGATCCACAATCGAGACGATGCGGAAGCTGTTGACACACTCCGCGACGCGTACTCGATGGCACCGGAATTCGTTGGCCACATTCCCCTTTTTCACACGCTGACCCATGAGCTGTTGACCCGCCACGGTCGACAACGACTGGACGGGCTTGTCGATGTTGTCAAATATCTCGGTGCATCCATCCAACCCGTAGGAATCCAACCTTGATTGTCAACCCCACCGCCTTTACTGTCCTCTGCTTTGGCGACTCCAACACCTTCGGACAGCCCGACGAAGGGCGCGGCCGGTGGCCAGCCGACGTGCGATGGACGGGGCGGCTACAACAACTCCTCGGTACTGGATACGCCATTATCGAGGAAGGTTTAGGTGGTCGCACCACCGACTTGAACGACCCCGATCGCGACGACCGTAACGGCCGTAAATACTTTCAACCATGCCTGCGCAGCCACTCACCCCTGGACATGGTGGTCATCATGCTTGGGAACAATGATCTAAAAACGAAATTTGGTCGAGAAATAGATGATGTCGCCACAGCACTTGAGGGCTACATAGACAACATCGAGCGCACAGCGTGGACCCGCACCGGCGGAGTTCCTGCGGTACTGCTGGTCAGCCCGATCCATCTTGATGCAAGCCAGCCTGCGTTTGCAGAGCAGAGTTCCGAATACGACGCCGACTCCGTGCGCAAATCGCGCGCACTTGGTGATGCCATACGCCGCGTCGCTGGCAGGCGCGGAGCTTTGTTCGTCGACGCAGCGACAGTCGCGCACCCGGGAATCGACGGCGTACACCTCAGTCATGAGTCACACGAACGGCTTTCAAAGTTGATCGCCCAGACTATCGCAGGCTGAGAACAGTTCGGCGAACGCTAACCGACGCGTCGGGCGTCCCCTGATGCGCTGGCCCGCACCGGTCGTTTCGGCGTGTATACGGGCTAGGAGATGAGCGGGGACACAGCGGACGGTGTCTGCGCCGGGCCGACTTTCTCATCGCCTGTTGCAGCGCGGAAGCTTCGACGCCGGTCCGTTCCCGCGCGCTCATATCATGCCGCGCCCTACTTTCCAGCGCCTGACCTGGGAAATGCCGACGGTACGCCTACGGTATGCCACCACTGTGCCGTTCCTGCCGATGCTGTTTGCGGGCCAAGATTTTCACCAGAACCCGTCTTCGGGGGAAGCCATGGCGAAGCCGCCGGACCGGCTTTCCCTCGTTGTTGGAAGTGTCATCTTGGAGGCCCGCGCAGAGACATCTCAACGAGCTGAACTCGCACCCGTCCGCGGCGGGGCGTAACCAGCCCGGCGACGAAGGCCAAACGGCCCGCGCCCGAGTGGTCTCCGCGCGCCGACCACCCGAGTAGCGCCACGACGTGGTGGCGCATCGATTGGCAATAGTTCGACCCCGTGCGGTCATCCGGTCGTTCGTCCCGGACCGACGGCGAGCATGATCGTGGCGCACAACTGATCTCGCCTCCCGCGCAGGGTCTCGCCCGGCTCTCGAGACTTCCAGTGGTAACTGAAATCGAAAGGTTGGAATCCATGATCCCCATGACCCTCGCCGAGGTCGCCCGCGCGGTTCGCGGTCGGCTCGACGGTGTCGATGATGCCCAGGTGACCGTCACCGCCCCGACTGCGTTCGATTCCCGCCAAGTCGAGCACGGCGGCCTGTTCGCCGCGCTGTCCGGCAACCGAGTCGACGGCCACGACTTCGCCACCGCCGCGATCGAGGCAGGCGCGATCGCGGTCCTCGCCTCGCGCCCGACCGGCACCCCAGCAGTCATCGTTGAGAACGTGGTGACCGCGATGAGCGATCTCGCCCACGCCGTAGCCACCAGCTACACCGGCCGGGTGCTGGCGATCACGGGGTCGGCGGGCAAGACTTCCACCAAGGACCTGCTCACTCAGATCCTGTCCCGCGAGGGCAGTGTCGTGGCCACCCAGCGGTCGTTCAACAACGAGATCGGGTTTCCGCACACCGTGATGCGGGTCCAGGCCGACACCGACTACCTCGTGCTGGAAATGGGTGCACGCGGACGCGGCCACATCGCCCACCTCACCGCCATCGCCCGCCCGCAGATCGGCGCGGTCCTGGGCATCGGCTCGGCCCACCTCGGCGAGTTCGGCAGCCGCGAGGCGATCGCGGTCGCCAAACGCGAACTCGTCGAAGCTCTCGACACTGCGGGTATCGCGGTCCTCAACGCCGACGACCCGCTGGTCTCGGCCATGGCAGGACACACCCGCGCCCAGGTCCTGCGATTCGGCACCGGCCCGGAGGGCGATGTGCGCGCCACCAACATCACCCTCGACGCCAGCGCCCGCGCGCAGTTCATCCTGCGCCACGGTGACGACGCCGCACAGGTCACCCTCGGCGTGGTGGGCGAGCACCATGTGACCAACGCCCTCGCCGCGGCTGCGCTGGCGTTGAGCGCCGGTGTCGGATTCGCCACCGTCGCCGAAGGACTCAACGGCGCGGCGCTGGTGTCGGGCAGCCGGATGGAGGTCACCGAACGCCCCGACGGGGTGACCGTGATCAACGACGCGTTCAACGCCTCACCGGAAAGCGTCGACGCCGCACTCCGGTCACTGGCCACCATCGCCGCCGCAACACGGCCCACCGTCGCGGTGCTCGGAGAGATGCGTGAACTCGGCACCACCGCACCGGCCCTGCACGCCAGGATCGGGCGTCGCGTCGCCGACCTCGGCATTGACACCCTGATCACCGTCGGCGGCCACCACGCCGAACTCATGGCCGCCGCCGCTCGCGAGGCGGGCTCCGCGCAGGTCACCCACGTCGAGACCAAGGACCAGGTGCTCGCGCTGATCAACGAGGGTCTGCGCGGGCGCGATGTCGTCCTGATCAAGGGCGCGAACTCCGCTGGCCTGTTCGAGACCGCCGCTGCCCTGGCCACCGGTCATTGACCCGAAGAAGCGAAACACCATGAGAAGCAAAGACATCGTGGCCCTGGCCCGAGCGGCCTGTACCCAGGCCGAGGTTCCCGCTGCCCGGATCGACCCGATCCGGTTGCGCGACAACGCCATGCTGCGCACCGACTCCGCCACCATCATCCGCGTGCACCAACGCGGGGAACTGGCCACTGCGGTCCGCGAGCTGCGCGCGGCGGACTGGCTGCGCTCTCACCACGTCCGCGCACCCGAACCCCTGGTCCCCGACCCGGTCGTGGTGGCCGAACGGCCGGTCACCTTCTGGGAAGACCTCGGATCCGGCGGGCCGGCAGAGGCCGCCGAAACCGGGACGATGCTCGCGCGGCTGCACTCACTGCGAGTACCCACCCACCTCGGGCTGCCGCGCTTCAGCATGCCCGACTTCACCGGCCGTATCGACCAATGCCTCACCGGCGACTCCGAGAAGGACTGGTTGCGTCACTACGCCGAAAACCTCGCGGAACGGTGGGACGCGCTGGATTGGCCGAGCCCGTGGTGCGTCATCCACGGCGACCCGTCACCGGCCAACACCATTGCCGCCGCAACCGGCGGTCACGTTGTGGACCTGGAACGCTGCTGCATCGGTCCACCGCAATGGGATCAGGCCACCGTCGCGTTCCAGTCCGACACCCTTTCGGACCCACCAGCACGGTGGGAGCAGTTCGCCGACGCCTACGGCTCCGACGTCACCGAGTGGCAGGGCTATCCGGTGATCCGCGATGTCCGCTCCTTCGAGCTGTGTCTGTTCGCACTACGCCATGCGGCCGTCTCCGACCACGCCCGCCGCCAGGCTGACTACCGGCTGGCCTGCCTGCACGGGCAACGGGGCGAACGGCCGTGGGGATGGGTCGCGCCCTGAAACGAGCAAACCGGGTCCGGTCCAAGTTGGAACCGGTCTCGGGTCCTCGAGACGACCACGCGGCACAACAGACCCACGCCCGCCCGCGCCGAGTTCGACACCGCGAATCGGCTGATCGCAGTGGCGTGCCCAGCGGTGCTGTACGGGTCGGTCTCCATGGCCGAGAACAGAATTCGTGAACACAAGGTTCGCAGAACGGGATCACCACCTCGCCGACTGGCTCCGCGAATATCACCGGCTCGCGGAGCGCGGAGGAAGCAAATGACCTCGCAGCCAACAACATTGGGGCGCACACGAAGGCTGCTCACACGCCTGCTTCAAGCCATCGTGCTCGACAGGCCGGAATACCGAGGCCCACGCGGCGAGTTCGCCGACGACGACGAGACCGCTCGGCACACGCTGCCCCCTAGTCTGTGGCCGGACGCTCCTGGGTGAGACCGACTCCAAAACCTAGTCCAGACCCCGAAAGCTGGCATCACAGCGCCGCAACGACGACTGGGCGGTACCCCTCGTTATCCGGTGTTATCTACCGCTCGACTCCATCGAGACAACCCTCGAGTCAGGAAACTATGCGAACGCCTTTGCCCTCGAAAGACATGGTCTTGAGCGCCTGCGCCGGGACCATCATCCTCGCCCACCCGATTCTGCATGCCGCTGAGCAGTTGGCCAGTCTGCACGAGGCACGAGACCGTTCAAACGCTGGCGTGCGCGACCGTGAGCGTGCGCGACTGGTGTCGCTGATCGATGAATGGGTGGCCGCCGAGAAGCCACCCGCCTTCGGTGCCGCGTACCTGCACTCCGAGACCGTCGGCATGATCATCGATCGCCTCGCCCAACTTTCCGTCGACGCCCGCGAGGCCGCCCAAGGGACGATCTCGGGGTCGGGGCTCCGTCATGCCCGGCATCGACTTACCGAACTTGCAAACGCCTACAGTGACCTCGCTTTCGAGATCGCGAGGGGAACTCGTCGACTGCCGGAGTTCTCACACCGACCGTTGCCAAATCCGCCATCGCAGTGACCGCCCAGCCTGGCCTGGACCGGGCTGGATGACGATGTCGCCGCTCAACGAGATCTCCGCCCCGCCGCCGATGGCGTAGCGATGCACCTGGGTGATGATCGGCACCCGGCATTCACGCATCGCGACGGCCACGCGCTGCATGCGTTCTAGCCTCGGTGCTGCTACGAACGAACAGAACCGTAGTGTCTGGTCCTGCCAGGCCGTATCCAGAATGGCTCGATGAGAGGTTGCCCAACAATCAGCCTCATCAGTGAGGCTCTGGGCGCATTGGTTCGAGCTACCGGTCCCGAACTGACTGGCTGATACCCTCGTTCAAGCACACTGGATTGGGGGTTCTCGATGGCACTAACCCAGCTCGACTACGGCGAAGCCGAGATCGCGGCATTCAACGAGGCGGCGCGCGCCGGGCTGATCCACTATGAGGAAGCGGCCGTCCGTGAAGCTGTCGGACTGTATGACGCAGCGATCCAATCTCTGCTGAAGGTGCAGGAACGAATACGAGCCGCGACCCAAGCCACAGGATTTGGGGGGTTTCAGTCAGGCAAAGAGCTCAACGATGGCTTCTCCAGGAAGGCCGAAGAGGGAATCGAGGTGATCAATCAACTCGTGCAGGGAGCGATGCGTCTGCAAGAGGCATACTTGCGTGCTGGAAACTTGATCACCGAGGCCGACCAGACGAATGCCGCCGCTATTCGATTCGCTACTCAGAACGCCGGATTGGATGACCCCCGCCCATGATCAGGAAACAGGCAGCGATTCAGATCGTTGCGGCCGTTCTGGCGCTCAGCGCTTGCGGAACCGACGCTTCCGTCAATCAGCCGACGACAACCGCAGCAACGCCGACAAGTCGGCCAAGCCTCGCTGTCTCGATATCGCCAGCGCCGACTCAAATAAATCGAGGCCGGCAACCAGTAACCTACGATCCATGCACTGAGATCGACGACGAGACAGTAGCTGAACTCGGGTACGATCCAAAGAGTCGCGAACGTGCGGACTTCATTTTCGAAACGTATTCATTTATTGGATGCAGATTCGCACGAAATGCCCAGGTCCGAAGCAAGCCAACAACGATAGGCTATCTGACTATATCGTCAACAAACATAGCTCTTGACGACTTCAAGATTCGGGACGGTGTCGAGTCAAAACAGATCACGATCAATGGACGCGATGCGCTCACCCGGGTTCAGCCGTCGGCCAGTGCATGCTATGTAACCGTCGGGAATACCGGTGGAGCCGTAGACATCTCCAAAACTGTGAGCGCAGTTTACTCGGACGAGCAGCCTTGCGAAGGTATTAATCGAATAGCCGAGACAATCGAATCCAAACTTCCTCAGCGTTAGTGGACGGAGCTGGACCAGCCCAGCCCTACAAGATATCTCCGCCGCCGGGATGCACGTGCGCCATTCAACCGTGCTGTCGAGCAACGATTCGCGGCGGTGAGCGGTCGCTGTCGCCGGTCGGGTCGATGGACCGGCATGGATCGAATCCAAGCCCGTCCAGTCCCCCAGCGGTAAGTCACGGCGAAGGCTCCAGCTCGTCCCGACATGCTGTTTGCGCTTCACATTCTGAAACCAAAAGGACCACTCACTTTCAGCTATCCGATGTCACCAATGTCACGCGCCCGAACAAATAGCAGCTTCGGACTACTTCCACGCTCCGGAGGAGCGGATCAGCTCGATGAGGAACTCGATACAAGCCTTGACCGCTTCGTCAGTTATCAAAATCGGGCCGCTTGGAGTGACCAAACCGTCGGCGTTTAAGGCCAAAGAGCCATGCCATCCATCTATTACAGCCCTAAACTGCCTTTCCGGGAGACTGATCCTCTCCCACACAGGCACCGAGAATCCCCGCACCACATTCCAGCCTGCGGGCTGAGCGACCGGCACGTCAGGGTCGAAATCCGGCAAACGTCGAAGCTCCGCTATCAGCGCCATGCCTTTGCCGCCGTCCGGTAGAGGGCGACTGACGACACAGTACGCTCTATCTCGGATCGGACGCTCGTCATCCTCGCCCTTAGATCGCGTAAGGTCGAGAGCGCCAAGGTTATCCCGGCCGAACGCAAGGACGCTGTCGCAGACGTCCTTTCCAGTCCGACTGGACTCGACTGGAGCCGGTACGCCTTCATCAGCGTTGCATCCGGCCACTAGAAGAACAACTCCGACGGCAGCCGCGGCGAGTCGTGCAGTATAAGGCGGCATCAGTTACCTCCGCCTGCTCCAGGCGTGTACTTGCCATCGAGGAAAGAATTCAACACGTCCTCGCCGGTAAAGAACTTATCCTCCGCCTGCTCTCCGTACGAAAGTGCAAAGGCATCATCGAAAAATGAAAATCCTCGGTCCTGGAATATCTCATTGGCCTGCGCTTGGCTACTAGCAGTAAGTGCCGTCCACGGCAACGGTCGTCCATCTTGCCCCAACAAACCGGGTGGCAGAGTACCGGTCGCCTGCCATTCGGCGGATAGGATTTGCGACTTCATGTTCTCGACTTGCGTGTTCCGGAGGTCTTCCCAGTTCTGGACCGCGACTGCTTTGTAGTCGGGTTCCTTGATGACGCTGTTTATTAGTGCATCAGCAGCTTCGCCGACGGCGATCGGGCCTGCAATCTCTCCTGCTGGCCCTAGACGTCTGAAGGGAATTGCTTCCTGGATAAGCTCGGATGCAATCTCGGCGCCCTTCATCTTGCTTTCGTATGAGGACGCCAAGCGGCCGTTCTCGTCAAGAATCCTCATGTGTTCCTGATAGAGCAGCGCGTTGTTCATTCCCGCGTCCACTCGCCCAGATAGCGTTCCGAGGTAGGTACCCACTTGCTGGTTGTAGCTCGAGTCGCCACTCAGCGCGTTGTTGATCATCTCCTGCTGCATCAGGTTCACTGCTGTCTGCAGACCGACGCGACCTTCTTCGCTTTGATTGGCAAGCATCAGCAGCCGGTCTGCCTCACTTGCCTGGAGCGTGACACGATCGGGTGCACCGGCTTCTGGAACGACATCGGTTATGGAGTACCCGTTCGGATTGTTGATATCTCCGAGCGCACCGAGGTTGCCTTGCAGCGCCTTGCTAAGCGCAGTCGCCAGTTCCGGGTTCTTCGCGAAGTTCTCGTTGTACTCCCGGAAGTCTTCCGTGAGCACGTTGTTCTCTTCTGGAGCAAGAAGCCCCGGCAGCTGCTCCAGCGCGGCACGTGCGCGGTCGGCCTGTAGTTCGTCCGTGCTGTGTGAGTCGGTGCCGATCCAGTCGAGCAACTGTGATGCGCCATGTCCCTGGTCGACGTTGCTCCAGTCGTTGCCGAGCAGGGCACTGACGGCCTTTTCGGGTTTGTAGTCGTCGGGCATGCCGTCCCCGGTCAGGATCTGGTACGCGGACTCCTCGTTGCGTCCGCCGACATCGACGAGACGCGCGGCGGTTGACTCGAACTGCTTTGAGACGTCACCAACGTACGGCACGCCCTTGAGGTCATCCTTGACATCCGACATCAGATACGCGGACTGCTCGATCATCTCGGTGCCCATCTTGGTCCCGGGCTGGTATCCCGGATTCGATTGACCGAGTAGATCCGATAGCGATGCGATCTCACCGAGGCGGGCTGATTCTGCTGGCTGCCGGTACGGCCGCGGGCCGTTCCGCGGATCTGCGTCGTCGTTCTCGGAGACTGGGAATCGTGTCTCGATCAGATCGCGTACCGGCTTGGGTACGTTCTCATAGCCACCGGGTGAGCGCAGTGTCCCGTCAGGGTTTCGGCCTGTTCCGATCTTCTCGTTCGATACCACAAGCAAGCCGTTGGCCAGCGCATCTCGCCGACCTGCGGCGAGTGGATTGCCGGGTTCTTCCTGTTTGCGTAGGTGCTCGTTCATCGCCAGAAGGCCGTCTTTACCAGCGTTCTGATAGAACTCGCGGTAGTAGTCCTGCACCGAGGCAGGCAATGTGGAGACCTCGCCGCCCTCAGCGAGAATCTTGAGATCGTTCTCACTGAGAATGCCCGCGGGTAGTTGACTGGCGATGCGATCCAGAACGGCTCTGTCGACAGTGCCATTCGGGTTGAGTGCGTCAGCGACGGCTTTACCGTCCTCGGCACCGAGCCTCCCGGCCTCACTGAAGTCGGTTGCCGGAGCGTCGATTCCGTTTGCCAGTTGATCACCACGGACACGGATCTCCTGCGAGGCCGCAGTGACGCTGGTCGCCGCCTCGCTGGCGGCGTTGACAAGGCTGTAGTAGGCCGCGTTGATCAGACCCTGGTGATGGTCGATCCTCTCCCTGACCTTTACGAGATCTTCCTCGCTGACGTTGCCTACGAAGACCAGGGTGCTCTCGACAACCCAGTTATCAGCGACCCGCAGTGTCAGTGGCGATGTCGTGTCTGCCTCGGCATCCGCGACCCTCCCGAGTAGCGCATTGCGCTCTACCGCGAGGCGAGCATCGGCCGCCCGCAGTGCCGTTGCGACATCGAGGATTTCTTGGGTAAGCCGTCGCCCCTGGTCGTGCTCTTCAGAGAATCGATCGGATGCGGCGTCTTTCGCCTTGCCGGACCAGGCGGTGTTGGTGAAGTGGACGAGCATGCGCCCCAGCTGGGCTTCATAGAGCTGGGTGGATTTCTCCAGCTCGCCGGCCCACTCCGACAGCTTCCCGAGCTGCCAGTCGTTGACCTGCGTGCGTGTCGGCATCAGAGCTCACCTCGAACCTGGAAGTCCATAGCCTTCAGGCGGAGTTCGAACTCCTCATCGGTCGTCTGGAAGACGGTGGTACTCAAGTTGACGATCGAGGAGAGTCGTTGCAGGCGTTCGGAAATCCGCATCCATGCGCCTTCGATGAACTCGCCCGATTGCACACATACCGGCCCGAGCGCACATCCGGGAAGAGCCTCCGGGATCTTGTTGCCATTGGTTCGGACATCGATCTTGTCGATCTCAGCCGCGACGCTGTCAACCGTGCTGACCAGCCAGCGCAGCTGCTGGATATCGGCTTCGAACATGATGCGCTTAATCCCCCTGAGGCGGTGCAAACTCCCGGCAGCGGGAGTGGCAGGCAACTGACGCCCGGGAGCAGCGGCTCGGGCTGCGGCCGATTCTGCCACACCGTCCACATTGGAGGCTTCCGGGTAGTGGACCAGTTGACCACCTGCGCTGCCGACGCCGGAAGTGGTTGCGCTGCAACGGAAACGCGCAAAGCCCTGGAAGGAACCGAAGAGCTCCTTCGACCGGGAGTGATAGGCTCGCCGAATCGAAGTCTGCGATTTTTCGAGGGGGATCCGGTGGGCGGAGCCAACGAGCCGACAGCGCCAACACTACCCGGGCAGGTGACGCTGCCACCCGGTCTCGCGGCCGTCGGACTTCAGGACACTACGGCAGCGCTGAACTCCCAGCAGGCGCAGCAGCGTGCGAACGACGCACAGACCCGCATCCAGAACACCGACGATCACCTCGATGACCTCGGATACGGATCCGACCCGGACTTCGCGAAGACCGAGGATCGCTTCGAGGGAATGACCCATGAGCAGCTGTATGCCGCGGTGCATGGCGAGGGCGGGTTGGACCCTGCGGGTCTCCAGACTCTTCGTAGAGTCTGGATAGACAGCTACTCCGATTTGGTGAACATTTCCACCGTGACATTGGGAATGGGCATGAGCCGAATCTTCGGCAACGGTCTCTGGAAGGGTGCCAGCGCCGACGCAGCCCAAGTTGCCTCCGAACAGTTCAAGCGCGTCACCAACCAGGTCGGGCAGGTGTTCAATTCGGTAGGGAATCGACTGGACGCGGCCGCATGGGCGGCCGAAGCGGTGCGGCTTGCGGTGCAGGCGCCGCCCGCCTCGGTAACGGACGTGACGCCTGATCCGGACAACCAGGTCGAGTCGATTCTGCCAGGACTGATCAACCCGGCGTTCGCCGATCAGGTCGCGACCGAGCGAGAACGCGCTCGGCAGGAGGCCATTCAGGCCCTGAACACCGTGTACAAAGGATCGATACCTCCCCAAGGATCCGGTGTCCCCAGCTATGCAGATGTCCCTCAATCGACCGGCGACAACGGCGTTCCGCCGACCGGCGATCGTCCTGTCTCGAGCGGACCAGGAACGAATTCGCCTACTGAGAACGGCCCGCAACCCCAGGATCCAACCGCCCCAGGAAACGGTCCAGACGACACCACCCCCGCCAGCTCTGCGCCGACCGCGACGACCCCGCCCGGCCTCGCGGGGCAACCTCCCACCACAAACACATCTCCTGTCACCACATCGACGACACCTTCGGCGACGAATACCGGTCCAGGCGGCCCAAGCCTGACCTCGCCCGGCCCGAGGCTCGGCGATGGGTCGAATGGGCCCGGCAACATCGGTTCACGCCCCGGTGGTCCGGGTTCATCCATCCCTGGTCTTCCCGGATCCGGCTTGCCCGGCGTCAACAGCCCGAATGCGACCGGTCCCGGTGCTCGCGGGGGGATGGGCGCTCGGGCAGGGATGGGCGGCTCGATGGGACCGATGGCTCCAGGTGCGGGTGCTCAGCGACGCAAGGAAGACGAGTCCGAACATCGTGCGCCCGACTACCTTCGCAGGGTGCACTCCGACTGGACCGACAACCTCGAGGTTCCAGTCGGAGTTGTCGGCGACGATCAGGTTCCTGGAGCCGACAACCCGTTCCCATCCGTCGGCTCGGCTACCTCACCTGCACCCAACGCTGTCGCGCCAGCCCGGTACGCGCATCAGTACGCCGACGATTACGCCACGCCCAGTTCGGCGAACTCATCGTCTGCACCTGCGGCGGAACCGAGCCGTCCAGTGCCTGTGATGTATCCAGGCAGCGCACAACCCGCACCATCGAATTCCGGCCTGCCGGAAGTCCGGCAACAGGGAGGTGCCGCCGACTCCCCCGGCCAGCACGGTCAGAACGACTCGGCCGGCACTTCGCACGGACCGCGACCGGCGGCGCTCAGCGGCAACGGACCCACGATGGACGACACCCCCGAGACAACCGAGAACACTACCGAGTCCCAGCCCATCAGGCTGTCGGGCACCGGACCAATCATGGACGACGACCCAGCCACGCCCGACAGCAGCAACCAGCCTCAGCCCGTGAGACTGTCAGGCACCGGACCAATCATGGACGACGATCCAGCGGCGGGCACCGGCCGGTGAAAACTCAAACCGTGTGGGAGTTCACTCCCGACGAGTTCGCATGGGTGTGGTCGGAAACCGGACTCGACACTTACCCATACCCCATCAGCATCATCGAAACTCCTACTACCGGAGACGAATACGCCCAGTTGCGCACCGAGATCAGCGCACGCTATCCACACGGAAGCAACCCTGATCTGACCGGCCCACTTCGCGTGCTTGCGAACCCAGACCTGCGTATCGTCTGCGCCGGACAGTTCCACAACTCCGTCAGGCGCCTTCGCTCCCTCGCAGCCGCCATCGGCGACCTCGGAGTTATCCTGTTCCAAAAATCCGGCGCCACAGCAGATTTCGGCGGTTCGATCAAGCTCGTCGTGACGCAACGCCACAGTCTCGGCAAACATATCGCCGCCACCATGCCAAACGTGTCGGCAGGCGCCGCCGGACACATGGTCGGCTACACACCACGAGTCCGCGGCGAACAGCCACCCAGCTCCTGGAAAACCGCGAATACCGGGCAGCAGCCGAGCGAGGAACGAATCCGAACGCTGCTGCGGCTACCGCGAACCGCCGAGGGATACTTTCGTATCGAGCAGTACCTCCACGACCGACGCCCCTACCCTCCAGCCCATGTGAGCTGGATCGACGTCACCGATGCCAATCCCGCCGCCGCCGGTCGGTACTTGATCGACGTCACCCACCACGACACGACGGTTACCCCCGCCTCCGCCGAAGTCATCGCACGGGAGTTGGAACGCCGTGCCGAATTGAACCACCTCTCGTGAATCCAATCCGAACATCAGCTGTGGCTATCTTTCGCACCGACGTCCCGTCGGCGCGGCCGATTTGACTGTGCGGTCAGCTCTCCCGGTACCGTGTGTTTCACCACCCGGACGAATGCATCGTGCATTCGGCGAGGGGACGCATGCAACCGAACGTGCAGCTCCAGCAGCGACGGGAAGCAACACCGTCGCGGGTGGCACCTGGTCAGGTGATGGGCCGCGCCGAGCTAACCAAGGCCGTCAACGCATACATCTGGCGCCAGTTCGGTCAGCGGCGCGAACTCGACGCCCGCACTATCGCCCGTTACGAACGCGGGACCGTCCGCTGGCCCAACAAGCTTTACCGGGAAGCCTTCCGCGCCTGTCGACGTTCACGATATTCCCGGCGCGTTCGTTCACGGAGTTGGGCAGGTGATGGGGTCCTGGGTGATGTTCTACCCGACCTCTTTCTTCGGTGTCTTGGATTCGTCTGCGCCGCCGGGGCGCTTGTTTGGCCGGTAGGACGGCCCGTTCATGAACACCTGATGACTGGTGTTGATCAACCGGTCCAACAGTGACTCTGCGACATCGGGATTCGGGACAGCGGATACCAGTCGACCGGTGATCTGTTCGAGGTCAGGATCAGCGATCCGCCCGAGGTCGACCGTTTGGAGATCAGCTCGTAGAGGTCATCGGCCTGGGTCGCGGTCAACTCCCGCATGCCAAAGTCGTCGAGGATCAACACCGGCGGGTGCACGAATTCACGCAACCGTTTGTCCCAGGTGCGATCGGCGTAACCACCGGCCAACATCGCCAGCAGCCGACTGGTCTTGGTGGACCTCACCTCAGCACCCTGACGGATCGCCAGATGTCCAAGTCCTTGCGCCACATGGGTTCTGCGTACTCCGACCAGGCCATACAGGACTACCGACTCGCCGACCGGCAGCCACCGCAGCGCCGCGAGATCACGGATCTGCGCCGCCGGGAGTTTCGGGCTGGCGGCGAAGTCGAATTCCTCCAACGTGACTTGCTGTTCGAAATGGGCGCGGCGGATCCGGCGGGCGATCGCTTGGGACTCGCGGCGGGCGATCTCGTCGTGACAGAGCACTTGCAGGAACTCGATATGCCCGAGGTCGCCGGTTGCGGCGACGTCGCTGCGTTTGACGATCTCGATGGTGTAACCGAGTGTGTGTTGGGCACGGGTCACGAGTTTGCCGGTTTCGAAGTTATCCCACGCAGGTGGGTGGTCGAGCGCACACTGGCCTGGATCTTCCAGCACCGCCGCTGTGTTCGCGACTACGAACGCCTGCCTGAACACCACGAAGCCATGGTCCAGTGGGCCATGATCATCCTCGGCCGTCGCCGATCATCACCAGCAGACACAGTTTCTCCTGCTCCAGACGGACTTGGTGTGGATGCCGTCGACTCATAGATGGACATAGTCCGTGCCCGACAGATCCCGGGCCGCGAAGGCACCGGCCTCGTCCTGCCACTGGCCGCTCATCCGGGTAATCGACGCCGCCGACAGCCCGGCACCCGAGCCCAGGAACTGTTCCAAGGCCGGGCCGAAGTCGCCGGTCGAGCGCCCGTGCAGATACAACAGCGACAGCACCTCGCTGATCTGCGGCGATTTGCGTGCCAGGCGGGCAGGATCGCCGAGGAAAACCGTTTACGCTCACCGGTTTCCGCGTCGGTGCGCTTGTCGTTCACGCGCGGCGCGCGGACGGTGACCGCGCCGGGCGGCGGTGAACACCTGCCGTTCGCCGTGGTAGCCGTTGCGCACCACCAGCCGGTGCCCGTTCGGGCGACGGTAGCCACAGCGGGTACACAACCGCCCAGGTGGCACCAGGCCGAACAGAATCCAGAACCAAAACGGGGGGTAAACGGGGGGCCCGACACAAAAACAGGTCAGGCCCGGTCTGAGACCGGGCCTGACCTGCTATTTCTGTGGAGCTAAGGGGACTCGAACCCCTGACCCCCACTCAGCAGTTCGGGTATCTCATGATCACCGCTGGACCAGCCTACAGTTGATAGTCGGCTTCGATCCTCAGCTGACCGCGCGAAAAACGCAGGTCGTCCCCGTTCCCATCTTCGATGTGCCCCGCCGAGGGCACCAACCCGCGCATCATTTGCGCAGGTCAGGGCAATGCAAGCGGAGTTTAGGTAACTGGACCTCACAAGAAACCCCAGGTCACGCGTCGCAGGTTCGAGCCCTAGGCGCGCACGACACACCGACCAAACTGCCATGACACGCCGATCAACCAAATCGCCTGCCTGGCCAGCACCGCCCGGATTCAGCTCACACCGCCGCCGTCTCCATGATCGCGGAGCCAGACCAACAGCTCGGCAATCGCCTTGGCCTGCACCGCGGCGAGGCGCTCTCCTTCCGCGCCGTCGACATAGCGAATCTCGAACGACGCCGAGACGCCACCGTGCGCACCAGGTAGCTCGCCCAGACAACCACGACTGACATCCTGGCCTTCCGCTCTTGTGGTACCAGCCAACCCCTGACTCGGCGATACTTCCGACCCCGATGTCGTCGAGTCGGCGGGATCGACCTGTTCCTCGCCAGCCATACCGACAATTGTCGGCCATCCACGCACCGAGCGCGGGCAACTACACGAACGTTCTCGCCGACAAGCTCACACAACGCGGTCCGACTACCCACACTTCGCGACGGCAGCCGATGACCGTCGTGAACCCGGCTCCATGCAAGTAACCGAACTCGACGCTGTGCTGAATGCCTGGAGTAGACCAGGCTTTCGACGCTCGCGGCCATCCACCGAAGGCCCTACGATCAGCGGCACGGGTTGCGTGCCGCTTCGCCTGTGGCAGGCGAACCAGGGATGCACGAGGGGAGCCCACTGTGGAGAACATCGACATCGAAGCCCTGCGGTCGGCATTCCGGAGCACCGTTGGTGACGAGGCAGATCCGGTGCTATTTGCCGCAGCAGCGATCGCTCAACGGGCGTGGCGCAACTCCGAGGTCGAGCTCGCTCACGCCAGTGGCGGATTCAACCGGATCGGCGACGGCGAGATGTTCGCCGCGAACGTCGTGATGTTCCGGATCGTGCGTGATCATCTGGGCATGCCCGGGAGTGAGTGGTCAGAGCTGGCATTGGAATTGATTCGGACAGACAGAGTGATCGCTGGCCGCACGGTCGCCGACCTCCTCGGCACCCTCTACGAGCCTTGGACCCACACCGTCACCAGCGTGTTCGACACCTGTTCGCAGATCGAGTGCCAGCACGGACGCGACTACTTGATCGCTATGAACGCCGCGCTGGCGTCCGTCAGCGTCCGTGACACGGACTGGGGGATGCCGCGATGGCCCGCTGTGGTCGAGGCTTTCGTCAACGACCTCGACAGTACGCCGCCAGTGAACACTGAGGATCTCCGTCGCGGGTTACTGACGGCTCCTGACACGCTTGGAGGCACAGTTCTTCAGTGGTGTATCGACAAAGGAATCGGATTCACCCGTACCTGAGACCCGCGCGGGGCACTCACATCTTCGGCGCAGTGAACCCGCGCGCCGATGCGCGCGCTTCGGGCAGATGGTGCGGGCCTTGCGGATTCCCCTTGACGACTGGCAATTCTGCCTCCGAACGGCGCCGCCTGGGGCATCGGCTCGGGGTGCAGCAGCGTTTCGCGGTGAGCAAGTGCCCTTTTCGGGCTCGTACGGCTCAGTCATGGCGAACTCCTGAAAAGGGGATCCAGGGAGGGAGGCACTCAGGCGACGTCGGTGTTGACCATGCCCAAGGGCGTCGGCCCGGCGCTGATGGTGAGGGCGGTGACCGCTTCGGCGAGCACCAATTCGACCTCGGTCGCGAAGTCGGTCACGGTCTTGTCGATCTTGGTGGCCTCACGCCGAATCAGGTCGGCGGATTTCTTTGCGATAGCGAGCTTTTCAAGCTTGGACAGTGCGCTCTGCACCTTCTCGGCAGCGGTCGCCAACTGTTCGCCGCCACTGCGCGCGACCACCGTCACGCTCGCTGTGCGCATCAGCAACACACACGCGCGCAACAGGTCCGGCTCGTCCGTGTCGGGATCGAAGGCGAGCACCACCCGACGCGGGCCGAGCACCCGCAGCGTCTCGCCGCCGTTCTGTTCCGGCGACCGCACGATGCCCAGGGATGCGGCGGCCTGGCGGTTGCGTTCGGCTTCGACGAGGTAGTCGCTCCAGCCCGACCGCAGGGAGTCGGTCATCTCGACCACCACGCGCGCGCCCTCGGCGGTGGTCAGCAGGCCATCGCCCTTCTTGCAGCGCGGCAGCGCTCCGACCATCGCGCCGGTGTCGTAGTACTCGTCACCGAGACCGGCCGCGATGGGTTCCATGAACCGGTGAATTCCCGCGGCGAACGAGTCGCCCTTACGCGGGGTCATCGAGATGAGAGCCGCTTTCGCCTCCCGCACCTTCAGCGCGGCTGTCATCTCCTCGAACCGCTTGGCCAGGTCGGCGTGGTTGGCCATCAGCAGATCGCTCATCTGGAGCTGGCGAGCATCGAGCGCGGCCGTGTGCTTGGCGATCGGCGAAGTCGGGTCATTCAAGTCGAACTGCTTGGTCGCGGTCGTGATCAGTTCCTGAGTGCCGACGGCGGCTTTCATCGTCAGATCGGCGCTGAACTGCTTGAGTACCGGTTCCAGGCGAGCAACCAACTCCGGATCCGACCCGCCAAAGAGCCGATTGACCTGATCGGTGATGTTGGCGGTGGCTGAGTTGACGGTTGCCACCATCTCCTTGCGGCAGTTCGCATCAGCCTCGGCCAACGCCTTCTTGGCGGAATCGACTGTCTTGGTCATCACCGCCGAGGCGTCCTTGGCGGCCTGGCCGGTCAACTCCGCCGCCCTGGCCGCCGATGCGGCGGCTTTCTCACCCACCTCGGCGATCATCCGTTCGAGTTCCTTGGCATCGCTGGCCTGACCGGTGGCGGCGAGCGCGACGGCTCCGCATTTGACCACCTCGGTGATGAACGCCGACAGGTCGGCGGCGGCCAGGGTCTCGGTGTCGTCGACGATCGGACCGCGATGCCCGCTCGTCCAGCGCTGAGCCTCACGCAGGACGTCTCGATCACGCAGGATCAGCTGCTCGATGGCCAGGGCGGTGTTGTTGTCGGTGAAGTGCGCGTTGTGGTTCATGGTTCTCCTCGCGAGGGCGCGTTGGGGAGCGGCGCGACTGGTTGTCGCACCGCACGGTGATAAGCGGGCTTCTCGATCTAGGACAGGCCGAGGGTGAATGTTGTTCTTAGACTGAATCTTCCGTCGCTGCTGCCTGACCATGGCGGTCCTGGCTGGTGAGATGCCAGCCCTGACACAGCGGGCACGGATAGACCCGCTGTTCGCGCCGGTTTGGGTTCGATGCGTCGATCCCGGCGAGCGCGAGGTCGGCGTCGGCGAAGGTGAAGTACTTCAGCTTCCCCGACCCACATCGAGCGATCCGGACCAGCGGCGGCAGCTGCGCCAGATCCGCGCCGGTGTGCAGGTCGAGCTTTCGGCGCACCGCCGCCAATCGGGGCGGGTACTGCCGACAGGGACGGTATGCGCGATGTCCGCTCATGGTGACCTCCTCGCTCGGTGTGCGGTGTGAGATCACCATCAGCTGGCCCACAACAATTGTCGATGCATTTCACTGATAAGCCCATTTATCAGCGCTATAGCTCGATACCGTTCATTGCAGAGGCGTAGTTTCGGTGCCGATCCACGAGGAAGTGAGGGGTACCCATGGACCAGCCGACCACCGAACCAACGCTCACGCTGCAAGACATCGCCGACCTGGCAAAAGTCGAGCGGGCTGTGGTGTCGATGTGGCGTAACCGGGAGTCGGTTCGTGGGCAGCTCATCCCGTTTCCGCAGCCGGTTGCCGAGGTCGGCGGCATCGCTCGCTTCGACCGATCCGAGGTGGTCGACTATCTCGAACGCACTGGCCGGGGCAAGAACGCCGAAGCCCGCTTGGACGCCGCGACTGTCGGCGCTCCCGAAGGCTGGTCCTTGGAAGACCTGGTGACGTTGCTGTGCGTGCGACACCTGGTCGGCGACCTGGCCCACCTGACCGACGAGGAATGCGTCGACCTCGCCCAGGAGCTCGATCCCGCCGACGAGTCATTCGCCAGCGAGATCGCGGCCCTCGCCGACACCGGCGCGGCACGGGTGTTCATCGACGGCTTGATGGCGGCGAGCTTCGGTGGGGTGGACGCCCTCGCCAAGCTCGAATCCTCCCGTGCCGGACGTGAACTCGCGCTTCGGGACCTCACCTCGGACACGATCGAACTGCTTGGCACCATTATCGGCGCGTGTCGAACCGAACTGGGTACCGACGGTGTGCACCTGGTCTCCGGCGGTGACGCACCGACGATGGTACTGGCTCTGTCCGACGCGGACCCCGAACTTGAGATCCACGCGATCGGCGACAGTCACGACGCACGTGCTTTGCGACGCCGCATGGTGATTCGCGAACAGGAACACACCATCGAGGTCGGTCCCCGAGTCCGGTTGCTGTCGGTGGTCGGCACCGAGTCAGCTCAGGCCATCGACGACGTCGACTACACGCTCCTTGGGCTCGAGTACGATGAGATCGCGGTGATCATCGGCTCGGCCGCAGTATTGTGCGACGCGATTCCGCGCGTCGGGAAACGGCAGAACACCCTGGAGGGTAAGCGGGCGGAAACCCTAGGTTCTGGTGGCCTGATCGCCGCGTTCAAGCTGCCCCGCGGGCTGTGGAAGGAGGCTCACCGGCAAGCACTCGGCGTCTGGGTATTCCACGGTGGCGCCAAGACCAGCCTTCCCACCGTCGCCGACCTCAGCACCGTGCGGCCAACTGAGCTCGACCACGACGCTCTCGCCGCTGACTTGGCCGCAGCGTTCGGCGATCGCACCGACCGGGAAGCGCGTGCCTACCGTTACGGCAAGGAAGTCCCGCTCAGCGACATCCGAGCCGGACACGCGGTGGTGGCACCGGGTGCTTTGGCGGGGCGACTGCGCGCGCCTGAGACGATCGACGACCTGAACCGCGTCTATACCGCCACCTTGGTCACCTCCGAACCCGATCCGGGTTTCGACGTGCACGCCCGCGCCGCGGCGAGCTCACGCGAGATCGTCCAGCGACCACTCAGTGAGCTGTCGAGACTTGGACTGGTACACCTTCGCACCGGCAATCGGATCGACCCGTCACACGGCAGCCCGGAAGGCACTATGACAGTGTTGTCAGCACACAACGGCGTCGAAGCGTTCCGGCTCGACCCGTTGGATGCGCAACGTCTCTATCCGCGCGCGAACCGCACCGAACCCGGCGATGTCGTCTTCAGCGATCACCCGCCGCGCGCGATCGTCGACCCTACTGGCGGAAGTCGGGTGCTGTCACCGTCGCGGATCCTCCGACTGGCACCGGGGGCCGGGATCGGGCCGTATACCTTGGCCGCGCTCATCAACGATGTGCCAGCCCACCACACCGACTGGCGTGCCTGGGCGGTGCCACGTCTGCCCGACGAGGAATCCGAGCGTCTGGAGTCGGTGCTCGCCGAGGCCGCCGATTACACCAGACGCCTGCGCGCGCGGCAGGATGCGATGGAGGATCTGTGCCGCGCCCTGATCAGCGGGATCGGCGCTGGCACGGTGAGCCTGGATGTCCCGGCAACAAAGGCTGGAACCCGGGCATGAAAGACATTGTCGGACAACGAGGAGAGGAGTCCCGGGTGCCCCCGAGGACGAGGAAAACCGATGTGGCGCAAGCACCGTCGACCATGAAGGAGCTCAAGGACACGCTATGGAAGGCGGCCGACAAGCTCCGCGGGTCGCTGTCGGCGGCGCAGTACAAAGACGTGATCCTCGGTCTGGTGTTCCTCAAGTACGTCTCCGACGCCTACGACGAACGTCGTGAGGTCCTGCGTACCGAACTCGGCGGCGACAATGCCGATCCCGTACAACTCGAGATGGACCTCGACGACCCCGACGAATACCAGGGCTACGGGGTGTTCCTGGTGCCCGACAACGCGCACTGGGACTACCTGTCGAAGTACGCGAAGGGCCGCAACGAGCCCGGCGAGTCGCCGAAGTCGATCGGCCTGCTCATCGACGAGGCCATGGACGCGATCATGGGAGCCAACGAGTCGCTGCTCGGCACCCTCCCCCGCATCTACAACCGCGACAACATCGACCAGCGACGCCTGGGCGAGCTGGTCGACCTGTTCAACAGCGCCAAATTCAGCCGCCACGGCGACCAGAAGGCCCGCGACCTGATGGGCGAGGTATATGAGTACTTCCTCGGCAACTTCGCCCGCGCCGAAGGCAAACGCGGCGGCGAGTTCTTCACCCCACCCAGCGTGGTCCGCACCATCGTGGAAGTACTCGAACCGAGCAGTGGCCGCATCTACGACCCGTGCTGCGGATCGGGCGGCATGTTCGTGCAGTCGGAGAAATTCGTCGAATACCACGAGGGCGACGCCCAAGACCTCGCCGTCTACGGCCAGGAAGCCATCGAGGAAACCTGGCGACTGGCGAAAATGAACCTCGCCATCCACGGCATGGACAACAAGGGCCTCGGCGCCCGCTGGGGCGACACCTTCGCCCGCGACCAACACCCCGGCGTAGCCATGGACTACGTCATGACCAACCCCCCGTTCAACATCAAGGACTGGACCCGCAATATCGAAGACCCCCGCTGGGTCTTCGGCGTGCCACCAGCCAATAACGCCAACTACGCCTGGATCCAACACGTGCTCTACAAGCTCGCCCCGAATGGGTCCGCCGGCGTGGTGATGGCGAACGGGTCGATGTCGTCGAACTCGAACGGAGAGGGCGACATTCGCGCTCGCATCATCGAAGCCGATCTAGTGTCGTGCATGGTCGCCATGCCAACCCAGCTGTTCCGGTCGACCGGGATTCCGGTGTGCGTGTGGTTCTTCGCCAAGGACAAGAAGGCGGGGCGTAGCGGGGCCGTGGATCGGCGCGGGGAGGTGCTGTTCATCGACGCCAGGGAGCTCGGGTACATGGTGGACCGGGCCGAGCGGGCGTTGTCGGAGGAGGACATCGCGAAGATCGCGGATACGTATCACGCTTGGCGCGGGACGCAGTCGGCGATAACCAAAGGCCTGACGTACGAGGATGTGCCGGGGCTCTGCAAGTCGGTGACGACCGACGACATCAAAACCGCCGAGTACACCTTGACTCCCGGACGGTACATCGACGTCGCCGACGATTCAGCTGATGGCGAGCTGATTGACGTGAAGATCGACCGCCTGAAGCGCGAACTAATCACCGCACTGGATCACTCCGAAACGATTTCTGGTGCTATTCGTGATCAGTTGGAGCGTATCGATGCCTGATCGATCAGTTCGCCTTTCTGAACTGGCACAAAAGAACTGGATTGAAGTTGGCGCAGGTCGGCCTAGGTCAGCTGTTCTGGATGGATACTCACTACCGATACTTCGGGTTGCGGATGTCCTTGACGGCACTATAGCTGCGACCCTCCGAGGCGCGGAAGACATACCTGAAGAACGGCTGAGCAATCCGAAGATTTCCCGCCCAGGCGATGTCGTTTTGACCGTCAAAGGAACTGTGGGCAGGGTTGCTATCATGCCCGCTGAAGGCGTGCATTTTGCTTACAGTCCGCAACTATGCTACTTCCGCCCATCGAATGACGGGCCGTTGATAGCGCGGTACCTGTACTACTGGTTCAAGAGCACTGAATTCTGGAAACAGGCCAACGCATTAAAGGGGCAGACTGATATGGCGGACTATATCAGCCTGTCGGATATTCTGTCACTAAAGATTTCGCTCCCGAACATTTCGGAGCAGCGGGCGATTGCGGAGGTGTTGGGGGCGCTCGATGACAAGATTGTCGTCAACAATCGCACTTCCGGCATCGCATCCGATCTAGCTGCATCCCTGTTCCAATCGACGATCGGCGAGCCGGATGCCACCACGCAGTCCAGCATCCGCGCACTTGCCACCGAGGGATTGCTGACTTACGGCGATGGCTACCGCACGAAACGACCCGAACATGGCCAGCCGGGAATGCAGATTATTCGTGCTGGCGACGTCCGCGATGGACGTTTAGTTCTCAGTGGTGACGACTTCGTCAGTAACGACTATTCGGACAAGGTCCGAGCAAAGATATGCCATCCCGGCGATATTGTTCTGACAACCAAGGGAACAGTTGGACGCGTCGCTACCGTGCAGGACAATATTCGCCCCAGCGTGTACAGTCCTCAGCTCTGCTACTTCCGAGTTGCCAAAGATCATAGCTGGCTACAGCCGTGGCTTGCGGAGTGGTTTCGCAGCGCTGACAGGGTTCGCCAGACCGATATCGCGATGCACAAGAGCGACATGGCTCCGTACGTCAACCTTCAGGATGTCGGCTCTCTTCAAGTCCCAATGCCCGCTGAGGGTCCCCATGAGCCAGTAATCGAGCGGCTGAGTTCCCTGCAAAGCCTGGGTCACGTTATCGCGCGAGAAAATGAAGTCCTCGCGACCACTCGCGATGAACTCCTCCCCCTACTCATGTCCGGAAAACTCCGCGTCAAGGATGCGGAAAAGAAAGTGGAAGCGATAGCCTAATGACCGAAAATGTCGGTGTCAGTGAGAACCAGCTCGAGCAGATGATGGTCGAGCGGTTGGGGGATATACACGGGTGGCAGCCGTTGGCTGGCACCGACATTGCCCCGGGTAAAGATTTGGGCCGGGAATCCTGGCAGGATCTCGTGCTGCAGGGTCGACTGTTGGAGCGGATGCGGCTGCTGAATCCTGGTGTGCCGGTCGAGTTTCTGGAGCAGGCGCGGTCGGAGGTGTTGGCACCGAAGTCGCAGGGGGCGATCGAGGAGAACTTCCGGCTGCATCAGATCCTGATCAACGGGTACACCGGGATCAGCTATGTCGATCATCGTGGGGTGGAACAGAATCCGACCATCCACTTCATCGGTGGGCAGGTCGAAGACAACGAGTTCCTCGCGGTCCGGCAGGTCGATGTGCGGTCGCGTGAGCACCGGCGGCGATTTGACGTGGTGCTCTACCTCAACGGTCTGCCGGTGGTGATCGTCGAGTTGAAGAACCCCGGTGCGCAGGCGGCCGACCTGGCGTCCGCGCACGCCCAGCTGGCGACCTATCTCGACGAGTTCCCGATGGCGTTCCGGTTCACTGTGCTCACCGTGATCAGCGACGGTGTCACCGCCCGCTACGGCACCCCGTTCACCCCGTTGAACCACTATTCGCCGTGGAATGTCGACGACAGCGGGGAGCCATTGGCATTCGGCACGCGCATCGAGGACGAGGACGCGGGCATCCAATTGGAGTACCTTGTCGACGGGGTGCTGCAGACCGAACGGTTCCTGCAATTGCAGCGCGACTACGTCGCCTTCGACAAGACCCCGCAGGGCCTGCTGAAGCGAATTGCCAAGCCGCACCAGTACTTCGCGGTTTCCAAGGCTGTCGGCTGCACCATCGAGGCGATGCGCAGCAACGGCAAGGCCGGGGTCGTGTGGCATACGCAGGGCTCGGGCAAGTCGATGGAGATGGAGCTCTACACCCATCTCGTCGGCACCAAGCCACCGTTGAAGAATCCGACCATCGTGTTGGTCACCGACCGCACCGAACTCGACGGTCAGCTTTTCGCCGCGTTCTCGAAATCCGCACTGTTGCAAGAGGAACCGAAGCAGATCAGCAGCCGGGCGGAATTGCGGACCGCGCTGGCGGACCGGCAGACCGGCGGAATCCTGTTCACGACCTTGCAGAAGTTCGGGTTGTCCAAGCAGGAGAAGGAATCCGGGCTCGAGCACCCGCTGCTCTCGGACCGACGCAACGTCATCGTGATCGTCGATGAAGCCCACCGCAGCCACTACGACGACCTCGACGGGTACGCCGCGCACCTGAAGTCGGCGCTGCCCAACACGACGCTGATCGCGTTCACCGGCACCCCGATCTCGTTCGAGGACCGCAACACTCGCCATGTCTTCGGCGAGTACATCGACATCTACGACCTCGCCCGCGCCGTCGACGACGGTGCGACAGTGCGGGTTATCTTCGAACCACGGCTGCCCGAGGTGAAAGTTGCTGCCGAGGTCACCGATGCCGAGATCGACGGTGCCGCCGACGCCGCGGTGGTCGGCTTGGACGACATCGAACGCCGACGCATCGAACAGTCGGTGACCGTGCTCAACGCCCTCTACGGGGCACCCGAACGGTTGAAGAAGGTCGCCAAAGACCTCGTCGAGCACTGGAAGAACCGCCGCGCGGTCATGGACGAGTACATCGGCGGCAACGGCAAAGCGCTGATCGTGTGCGCTACCCGTGAGATCGCGGCGAATCTCTACGAGGAGATCGTCGCGCTCGAACCCGAGTGGGAATCCGACGCGCTGGACCAGGGCGTGATCAAGGTCGTGTACTCCGGCAGCGCCAAGGACCCGCAACCGATCCAGAAGCACGTGCGGCGCGAGTCGCAGAACAAGGCGATCACCAACCGACTCAAAGACGAGAACGACCCCCTCGAGCTGGTGATCGTGCAGAACATGCTGCTCACCGGTTTCGACGCCCCGCCCCTGCACACCCTCTACCTCGACCGGCCGATCCAAGGCGCGCTACTCATGCAGACCCTGGCCCGGGTCAACCGAACCTTCGCCGGAAAACAGGACGGCCTAGTCGTCGCCTACGCGCCAATCGCCGACAATCTGGAAGCCGCGCTCAAGGAGTACACCCGCACCGCAGGCCGCGAACAGCCCGTTCAGTCGACACCCGATCAAGTCGTCGAACTCACCCGGCAACTAGTCGCCCAAATGGACGCTCTGTGCGCCGGTTACCCGTGGTGGACGAAACTCGTCGAAAAGCCCGGACAATTCATGCGCGTCGTCACCAGCACTCTCGAGTACCTTCGATCCCCCACCACACCTGGCAACCAGGTCCCCGCCGGTGACCCGACCCTCGCCGACCGGTTCCGCGATCTCGCCAACCAACTCGGCCGCGCCTGGGCGGTGAGCCGAGGCTCGGAAACCCTGACCGACCTGCGACCCAAAATCCAGTTCTACGAACAGGTTCGGGTCTGGATGGCCAAATACGATGCCGAACAACGCAAAGCCGAAGGCCGACCGTTGCCCGCCGACATCAAACGCGCCCTCGACAAGCTGCTCGCCGACTCGACCGCCTCCGGCCAGATCATCGACATCTACGCAGCGGCGGGCATGCCAAAACCGTCGCTCACCGACCTCACCATCGACTTCGAGCAGCAGGCACGCGAAGCCGAACATCCCCACCTGGCTATCGAGGCTCTCCGCGACGCTCTGACCGCTGAGGTCGGCCACAGCACCCGCAACAACCTGGTCCGACAGAAGGCTTTCTCCGAACGCCTGCGCGAACTGATGAACAAGTACACCAACCAGCAACTCACCTCCGCTCAGGTCATCTCCGCGCTGATCGAGCTGGCCCGGGAAGCGGCGAAAGAGCGCGACCGCGGGGCGACCTTCAACCCACGCCTGGACGAAGACGAACTCGCCTTCTACGACGCCGTCCACGAAAACGAGTCCGCTGTCATCGAATTGGGCGACGATGTTCTTGGCGATATCGCCCGAGAACTGGTCGCCGTGATGAAGCGTGACGTGAAGACCGACTGGACCGTCCGCGACGACGTCCGCGCCAAACTCCGCTCGACCATCAAACGCCTACTCCGCAAGTACGGCTACCCGCCGGACAAGCAGCCCGCCGCCATTCGCCAGGTCATCGACCAAATGGAAGTACTGGCACCGAAGTACGTCGAGGACAAGCGCCTGGCGACGCCATGAGGACCCAAGAGCGCGGCGGGTCAGCGGGCGTGATGACCTCAAGGCTGCGGACGACGATCACGGCGCGTAACAACTACGCCTGTAGGCACTGCTCCATCTCGCTCGCAATCGAGTCTCACCTACTGCTCGAGGTTGACCACATCATGCCGTGTCCAAAGGCGGATTGACTGCGCCCGACAACCCTCCAGCCACTGTGCTGGCGGTGCAACCGCAGCAAGTCGAACAAGGTCATCGCCAGCTGATCATTGACCGACGCGGCAAGCTATCGCGCACCGCTCGACAGAGTGCCACGCAAGGCCCTTCTCGCTGCTGGTGACACCATGACGTGCCGTGCAGGGGTCGATTTCATATCGATGATCGCCGGTAACGTGCTGTACTGATCACTCGATGGGCTTGACGAACGGCGCGATGTCTACCGAGCGCCTCATCCGACCGGGGGGAGGTTACTGCCGATGTCTCAGGGCACAGCCACAACGGCCGAAGCGTCACCCGCTGGAGTGCCTGCTGGCGAGGCACGCATCAACTTCGCTGCACATCAGGTTCGAGCAAACACGCATGGTGCCCGGCAGGACTTCGAGGAGATGATCGGTCAGCTCGTCAAAGCAGTCCGGCCGGGGGTGGTAGCGCCGCCCAGGGTTGTTGCGGCGAATCCAGGCGACTGGGGCGTCGATGTCTTCGTCGGGGATCTTGGCGGGGCGGTGACGGTGTGGCAGTCGAAGTACTTTTTCCCCGAAACGACCAAAAACCATCAAACGCAGATCCGTGAATCCTTCAGCTCGGTAATAAAAAACGCCGCCAAGGAGGGGTTCACCCTGACACAGTGGATCCTGTGCGTTCCATCGAGCATGGATGCTCCCACCACGAAATGGTGGGACACCTGGAAGAAAAAGCAGGAACGCGCGTTTCAGATCGTGATCGAGTTGTGGGACGAAACCGAGTTGCGCAGTTTGCTGATCTCGCCCGATGCCAATGCGGTGCGCAGGTATTACTACGAGCCAGCTCAGCTGGCGCGGCCCTGTGCTGAAGTCATTGGCCTTGCTGACGAGGATGCTGATCGGTTGGAGACGGCTCTGTTCGTCCGCCAGCTGCGGGAAGCTGGCCACGTTGAGGTCACGACGTCCAAGCAACAGTTCTTCAACGCCGAACTCATGGCACGGGAGATTGTGGACAAGGGCGTCCCCGGCGAAGTCGCAGCACTCTCGTCAGCCGACGCCGTGGTGAACGGTCTGTGGGAGGATCATTTCAACGAGGCGTGCCAAACCCACGAAGGTGCACATCTGCCTGGTTTGCACAGGTCAGTGATGGGCGAAATCCGGGCGCAGCACGCCACTTTGGGGGCTGGCCTCCCCGGCGGTCCTGTACACACCTGCGGACTGATGCATCGCGTGGTCGACAACCGCAGGGCGGGGTGGGTAAGGCACTGGCGTCAGGTCGCCGACGAACATGAGCGTCCCGACGAAACTCAGCCACCCGCTGACACCACCAGCGCGTCCACATCGACTGCGACGGAGACGTCATGACGCCACCTCACGTTCTCGCCGAGGACACCTGTCCCACACCGGTCGTCGTGCCCGAGGACGACGTCGTCTTCCGCCTTGCGCAGTTACTTCTTCTGCTCGCCTCGCTGCAACATCTGCGCCAGCCTGGTATCTCGCTGGAACGGTTGGGTTGCTACGACTTCTTGGTCGCCAACCCACTTCTCGTGCTCACTGACGAGAACGACGCAGATCGTAAACGCCTTCTGCTGGCCGGTTTCGATGGTCGTGCACTCAGCTACGCGAGCCCGGCGCACCGTTTCACCACCCGCCGAGAACGTCTCCAGCACGATCTGGCGCTGCTCATCGCCTACGGCTTGGTCGCGCCCACCGTCGACAAACACGTCCTATATCTGGTCACTCCGGCAGGGGAGGATCTCGCAGGAAGGTTCACTGCCGTTTATGCACGTTCCTACCGCTTGTCGGCGGACCTCCTCATCCGCAAGCTGGCACGCTTGAGCGACAAGCGACTTCGCGAAGCAGTCCGTGCATGGACCACCGTAGAAGCCAACGGCCCACGACCTGAAGCGCTCAACCTCCTCGACGCCGTCGACCTGATGCATGACCGCCGAGAGATCGAGCCGCAGCTCGAAAGCACGGCAGCGTCAAACTCTGTCGACGGACAGATCACATGAGCACGACAGACGAGCCAGCAGAGACCGAGGCAGAGCCAGCTCCCAGCACACAGCAGGAACCGGGTCAGAAGCGGGGCATCCGAGTGCTACGACTTCGCCTGAAAGGCATCGATCGGGACTACGAGGTCGACTTCCAGGACAAAGAGGTGGGAGGACCGAAGGCCCTTTCAGTGATCGCTGGGGCGTTCAGTACAGGCAAGTCCTCCGTACTGGAGTTCATCGCCTACTGCCTCGGTACCGGAAGCCACCCGCAGCACCCCGAAATCCTGCGCAAAGTCAGGTCAGCATTGCTTGAGGTAGAACTCAGCGGCCAACCACACGTCATCGAGCGCGCTGTTGGTGAACCCTCGACCGCCGCCTTCGTCCGGCCAGGACGTCTTGGCGAAATAGAAACGCCGCCGATGGAAAAGCGTGTGCTCAAACCCGTCGGCGATCCCCAGAGTCTGTCCAGTCTGCTGCTTTCCTACTGCGGCCTGGAGGGAGTCCAGCTGCGAGAAGCACCCAAGCAGGCTGAGTCGGGTACCGACCCGCTGAGTATCCGAGACCTGCTGTGGCTGTGCTTCATGCCCAACGAACGCCTCGACGACAAGAACCTCTTGTTCGAGAAAAGCGCCCACATGAAACGGTTCAAGTTACGCCAGGTTGTGGACGTGGTATTCGGGGTTCACGACGACAAAGCGGTCGAACTCGGTCGGCGCATCAAAGAGTTGGAAACGCGGCTGAGCCGCGCGCGAAATGAGCACCTCACGGCCCAGAATTTCCTCGACGAGCAGGAACTCGGCACTCGTATACAACTCGAACTGACCCGCGACGAAGCCGAGAGAGCGTTCGCAGCAACGATCCGCGCGCTCAGTGATCTGGATAGTCGGGTGCGCGCCGCGTCAACTTTCGCTACCGAGTTGCGCGCGCGGCACCGCGACGCCGCGCGCCGCGCGCAACGCTCTGCTGCCCTGCTCCGTGACCGGGAGACACAACTACGCAGATTCATCCCCCTACGCGCTCAGTACGCCGACGACATCACCAAACTCACGATGCTCGCCGAAGCGCGGATGCTGTTCGACCCGCTTCTGGTCAAGGTGTGTCCGGCGTGCCTGACCACTCTTCGGGATGCACCCCATATCGCCGAAGGGCACTGCACACTGTGCACCTCCGATGTCACAACCCAGCAAACCGATCAAGTCGAACCGGACAACGCCCACAACGGGAACGCCCCGGCAACCCACACCGGCTCTGACCGCGCTGTAACGGAGGCCAAGTTCGATGTCTCGTCGGAACTGAGAGCAACGAAGAACCGTCTGACAGAAATCACTCAATACGTAGGGGAACTCAACGCAGAGCTAGGCAACCTGCGGACCGCAGCCGAGGAAGATGATGCCGCCGAGGCCGAACTCGCGCGGGCAGTCGACTCGGCCACCAACGAGACCGTCAGCCCGTTCCTCAGCCAACGCGATGACCTGATGCGTCAACAACAAGCCGCAGCCACCAACCTGGAACGAGCACGAACAGCGATCAAGATGCTCGACAGCCTCGACCGCCGCGCGATGGCTGTGACACGACTCGAAAACGCCCTACGTGCCCTCCGCGGCGAGCTGGACCAAGCCACAGTGCAACCCGACCGCAATGACGTCATCCACCGCATCAGCGATCGATACGCCGCGATCCTGTTGTCTTGGCGGTTCCCCAAACTCGAACAGGCTTTCATCGACAACAACCTCGTCCCACACATGCGGGGCCAAAGCTATATCCACACCTCATCGGGCGCGCGCACCTTGATCTCCCTAGCCTGGATCTTGGCCGTCTTCGAAATCGCCTGGGAAACCGGCAGCGCACATCCCGGTTTCCTCATGATCGACAGCCCGCAGAAGAACCTCGGCCAAGGCGGCGACCGTGACGCCGAATTCGCTGACAGCGTCGCTGTGACGGACTTCTACAAGCACCTACACGACTGGCTGACAGGGCCAGGCGAAGGCGCTCAAATCCTCGTCGTCGACAACGCCCCACCGGCCACCGCTGATGACGACATCGTCGCCCGATTCTCACGACGAGCCGACCAACCACCGTATGGGCTGATCGAAGACGAGGTGGCCTGAGCAACCCACACTTGCGCGTCCTGCCCGAAACGAGCGGATGAGATCACTCCGACTTCGGATATCCGAATCCAGCTTCGATCGTCAGCGTTCCCCAGCAAAATCGCTGTTCAGCGCCGGTCCCATCCTTGTGGTGCCCCGCCGAGGGCTCGAACCTGCGACGCAACCCCCGTGCACCCCAGGCCGCGCAGGAGTGCACGATCTCGTCGGGCTTGTCCGGTTTGAACCTGGACGTCGCGCAAGTCGAAACAATGCGGTGGCCGCCAGGTTTCGTACCTCTGCCGAGCAGTGCCGACCTCCGAGAACCGCACAGGCTACCGGCGGTCAGTCCGATGTCGGCGCGAGCGGTCACGTCTGTGATTGGTGAGCCTGATTCAGTGAGCGAGATTTGGACGGCCTCCATCGGCTATGCTGGCAGACAACGAGTTTGCGTGCGTATGCCGGATCAGGGTTGGGACCGAATTGGGACCACACGGAATGCGCGGTAGTGAACGACTAGCGCATAAGGCGCGAGAATAGCTGCGGCACATCGTTTTGCACGTGCGCAAATGCCAAATTCCCGCAGCTGGGGGTCAAGTGGTCGCAGGTTCAAATCCTGTCAGCCCGACAGAGAAAACCCCTTCCGACCAGGTCGGAAGGGGTTTTCTGTTGTTAATGCCACGGCTGTGATTCGAGACCACTCCACAGGTAAGTCACATTTTGGCTGCTCACCAACCTCTGGCCCATCGTTCGAGCACCTCCCTGCTGTAGGGCACGGTCTCGGGGGTGTCTCCGGGCGATCGCCTCGGTGTTGCCCAGTTGGCGGGTGGCCCGGCTCGGGTCGTCGTAGGCGTGGTCGACCTCGGTACCTGCGCCTCGGCGGACCGAACGCCGTCAGCCTGCACCAGGACCAACCCACCGGCAGCCAGCGAAACAGTTGGCCCGTCATCGTCACCGGACTCGAACAACGCGCCCACACCACCCGCGTCCGCCTCGACGGCAGCCCACCGATCCTCGCCGACTTCACCCCCGCGACCGTCGCCGAACTCCGCATCCAACCGGGCGCCCGCCTCTGGGCTTCCCTCGAAGCCGCCGAAATCCACACCTACCCCGCTTGATCGGACCGAGCGGACCCCAAGCTTCGCGAAGGCTCCTTGCACACAGCCGCCCCGGCGCTCACCTGTCCACGGATCGGGAGCCGATCACACGTCCCCGGCCCCGGGACGTGCGGTGATGGGCTTCGGCAGGCGCGCATGAGTTTTCGTACTCGATCGCCCGATGTCGGTCTGCGTTAAGTGCCCCGTCAAGCCGTGTTCACGGCGTATTTACGATGTCCGAATGCTTATTCACGACGCGCACGGCAGTTCGACCTCACCCCCGGAGCCAGCGGGAGTTGAGCGACTCCAGGAGCGTCGATTTCGGCCGTTCGTGGTGTGGGGCGGCATTGCCGCCGCGGTGCTGGTGCTTGTCGCGGGTCAGCTCATGGCCGTTCACATCCATGCTCTCGGCCCATTGACCAGCCTCTTTCGCGACTACGCCGGGACACCCAAGTCGGCGACGACACCGTGGGCGGGTTTCCTGCTGGCACTGATCGGTGTCACTGTCCGGGTACGGGTGAGCGCCCTCGCCGCCGCGGTCGCCATCGATCTGATCTTCGTGGCGGTTCGGACATTCGACGGTCGGCCGTTCACCGTCGGCAACGGACCGACGATTGTGCTGACGGCGCTGGCGGTGATCGCCGCCCTACGGTGGAGCGGTGTGCGACGCCAGACGGCACTGCACACGATCGCGCTCGGAGCGCTGCTCATCCTCGCGACGAAGGTCGGCGAAATCTGGTTGGACATCACGGCTTGGTCCTGTCCGCAGGTCCTCGACCCGTATGTGGAGCTGGCCGATCGAGCGCTCGGCAATCCGTCCTGGGTCGTCGGGCATGCGCTCGATCTGGCTGGGCCGGTACCGGTGGGGCTGGTGCGCTGGGTGTACTTCGAGCTTCCGGTGGCGGCCATCGTCGTCGCCATCTGGCAGTTGCGCGGTGTGACCACGGGTTCGTGGCCGCGGCACCACTTGGTGCGCACGTTCTTGGTACTCGGCCTCATCGGCCCGATCTTTTACGTGATCTTCCCGGTGGTGGGGCCTGTGCTCGCGTTCGGACCGCAGGGGCACGGCATGGAACTCGCCGACGTCTGGCCGAATCTCGTTCCGGCGCTTCCCGCCTCGGTCGAATCGATGCCCTTCGACGGCATCACACCGCGCAACTGTATGCCGTCGCTGCATACGGCGTGGGCACTCGCGCTGTTCATCCACTCACGACGCGGGCCTGGCTGGTTGCGCTGGGGCGGTGCTTTCTGGCTGGTGTGCACTCTCATCGCGACGCTCGGCCTCGGGGCACACTACGGCGTCGACCTCGTGGCGGGCGCCGCACTCTGCCTGACGATCGAGTCCGCCCTGCGCGACCCCGACCGAGGCTGGGACCGTCCGCGTGTGCGGGTGGTGGCGATGGGGATCGCCACGTTCGCGGGAGTGCTGCTGTGCATCCGCTACTTCGCGATGCCGATGGCGACCTACCCGGTCCCCTTCGGCATCGCGATCCTCGGCATTCTCACCGCACTGTCTGTCGTGTTCTACCGAACCTGGTTCGCTCCGCAACGTCCAGAAGTCGTTGCCCGCGAGGCCGAGCAGGTCGAACTCGAGCGTTGCTGAAGCGAGCGGCCACTCAACCCCTGATCACCAGAACCACACCCGCGGCGAGCGCCACAATTCGGCGCGCTGCCGCTCCGACCGAGCCCGCCTCGGCGTCCACGCTCTGGTCCTTCTCGAACTCCGGTGTCACGGTGGAATCCGCCGGTGGGCGTGAATACCGCTTCGGCCGAACAGCTTTCGGAGGCGGGCCCGAGGCCGCGTGACCGCACCTCGGGCCCGGGGCCGGAAGCTCGATCGGGGATTCCGAGCGACGTGCCCGCCGATTCCTTGCGCTTGGCGCGGGTTCTCACTGTCACAGCGGCCGAGGGTCCGAGCCCGTGTGCCCGCACCACGCCCCGACCTCGGCAAACCCGCCGAACAACCGGTCACCACAGACCAAGCGGGAGGTTGAATCGAACGACAAGTCGAGCAATCGGCCGAAAGCCGGGGTAGCCCCAGGCGCCGAGTGGCCCGCGGGTGATTCCTGGTTCCCGCTGGGGTGGGGATTTCCGCACCCAAGGAGTGGTGTCGGCGTGACGGCATGCAGGAGACGATTGAGCAGTTCGTCGATGCATCGATAGCGGTCGATACGAGGAGTTGGAGATGTCGAATATGCCTGTTGTGGTAGTAGGTGCCGGACCGCAGGGGCCGGCCGCGGCGTCGCACCTGCTCGAGCACGGGTTGCAATTCTCGGCATCGTCGACGGAGCAGTCGTACCGATGAGTATTCCGACACCCGACGACGCCATCGTCATCGGCGCCGGCCAATCCGGTCTCGCCGCGGCATGGGCGCTGCGGCGGCGCGGATTGCACCCGGTGGTGCTGGAAGCCCATGACGAACCGGGCGGGTCGTGGCCGCGCTACTACGACAGCCTCACCCTGTTCAGCCCCGCCCGCTACAGCGCCCTGCCCGGCTTGCCCTTCCCCGGCGACCCGGACCGCTATCCGCACCGCGACGAGGTCACCGACTACCTACGCAGCTACGCCGACCGGCTCGACGTCGGAATTCGCACCGGTTGCCATGTCACCGCTGTCGAGCAGCATGGGGACCTGTTCGCGGTCACCACCGCCGACGGCGAGCAGCTGTCTGCACCAATCCTCATCGCCGCCTCCGGCGGCTTCGGAAACCCCTACACCCCAGCACTTTCCGGGCTCGATACATTCACCGGACAGCTGTTGCACGCCAGCCGATACCGCGAGCCCCGTGCCTTCGCCGGGCAACGGATCGTGATCGTCGGAGCCGGGAACTCGGCGGTGCAAATCGGCGCCGAACTCGCCGAGGTCGCCGACGTCACCATCGCCAGCCGCACACCGGTCAGGTTTGTGCCGCAGCGCCCGCTGGGCCGCGATATGCATTTCTGGTACTCCGTCACCGGCGTGGACACTGCACCCGTGGGGCCGTGGCTGCGGCGTGCGCCCACCGCCCCGGTCTTCGATGAGGGTCGCTACCGTGGCGCCCTGCGCGCTGGGCTGCCCGATCGGCGACCGATGTTCGGTCGCATCGACGGGGATACCGTGGTGTGGCCGGACGGCTCGCGAGAACGCGTCGGCACGCTGTTGTTCGCCACCGGCTACCGACCCGCCGTGGACTACCTCACCCACCTGGCTGCGTGCGACGAGACAGGTACGCCACGGCAGCGCCGCGGCCTGTCCACCACCCACCGCGGGCTGGGCTACGTCGGGCTGGAATGGCAGCGCTCGCTGTCGTCGGCATCACTGCGCGGAGTCGGCCGCGACGCGGCCTACGTCGTCGACAAACTGCTGCACCACAACGCTTCTCGACGCAGGGCGCCGGCACGAGCCACGTGACGTCGCTGGTACTGCGGCTCGAGACGCTGCGAGGATCCGGCTCATGTCGATCCTGCCGACCACCGGGCTCACATCGCCGCGTTGGAGGCGTTACGCGGCGGCTTGGTCTTCTGCTGCTGAACGTAGCGGGGCATTACAGGCAAATAAAAAGCATCATCGAGAAGGAGTAGTTCTATGAGAACGTTCGTTGCAACCGATTCGTCGTCGGTGTGGACGCCGACCGACTTCCCCGACGAGACCACCTGGTCCTTCGACCTGTCCGCCGATGACCGGCAAGCCTTGATCGACTACGGTCGTGGCGGGGCGAGCCAAGTCCTGTCCCACCAGTTCGGCCCCGCGGTGGCCCGTTGGACGGATCTGCTCAACGACGGACCGGGGTTTCTCCGGCTGCGTAACTTCCCGACCGACGCACTCACCGAACCCGAGATCGAACACGCATACCTCGGACTGGGAACACTGCTCGGCCAACCCGTTGGGCAGGACCGCGACGCCAGCATCATCACGCACATCCGCGACGAGCGAATCACGCCGGGACCCGGCGTGCGTAAGTACCGGACCAATCTGCGACAGGACTTCCACAGCGACGGATCCGACCTCGTCGGACTGCTGTGTCTACATCCGGCCAAGACGGGCGGCGAGTCGAAGATCGTCAGCGCGCACGCCGTCTACAACGAGATGCTGCGCCGAGCCCCGCACCTGGTCGACGTCATGTACCAGCCGATGCCATGGTCACGCAACGGCGAGGAGAGCCCGGGGCAAGCACCGTTCTTCGAGCTCGCGCCGTTCACTGATATCAACCGGGTGCCCCGGCTCTTCTTCATCGCCTGGTACATCCGTGACTCGCAACACCATTCGAGTGCGCCCCGGCTCACCGATGACCAGTCAGCAGCGCTCGATCTGGTAGAGACCATCGCCAACGATCCGGCCTTCTATATCGAAATGGACTTCCATCCAGGTGATATTCAGCTGCTCAACAACAGCACGGTGCTGCACTCGCGCGAACAGTACACAGATCATGACGACCCCGTTCGCCGACGGCATCTACTTCGACTCTGGCTCACCACAGACACACCCTCGGCGCATGAACTCCTCCGAGGCGGCATCCCGAGGCAGAACGCACGCTAGGGTCGATGCCGCGCAGTCCCCTGCCTCCCCGGGGGAGGTCGCCGACTGGATGTGGGTGGGACCGCGCAAGGAATCAGCTGGCTCGCGGCAGGCTCGAGCGTGCGCCGACTGCCCTGGCGATCCGTTGGGCTCAGTGCGCGACGAAGTGCCAGCGCGCACGTGAGAGGGGACTGTGGTTGGTCGATCCGCGTTTCGCCCGTTTATCCGCCGCAAGGCGCACACCACTCGGATCGATCACCCGCTCCAGGGCTCGCAGGTCGGCCTCCAGCGCGCGGAACAGCAGGTAGGCGGCCACGAACGCGACGATTCCGCCGACGCAGACCACGCGGACCGCGACGATCACCGCTGGAATATCCGTCGGCGGCAGGAATGTCGCGCCGGCCACCGTCAGCAACGGCACCGATGCCGCGATCGCCAGGTAGCCGGTGCACCGCTGGTCCAAGTGGCGCAACCACCCGACATCCTCTGCGCTGATGTCCCCATGTTGGAGGAACACCGGATAGATGCTGCGCACCACGTAGAACGTCACCAGGAAGAACGGGTACGCCACCGCGATGCCGCCGCACACCGCCAGCGACACGAGGAAGTGCACGACGGCGTTTGCCGGAATGTGGCCTGCTGCCAGTTGCAGGCTGATCGGGAAGGTAATGCCGGACACTGTCCATAGCGAGAACCCCACGACCACGATCCGTTCGCTCAGGGCCAGCGCATCGGCGCGGGCCCGTTGCAGTGTTTGCGGGTCGTAACTTCTGCCCTTGCGCAGTCCCCGCGGAACCGAGATCACATACCGGGCCAGGTAGATGATCACAGCCGTGCCCAAGGGGAAGAACACCGCATTGATGACCGCCCGGTCGACCAGGAACGCGTGTTGCGCGTCCGCGGTGAGCCGGCTGGTGATCAGCGACTGGTTGTGCTGGATGTTGTACAACGAGGCAATCGCATTCGGCAGCCCGACGGCCAGCACCAGCACCGGAATCAGCCACGGCCGCAGTCGCAGCCGCCAGCTGCGTGCGGGCGGGTCGACCAGGTCCCGAGCTCGCTCGTCCAGGCACACATGGAGCTGTTTGGCCAATAGTCCGCCGTTGTCCCAGCGTGCTTCGCGCTCCGGCGCCAGGCAGGTCAGCAGCACGCGGCGCAGCGCGGCCGGGCACTCCGGGGGCACCCGCTCCTGCGCCTGCACCCCACCGCGCCGGCGCTCCAGCATCGCCTCCAGGGTCGTCTCGTCGCTGCGTCCGTCCGCGCCCGCAGTACTGTCGTCGAACGGCTTCGCTCCGGTGAGCAATTCCCACAGCACCACCCCCAGTGAGTAGATGTCGGAGCGAGTGTCCAGGTCGGCGGCGTCGCGGTGGTGACGGGAATGGCAGGCCTCCAGCTGTTCGGGCGACATGTACGACAGCGAGCCACCGAAGTACGCAACGGGGCTGGTGCCCTCGACGTTTCGGCTGAAGCTGATGTTGAAGTCGGCCAGTTTCGGCACCGCCTCCGCGGTGAGCAGCACGTTCGCCGGCTTCACATCGCGGTGCAACACCCCGCGCGCGTCCGCGTACTCGAGCGCCTCGGCGAGCCGGCGCCCCAGCCACGCAACGGTTTCCGGCCAACTCAATGCCGCGATCTCGGCGCGCATGCTGGAATCGGTCGGACGGATCTCGCCCTTCTCCTCCATCGCCGCGTCGACCGCGTCCAGCAGCAGTTGCCCGCTGCGCTCGGCGGGCGAGGTCGTGCGCACCCAGCGCAGCACGTCGAGCAGTGTGCCGCCGGGCAGGAATTGCATGTAGAGCAATCGCAGCCGCCGGGCCGAAGCCCCGCCGAGAGTCGCGCCGGCCAGCAGCCGCTGGTCGAAGACCCGGACGATGTAGTCATGGTCCAGCTGCGCGAGGGTCTGCGGTTCGGTGCCGTGGTCGGCGGAAATCTTCACCGCGACCATCCGCTGGAGGGACCGCTGCCGGGCCAGGAAGACTCGGGCGAAGGCTCCGCTGCCCAGGTTGGTGAGCAGATCGAAATCCTCGATTCGCTGACCGACATCGATGCGGTCGAGTGTCTCGTCGATGCCGGGCGCGGTGCCGATCGATGCGGTGAAGTCGGAGGTATCCCGAGTCTCGTCCGCGCCGACGGTGACGTTGCCCTGTGCCACGGTGCGGTCCGGGAGGGCGAACATCACCGAGGAGTCGTCGGGTGTCGCACGGCGGGTGCTCTGGCCCTCGCCGTCCGCGTCGAGCATCTCGCTCAGCTCATCTGCCTGATACGGATACTCCTGCAGGTAGGTCCGCGGATCCACCCGCTCGCCGCTGCGCCGGCGGATCGCGAACTCTTCGAACACCAGCCCGGCCGGAATGCTGCGCACATCGAGTTCCGCAAATTCGGCACAGTAGTCGATCAGCCTCTTGCACAGTGCGGGCTGTTCGCCCACCGGCAACGCCTGCCGCCTCGGGCCCAGCCAGCGATGCCGCATATCCGCCCGGATCAATTCGATCAGCGCGGCTACTCGCAACGTGCGCTCATCGGGCATGTACGCGGCGATCTCGGGCGGATGCGCGCTGGTTTCCCAGGCGGTGTCGAAGGCGGCCACCGCACCGAGTTCGATTCCGTTCGCCGACCGACCTCCGCCGGAGGCGCTGGAACTCAATTCGGACCTGGAACTCATTGTTCGCACCTATCCGGCTCGGCACGGATGCCGGAGACCGCATTGGCCGGTCGCAAGGCGGAGCGGATACAAATCTGCCACACCCGACACCACCATTATCCCCCGAGCGGTTGCGAGCCAATCTCACTGGCCGTTGTCACAGCACCGTCGTCCGGAACCACCAGGTTTGTGGCGGCCGTCAGTACGGGGCGTCATGCCCTGCGAGGACGCGGTGACCTTCAGGAAGTCGTGCGCAGGCGTGGGCGGATCGTGTGCATCTTGCTCGGACTGCTCGTCACCGGCTTCGCCGAAGGCTTCGTTCTAGTTGAAGTAGACCGCGAGTTCTCGGCGGAGTGTGGTGTCCTCGTTGAGGGCGTTCCGTCGCAGCTCGATCACGTACACGGTGAGCCAGCTCGGCGCCGCCGCGCTTCGTCCCTCACGGAACTCAGAGGGTGAGGCCGACGAGGATCAGCACACACCCGGCGATGATGGACACTGCCACTGAGATGAGCAATATGCGGATCACGCGCTCCTGTGATGCGCTACCCATGCGGTCTGCCGCAGCGATCGGCATCAGCGGGGCCCCGGCACCCCAGGCCGCTGCGAGCAGCGTGGCCAACCAGTTGGCGTATGCGGCGTACACAACGAGCCAGAAGGTCACAATCAACCACGCGTGCGACAGCTCGAGCCGCGACCAGATCAGACCGACAATCACCAGGAAGGTGCCGTTCATGGCTCCTTCGAGGTGGCTGGACAAGCCCATTCGCGGGTTCTTCAGTTTCGGCACGGCCAGTCCGGTGAGCAGGCCGAGCAGGAACAGCAGGATGCCGAGTCGAATCAGGTGCATATCCATTGCCGGCTCCGGGTCCGTTGGTGTAACGAGGGTACGCCTCGGGCGGGCGCTCAGGCCATTGCTTGGAGGTCGCACTCGTCAGAGTGGCCGCGCCAAGATGTTCATTCAGGACCTGATCGCGGGCAAACCCGATGTCGAGCATGCGCGGACCGCCGCCGAGGCTGAATCGACGCGGAAGGTGGTACCGGCCCCGCTCTCGCTGCATCTGCCGTGGGAGCCGGAGTGCAAGTCCGACCGCTGACCATCGACAGCGCGAATATGCCGGTCGCGAGATGTGTTGTGTATCACGGATTTCGGGTGCGTGTTCACACTTTCGGCGCGCCGCCCAATTACGAGAGAGCGCGTCGTGGGGGCGCGCAGTGTGGAGAAGGGATATCCAAGGTGCGCTACGAAGATGTGCGCGAGGTTGTGCGGGGCCGGGTGCTGCTGGCCGGGGATGCGGGATTCGAGGCCGCCGCCATGCCGTGGAATGTGACGGTCGCGCAGCCGGTGGCTGCGGTGGTCGAGGCCCTGGATGCGGTCGATGTGGCGGCGCTGGTCGGCTACGCGAGGCGGGCCGGACTCACCGTCGCGACCCAGCCCACCGGTCACGGTGCCTCCGGCGACGTCGACGGTGTGATCCTGTTGCGCACCGGTCGCCTCGACGACATCGAAATCGATGCCGAACGGCGGGTGGCGCGGGTCGGTGCGGGCGCGAACTGGGCGCAGGTGCAGGCCGCGGCGGGTGCGCACGGACTCACCGGCCTGCCGGGCAGCAGCGCGGTGGTCGGGGTGACGGGTTATGTCCTCGGCGGTGGGCTCAGCTGGTTCGGCCGCGCGCACGGCTTGGCCTCGGATGCAGTGCGCGCCTTCGAGATCGTGGATGTGGACGGCAATGCCGCGCGCGTCGACCCCGGCACCGACCCGGAAATGTTCTGGGCCCTGCGTGGCGGCGGCGGCGACTTCGCGATAGTGACCGCGCTGGAGCTCGACCTGTTCGCGGCCCCCGGTCTGTACGGCGGCCGGGTGCTGTGGCCGGGCGACCGGACCCGCGATGTATTCGATGCCTTCGTCGCTCTCGCCGCGACCGCGCCCGACGCGCTGTCCCTCTGGTTCCAGCGGGTCCAGTTCCCGGACGCGCCGCCCATGGTGGGCATCGACGCCGCCCATCTCGGCGATCCGGCCGAGGGTAAGTCCTTGCTCGCCGCCCTGGACACCCTCGGCGGCGCGGTGCTCGACACGCGCGGCGTGTTGCCGGTCGCGAGTGTCGGCGATATCTGTGCCGAGCCTACCGATCCCAGCCCGGCGCTGTGTCGCGGCGCCCTGCTCAGCGACCTCGGCAGTACGGTCACCGATCTCCTGATCGACGGCCCGGTCGCCCCGCTCACGGTCATCCAAATCCGCCACCTGGGCGGTGCTTTCGCCGAACCGGCAGTGGTCCCGGGCGCGCGTGGCCCGATCGGGGAGCCGTTCGTTCTCAATCTGCTCGGCCTCGGACTTCCACATCTCACCGACGCGGTGCTGGCTCGGCAGGGCGAGATCCTGGGCGAATTGCGCGGCCACATCGGTGCCACCAAGCCACTCACCTTCCTCGCCCCGGGGGAACGGGCGGCCGAGGCATTCGACGAGACGACTCTGGCCCGCCTACGTGAGCTCAAGCGAGTTCGCGACCCGCACAACATGTTCCGATCGAACTTCCCGGTCCTCGGTTAACGCGAGCTCGACGCGGGGTCGGACACCGGTCGGGAAGCATCCCGGAGGCCTCGACGCGATCGCCGCGGAACTCAACCACCGGCCCCGCAAGATCCACGGCTACCGCAATCCCGCGGAGGTCTACAGTGGACACCTCAACAGCGTTGATGCGCTGAGCATTTGAGCGCAGCACCATCCGCCGAACTCGGCGGGCGCGAGCGCCTGGCTACGTCGCGGCGTTCGCAAGCTGCCGATAGAGCCGTGCCAGTTTCGCGGCGTCCTTGCGATCGACCCCGAACCCCTCGTCGATCTCGCGGGACAGGAGTTCGAGCCAGTCCGCGATCGCCGCGTGCTGTGCGGGGCGGAGGCCGCGCAGGGTCGTCTCGTCGTCTCGTCGCGCACTGCCGAGAAAGCTGCTGAGATGGATCCAGAGCTCGAAGTCGGACGGTTGGATCAGCATCAGCTTCAGCACCGCCGGGAGGTAGTACTCGACGGCCTGCGCGGTCATGTACGCGAAGTCTTCCATGTGCAGGCCGGGCAGAAAGCTCGAGCGGTCGATGTCCGCCCGCGAGCGGCCGTGAAAATGCGCGATGACGTAGGGCGCATCGATGCTCGGCGGTGCGAGTTCGTCCTCGGTGAGCGGCATCGAGCCCGTGAACACCTGATCGATGCGGTGCGTGATTTCGTCGCGACTCCTCATTGCCGCCACAGCCTACCTCGCCATTGCTGCAGGCCGGCAACACATTTGGTGACCAGTCTCGGTGGTGAGCTGGCCGGCGTGGCCATCGCTATCCAGCTTCGACGAACGATGCCGACCCATGAATCCACAGTGATGAACGCGTTGTCGGACGCTTTGAACCCGTCGATCCGCGCCTTGCTGTTTCGGCGAAGGTGTTGCTCGCGCGATCCGCATGGCAAGCCGAGCAGGCGGTCTGTTGGGATCTCCGGATCGCTTCTCGGCTACGGCTGTCCCGGATTTCCAGCTGATGCTCCCGACCCGATAGCCGTCGGCGGGCAGTGTGATCCTTCAGTCGAATTGGGCGAATCGGATAGTGATCCGCCATGATTCGTCGGGTTCATATCCGCCCTTCATGTTCACAGAGGAAAGTGCTTGATGAAGCTCATGGGTAAGACCGCCGTCGCTGTCGCGGCAGTGGGTCTTGCGACCGGGTCGGTGATCGGTGCAGCCACGGCGAATGCGGCCGGTCTCCACGGGGCGATCGCGTTCAGTGCCGAGGACTGGAGCTACAGCACCAGCATCGATGCGTTCAGCCGCGACGAGGCCGTCGACGAGGCGATCGCCGCGTGCAGTCTGGACGGCGCCTCCGACTGCGTCGTCTTGGTGGACTGGTCGGACGGCTGCGGCGCGCTCGTCTACAGCGATGACGCGGTGGGCACCGGTGCGGGCCCCGACCGCTCGACCGCGCTGGCCTATGCCTACGCCAGCCTCGCCCAGTACCACCCGCCGGCGATGCTGGCCAATGTCGGTTCCGCGGACAAGTCGGGAACGGAGATCAGCGAAGTGCTCTGCACCGCCAACGTGTACTGACCGGCCCGTGGGGTCCAGGCGGACCAGAAGTCACCGAGAAGCTCGCATCCGATTACAGGGATTCCTACCATCCGATCGATTCGGAACATCGTCTACCGCAGATAGTCTCGGTGCAGATGCCCTGGCGTGTTCAGCCGAGTCGACACGAGAGTTGCCGCAGATGGTGGAGTCACGATCTGCGGTAACTCGTCAGCGTGACTCTCGCGAATGTTCCCCGACCTGGCTAGGAGGTGAATGTCGATGTCGTTTGTCGGTGAATCCTGTTGTCGTCGACCGGCTTCGGGGTCGCGTTGTGTCGGTGGAAAGTGATGTCACCTGCTCGGCGTGTCGCAGACCTCAGGCTTTGAACGAGTGCAGGCTGGCCAGGCACAGGGACTGCTCGGCGTCGAACCATTCGAAGGTGCTGACGGGCTGGAATCCCAGGCGGACCGCGAGTCTGAGTGAGCGTTTGTTGGCCGTCTGGGTCGCGATGAGGACCGGCTGGTCGGGGAGTTCGTCTGCGGCTGAGCGTAATACGGCGGTGGCGGCTTCGAACGCCAGTCCCGCGCCCCAGGCGTCGGGCCGCATCAGGTAACCCAGTTCCAGTTCCTCGCCGTCTTCGGTGACATGACCGGGCTGGTCGGCGGCGCGCCGTTTGAGCTCGAATGTTCCGAGGAGGTCGTCGGTGGTTTTGTCGGCGATGACGAAGGTGCCGGGAGTGGCGGTGGCGTTGGCTGTGCCGCCGATCGCGTCGAGGAACTGCTCGACATCCTCCCGCAGACGCGGGCCTCCGATGTAGGTCCCGACCTCCGGGTCGGTGCGTAGCTCGATGAGTCTTTCCCGATCGGCGTCGCGCGCCTTGCGCAGCAGGACCCGGTCGGTTGCGATCTGGACGGCGGACAGCATCGGCAACTGGTTCATGTGGCCCTCCCCTTGCTGGACGTTGATCCATCAGATCATGTCGTCGCCTCGTGGACACCTTCGACGATGCGGTTGATGCCGGCCGCAGTGAGTGCGCCGTGCTGGCACTCGGGATGCTGATCGCGAGTAGAGGGTCTCGTGAACGATCGTTGGCGAGGCACCGCGCGGTGCGCTGTTCCGGGTGCGGGCGGATGATCGGGCGGTGCTACTCGGTCACTTTTCCCAGACTGGGATCGGTGGCAGCCCTCGCTCTGCGCGTGCTCGGTCGGTGAGTTCTTGAATGAGTCCTGTCTTCGCCCGCGCATAATCTTGCGGTGGGATGCCCGCGGCCACGATGCGACGTTTCAGGTCGGCGTACCGCGCAGCGTCTCGCGGGTGTTCACGCAGATAGTCGCGCAGTAGGCGCTGATTTCGATGTGGCCAGCTCACGAGGTCGACGACATGCAGGATATGGGTCCGAACCCCCGCGCGGGTTCGCACATACAGCATCCTGTCCTTCATGCCGTTGCGGTGGCGCCGATAGCCCAGTGCCGCGAGTTCGGTCTCTCGGTTTTGCACCTCGGTCAGATCGACAACCGCGGCCATGAGGTCGATGACAGGCTTTGCCGCCAAGCCGGGGACCGCGGTCGAACCGATGTGCTCGACTTCGCTCAACAGGTCGGGCCACACGGCGCACAGCTCCGAAATCGCTTCTGCCGCCTGCACAGGCCACGACGGGTCGTAGTCGACGATACTGACACGCTCGATGTGCACCACTTGATCATGCCGACATACCGATCCATGAGTTCGGCCGACTAGGGGCCACGGGTTGCATGACTACCGGCGAGTTCGGCCCCACTTGGCGGGCTCGGTCGAGGACTCGGCGTAGGTAGGATCCTCGGCGATGATGGGAGTCGGATGTCGGAGGTTGTGCACCTGACGGCGGTTGATTCTGCGGGCGTGCTCTGGCCGGTCGTGCTTCGTCTGGGTGAGCCGTCGGTGACGCGGGTGGAGTTGGCGGGGCAGGGCGCGTTGCCAACCCTACGCGCGGCATCCCTCTGGCCGGATTGCAAGACGGGGTCGACATCGGGTTCGAGGTCATTGCCGACCACGCGAGCGCTGACAGTGCGCGGGAAATCTGGGAGAAGGCGGTAGCAGCGCCCGTCTGGCAGGGCGCGCCGCTGTGGCTGCACGGTGACCTGCATCCGGCGAACGTGATCTTCCGGGACGGGTTGCTCGCCGGGGTGATCGACTTCGGCGAAATGTGCGCGGGCGACCCCGCGACCGATCTTTCAGCCGCCTGGATCCTGTTGCCTGCCGCAGCGGCGAGCCGGTTCTTCGACGCCTATGGACAGGCCGACGAAGCGACCATCACCCGGGCCCGTGGCTGGGCTGTCCTGCGCGCCCTGGGCCTGATCAGGATTGGGCAGAACGGTAGGCGTGGTCTGCCCGGGGGCAAACCGACCTGGGAGCCAGCAGGCTACGCAACGCTCGAGCGGGTAGCTCCTCCGGCTCGAACCAGCTGCCCAAACCTCCACGGCCACCGCGACATTGCCTCTGGGTGAAGGTCGGGTGAGCGCGGCCGCAGCGAAGGCCACCTCCCGGCGCAGCGGGAGGTGGCCTTCGGCATTTCGAGGTGGGACGGACAGCTGCTACGGCTGTGGGGCTAGCTGCTGCCGAACGATCCGGTGGGCGGGAGCGCCTGCCGGAAGATGCGGGGGCCTGGGCCGGGGAAGCCGGGGTCCGGCCCGCGGAACTCCACCCGCGGTCCGCCCGGGCCAGGGTGGCCGGGGAATTCGTGGGGCCCCGGATGCGGACGGCTGACGTCGTCCAGCGCGATGCCCTCCGACACTTGCGTGACTTGCGTATCGGCGGGCGCTTCGGCACTGGCCGTCGCGGCCACGGCGGCCATCGGAATCGTCACCAGGGCACCGGCCACGGCGACCCGGACCGCTCCTCGGCGCATGTTCGTCTTGGAAAGCACTCGGAATCCCTTCTCTCGGAGCGTGAGTCGCGGTGACTCACGCCTTCTATCGAAGGCCGCAGTGCTGTGACCGCGGTGCGACGAGTCTGGTAGTCGGCTGTGAGCGGCGGGCTTTCCTGCGAATCAGCGGCCCATGGTGCGCGGCAACAACATATCCCACACATGCCCCCGTTCTCGTTCACTGGCCATCGAACGACTCGGCGCCGCGACTGGTGAAGTCGAAGGATCCGCCGTCGATGCCCCAGGAGATGACCCGTTCGGGGTGAATTCGGATGACCGCACGTTCCTGGTGTTGGAACGGTGGCTCCTCGTCATCGAGCGCCTCGGCCGTGCCGCGTATCTCGATGCCGCGAATCACGTATGGCTCCAATGAAACCTGTTGGTCGATGACGAACGACACCCGGCTGCCCGCCTCGACATTGCGGTACTTTCGACTGGCACGCATCCGCATGCCCCCGATGTCGATCGTGCCGTCGGCGTTCACCCGATAGCTGGTCGGGTTGTTCTGCACAACGCCGTCGGGCGACACCGTGGCCAGCCGACCGATCCCGGCCTCCGCGAGGAACTGCTGTTCGTTGATGGTGAAGGTCATGTCAGTTACTCCTCGGTGAATTCGATATCGGTTCTGAGATCAGAACAGGATCAGTGCGGCGCACAGTCCGGCGATGGCAATGAACTGCAGGGTGACCCGGTATTTCAGGATGCTGTCCCACTTGTCTTGCAGCGCACGGGCATTGGCCGGGATGATGCCGCTCTGGGCGGCGGCGGTCTGCTGGGAATTGATCGGCTTGGCGATGCGGACGTAGAAGGCGAGCCAGGTGAGCAGCGCCGCCACCGTGATCCCCGCCGCGACAGCGGCGCCGATCTGCCCGGCCAACACTGCGATCAGCAGCGTGAGCACTGCGGTGACCACACCGCCCGCACCGACAACCGGCATGCGCTTGTCGCCGTAATAGTGACCCCATCCCGCGCTGATGGTCACGGTCGCGTCATCGAGCTTGCGGTACACGGACCGGGTGATCACGGCTCCGCAGACATCGGTGCCATAGACGACGGCATTGGCGAGAACGGCGGCGGCGGCAATGATCTGGCCGGTGACAATGAGCATTTTCGGCTTCCCTTCCAAAATCTAGCATCGCTAGAAACTGGAGCAACGATAACATCCGCCCGCTAGCCTGTCTAGCGTTGCTAGATTTCGGATCGCTACCGCGGGATCGCGCTCGAATCGGCAAGCTGCACATGCCCGTTCCGGCCGGGCGGATGCTGATCACGGCCTCGACGAGCCTGTCGGCCTGTGCCAGGCATAGGGCCCGGAAGGAAAGACAACGTTGGTACAGCCCCAGATGCAGGGCGCCCGTGAACCCTCCCGTGGCGTGGCGGCCCGCGGCGCAGGACGCCTCGCACTATGACAGCACCTGCTCGACGTCGACTTCGTCTTCGGGCAGGCTGAGTTCGATCGCCAGCCCCAGATAGAAGGTGGCGATCCTCGCCATGACCTCTGAATGGAGGGTCGTCGTGAACGGCGGCCGCCGTAGATCGATCACATGACGGATCCGGTCGGCTATGGCGAGGGCCTGATCCACCTCGCCCTCGGGGTATCTCGCGCCGAGCGGGACGCGGTCGAGCCAATCGAGGAGCGAATAGTAGTCGTAGAGGTGCTTTCTCAGCCACGAGACGCTGACCACTGAAGTCACAGCGAGCCACACGGAGGGCCCGACAACCAACGCGCTCACCACGGCTACGGGCCAGAACCAGGGCGATCCGCCCAGAAGCTCGCTTGCCACCGCGACGGTCACCGCAATCCCGGCCAGGATGAACATCCATCCGGCCAGCACGGCCACCCGGCGTCGCTCGGCCGCCAGCACGTACCAGACCGGGGGTCGGATCCGGCCCACCAACCAGAGACCGGGCACCACCGTGAGGGCATACCACGCATTTCCGGTCACCATCACAAGCGGTACGACGAGAGCGCTGACGACGACGAGGTTGATCACAGGTGCGCCGGAACCGCCAGGACTGCGATCGGTCATAGACCCGACCATTGCATGGAACCTTCACGCCTGCATCGATGTTCGGCTATTTGTCTGCCTGCTGAGGTTCGATTCGGAGTCGGCTTGCTCCCCGCCTCCTGCAGGGAAGCCGGCGACCTAGCGCAGTTCGAAGGTGTGCTCGGGGCGGACGTCGACCGCTTCGTAGCGCCCGGATGGCCCGATCGTCCGCGATCAGAATGTGCGGGCGGGCAGTGGCTTGATCAGCGGGGCCAGCAGGATGCTGGACTGCTCGATCGTGAGCACCTCCGACGGGTCGAGTTCGATGATCTCGCGCTGGGATTCGTCGATCTCCCACACGTCCTCTCCGACCAGACGGCCCTGGTCGTCGTAGGGCCAGATCATGTGCTCGACGTTCTTGACGAGATAGGTGGCGTCCGTGTTCACGTCCGCGCCGGCCTCGGCGAGGATGACGCCGGGTGTCTGCTGATAGATCGCCGCGGTCGAGCAGATCGTGTTGTCGCCGACCGCGAGCTTTTCGTCGTCGACGTAGAAGACGCACTGTCCGGTGGCGGCCCATTCGTTGTAGACGGCCTGTACTGCTTCGGCCCCGTCCAAGACGGTGTTGATGCCGAACACGTTGAAGTGGTAGACGGGGTGCGCGACGGTCATCTCCGGGTCGAAGATCTCTTTCCAGCGGCCGGCCATCTCCAGGTAGCGGTGCCGGTTGTAGGCGTGCAGCAGGTACAGGTGGCGCGGGTTGTCGGTGATCTCGATCAGCCGCTCCACAGCGAGGTTGGTCTTGGTGATGTCGAACCGGCTCATGTCGTGGTTCCTTCCTGCCACCGATCAACGGCGTCATGCGAGGGTCTGCGGGCCGCAGGACATCTGCGTGAGACCTTCGAAGAGAACGTGACCGATCGGCCACGACACGCCACAGTAGGAGACGCAGTTCGCAATCCGCTCGTTGCGGGAAAACAATCTTCCCGATGTAAATTGTGCTCGCATCACACATCCTGCTCGCAAAACCACATCTGTCCACATACAGCGCCAAGAAGCTCGCCGTCCTCGGCCTATCCGGGAAATTGTGAACCGAACTTCGGAGCGGCGCACGAAGGAAATCGAGCTGCTGCCGGTGCCGATGCCCAATCCGCTGGCTTGTGGCGCGGGCACAACGTTGGCGCCGAATTTTGGCGCAAAGCGCCGAGACAATTGGTATACGGCCACCTACCTTCGGGTCGGCGGCCAATAGCCGCCGTGAAACAGAAGCAAGGAGAATTCGATGCATATCGTGGACAAGCCTGCCGACCTGGTTCGGCCATGCTGACGCTGCGCACCCCCGAGGAGCGGTTCGCCGAGCTGCCCGACTTTCCCTACCCTCCTCGGTATTGCGAGGTCGACGACACCGAGGGTGGATCGTTGCGTATGGCGTGGGTCGAGGCCGGCCCCGAGGACGCAGACCCGGTCCTGATGCTGCACGGCGAGCCGTCGTGGTCGTTCTTGTACAGGCGAATGATCCCGATCGTGGCTGCGGCCGGTCATCGGGTCATCTGCCCCGATCTGGTCGGCTTCGGTCGCTCCGACAAACCGGCCCGCCTCGAAGATCACACCTACGCCCGGCATGTCGAATGGGTGCGCGCGCTCGCCTTCGACACGTTGGACCTGCGTAACGTCACCCTGGTCGGCCAGGACTGGGGTGGATTGATCGGGTTGCGGCTGGCCGCCGAACATCCCGAACGGTTTTCGCGCATCGTGACCGCCAACACCGGTCTGCCGACCGGTGACTTCCCGATGCCCGAGATCTGGTGGCAGTTCAGGAAAGCCATCCAGAGCCAACCGGCAATTGATGTCGGCGGATTCATCCAGTGGGGTTGCACCCAGGTGATGCGCGACGAGGTACGCGCCGCATACGACGCGCCGTTCCCCGACGACAGCTACTGCGCGGGCCCGCGGGCGATGCCCGGCCTGGTGCCCACCTCACCCGATGACCCGGCCGCGCCTGCCAACCGGGCGGCCTGGGCGACGCTGTGCCAGAGCGCCACACCGATGTTGGTGGCGTTCAGCGACTCCGATCCGATCACCGGCCCGATGGGGGGCATCCTGCAAACCGAGATGCGTGGCGCTCACGGCATCGAACACCCGGTCATCCGTGGTGCGGGCCATTTCCTGCAGGAGGACGCCGGTGAGGAACTCGCCAGGCACGTCGTCGAGTTTTTGGCGACCGTTTCATCAGCCTGACCACCATCCCGCCGTGAGCTCGACATCAAACAATAATCCGGCACAAAGGAATCGATAAATGAGCCGCTTCGATATCACCCAGACCAACATCGCCGTGGAGCGACTGATCGAGACCACGGAGAACCCCCGCCACCTGTACCTGCTGCACGCCTACAACCGGCACCGATATTTGGAGATGGCGGGCCGCTTCGAAGAGATCTTCGCCGCCGACATGACGGTCGAGGAGCCCGTCTACCACTTCAACTTGTTCGGCATGAACACCACGCTCGTCGGAGCCGAGGCCGTCAAAGAGGTCTATCGCGACTGGACCGGCACGGCGCAGTGCGTCTTCTACACCGGGGGCGACGAGAAATTGGCGGTAAGCGACACCATGATCGTCTCGTCGGCCACGCTGTACCAGCAGACGCCGGGCAGCATCCTCCAGGCCGCGGGCGTCCCAGCCGACCCCGACGCCACCTATTTGATGAAAACCCGGGAGCACATGATCTGGCCCTACGACGACGAGGGCCGGTTGGTCGGCGAGGACGTCTGGGAATACGACGAGTCGCTGCGCGAAGTCATCCCGCTCGACCCGAGTGAGGTCCTCACCGTCGAGCAGTCCGGCAGACTGCTCGCCCCGCTCATCAAGCCACTCCCGGCCTACAATCCCTTCACCGGCCGGACGCAACCACTCGCGTCGTAACCGAGGCCGGGTTCGGGGCCGCTTCTTTTCGTGAGGCGGATGGTCGCCATCCTGTCGAAGCGCTACCCGCCCGAGATTCGTGAGAAGGCCGATCGTTTGGTCTCGAGGCGCCTGAATGAGTTCCGTGCGCTCGTGCGATCGGCCCGCGAATTTCGGGGCGGAGCACTCGTGTGCCGGCGTGGTCACGGCTGATTGTCGTGGCGCGACAACGGTGACTATATTCGGCCGTCATGGAGGTCGAATGGCCGCCGGCGCGTGAGCCGTCTGCGCAGCGGGTCTGGCGGGAGGTGTTGCGGCCGATGGCGGCGCAGATGCGTGCGTCCGCCAAGGACCTCGCGCAGCGGGCGGTCGCTCGGATGCAGACCGAGTTGCCGGAACTGTTCCCGGATCTGCAGAACGTCCAGGAGAACCTCGTCAGCACGGAGGCGAGCCTGCGGCAGCTGGCTCAGATCATCGAACTCGCAGGCGACCCCCGGCAGGTCGAATTACCGCCGTCGACTCTGGCCATCGCACGGTCAGCTGTGCACCGACAGGTCGCGCTCGCGGATTTGATGCGGCTCTACCGGCTGGCTCAGGAACGGGTGTGGCAGTGGATGTTCGCGCACATTGTCGACAAAGCGTCGGACGCAGCCGATCAGGCGGTAGGGCTGGATCTGGCCACGGGGTGGCTGTTCGCCTACGTCGACGAGGCGATGGTCCGAGTCGAGAGAGCGTACGAGGTCGAGCGCGACGCCTGGCTACGCAGTGCCGCCGCGGTCCGCGCGGCCGCGGTCGAGGAGATTCTGGCCGACCGTGAGCGCAATGAACAGCGGGCATCGAAACGACTGCGCTACGACGTGAATCGGCGTCACGTCGGGGCCATCGCCTGGGTCGAGCAGGCTTCCGAAGGCGGCGAAACCCACGCAGCTCTGGGCGAGGCTCTCACGGGGCTCGCCCACACGCTGGGCGCCGAGACCACCCTCATCCATTCCCTGGGCTCGCTTGCCGTCGCGGGCTGGATGAGCCGCAGGGACTCCTTCACCTCCGACAAGCTCGATGCTGTGGGTCGTGGTGACCGGGTGCCGGGTGTGAAGCCCGGTGTCAGGATTGCCGTGGGCGAGCAGGGCCGCGGCCTGGAGGGCTTTCGCCGCACCCATCTCGAAGCAGACCACGCGCGGCGGGTCGCGTCGCTGGCGGGGCCGCGCGGGGCAACGATCACTTGCTACCGCAGCGTCGCCGTTGCGGCGCTCGGCATCGCCGACCGCGATCACGCACTGTCGTTCATCACCCGGGTGCTCGGGCCGCTGGCCGCCGACGACGAAGCCACATTCCGGCTGGCGATGACGCTGTCGGTCTATCTCGACGAAAATCGCAGCCGCAGTCGCGCTGCCGAGCGGCTCATGGTTCATCCCAACACGGTCAGCTACCGAGTCCACCAAGCCGAGGCACTGCTCGGACGCAGCGTCGCCACCGACTTCTTGGACGTTCAGGTCGCGCTGGCGATGCTCCCCGCTCGCCCCGGCCTCGCGCGTCCCCGTCCCGACGAACTGTGACGTGAGCACAACGAGTGAGGTGGGAATCCTGTTGGGCGCATTGGCAACAGCCACGATGCTGTTGTCACGCACTGCGGCCGATGTGGCGTGGGAGCGGGCCACCGCGGTAGAACTTCTGCGGTCGACCATTCACCGGAATCGGCCCCGGCGATGGTTCGCCGGGGCCGGGGATGTTCCTCTGTCGTCAGCGCGCAGAACCGGAGGACGACCCGGTGCGGATGCCGCTCGCGGACCCGCTCGGTAACCGCAGGTTGGCGTCGGGGATGACGACGCCATCCGGTGTGTTCACCGTGCTGTCGGCGTAAGGACTCTGCCCGGGCGGTGACTGAATGGTCGTGAGGTACTTCCACAGGCCGTCGGCCAGCGCGACGCCGCCGCCGACCAGCGTGCCGGCCACCCCGCCCGCGGCGGCGAAAGCCAGCGCGGCCGCCGGGACGGTGGCGAGGCAGGCGGGTCCGACGACGAGGCACGAGGCGGCGCCGATCGCCGCGCCGACCACAGCGCCGACCACGGTCCCCACCACTGTTCCGAGCAGTGGGCCGCGGGTGAGCGAGTTGGACAGTTCGGTCAGGGCGCGCTGTTCCTCCAACGGGGACGCGACGGTTCGTGGCGCACGTTCGACCTGGCTCACATCGGGTCTCAGCGTCAGGGTGCGCGCGTCGTCGGAGATCGACTCCGCAAGGGGATGAACCACACCGTCGATCGAATAGGCCATCGGCAGCGACTCCAGCACTCGACCGGCGGAGTCGCGCAGTTCGATCTGGTGACGACTCTCCGCGACAGCGAAGTGGGCGTTGTCGACCGTGGTCATCACACGGTCGCCCACGACCTCGATGCGGTACTGCACCGATGGCGGCGCCGGTGCCTCGGCGAGTGCGGGCGGTGCGGCGATCCCCGAAGCGACGACGGCCATCAGGACACCCAGCCAACACGCGCGTTGTGAGACAGGGTGCCCCTCGTTTCGCGCGATCATCGCGTGGCTCCTGTTGTGGCTGAGGGGGATTCGGCACGAGCTTGCAGGTCCGGTGCGTACTTGCTGGTTCCAGGCGGGGCGTTGAGTGTGGTGAGGTACTGGTACACCGCGATCGCCGTCGTCGGACCGCCGCCGAGGACGAGGCCCGCCATCCCGCCGACGCCTCCGGCGAGGGCGACGATGGGCAGGACGGCGACAACACATCCGAGGCTCAGCACCACACAGGACGCGCCCGCGAGCGCGACGCCGACGCCCACGCCGAGAACCGCTCCGACGGCGGTGCCGATCAGGCTTCCCACCGACGTGCCGATGCTGACGGCATTGATGAGGTCGTTCATCGCAAGCTGATTCTCGACCGGTGACGCCACGGGTTTCAGTTCGTCGCGTCGAATTGCGGCGACGTCCGGGGTCAGCGTGAGAGTGCGACCGTCAGGCGCGATCAGGTGCCGGACCGGTAGCGTTTGGTCGTCGATTCGGACCCGCAACGGCAGAGCGTCCAGGACGCGTCCCGCAGTGTCGAAGACCGAGACCGCGCTGCCATCGTCCGACAGCGCGAAGGTCCCGTTCTCCAGGCTGGTGACCACCGATCGGTCGGTTGTCAGTTGTGCCCGGTACGACACCGCGGGAATGTCGGTCGGCGCGGCTGTCGCGGTCGCTCCTGTCAGCGCGATGCCGACGACTGTCGAGGCGGCCCCGAGGGCTGACCATCGGATTCTCATTGCTTGTTTCCTCATCTTGGATCGGAGGGGTCGACGAAGGCGGGCGCCGCGGCGGTTGTCACCGTGCCGCCCGATGCCTCTGTGGGGGGATCTGATGAACGAGTGCGAACGCGCACCCGTGACGTTCAGCGCTCGGCGACTACTGCCGGGCCATGGCCGCGCGCAGTTCGCTTGCGGCATCGCTGATCGGCGTGCCGGAGATGTCGACGGTCACGCTGTGCAAGGTGCCGGTGAATCGGAACGGCGCGCGGTACTCGGACGTCACCACCGACCCCGGGTTGGCGCCGCAGCGCAGGCCGCCCGGGTTGAAGATGATCGGTGTGGTGACCGGGAAATCGGCCTGGCCGACAAGGCGGTCGTCGAGGTACAGCAACGCACGACCGGGCGCGCCTTTACCTTGCGTGAAGTCGGGGAGTCCGGTGGGTTGGAACTCGAAGCCGAGCCTGTGACGCCCGGCCGGAATCTCTTCCTCGGAGGACACGGTGAGCCAGGACCGGCGCACATAGTTGTGCGTGTAGTGCAGTCGGCCGTGCTGCAGGTAGAACGACCAACCGCCGGTGTAGCCGCCCTCGCACAGCAGCACTCCCTCCGCCCCGTCGGTGGAGATGGTCACCTCGGCGGTGATGCTGTGCGGCCGGTTGAACAGCCGGGGTGCGACCGCCGCGGGCAGCATCTGGGTGCCAGGCCGGAGGGTGTAGCTGGTGCGGTTCTCGGTGAGTTGAGGTCGCTCGTCGAGCAGTCGGGCCATCGCTCTGCCGTCGACGGGAAGGACCTGGTACTTGCCTGCCTCGGCGTACCACAGCCGGATCAGTTCGGCGAGCTTGTCGGGGTGCTGGGCGGCCACATCGTGGTTCTCGGCGAAGTCCTCGGCCACGTGGTACAGCTCCCAGTGTCCGGCATCCAGGTCGGTGAGGTCCTCGGCCGTGATCGGGGTGCCGAACGGTCGCTCGGACTCGGCGAAAGACGGACCGGGCCAAGGACATACCGCTCGCCAGCCGTCGTGATCGATCGCGCGGTGGCCGAGCATCTCGAAGTACTGGGTGTGGCGGCGGGTCGGCGCGGTGGGATCGTCGAGGGTGTGGGCGAAGCTGATGCCGTGCAGCGGGGTTTGCCCCACACCGTTGATCGTCTCGGGCGGCTCGAGGTCGAGCAGGTCGAGCACGGTGGGCACGATGTCGATCAGATGCGCGTACTGGGTGCGCACCTCGCCGCGAGACGCGATGCCGCGCGGCCAGTGGATCAGGAACGGGTCGCTGGTGCCGCCGCGGTAGGTCTCACGCTTCCACCGCCGGAACGGGGTATTGCCCGCCCAGGTCCAGCCCCACGGATAGTGGTTGAAGGTGGCGGGGCCGCCGAGTTCGTCGATGTCCCTGAGGCTTTCCTGGAGTGTCTCCTGCGCGTTGTTGAAGAACTGCAGCTCGTTGGTCGTGCCGGTGACACCGCCCTCCGAGCTGGCGCCATTGTCGGAAACCACGGCGACGATCGTGTTGTCGAATTCGCCGATCTCCTTCAGGAAGTCCAGCACGCGGCCGATGTGGTGGTCGGTGTGGGTGAGGAACCCGGCGTACACCTCCATCATCCGGGCTGCCAGCCGGCGCGCGTCGGGACTCAGTGAGTTCCATTCCGGCACATCGGGATCCCGTTCGGACAGCTCGGCATCGGCGGGGATGACGCCCAGTTGCTTCTGCCGGTCGAACACCATTTCCCGATAGGCCTCCCAGCCCTCGTCGAATCGGCCCTTGTAGCGGTCGGCCCACTCCCTGGGCACATGGTGCGGAGCATGTGCGGCGGCAGGACAGAAGTAGAGGAAGAACGGCTTGTCCGGTGCGGCCTGTTTGGCGTCGGCGACGAACTGGATTGCCTTGTCCGCCAAGTCCTCGCTCAGGTGGTATCCCTCCTCGGGAGTGCGTTCCGGCTCGACCTGGTGGTTGTCGTGGACCAGATCCGGGTACCACTGACTGGTGTCGCCGCCGAGGAAGCCGTAGAAGCGTTCGAAGCCGCGTCCCAGCGGCCAGCGGTTGTAGGGGCCTGCGGCCGATTCCTGGTCGGCGGGTGTCAGATGCCACTTGCCGACCGCGTACGTGTTGTAACCGCGCGCCAGCAGCATCTCCGAGAGAAACCCATTGGAGAACGGGATGTTTCCGTCGTATCCGGGGTATCCGGTGGCGAACTCGGTGACCGCCGCCATCCCGTTGGCGTGATGATTGCGTCCGGTGATGATGCACGAGCGCGACGGTGAGCACAGCGCGGTGGTGTGCATGTTGCTGTAGAGCAGGCCATCGGCAGCCAGCGCATCGAGGTGGGGCGTCGCGATCGGGCTGCCGTAACACCCCAATTGTCCGTAGCCGACGTCGTCGAACACGATCAGCAGCACATTCGGTGCGCCCGGAGCGGCACGGACCGGCCTCGGCCAGGCGGGACTCGATTGGTCGATGGTGGTTCCGACCGCTCCCGGAAAGGCGGTGCCAGGGGTGTACTCGTTCAATGCCATTCATTGCTCCTCTGGTCAGCGCTGGCGAAAACGCTGTCGAAATGGGTTCTTTGCGCGATGGGCGCGTCAGTCGACGGGCCGAACCGGGTGCTGACGATCCGTGCGACTGTCCGGCGTCAGTTCCCGCCCACTGGGACCGCGCTCTCGGAGTCGGCATGTTCATCGGACCGTTCGAGGGAGCCGCTCGTCGACTCCCCGAGGGACACCATGACCATGGCGAGGATGAACATGAGGGCAGCGATGAAGTAGAAGACCGCGGGGATTCCCCAGTGATCCAGAATCGCTGTGATGGCGAAGGCGCCGACGATGTTGCCGATCCGGGCCGAGGCGCTGGCCCAGCCCGAGCCTATCGATCGGAAGCGGGTGGGGAAGACCTCGGCCGAATACGTCTGCGTGAGCGGTACGACCAACTGGAACAGGACCTGGAGCACGCAACCGATTGCCAGGACGTAGGAGGTCGAGCTTCCCGCGGTGAACAGCAATGCGACTACGCCCAACACGGTGCCGACGACGGCGAGGGAATACTTGCGTTGCCAGCGATCGGTCACCACGGTGCTGGCGAAGAATCCCAGCAGGCCGACGGTGGTGACGACCGCGGTGATCAGTGTTGATTGACCGAGGTCGTACCCCTGCAGTTTCAGCAGCGTCGACAGCCATCCGGTGAACCCGAAGTAGGCGACCACACCGAGCGTCCACAGTGCGCCGGTGACCACGAATCGTCGGCCGTGTCCCTCCCGGAAAAGCGCCCGAATTCCGCTACCGCGATCGTCTACCTGGGTGGAGGTCGCACTCTTGGCGGGCGCAGGTGCAGGCACGGGCGCGATCGTGTGTCCGGCTGCGCGCACCGCTTCCTCGATGTCGTTCATGATCGAATCGGCGCGGGCCAGGTGCGCGCGGGACTCGAGCCAGCGCGGTGATTCCGGCAGGTGCCGAAGGAAGGGGACCACCAGCACCAGCCCCAACCCACCGAGGACGAACAGCGCACGCCATCCCCAGTCGAAGTTGGGTACCAGGGCGAATGCGAGCCACGCGAGCAACGTAGGACCGACTCCGGCGATGGTGATCACCCACGCGATGGCGCGGCCACGCACCCGGCCGGGGACGAGCTCTGTCAGCAGGACCGCACCGACCACCGTCATCCCCTGATACCCGATTCCGGTGAGGAACCTCAGGACCAGGAACCACTCGGGTGCCGAGACTGCGGCGTTGATCAATGACGGCGCCGAGAACAGCACCAGGCAGGCGACGAGTGCCGGTTTGCGGCCGAACCGACCGGCCGCCCATCCACCGGCGAACGCTCCGACGAACGAACCGATGCCGGTGGCGGCGGTAATGGCGCCGACATCACGCACCGTGAATCCATGGTGCTCGATCAGTGCCGGCGCGCTGAACGCGAACGAATAGAGGTCGATCAACTCGAACATGAAAGCGCCGATCATCAGGGCACAGACCATGTAGTGCCAGCGACATACCGGCAGACGTTCGAGCCGATCGGATACCGAAACACGCAGGGGCGGAGAGGAGATCGGTCTCACTGCGCGCTCACTCGGCGACGGCGGCGAGCTTCGCCGCGACCCATCGGGCCACCGGCGGGGTGGCACGGGACAGCGCGTACATGATGTGGGCCTCCGCGGCGACCGGGGCGACAGCGCGGTTGCGGTCGACGGCGCGCAGGATGTTGCGAGCGACGCGCTCGGCGGTGTAGCCGCGCTTCCGGTAGACCGCGGCCATGTTCTTGCGCCGCTCATCGGCGTCTCCACCCCGGATCGGGCTGGTCTGGGTGATCGCCGTGTCGATGACACCGGGACAGATCGCGGTAACCCCGATTCCGTGCGGCGCGAGTTCCATGCGCAGCGCCTCGGACAGGCCGAGGACAGCGAATTTGGTTGCGCTGTAGGCAGAGAGCTGGGGGTTGGCGAGCAAGCCCGCCGCCGACGAGAGGTTGACGATGTGGCCACCGCGGCCGCGGTCGACCATCGACGGCACGAATGCGTGGCAGCCGTGCACGACGCCCATCACGTTGATCGAGACCAGCCACTCCCAGTCCTCGAGGCTGGTGTCGAGGAACCCGCCGACGAGACCGACCCCGGCGTTGTTGACCACCATGTCCACGCCACCGAAATGGTCGTCGGTGGCTTCGGCGAACGTGGCCATCTGCTCGGCGTCGGCAATGTCCACCCGGCTGGTGAAGACCTCACTGCCGGCGGATCGCACCGCGTCGGCGGTGTCGACAAGCCCGGCCTCGTTGATGTCGCACAGCGAGAGGTACGCGCCGCGGGCGGCGCACAGTATGGCGAGCTCACGCCCGATTCCGCTGCCGGCTCCGGTGATGGCCACGACCCGGCCGGACAGGTCCGGGGCTTTGGTTCGCGAAGGTACCGTGATCATGGTCACAAGTTAGGGTGGGTGTGCGGGGGAGCGCTCGTGAGCGCGCGCCAACGTGTGCGCGACTCGTTGTGACCGCACGACAAAGGTGAGTAGGTTTTCCCGGCATGAAGATCGAGTGGCCGCCGGCTCGGGAGCCATCAGCACAGCGGGTGTGGCGGGAGGTGTTGCGGCCGATTGCGGCCGAGATGCGATCGTCAGCCGCGGACCTGGCCGAAAGCGCAGTCGCCAGGATGCAGGAGGAACTGCCCGAGCTGTTCTCGGATCCGCAGACCGTCACGGAGAATCTCGTCAGCACCGAGGCGAGCCTGCGACAGCTCGCGCAGATCATGGAGCTCGGCGCGGATCCGCGCGGAGTGGAGCTGCCGCCGTCGACTCTGGAGATTGCCAGGTCCGGGGCGCGTCACCACGTCGCGCTCGCGGATCTGATGCGGTTCTATCGGCTGGCTCAGGAACGGGTGTGGCAGTGGGCGTTCGGCCGGATCACCGCCACCGCGCGGGATTCGGCAGAGCAGGCTGTTGCGGCCGAACTGGTCACGGGATGGATCTTCGCCTTCGCGGATGGGGCGATGGTGCGGGCCGAGCAGGCGTACGAGGTGGAGCGCGAGGCGTGGGTGCGCAGTGCCACAGCGGCCCGCGCCGCGGCCATCGAAGAGGTCCTCGCCGGCCGGGAGCGCGACGGGCAGCGAGCGTCGAGGCGGTTGCGGTACGAGGTGAATCGGCATCACATCGGGGCTATTGCCTGGGTCGACCGCGCCCCGGACAGCGGCGACGCCCTCGACGTGCTCAACGAGTCCATCGCCGAACTGGCCCGCACCTTGTCGGCCGAGAGCACCCTCAGTCAGCCGTTGGGGTCGCTCGCCGTGGCGGCCTGGGCCAGCCGTCGCAGCGCCTTCACCGCCACTGACCTCGACGCTGTCCGTCCGCGCCGAGGTCGGCGCACCGTGACGCCCGGGGTCACTATCGCCATCGGCGAGCCGGGCCGGGCGCTGGACGGATTTCGTCGCACCCATTTCGAGGCGGCCCACGCGCGCCGAGTCGCCTCGATGGTTCTGTCTCGCGGGGAGGCACTGACGCGATACCGCGACATCGCTGTCGCCGCGCTCGGCACCGCGGACCGCGATCACGCGCTCGCATTCGTCACCCGTGTACTGGGGCCCCTGGCTGCCGACGACGAGACCACCTATCGGTTGGCGATGACATTGGCGGTGTATCTCGACGAGAACTCCAGTCGCATCCGCGCCGCCGAACGGCTCACCGTCCATCCCAACACGGTCACCTATCGGGTTCGTCAGGCCGAAGCGCTCCTCGGTCGGAGCATCGGCTCCCAGACGCTGGAGCTGCGGGTCGCGCTGGCGCTGCTGCCCACCCTGCCCGGCCTGACGCATTCCCGGCCCACGGAATTGTGACGTGACGACAATCCGTGCTTCGAATGTTGGCGCGGAGCGCCGAGAGAATGTGATCCGGCTCTCCTAGCGTGACGTGGCAGTGGCCCGCCGGTCCGCAGCCTTCCCACGCAACGAGGAGCCCTCCGTGCAGACCCAGCAGATCGATGCTCTGACCATGGACGATTACCCACTCACGCTGACCCATGTGGTCGAGCGCGCCGAGCGGTTCCACGGCGGGAGGGAGGTGATCTCGCGACGGCCCGACGGCAGCATCGCCCGGACCACCCTCGGTGCCTGCGCGAGGCGGGCGCGGCGGTTGGCGTCCGCGCTGGCCGGGCTGGGCGTCGGCGACGGAGATCGAGTGGCCACCCTGCTGTGGAACCAGGCCGAGCACCTCGAGCTGTACTTCGCGGTCCCGGCGATGGGGGCGGTGGTGCACACACTGAACCCGAGACTGCACCCGGACGGGCTCGCGTTCATCGCGGCCGACGCGCAGGACCGGGTCATCGTGGTCGACGAGTCTCTGCTCGAGGTCTTCGCAGGCTTCGGCGATACGCACCCCTTCGAGCACGTCATCGTCGTCACGCACGGCGGGGCGGTGCCCGACGGGATGGCGGACTACGAGGACTTGATCGGCAGGGGGGCGCCGGTGGCGTGGCCGGTGCTCGATGAACGACGCGCCGCCGCACTGTGTTACACCTCGGGCACCACGGGCAGGCCGAAGGGGGTGATCTATTCGCATCGCGCTCTGGTGCTGCATTCGATGGCGGCGGCGTTGCCCGACCAACTGGGCGTGTCGGCCCGCGACACGCTGCTGCCGGTGGTGCCGATGTTCCACGCCAACGCATGGGGTCTGCCCTATGCGGCGGCGCTGATCGGGGCCCGGCTGGTGCTGCCCGGGCCGCGCCTCGATCCGGGCAGCGTGCTCGATCTGCTTGCCGGCGAACGGGTTACGGTGACCGCAGGCGTCCCGACGGTGTGGATGGGAATGCTGGCCGCTCTCGACGCCGAGCCGCGGCGATGGGACCTCGGTCGCCTCGACCGGCTGATCGTCGGCGGCGCCGCGGTGCCGCGCAGCCTCCTGGAAGGGTACGACCGGCATGGCCTCACGGTGATCCAGGCGTGGGGCATGACCGAGACGGCGCCACTGGGCAGCGTCGGCCGCCTGCCCGAGGATCTCGACGCCGGGGAATCGGATGAGCGGTACGCGTTCCGGGCACGTCAGGGGATCGCTGTGCCGTTCATGGATATCCGCGCCCGTGATGACGACGGCGAGCTGGTCGCGTGGGACGACACGGCGATGGGCGAGCTCGAGGTGCGTGGTCCCTGGGTGGCGGCGGCCTATCACAACGGACAAGCCCCCGACAGCTTCACGCCGGACGGATGGTTCCGCACCGGCGACATCGTCCGCATCGACCACCGCGGCTGCCTGCGCATCTGCGACCGGGCCAAGGACCTCGTCAAGTCCGGTGGGGAGTGGATCTCCTCGGTCGATCTGGAGAACCACCTCATGGCGCATCCGGCGGTGGCCGAGGCCGCGGTGGTGGCGGTACCCGACGAGCGGTGGGGTGAGCGTCCCCTGGCGGTTCTGACGCTGAAGGACGGGGCGCGGACCGATCCCGAAGAACTACGTGAGCATCTGGCCACCGACTTCGCGCGATGGCAGCTGCCGGAACGCTTCGAGTTCGTCGATGTCATCCCGCGCACGGCCACCGGCAAGTTCAAGAAGTCCGTACTACGCGAACGCTACTCGGCCACCCACCTGGAAGATCACGATTCGAACGGCCATGGACCCGACGGCGGCTCAGACCTACTGTGAGGATGTGATCGTGGCAGATACGCCTCTCGCCGAACACAATTCGCGACCGGATGAGCGCTTCACGCTCGCCAGCGAGCGGACCTTTCTGGCCTGGATTCGCACCTCGCTCGGTCTACTCGCCGGTGGGATCGCCATGGTGCATCTGGTCCCCGAATTCAGCACCGGGTGGGCACGGACCCTGCTGGGTACCATGATGATCCTGCTGGCGGTCGTCGCGCCGATCGCCGGTTTGCGCCGGTGGTTGCAGGTGCGGCAAGCCCTGGAATCCGGTGCCGAGATGCCCGATGAGCGCGACCTGTGGGTGCTCACTGTCGGTATCACCGCTGTCGCGATCCTCGCAGGCACCGTCACCGTCGTCGGCGCTCTACACTGATTCGCCGCGTCACTGATCCGCCGTGTCCGGGCGCGAGCTCCCTCGTTGCGGAGGACCCTCGCGAAGGTCGCGACAACCCGTTCCCCTCGAAACACCTGTGACGCAGGAACTCTCGGATCGACCAGGTTGTCTCGAGGTCGACGAGACGGGACGCTCGTGCGTCCCGGAGCGGGTCGCCTGCGGTCGGAAGCCAGTGGGGTGTACTGGTTTTCGGCCGCAGGCGGGTCTCCGGATCGGTCGGGTGGATCGCGGCTCGCTCGGTTGATACGTGCGACCGGTCCTAGCGGGCGAAAACCTTCGCGTGGGCGGCGGTGAGCAGGGTGGTGAGTTCCGTGCTCGCGGCGCCGTCGAGGACGGCGAAGGCGGGGGCGATGAGGGTGTCGGTCAGGGCTTCGGCGCGTTGCCAGCGGTCGTGCACCGTGGGGGTGAGGTCTTCGAAGGGTTCGGGCCAGCCGTACCAGCGGGCCTGGCCGGGGCCGTCGTTGAACGGGGAGCCCGAGATCAGGACAGCTTGCAGCGGGGTGATGCCGCTGGCGCGGATCGCGAGCAGGTGCAGTCCGCCGCGGAGTTCGCGCAGGATGTGCGTGAGTTGCGTGACTCGCGCGGGCGCGTCGGTGGCCAGCGGCAGGGCGCGCCAGCCGGCGAACAGTGGCAGACCGGCCGGATCGGCCGCGGCGACAACGACTTCCAGCAATTGCGCGAGACGATCGGCCTGCTCGAAATCGCCGAGTTTGCGGCGGCCGAAGTCCTGACAAGCGGCCAGGTAGCCGTCGGCGGCCTTGGCGGCGGGCATGGGGACCGACTCCCAGGCCTTGCGGATGGAATGGGCGGGGAAGAAGCCGAAGGCCGCGGTGACGACGTCGGCGTCCACGTCGCCGAGCACGCCGCCCCTGCCGCGGGTGTACGGACCGAAGAACCCGTCGACTCCGGTGCTGTGCCCGAATTCCTTGGTCTCCCGGGAGAACATGAATCCCCCGCCGAGTTCCTGGACCTGCTTCTTGACCGCGGCGGCGACCGACACGTGCGCTTCCTTTCGACGGACTGTATCCGCCGCCACACTATGCGATTCTTACACCGTACGGAACACCCGTGTCACACTCCGGGAAGAACCTGGCGCAAGAAGTCGGTCTGGTCGGCGAGGACCTTGTCGCGGTGGTACGGGCGGTAGATTTCGAAGTGGCTGAAGGGGAGGTCGGCCCAGGGGTGTTTGGCGCGACGCCGACCGGTAACCCGGTAACTGAGCGAGGTGTCGAGGAGAGAACCGTGAACGGTGTGCGCGCCGTATCGACCGAGACCTTCGCCGAGACCGTGCTCGGTGCCGGTAAGCCGGTGCTGGTCGTGTTCTCCGCGCCGTGGTGCGGCCCATGCCGTCGGTCGACGCCGCGGCTGCGCCTGCTCGCCGACGAGCTCTCCGATCAGCTCGTCGTCGTCAGCGTGAACGTGGAAGAGCACCCCGAGCTGGCCGAGCGGTACCGGGTGCGGGCTTTCCCCACCCTGGGCCTGTTCGTCGGCGGCCGCCTCGTCCACCACAGTGTGGGCGTCGACCCGGTACCGGACTTCCTGGACGAGTTCGGGGACTACCTTCCCGGGTGCTGACCGGGGCCCGATCGCCACAGCCTCGCGATCGCTGAGCGTCGCCTGATTGCCGAGTGCCGTCCGGTTGCTCGATACCGCCTGCGGTAGTAGCCCTTTCGGCACGGGCGGACATCGTGGTGATGAGGGCGATCTTTCCGCCGCGCCCGCCGCGGCCGGGTATCCCGACCGCGACGGGCCTCGATCAAACGAACCGCTGGACGAACCGCAACGCCGTCTCGGCGACCTCGCGCCACCCGGAATCGATCGTCAACGCGTGACCCCGCCCCGGCAGCTCGACGAACTCGGTGACGCCGGGATTGCGCTTCTGCTTGACGTATTCGGCATGCGTGATCGCCCGTGGCACCGTGTTGTCCTTCTCGCCCGAGAGGATCAACAGCGGTCCCCGCTCGGGATTCTCGGTATCGACCCGGGTCTCCGACCACGGGTTGAGGTTCGCGGCCGCGGCCTGGAACAGCGGCGCCCCCGGCGCGGCGACGGCGTATATCTCGAACAGGCTCCTGGCTTCGTCCTCGTCCACCGCATTGGCGAAGCTGTAGCGGAACTGTTCGTAGGTCAACGGCACCGCGCGGCGCCGATTCGCCGGATTGCTCAGCACCGGCGCGGCGGCGCGCAGCGAAGAGATCGGCAGCGCAAGGACCCCGCGGAACGGTGCGGCGTCGATGGCCACCGAAGCCGCGGACAGCCCGCGCCCGGCCAGGATCTGGGTGAGCAACCCGCCGAAGGAATGCCCGATCACCGCGGGCTTGCGGTCGAGTGCGCGAATCACCGATGCATAGTGATCGGCGACCTGGCCGACGGTCTTGCCCGCGAACACCTCGGGATGTTCACGCGCCTCCGCCACCGTCCGCGGGTCGTCGGGCCAGCCCGCGGTCACCGGCGCGTAGCCAGCGTCGGCGAAGACCGCGGCCCAGCGGTCCCAGCTGCCTGCGAGCAACCACAGCCCGTGGATGAACACCACCGGCGTGCGCCCGCTCGCATTGGCCTGGTCGATCTGGGCGCGGGCCTGCTCGTCGATGGAGGTCGAGGCAGTCGACATCGTGAATCGTCCTGTCGATCGAAAGGATTCGGAAGTCGTGGCGGATGCCGCGACTCAGCCGTGCAGCGCCGCGGACAAGGTCGCGACGGCTTGGGCGATCGCGGCCTTGGCCGCGTGGGTGTCGTGCAGGGCGTTGACCATCACGAAGTCGTGGACGATCCCGCCGTAGCGGGTCTGCGTCACCGGGACGCCCGCCCGGCGCAGCTTGCCCGCGAAGGCCTCGCCCTCGTCGCGCAGCACGTCGGCCTCCGCGGTGATGACCAGCGCGGGCGGCAGTCCGGCCAGCTGTTCGGTGCTCGCGCGCAACGGCGACGCGGTGATCTGCGCCCGATCCGCTTCGCTGGTGGTGTACTGATCCCAGAACCAGCGCATTCCGTCCAGGGTCAGGAAGTACCCCTCGGCGAACTCGCGGTACGAGCCGGTATCGAAGTTCGCGTCGGTCACCGGGTAGAACAGCACCTGCTGCACGAAGGAGACGTCGCCGCGCTCCTTGGCCATCAGCGTCAGCGCGATGGCCATATTGCCGCCGACCGAGTCGCCCGCGACCGCGAGGCGCGAGGAATCCAGGCCCTTCGCGCCGCCCGCCGTGGTGATCCACTGGGCGACCCGGTAGGACTGTTCGTTCGCCACCGGGTAGCGCACCTCCGGCGAGCGGTCGTACTCGGGGAACACCACGGCGGCGTTCACCCCGACCGCGAGGTCACGCACGAGCCGATCGTGGGTGTGCGCGTCACCGAAGACCCAGCCCGCGCCGTGCGTGTAGAGGATGACGGGGAGCGGTCCGGTCGCGCCGACCGGTTTCACGATCCGCACCGGGACCGAGCCGGTGGGGCCGCCGTCGACGGTGATCCACTCCTCGTCGATCTCCGGCTTGAAGATCGGGCTGTCCTGGACGCCGTCGACCGCTTTGCGGCCCTCTTCCGGGGGCAGCTGGTACAGGAACGGCGGTTCGGAGGTCGCGTCGACGAACTCCTGGGCGGCCGGCTCCAGCGATAGACCGAGGGGGTTCCCTGCCATGGTTCCTACCTTTTCGGCGTCGTTGTTGAGGGGAGCCTCCAGTTTTCGTGAACCGGGCGTCCGCGCGCCCCACCCATCGGGCCAAGTATCCGCACGATTTGAGACACCGGACAGCAAATCCGCGACCGGGATCAGCCGCCGGTCGCGTACGCCGTCGAGCGGAAGCGCTGCTGGTACTTGCGCGGCGAGACGCCCAGGCGCGCGATGAAGGCGCGGCGCATCGCCTCGCCGCTGCCGTATCCGGCGGCCATCGCGGCCTCGGTCACGCTGTAGCCCGCGTCGAGTTTGTCTCTGGCGTAAGCGAATCGGACGAAGGCGACGTACTCCGCGGGTGTGCTTTCCAGTTCCGCCCTGAACAGCCGGGTCAGGTGTCGCGGGCTCACCCCGGCGTGTGCGGCGAGCGTTCGCACCGTGTACGGCTGGGCCGGATCGGCGCAGATCAGGTTGGCGACCGCGCGGACGAGCGGGCTGCGCGGAACCGGTCCGCTGAGCGCCGCCGAGAATTGCGACTGGCCGCCGGCCCGCTGCATGTACACCAGCAACGACTGGGCGACCCGGCGCGCCACCGCGGCGCCGTGGTCCTCCTCGACGAGCGCGAGCGCGAGATCGATGCCCGCGGCGACGCCCGCGGAGCTGTAGATGTGCCCGTCGCGCACGAAGATCGCGTCGGGGTCCACGTCGACCGCGGGAAACTGGCGGCCGAGATCCTTGACGAATTTCCAGTGCGTGGTGGCGCGGCGTCCATCCAGCAGGCCGAGGTGGGCGAGGATGGCGGCCCCGCTGCAGATCGACGCGAGCCTGCGGGTGTGCTCGGCGAGATGGCGGGTGGCCCGCAGCACCTCCGGCGTCACGAACTCGGCGGCGGGCAGCTCGCTGCCGGGGATGACGACGGTGTCGAAGCGGCCCGCGTCCGCCGCCGCGTGCGCCACGGCGACGCGCGCGCCGATCGAGGTCTGCACGTCGTTGCCGTCGGCCGAGACCAGCACCACGTCGTAGGCGGGCAGCGACTGATTCGCCTCGACGAACACCTCGGCCGGACCCGCGAAATCGAGCATCTTCACGCCGTCGAAGACCAAGATCCCGATCCGCCGCCGCGACGAGGTGACCGCTCTGGAATTCATCCGCCGATTATTGTGGAGGCGCGACTCCATAATCAAACGAGGCGGCCCGCGTGTGCCGCGTTTCATGCTCGCTCGGGCCTCGCGCGCGGTCTAGTGATGGCGTTGCTAGCGTGGACGAATGGGGCGTCCACGGCAGTTCGACGAGTCGGCGCTGCTCGACGTCGCCATCGAACTGTTCTGGACCGACGGGTTCGACAGCACTTCGGTGGAGGGCGTGTCCAGCGTCTCGGGTGTCGGCAACGGCAGTATCTACGCCGCCTACGGCAGCAAGATGGGCCTGTTTCTCACGGCTTTCCGCCGATACTGCGAGCGGCGAGCCGAGTATGTGCACGCCGCGCTGCACGCCGCTCCCGGCCCGCCGCGCACGGTGGTGCGCGCGTTCTTCGACGCGGTGATCGCCGACTGTCTCGCGTACCCGAACCGGCGCGGGTGCCTGATGATCAACAGCGTCGCCCAGCTGGGGCATCGGGTCCCCGAGGTCGTCGCCATCGGCGACCGGACGACCGCGCGGATGGAGACCCACGTCGCCGAACGGCTCGGCGCCGATATTCCGCGAAAAGTCCTGGACGAGAACGAACTAGCGACGCTCAGCGCTCACATCGTGCTGGTGTCCCAGGGGCTGATCCAGCTGAGCCGCCTCGGCGCGTCTCGGCAGCGTCTGCACGATGTCGCCGAAATCTCGTGTGCCGCTGTCCCGCAATGACTACGCGACATCGCCGGTAGCGTCGTAGGGCCGAACGGTCCGGCGGCGGATCGCCCAGGGAGATCGAAAATTTTCCGGCTTGTCCGGAAAGTTCCGCGCGGTCGCGTTTCACATCGCTATAACAGGTTCCAATCAAAATCTCGATGAGGAGCCTGCGTTGCCTGTTCGCACTCATGAAATGCCTGTTGGTAATCGGTCCTGGGGGGTGAGCAGGCGCGGATTTCTAGCTGCAACAGGTTTCACCTTTGCTGGCGCGCTGGTGGGGAGGTCGATGGCGCGGGCAACCGCGGCACCGCTGGCGGATGGGGAGAAGGTTCCCGCGCTCGTCATCGGCAGCGGATACGGGGGATCGGTCGCCGCACTGCGGCTCGCGCAGGCGGGTGTGGAGGTGACCGTGGTGGAGATGGGCAGGTCGTGGACGACGCCCGGCTCCGACGGCAAGATCTTCTGTCCCGTGCTGAAACCCGATGGGCGGTCCTACTGGCTGCGCGACCGCACCGATCAGCCGGTCGGCTACTTCGCGGGCAGCAGCTACAACAAAGACATCGAAAGGTACACGGGCGTCTTGGATTCCGAGCGCTTCAGCGGGATTCGCGTCTACCAGGGCCGGGGCGTCGGCGGTGGCTCGTTGGTCAACGGCGGTATGGCGGTGACGCCCAAGCGGGAGAACTTCGCGGCCATCTTGCCCTCGGTGAACGCCGATGAGATGTACGACATCTACTACCCGCGCGCCAATGCCGGTCTCGGCGTGAACAATATCGACCAGACCTGGTTCGAGAGTGCGGAGTGCTACCAGTTCGCCCGCGTGGGGCGCAAACACGCGGAACGCTCCGGCCTCGGCTGGACCTTCGTGCCGAATGTCTACGACTTCGAGTACATGAAGAAGGAACAGGCCAAGCAGGTCACCCGGTCGGCACTGGCTGGTGAGGTCATCTACGGCAACAACCACGGCAAGCGGTCGCTGGACAAGACCTATCTGGCCGCGGCCACCGGGACCGGCAAGGTGCGTATCACGCCCATGCATATCGTCACCGCCGTATCGCCCGCGGAGGGCGGCTATCGGGTGGAGATGAACGAGATCGACACCAGCGGTGCCACGGTGGCGACCAAAGCCGTTGTGGCGCAGAAGGTGTTCTTCGCGGCGGGCAGTATCGGCACCTCGAAGCTGCTGGTGGCCATGAAGGCGCAGGGCAAACTGCCGGACCTGCCCGATGCCGTCGGCAAGAAGTGGGGCAACAACGGCAATGTGATGGTGGGCCGCGCCAATCACATGTGGGACGGCACCGGCGTACTGCAATCCAGCATGCCGTGCCTGGGTATCGACAACTGGGCCGATGCGGGTGGCCCGGCCTTCGCCGAGGTCGCGCCCTTCCCTGCGGGGCTGGAGACCTACGTCAGCCTGTACCTGGCGATCACCAAGAACCCCAATCGCGGGCAGTTCACCTTCGACTCCGGTACCGGCAAGGTCGATCTGAGCTGGCAGACCGCGCAGAACCAGTACGCCATCGATGCCGCCAAGCGCATCTTCGACAAGATCAACAAGAAGGAGGGGACGATCTACCGGACCGACCTCTTCGGCGTCTACAAGACCTGGGGCGACGACTTCACCTATCACCCGCTCGGCGGTTGCGTGCTGAACGAGGCGACCGACAACTACGGTCGGCTCCCCGGCTACACCGGGCTCTACGTCATCGACGGTTCGCTGATCCCGGGCAATACCAGCGTCAATCCATTCGTCACCATTACAGCTCTGGCGGAACGCAATATCGCGAACATCGTCGCAGGCGATCTGTAGCCTCGGCGTCGAGGGCGTGGCGGCAGGCGTCATCGATCCCCGGCTGGCCGTCGATGCGAACAAGGCCGAGCAGCCGATAGAGCTGCAGTGTCTTTCGTTTAGGGCAAATGAAGGCTCCGACATGTCCGGATGCCTTGCAGTGCAAGGTATCCGGACACGTTGGCGAGTAGGCTCAGCCGGCCACGGATGCCTACCCTGTCGCCGCCGCGGACGACGCTTCCGCAGCAGCCGATTGGGACCAAACCCCCGACCACCGCGGAGCGCGGTGGTCTCGGCGGCGGATCCAATGGCGGCAGCGGCAGCTGACTGGTTGGAGGACTTACTCGTTCAGGAGAGTCGCTCGAAGACGGCGGCCAGGCCTTGTCCGCCGCCGATGCACATCGTCTCGAGGCCGTATCGCGCCTCGCGCCGGTCCATTTCGCGCAGCAGGGTCGCGAGGATGCGGGCTCCGGTCGCGCCGACGGGATGGCCGAGGGAGATGCCGGAACCGTTGGGGTTCAGGCGGGGATCGTCGGGCTCGACGTCCCACCGGCGCAGTACGGCGAGCACCTGGGCTGCGAAGGCTTCGTTCAGTTCGATGACATCCATATCCGCGAGGGTGAGCCCGGCCTGGGCGAGAGCCCGCTCGGTCGCGGGAACCGGACCGATTCCCATGGTGCGCGGCGCGACGCCCGCCACCGCCCAGGAGGCCAAGCGGGCGAGGGGGCGCAGACCGAGCTTGCGGGCGTGCTCCGGGGTGGTGACGAGGCACAGTGCCGCGCCGTCGTTCTGGCCGCTGGCATTGCCCGCGGTGACGGTGGCGTCGGGGTCGACGGAGGCTCGGATCGGACGCAGTGCGGACAGCGCCGCGACCGTGGTGTCGGCGCGTGGGTGCTCGTCGGTGTCGACCAGCAAAGGTGCCGAGCGGCGCTGTGGAACAGGAATTCCGACGATCTCGTCGGCGAATCGTCCTTCGCCCTGGGCGGCGACGGCGCGGTGATGCGAGAGCGCGGCCAGCTCGTCCTGATCCGCCCGGCTGATCGCGAATTCGGCGCGCAGGTTTTCCGCGGTCTCGATCATGCCTCCCGGCACAGGGAAGTCACGTCCGCCCGCGGTGACGCGCGCCCGTGCGAGCCGGTCCGCGAGCGCGACGCCGTCGCCTTTGACGCCCCACCGCATTCCGGTCGCGTAGAACTCGGTCTGGCTCATCGACTCCACGCCGCCCGCCAACACGAGATCGCTTCCGCCGGAACCGACTTGCAGGCACGCCTGGATGACCGCCTGGAGTCCGGAGCCGCAGCGCCGGTCGACTTGCAGGCCGGGCACATCGATGCCGAGGCCCGCGTCGAGCGCGGCGATCCGGCCGATGGCGGGCGCCTCGCCGTTGGGCGAGGCCTGCCCGAGAATCACGTCGTCGACCCGGCTGCCGTCGATGCCGGTGCGCTGCACCAGTTCCGCGACGAGCGTGCTGGCGAGCTGTTGCGGCGGAATGTCTTTCAACACGCCGCCGAAGCGGCCGACGGGAGTGCGGAGCGGTTCGCAGATGACTGCGTCGGGCATGGGTTGTCCTTCGGGAGTGGCGGTCACATCGCGTCGACGCCGGTGAGAGCGCGGCCGATGATGAGCTTCTGGAGCTGGCTGGTGCCTTCGTAGAGGGTGAGCACGCGCGCGTCGCGCAGGTACTTGCCCACTGGGTACTCATCGATGAAGCCGTAGCCGCCGAACACCTGCAGGCAGTTGTTGCTCACCCGCACGGCGGTCTCGCCCGCGGCGAGCTTGGCCATGGACGAGGCGAGCTGCACCTCCTCCCGCGACGCCCCGGCGTCGACCAGCGCGGCGGCCTTCCAGGTCAGCAGGCGCGCCGATTCGATGTCCACCGCGGAGTCGGCGAGCAGTTCCTGCACAAGCTGTTTGGCGGCGATGGGTTGTCCGAACTGGATGCGCTCGGTCGAGTAGCGCACCGCGGCGTCGAGGGCCGCCTGCGCGACACCGACGCTGCCCGCCGCCACGGAGATGCGGCCTTTGGCCAAGGCGCCCAAGGCGATGCCGAGACCCTTGCCCACCGCGCCGAGCCGCGCCGAGTCGGGCACCCGGACGTCCTGGAGCGTCAGCGCCGCTGTCGCTTGCCCGCGCAGTCCGAGTTTGCCGTGGATGGTCGTCGCCGTGAAACCCGGTGTGTCCGTGGGGACGAGGAAGGCGGTGAGGCCTTTGCCGCCGTCGGCCGAGGTGCGCGCGAAGACCAGGGCGACCTCGGCCCAGGTGCCGTTGGTGATGAACATCTTCTCGCCGGAGAGCACCCAGTCGTCGCCGTCGCGCACCGCCCTGGTGCGCAGCGAGGCCGCGTCGGAGCCGCTGTCGGGTTCGGTGAGCGCGAAACAGCCGAGCGCGCGTCCCGCGGTGAGCCGCGGAAGCCAGGCGCGTTTCTGCTCCTCGGTGCCGTGCGCGGCGATGGACTTGGTGACCAGGCCGAGCGACACCGAGACGATGCCGCGCACGGCTGAATCGCCCCGTCCCAGTTCCTCGCAGACCAGGACGTAGGAGAGCATGTCGACCTCGGTGCCGCCGTATTCCTCGGCGATGCCGAGCCCGAGGAATCCGAGCTCGCCCAGCTGTTCGACGATGGACAGGTCGACGCTTTCGGCGAGGTCCCAGTCGCGGGCGCGCGGGGTGATCTCGCTGTCGACGAAATCGGCGGCCATCGCCCGGATTTCGCGGTGCATGTCATCGAGAACGAACATCGGTTCCTCGGTTCGGGAGCAGGTCTTCGGGGCGGGTGCCCCTGGTGTGCAGGGGAATTCGCTGCTCGGCGCGGGCGCGCAGCCAGCTGCTCACCCGATAGCGTGGATCGCGGGTGTAGGCGTAGAGGCCGTCGAGTATCGCGGTGACGCGCTCGCTTCCGGTGGATTCGCCGAGTTCCAGCGGTCCGATCGGGTAGCCGAGGCCGAGGCGCGCGCCGCGGTCGATGTCCTCGGGGGTGCCGATGCCGTGTTCGGCGAGGGCGCAGGAGAGGTTCACGATGGCGGCCAGAATCCGTTGCGCCACAGGGGCGGTGACGTCCGCAGTCGGCGTCGGGAGGTAACCGGCGGCGGCCAGGACGCGCAATACGGGCGCGGCGACGACCGGGTCGACAGCGCCGGGCACGATCACGGTGAGGCGGCGGCGATCGATCCCGAGCGGATCGATGCCGAGGGTGCGGGCGGGGTCGAGACCGTAGCGGGCGGCGACCCGATAAGTCGGTTCGCCGATCGGCAGGACGAGGGAAACCGCCTCGGCATCGGGAGATTCGAGCACCGTCGCGCCGGATCGGCGCAGCGCCGCCGCGAAATCGGGGTGATTGTGGACGTGGACCGGGGTGGCCTCGGCATCCGGCACGATCAAGGGCTCGGCGGGCAGCGCAGGCGCGCCGTCCTGGTAGCGGTAGAACCCTTCGCCCGTTTTGCGGCCGAGCAGACCGGCGGCGACGCGGGCGGCCGCGATCGGGGAGGGCCGCAGCCGCGGATCACCGTAGAACCCCGCGGAGACGGTCTCCATCACGGTATGGCTGACGTCCAATCCGGTGAGATCCATCAGCTCGAACGGGCCCATCCGCAAGCCGAGCGTGTCGCGGACGATGCGGTCGATATCGGCCGGCGCGGCGATCTGTTCGGACAGGATGGCCAGCGCCTCGCTGGGCAGGGCGCGCCCGAGGTGGTTGACGAGGAACCCGGGGGTGTCTCGCGCCAGGATCGGGGTGTGGCCCAGGCGTGTCACGAAAGACGTTGCGGTGTCGACCAATTCGGGCGCGGTGCGCAGGCCGGAAACGACCTCCACCAGCGACATGAGCGGCACCGGGTTGAAGAAGTGCAGCCCGATCAGCCGCGAGGGGTCGTGCAGCGCCGACGCGATCGCGGTGATGGACAGCGAACTGGTGTTGGAAGCGAGCACGGCGTTCGGCGTCGCGGTCTCCAGTTCGGCGAAGATCGCCTGCTTCACCGGAAGTCTCTCGACCACGGCCTCGATCACCAGATCGATGTCGGCGGCGGGTGCGGTCGGGGCCGCGCCCGCCGTGAGCCGTGCCAGGATGGCCGCGCCCTCGTCGGCGTCGCGTATGCCTTTGTCGACGGACCGGTGAATCATCGCCGCGACGAACTCGAGCGCGGCGCGCACCGCGGCGTCGTCGGTGTCGGTCAGCTCGACTCGGTATCCGGCGGTCGCGGCGACCTGCGCGATGCCGCGGCCCATCGCGCCCGCGCCGACGATGCGGATGCGTTCGATCGGTTCCATCAGTGTCCTTCGTAGGTCGGGGAGCGTTTGCCGAGGAAGGCGGCGATGCCCTCGGCGTGGTCGGCGGTGTCGAACAACACCTGAAAAGTCGTGCGTTCCAAAGCGATCGCGGTGTTCAGCGGGGCGTTCTCCGCGTGCCGCGCCACACCGCGAATGGCGCGGATGTTCAACGGGGGCTGACGCAGGATGGTCGCCGCGATGTCGACGGCGGCGTCGAGCGCGGCGCCGTCGGGCACGATGTCGGCGACGATCCCGATCTGCTGCGCGGTGACGGCGTCGATCGGCTCGCCGGTCAGCACCATGCGCAGCGCGCGGGCGCGTCCGGCTCGCTGCACCAGGCGGCTCAGCCCGCCCGCGCCCGGGATGAGCCCGACCCGGATCTCCGGCTGCCCGAACCGCGCCGACGCGCCGGCGACCACGAGATCGCACGCCATCGCGAGTTCGCATCCGCCGCCGAACGCATAGCCTTCGACGGCGGCGAGCACCGGCGTGCCGAGCTCGTCGAGCACCGAGAACACCTTGCCGGTCTCGCCCGCGAGCAGATCGGTGGGCCGGTACGTGCTCATCTCCTTCAGGTCCGTTCCGGCGACGAACACACCGGCGTCGCCGGTGAGGACGATGACGCGCACGGCCGGATCCGCGTCGGCGTACGAAAGCTCCTCGGCAAGAAGGATTTTCGTGGCAGAGTTCAATGCGTTGCGGGCCTGCGGCCGGGAGATGCGCAGAATGCGGATGCCTGCGTGCTCGCCGGACAGATCGGTGCGCAGGACGGTGGATTCGTTCATCGGAGATACACCCTGGTCGGATCGATGGTGGTGCGCAGCAGATCGAGTTCCGCCGCGGTAGGTGGTGCGGTGACGGTGACGGTGTCGCCGACGCGGAGCGGCCAGCCGGTGGCATCCAGCACCCGGTCGACGGAGACGCCGGGATGGACTGCGCCGAGCCGCAATTCGCCGTCGGCGTCCGCGGTGAGCACGCCGAGCGGGGTGATCACGGTCGCCACGCCGCGGCCGCGGGTGCGTACCCGCGGTTCGGCCCGGCGCGCCACCGCGGGCGCCGGGCTGGTGGTGAAATCGAGCCGGTCGACGAACGATCGCCGGTCGTGGCGCCGCAGCACCACGAAGACCTCGTCCGCGTTCGCCATCACCTCGGCGGCGCCGCCCGCGCCGGGCAACCGGGCGGCCGGGGCCGCGTAGTCGCCGATCACGGTGCTGTTGAGGCTGCCGAAGCGATCGATCTGGGCCGCGCCGAGAAAGCCGACGTCGATATAGCCGCCCTGCAGAACGTATCCGAAGAGCGCGTGCATCCCGAGGATCGCCTCGGCCCCGGTGGCCAACGGGGCGTCGCCGATGGTCTGCGGCAGGCGCGGGGGATGCGCGCCGCAGACGCCGGATTCGTACACCTGCTCGAGGTCGGGCGAGGTGGTCGCCTGCGCGAGCGCGACGGCGAGGGTCGGCAGGCCGATACCGGCGAAGACTCGCCGTTTGCCGTGCAGGTGGCGGGCGCTGAGGACGGTGAGCAGCTCGCTCGTGGTGTGGGCCCGATCGGTGGGGCGCGCGGTCGTCACAGTGTGCATCCGTAGTCGACGGGGTGGGACATCGCGGGCTCGGGAACCAGGCGGTCGAAGTAGCCGGGGCCGAGCTTGTCCAGGTAGGCGGCGTGATCGGGCAGGTCGTGGATCCATTCGTGCAGCCAGCGGTCCAGCGCGGCCGGATCCTTGCTGATCGCGGGCCAGGACCGGTAGAAGTCGTTGTCGCGGTCGTAGTAGCCCTGCACGAAGGAGGGATGCGCGCCGCGCGGGCACTCCACGACCGCGTCGACCGCGAAGCCGGGGATCACGGTGCGGTTCGGGTCGGCGCGGATCACCTCGTCGTCGACGATCTCCTCGACCACCACGATGGTGCGGGTCGATGCGAACGCCACCTCCTGCAGCGGGCCGAGGATGCCCCACGCCTGGACGTTGCCCGCGCGGTCGGCGCGCTGCGCGTGCAGGATCGCGACATCGGGCCGGATCGGCGGCACCACATAGATCTCCTCGACCCCGCCGTCCGGTGCGGGGAACGGCGACACCACCTTGGCGATGCGTGGATTGTGCGCGGGCAGATCGCTGCCCGCGTACGAATGCAGCGGGTAGAAGGGAAGATTCGCGGCTCCGGCGAGATAGCGGGTGAGCAGGCCGAAGTGGCTGTACTCCTCGATCTCGATGCCGCGCGGTTCACGGTGCTCCACGGCCCGGCGGATGGCGTGCAGCGAGCCGACCGAGCTGTTGCCGGTGAACGAGAAGATCATCTTTCGTGCCGCGCCCGCCGCGATCAGCTGGTCGAAGACGATATCGGGCGTCATGCGGACCAGCGTCAGATCTCGCCTGCGCTGGCGAATCAGCTCGTGACCAGCGGCGACCGGGATCAGATGGGTGAATCCTTCCAAGGCCACGGTCGCGCCGTCGTCGACGAACGCGGCGACGGCCTCGCGCATCGTCAGCTGTTTGGACCGGGGCATCGGGCTCCTTCGCTCGGAACTGTCCTCACCGTGCCCTGTTCGACCGATATAGTCCAATACTCAATTCGCAATGCAGTGATACCGTTTCTTACCGAATGGGGACGTCGTGGAGTTCCGTCATCTCGCCGGGTTCGTCGCGGTCGCCGAGGAGTTGCACTTCGGCCGCGCGGCCGAGCGCCTGCACATGGCCCAGCCGCCGCTGAGCCAGCAGATCCGCGCGTTGGAGAAGGAACTCGGGGTCGCGCTGTTCGAGCGGAACACCCGCTCGGTGCGGCTCACCGCCGCGGGCGAGGTGCTGTTGCCGCACGCGCGCAAGGTGCTCGACGACCTCGAGCTGGCCAGGCGGGCGGCGGTCGCCTCCGGCCGCGGCGAGGTCGGCCGGGTCTCGATCGGCTTCGCGGGCGCCAGCAGCCACGAGTCGCTGCCGACGCTGACCAGGGCGGTGCGCGCGGCGCACCCCGGCATCGAGGTGCGCCTGCGCGGCCAGACCTACGCGGGCGCCGCGCTGAACCTCGTCGCGGCGCGCGAGCTGGATCTCGGCTTCGTCCGGCTGCCGGTGCGGCGCGAGGGCGTCGCTGTGCGGGTGATCCAGTACGAGCGGCTGGTCGCGGCGCTGCCCGCGGAGCATCCGCTCGCCGACGCCCCCGACATCGATGTCGCCGACCTCGCCGACGACGCCTTCGTCACCTTCCCCGGCACGCAGGGATCGAGCGTGCGCGACCACCTGGTGCGCACGGCGCTCGACGCCGGGTTCACACCGCGCATCGTGCAGGAGGCGCCGGACTCGTACACCATCCTCGACCTGGTCGCCGCCGGCGTCGGCGTGACGTTGACCGTCTCCTCGGTGCAGCACATCCACCGGTCCGGCATGGTCTACAAGGAATTGCGCGGCGATGTGCCCGCGCTCGCCTCCGCATTGGCCTGGCGGGCCGACAACACCTCGCGCGCGCTGGCCGCCGTGCTCGAGGTGGCCGAAGAGGTGCTGCCGACCCCGCCCGAGCCGACGGCGGGCGCGCGCTGAAAACCGTTACAGACCCATGTCTTTGGCGATGATCATGCGCATCACCTCGCTGGTCCCGCCGTAGATCCGGTTGACGCGGTTGTCGGCGTAGAGCCGGGCGATCGGATACTCGGTGATGTAGCCGTAGCCGCCGTGCAACTGGAGGCAGCGGTCGATCACGCGGGAGGCGGTCTCGGTGCAGAACAGCTTGGCCGAGGCGGCGTCGGCGGGGGTCAGCTCGCCGCGGTCGTGCGCGGCCAATGCCCGATCGACGACTGCTTCGGCTGCGTCCACCTCGGCGCGGCAGGCGGCCAGCTCGAACTTGGTGTTCTGGAAACTGGCCACCGGCTTGGCGAATACCAAACGGTCCCTGGTGTATTGGTGCGCGAAGCGCACGGCGGCCTTGGCCTGGGCGTAGGCGCCGACGGCGATGCTGAGCCGTTCCTGCGGCAGGTTCTGGCCCAGGTAGGAGAAGCCGCGGTGCTCCTCGCCGAGCAGATCCTCGACAGGCACCCGGACATCGGTGAAGGTCAGCTCGGCGGTGTCGGAGACCTTCAGGCCCAGCTTGTCCAGCTTGCGGCCGACGGAGTAGCCGGGCGAGGCGGTGTCCACCACGAGCAGAGACAGGCCGTAGCGGCGGTCCTCCGCCTTGGTCGGAGCGGTGCGCGCGCACACGATGACCCGGTCCGCGTGCACGCCGCCGGTGATGAAGGTCTTGGAGCCGTTGAGCACGTAGTGCGTGCCGTCCTCGGACAGGGTCGCGGTGGTGCGGATGCCCGCGAGATCCGAGCCGGTGCCCGGTTCGGTCATGGCGATGGCGAACATGATGTCGCCGCTGACGAATCCGGGCAGCCAGCGCTGCTTCTGCTCCTCGGTGGCCAGTGCTTTCAGGTACGGAAGGCACAGCGACACATGCACGCTGGAGCCGCCGAAGGACACCGCGGCGCGCGCGATCTCCTCGGTCAGGACCGCCTGGAAGGAGAACGACTCGATCCCGGCGCCGCCGTATTCGGTGGGGACCTCGATGCCGAACACGCCGAGTTCGCCGAGCTTGCGGTAGAAGTCGCGCGGCACGATGCCGTCGGCGTACCACTTGTCGTACTCCGGGACGACCTCGGATTCGATGAAGGACCGGACGGTCTCCCGGAACGCCTCGTGGTCGGCCTCGAAAACTGTTCTGCGCACGATGATTTCCTTCCTCGTCGGGCGGCGCCTGGCACCGCCGCGCAGGCCTGCCCGGTTGTGCGCCGGACAGGCCTGCGGGATCTTTTCTTGCGGTGTTACTTCGGGGGAGCCGGAACCGAGGGGTCCTTGCAGTAGGGCAGTTCCGCCGGGCAGGGGGCGATGATGGTGGAGAAGTACTGGAACGCCGAGAACAGCGCGATCGGACCGCCCACCGTGATCAGACCGACCATGGCGCCCACCGCGCCCAGCGTCGCTGCGCCGAGCACGCACCCGGCGATGGTGGCGCCGACCCAGGGGAGCAGCAGCGCGATCACCGGGCTGGCGACCGTCGCGCCCGCCGCGCCGCCCAGCAGGCAGCCGACGCCGCCGCCGAGCACCGCGCCGACGACGGCGCTCACCGCGGCGCTGATGGTCATCCGCTGAGCGAACACGCCGAGCGCGGATTGGTCACGCGGGGTGAAGGATTCGGCGACCTGCTTGGCCGCTTGATCCGTGCTGATGACCTCGTTCGGCGACACGGCGGCCACCGGCGTTCCGCCCTCGCGGGACGGCGTCAGGATCGCGCGGTCACCCTCGACCCGCGCCGCGATCGGGTACGCCATGGCGTCCATGCGGTAGGTGAGCGGCACGGCCGCGACCGGGGTGTCGTGCGTGTCGGTGACCACCAGCTGGTCCGCGACGACGCGCAACTTGCCGTCGCCGATGGTCACCACGGCGGAATCACCCTGGCGGGTGACCTCGTAGCGCACCGCAGCCTGTTCCTCGGCGGGCTGGGCGTTGGTGACGCCCGCGCCGCAGACACCGACGGCAACGGCCGCCATAGCTGCGGTCACGACGCTGTTTCGCAGTTTCATTGTTGATCCTCATCGATCGGTTTTCTTCGTGCTTGCCGACGACGCCGGAGTGCGCCGCGGCACGTAGTGGGGGAGTGTTACCTGCCGGTGTTGATGACGTCGCCGGTCAGCACCCAGTGGTCACCCTCGAACCTCTGGATGCGCAGGGACTCCATCGGGAAGGCGTCGCCTTCGCCGGTCTTCAGCGTGATGCCGGGCAGCAGCAGGTCGATGCCGACATCGTTCAGCGAGCGCATGGCGTCCCGAAGTCCCTCGCGGGTGGGGCATTTCGCGGCTTCCATCGTCTTGTGGAAGCTCTCGGCGGCCGACCAGCCGACCAGGGTGTACTGGTTGGTCGGGTCGGCGCCGGGCGCGTACTTGGCCAGCTTCTCCTGGTAGCCGCGCATCGCGGGGTCGCCGGCCCACTGCGGGTCGGACGGGTCCTTGGTGAACGCCGCCGACACCACGCCCTGGGCGTTCTCCAGGCCGACCGGCTTCAGCGTGCTGACGGTGTTCGCGACCTGGGTCAGGATGTGCAGCGGGTTCCACTCGGCGTTGCGACGCTCGGCGGCCAGCGCCTGCGAAGCGAACTTCGGTGTGGAGAAGTTCAGCAGCACATCGGCTTTCGAGCTGGCCAAATTGCGCACCTGCGGTTCCACGGTCGGGTCGGTGACTTCGTAGCTCTGCTCGGCCACCACCCGGACGCCGCTGCCCGCGACGGCCTCGGTGAAGCTGTTCAGCAGATCTTTGCCGAAGTCGTCGTTCTGGTAGAGCACCGCCACCGTCGCGTCGGCGCGCTGCTGCCTGACGTACTGCGCGAAGGCGCGGCCTTCGGCGCGGTAGCTGGGCTGCCAGCCGATGGTCCACGGATGCTTCTCGTCCGCACCCCACTTCGTCGCACCGCCCGCGACGAACACCTGCGGCACCGTGCGCTGGTTCAGGTAGTCCCACACCGCGGAGGAGGTGGGGGTGCCCAGCGTCTGGAAGACGGCGAACACCTGGTCCTGCTCCACCAGCCGCCGGGTTTCCTCGACGGTCTTCGGCGGCTGGTAGCCGTCGTCGCGAACCAGGTACTCGACGGTGCGGCCGCCGATGCCGCCGTGTTCGGCATTCAGGTAGTCGAAGTAGGCGCGGACGCCCTTGGGCAGTTCGCCGTATGCCGAGGCGGGTCCCGACAGTGGGTAGACCCCGCCCAGCTTGATGCTGCTGTCGGTGATGCCGGTGGTCTGCTGACCGCTGCACTCGCCCTGCCCGACGGTGCTGCCCGTATCGCCGCGGCCGCCGCAGCCGGAGACCGCGAGTAGGACGGCGACCGCGACGCCGGCGGCGCGGATTGCCTTAGTACGCATTGTTCTTCCCTTTCCGAACGAGACGTTCGAGCCAGCGCGCCGTGCGGCCGAGGAGTCCGGCCAATCCGTTCGGCGCGAGGTACATGACCGCGATGATCAGCAGTCCGAAGATCACTCCCGGTGCGGCCTGGTTCAGGTCCTGGGCGAAGCTCGGGACGTACATCACGAACAGCCCGCCGAGGAGCGGTCCCCACAGGCCGCCGAGCCCGCCGACGACCAGTCCGGCCAGCAGCGTGATGGACAACCCGACGGCGAAGGAGTCCGGCGAGACGAACCCGATCACCCAGGTGTAGACGCAGCCCGCCGCTCCGGCGAGCATGGCGCCACACGCGAAGGCGAGCGTCTTGTAGAAGGCCAAGCGCACGCCCATCACCTCGGCGGCGATCTCGTTGTCGCGGATCGCGTGCAGCGCACGGCCGACCCGCGACCGCAGCAACCCGGCCACCAGGAGGAAGCTGACGACGGTGACGAGCAGCGCCAGGAAGTACAGCCACTGATCCTCGGCCAGTTCGGTCCACGCGGGCGGCGCGGGTTTGGTCAGCGTGAGTCCCATGGAACCGCCGGTGAGCGACTCGAAACGCTTGAGCAGCGGCACCAGGAAGATCGCGATCGCGAGGGTGACCAGTGCCAGATACAGTCCGCGCAGCCGCAGCGCCGGGATGCCGAGGGCGAAGCCGAGCGCGAAGGCCACCGCCGCCGCGACCGGCAGCGTCGCGAAATACGGTGTGTCCCAACGGTCGAGCAGCACGGCGCTGGTGTACGCGCCGACGGCGAAGAACGCGCCGTGCCCCAGCGAGATCTGGCCGGTGTGCCCGACCAGCAGGTTCAAGCCGAGCAGTGCGACCGCGTAGATCATCGCGAGCGCCAGCTGGAAGGTGCGGAACGGCACCAGCTGGAACGGTGCGAGACAGGCGAGCAGGAGCAGTGCTCCGATCCCGAGCCACGACCAGTGCGGCAACGGAAGACGCCGCGACGCGGTGCGCGAGGGGGCTTCGGGCGTCGGAGTCGCTTCCTCCGCCGCGAGTGCAGTGTGTTGAGTTCCCATGTCACTCATACCCGTTCCACCACCGCGTGACCGAAGAGACCCTGCGGCCGGAGCAGCAGGACGCCGAGGATGATCACCAGCGGCACGCCGATCTTGAGTTCGGTGCCGATGACGTCGAGATAAGCGCCGGTGAGGGTTTCGGCGACGCCGACGATCAGTCCGCCCGCCACCGCGCCGCCCGGGCTGTCGAAGCCGCCGAGCGTCGCCGCCGCGAAGGCGTAGATCAGCACGCCGCCCATCATGTTCGGCTCGAGGAACAGCAGCGGCGCCGACAGCACGCCGGACACCGCGCCGACCAGTGCGGCCAGGCCCCAGCCCAGCGCGAGCACCGTGCCCACTTTGATGCCGACCAAGCGCGCCGACTGCGGGTTGCAGGCGACCGCCCGCATCGCCAGGCCGATCTTGGTGTAGCGGAACAGCAAGTACAGCAGCCCCATCACCGCGGCGACCACCGCGAGCACGCCGATGCTGCCGTACCCGGCGGTGACCCCGCCTGCGCGGAAAGCGCCCTCCGGGAACGGGTTCGGGAAGGACTTGACCTGATAGGACCAGATCCAGCCCGCCGCGGCGTTGACGAAGAAGAACAGGCCGACGGTGACGATCACCAGCGTCAATTCCGGCGCGCCCTCGACGGGCCGGATGATCACGCGTTCGATCAGCATGCCGCCGAGGAACGACACCACCAGTGTGGCGGGCAGCGCCAGCCAGAACGGCAATCCGCTCTGGACGAACTGCCAGGCCAGGAAGGCCGAGAACATGGCGAGCTCGCCCTGTGCGAAATTGACGATGCCGGTGAACCGATAGATGAGCACGAGCGCGAGAGCGAGTCCGGCGTAGATCGCCCCGGTCGTGAGGCCTTCGATGAGTTGTTGCAGAAATCCGGCCACGGTCACACCCGATATCCGAGATAGGATTCGGCGACCTGCTTGTCGGCCTTGATCTGGGCCGCGGTGCCGGACAAGACGATTCGGCCCGTTTCCAGGACGTGCGCCCGGTGCGCGGTGCCGAGCGCGAGATGCGCGTTCTGCTCGACGACGATCACGGTGGTGCGCTCCTCTTCGTTGATGGTGTGCACGATCTGAAAAAGCTCCTGGGTGACCAGCGGCGAGAGGCCGAGCGATGGCTCGTCCAGCAACAGCAGCCGGGGCCGCGACATGAGCGCCCTGCCGATCGCCAGCATTTGCTGCTGACCGCCGGACAGTCCGCCCGCGGTCTCGCGCAGCTTGTCGCGCAGGATGGGGAAGAAGTCGAAGACCCGGCGCAGGTCGGCCTCGGTGCGGACGCGGTCGCGGTGCTGATAGGCGCCGAGGCGCAGGTTGTCCTCAACGGTCAGCGGCAGGAAGGTGCCGCGGCCCTCGGGCACGTGCGCGACGCCGAGGCGCGCGATCGCCTCGGGGGTGCGGCCGGTGATCTCGGCATCGTCGAGCCGGACCGCCCCGCGGACCCGGATCATCCCGCACAGCGCGCGCAACAAGGTGGTCTTGCCCGCGCCGTTGGGACCGAGGATCGCGCAGACCTCGCCGCGGGCCACCGAGAAGCTCAACCCGTGCAGCACCTTGGCGGCGCCATAGCCCGCGCGCAGGTCGGTGACGGTGAGGAACGCTTCGTCGCTCATGCCGCCGTCCCCAGGTAGGCCCGGATGACCGCCGGATCGCGTTGCACCGCTTCGGGTTCGCCCTCGGCGATGACCTTGCCGAACTCCAGGCAGATCACGCGGTCGCAGGTGCCCATCACGAATCCCATGTGGTGTTCGACGACGATCACCGTCAGGTCGAACTCGGCGCGCAGGGCGCGCAGGCGTTCGGCGAACACGTCGACCTCGCCGTGGCTGAGTCCATTGACCGGCTCGTCCAGCAGCAGCAGTCGCGGTCCGACGGCCAGTGCGCGCGCCAGTTCGATCCGCTTGAGCGTGCCGAACGGCAGTCCTTCGGCCGGATGGTCCGCGACGTCGGCGAGGTCCAAGCGCTCCAGCAGGGCGTCGACCTCGGCGCGCAGCCGCCGCTCCTCCCGGCGCACCCCCGGCAGGCGCAGGCTCGCGGAGACGAAACCGGCGCGGGCCCGGTGGTGGGCGCCGACCAGGACGTTGTCCCGGACCGACATGCGGGGGAACAGGCCGAGGTTCTGGAAGGTGCGGGCGATGCCGAGCCCGGCCAGCGCGTCGGGACGGACCGTCAGCAGGTCGTCGCCCCGGTAGCGCATGGCGCCTTCGGTGGGCTGGTAGCGCCTGGTCAGGCAGTTGAACAAGGTGGTCTTGCCCGCGCCGTTCGGACCGATCAGGCCGACCATCTCGCCCGGCGCCACGGCGAAGCCGACGTCGTGCAGGGCGGTGATGCCGCCGAAGCGAACGGTCAGGTGGGATATCTCGAGCATGCGTCCTCCGACCCGCGTCCGAGACGTGGGTGAAAAATTCCGAGCGGGTCGGCGCAGTCTTCGCAGACTGGCCTGTGGATCGTGGTCAGCGTAAAGACGCTGGTCAGGGCGCACATCGGACGCGGAGGCCCAATCTCGGCCGTCCGGTTTGTCCGGCGTGGACAGGGGTGGATGTCTCGTTCGGGCCGGTTGACACCCCCGACGAGGGCCGTGGAGTATGCCGGGTTATGTCAGCTGGATCACATTCGATCGGGGTTTCCGCACCGGTCCACGCCGAGCGCACGCGGATCGTCGGCAGCGTCTTCGAGCACGCGCACGACATCGCCGACGCGGGCATGTCCGCGATCCTGGCGCAGGTCCCCGGCTACGCGGCGCGCGACACCGCCTTCCACGCCGACGTGCACGACCAGCTGACCCGCCTGTGCCGGACCGGGCTCGGCGCGCTGCTGGACAAGCGCCGCGTCACAGCCGCCGACATCGCCTACGCCAGGCGGGCCGCGGCGCGCCGGGCGCAGTCGGGGCTGACGCTGGTCGACTACATCTCCGCGTTCCGGCTCGGACAGCAGGCGATCTGGAAATCGCTGGTCGCGCACGCGGGCGATTCGGAGGCCGGGCGCGACGCCGCGCTCTCGATGGTCGTTCCGCTCACCCGCTACTGCGATTTGATCAGCACCCAGGCGGCCAACGCCTACCTCGAATTCCAGCAGTACCTTTCCGCCGAGGCCGGTCGCGACAGCCGGGAGCTGGTCGAGTGCCTGCTGGACGGCGTCCTGCCCGACCGGGGTCCGCAGCTGGCCACCGCGCACGCGCACGGCCTCGGCACGGAGCGGAACACGGCCATGGTGGCGGTGACGGCGGTCGTGTTGCGGACGGCGGATCGCGGGCAGCCGGGTGATTCCGAAGCGGCGGCCAGGCACATCGCCTCGGCCGCGCTGGCGCGCACCGGGGTCAACGGGCTGCGCACCCTGTCTGTGGTGCGCGGGCCGGAGATCGTCGCGATTCCCGCGCTCGGTCGCGACGGCGCCGCCGACGAGCTGTGCGCGCGGTTGCGGCGGACCCGCGACAAACTGCACGCCGAGGGCATCACCCTGGCCATCGGCATCAGCACCGCGTTCACCGAGGTCGCCCAGCTACCGCGGGCCTACCAGCAGGCCCGCTCCGCGCTGGACCTGCTGCCCGAGGGCGGCGGCGTGCTGGCCCTGCCGCATCTGTCGCCGTTCCGATACCTCATGCTGCGCGCCGACGACACCGTCCGTCAGCTGGTGGATCCGCGGATCGCCGCCGCGCTGGCCGAGGACCGGATGCGGGGCGGGATGCTGGCCGACACCATCCGTGCCTTCGCCGCCGCCGACATGAACCTGCGCGAAGCCGCCGACGCGCTGCGCATCCATCACAACACCGCCAAGTACCGCCTGCGGCGGATCCAGGAACTCACCGGCCGCAACGTCCGCAGCGTGCACGATCTGGTCGAGTTGCTCGTCGCGATCGAGCTGCACGCCGCCCCGAAGTAACGCGCCAAAGAGAAACTTGCACCGCTAGTTTCACTGCTCTACGGTGGCAGAAACTTGCATCGTTAGTTTTGGAGGTGGCATGAACGCCACGCTGTCGTTGGCGAGCATTCTGGCCGAGCAGGCGCGCCGCCGCCCGGACCGGATCGCGTTGATCGAGGGCCCGCAGCGCATCACATTCGCCGAATTGTGGGCGCAGGCCCGCGAACAGGCCGGCGCTCTTGTCGAACTCGGGGTACGCCCCGGCGATCGCGTCGCGCTCATGTGCCCCAACACCGCCGAGTTCCCCCGCGCCTACTACGCCATCCTCGCCGCGGGCGCGGTGGTGATCCCGGTGCATCTGCTCCTGACGGCCGACGAGACCGCGCACGTGCTGCGCGACAGCGGGGCGACGCTGCTGGTGTGCCACGAGCAGTTCGCCGGTGTCGGGCAGGTTGCGGCGGCCGCGGCGGGCATCGGCTGTCACGATCCGAATACCCTTGTGGCGGAACCGATCGGCTCGTTCGTCTCGCGCGCACCTGGCGACCCGGCCGTGGTGTTCTACACCAGCGGCACCACAGGCAAGCCGAAGGGCGCCGAGCTCAGCCATCTGAACATGGTCATGAACGCGACGGTGAACGCCTTCGACGCGAACGATGTGCGGAGCGACGATGTGGCGCTCGGCGCGCTCCCGCTGTTCCATATCTTCGGCCAGACCGTCTCCATGAACTCCACCTGGCGCGCGGGCGCGACGCTGGTGTTGCAGCCCCGCTTCGACCCCGACGCGGCGATCCGGCTGATGCACGCCGAGGGCGTCAACACCTTTCACGGCGTGCCGACGATGTACGTCCGGTTGATCACCGCCGCCACGAAACTCGGTGCGCCGCACCTGCGTTTGTGCATCTCGGGCGGTGCGTCGCTGCCGCAGCCGGTGCTGGAGACCTTTCACGACCTGTTCGGCACCCGGATTCTGGAGGGATACGGGCTCTCGGAGACCTCGCCGACCGCCGCGGTGAACCAGCCGGACTTCGGTCCGCGCGCGGGCACCGTCGGGCACGCGGTGTGGGGCGTGGAGGTGGAGATCGCCGACCCCGGAGTGCCGGACGAGATCGTCCTGCTGCCCAGCGGAGAACTCGGCGAGATCGTGATCCGCGGGCACAACGTGTTCAACGGATACATCGGCAACCCGGGCGCCACCGCCCGCGCCGTGGTGCAGGGCTGGTTCCGGACCGGCGATCTCGGCGTGAAGGACGCCGACGGGTACGTGACCATCGCCGACCGGATCAAGGACATGATCATTCGCGGCGGCTTCAACGTGTACCCCAGCGAGGTGGAAGAGGCGCTGCTGTACCACCCCGCGGTCGAGGCGGTCGCGGTGATCGGCCTGCCCGACGAGACCTACGGCGAGGAGATCTGCGCGGTCGTCGTCGCAGGCGGACCGCTGACCGCGGAGGAGGTCGTCGCCTTCGGCCGCGAGCGCCTGGCCAAGCACAAATATCCGCGCCGCGTGGAGTTCGTCGACCAGTTGCCCCTCGGCCCGAGTCACAAGGTTCTCAAGCGCGAACTCGTGCGTCGCTACGGCTGAAACCCCCTGGTAGCCGGATGTCATCCGAAGGCATGTCCGTTACCGATCCGGGTAGGCGAGGAGCGGGTGGAGGATGACGCCGGAGAGGAGGTGTTCGCCGTGATGATGGACATGTTCGGGCAGCTGATCGAGATGCTGCGCGGATTGTGGACCGACATGTTCCCCGGCATGCCGATGATGATGTGACGCAGCGTCGAAGAAGGGGGTCCATGACGAAGAAGGGGGTTCATGACGGGTTGGCAGCCGAACCGCAGGGGGATCCCAGGGGGTTTCCAGCAACGGCCCCGGCGAGCAAGCGCAGGTAGACAGGTCCTTCGCCGCAACAGGTGAAAGTCGATCGGCTACCGGCCTATGCTTGGAGCACAACAAAGGAGGGCGGCCGGGGCCGCGGATCGTGGCTACGATCGCGCGACGCCGAGGATCGAAGGACAGGACCGGCCGCAGGCTGAGATCTTCAGACGAGCACAGTTCCACGCGGTTCTCGGGCGAATCGCACCGACCAGGTGACGCCGTTCGACGGCGCCGTTCGGTCGACAGGTGGGACACCATCCCGTTGGGAGGTTCTGCGATGTCGACGAAAATCGTTGTGCGGTCCGGCGTCGGGCGAACGCACCACCACATGCGCGACAAGCGGCGGCCTGGGGGACGCTCGGTGGCCATGCGCGGCAATTGCGTGGTGATGGTGGTGGACGGCGAACTGGATCTCGCCGGGCTTCCCGAACTGTGCGCCGCGCTCGACGCCATTCCCGAGCGTGGCTGTAGCGCGGTCGTAGTCGACTTCCGTGCCACTCGTTTCGTCGGGATACGCGCCGCCCTCGCGTTGGGGGAGTACAAGCGACAGCTCGCCGAACAGGGCATCGACCTGCGCCTGGTGTCGGGTCACGCCGAGATCGACCGGGTGCTCGACCTGGTCGGAGTGCGCGCGCTGTTCTGCTACTACGTCAGTTTGGACGAAGCACTCGGATCGTGAGTCGCCCGCGCTGAATCCCTCCGGGCGCATGCGCTTCGTTTTCTGGACAGCGTCCCGCCGCGACTTCGTTCTCTGTGTTGTGGGCTCCGATCACGCATTGACAGGCTTGACTTCGGTGGTCGAGCCGCGTCGTCGGCGCGGTGGTCGCCGACAGTCGATCCCGCGCGGCCCAACGCTCGGGCGTGCGAAGGAGTTGCCATGCTCGAGACGAGCTTGTGGGCGTCCGAGCCCACCGCCGCGCAGCCCGTCGAGCAGCCCACGGCGGCGGTGCGGGATCTGCATGCGGTTGTCCGGGAACTGGCCAAGGCCTTTCCCGCGGGTGTACTCGCCGGGCTCACCGTCCGCTCGGGTGGCGAGATCGGGGTCAGGGCGTGGTCGTCACCGCGGGCGAAGCTGGCCGAAGAAGCGCAGCTCATCAGCGAGTCCGCGCCGAATCGGCTGGCGCTGAACGAGGAATCCGCCGTGATCGTCGCCGATCTGGAGGCCGAGACCCGCTGGAGCGAGTGCCGTGCGCAGTTGCGGCTGCTCGGTCTGCGGTCGCTGCACTGCCGCAGGGTGCCGGGAGCGAACGGCCGGGTCGCGGTGCTCGCGCTCTACGCCGACCGGGTGAACGTCCTCGACGGAGACCTGGACGACGCGGTGGAGCGCGCCTGCCGCGAGATCGCGGCAATGCTGGACGGCGGCGCGTGACCCCTCAGTTGTGCAACGTCGTCTGCGGCGAGACGCCGTAGGTCTGGCGGTAGGTGCTCGCGAACCGGCCGGGATGCGCGAAACCCCAGTCGGCGGCGACGCTCGTGACGGTGTGCCCGCTGCCGGGCGCGGCCGCGAGCAATTGCTCGTGCGCGCCCGCCAACCGCACCATTCGCAGATACGCCATGGGCGTCGAGTCCAGGTGCCTGCGGAAGGCGAGCTGGACGGCACGGATCGTCACGTGCGCGCCCGCCGCGATGTCGGCCACGGTGATCGGCTCGGTGGCGTGCGCATCGATGTAGGCGATGGCGCGGCGCAGGGTGTCCGGGTGGGCATCCCTGCGATCGACGATGGTCGGATCCGGCGACGCGTTGTTCGGGAAGGCTTGCAGCACGCTCGCGGCTAGGCACTGATCGGCCGAGGCAGCGATGAGCGGCGATTCCCGCGCCTCGGGCACGGTGAGGACGTGCTGGTGCAGCCACCGGATCACCTGGCGCAATTGGGCGACCGCGGTGTCCGAGACCGGACGATGGTGCAGCAAGCGCACCGGCTCGGCGCCGCGGCCGGGGATCGCCGCGGCCACCTGGGCGAGCAGTTTCGGGTCGAACATGGTGAGCCGGTAGCGCGCCCGGCGCACCACGCCGGAATACGGTTCGTCCGGCGGCGCGATCAGCGCGAAGTCGCCGGGCACGAAGGTGTCGGTCGCGCCGTCGGCGAAGGTTTCCTCGATGGCGCCGCTTTCCATGTCGCACAGGCACACGCGCCCGAGCGGATCGGCACGGTAGGCCATGTCGAATCCCAGCTCCAGCTGGTCGACGCTGATCGTGCCGAGCACGTCACGGGCCAGCTGCGCGCGCGTCCGCTCCTGACTGCTGCCGATCCGCATCTTCGTGTAGGCCGCGTTCAGCATGGCTTCGGTCGCGGCGAGATCCTCGCTGTCGAAAACGAACGTGTCCATCGCTGCTCCGCCTCGGCCGTGCCCGCTGGGGGCGACTGCGTCGAATCATCGCCCGCAGCGGGTCGTCGCGCGATCGCACCGGGGTGAGACCCACCAATGTAGTCCGATTCTGGTGCGGCCGTGCCGAAGCGTGGACGGGTCGGCGGATGTGTCAGGGTTGCGGGTTGTCCGGTGGGGCCGGGCGCGGGAGTTTGGGGCGAGGGGTCAGGACGTCCTCGTCGGACGGTTCGGGATCGCGCCATTCGTCGGCGTGGTTCGACGGGCTGGCGTGCAATGCGCCGTGTAGCTCGCGGACGAGTTCGTCATCGCGCTTGGGTCCGTGCTTGCTGTTTCCGCGTTCCATCGTGTCCTCCTCTCGCGCTGGCCGATGGTGCCGCAGCGGTACTTCGCCGGTTACCCAGCGTCGCGGCAGCGAATCCGGCGGACCGGATCCCGGCGATCTAAGTCGTTCGAATTGATGGATTAAGCGAAGTCGCTTAACGTCGGTTCATGAACGACAGGTATTCACGAGCCGACCCGACGATCGAACACAGGACCCGGTATGGGTTTCAGTGAGGGACCGATCACCCAGATCGCGTGGGTGACCGCCGATATCGAGAAGGCGGAACGCTTCTTCGTCACGCATTTCGGCGTGCGGAAATGGACACGCATCCCCGGCGTCGAATTCGGCCCGCGCACGTGCACCTACCGGGACCGTCCCGCCGATTTCACCGCGCACATCGCGCTGTCGTATCTCGACGACATGCAGCTCGAATTGATCGAACCGGTACGCGGGGAGAGCATCTACGCCGACTTCCTCGCCCGCTGCGGTCCCGGCCTGCACCACGTGTGCTTCGAGCCGGACGACTTCGACGCCGCCGTGGACGCGGCTGCCCGCGACGGCCTCCCGGTGTTGCAGAGCGGCGACATGGGCGGGGACATGCGTTTCGCCTACATCGACGGCGCCTCCGAGGGCGTGCCGTATATAGAACTGGCCGCCATCGGAGACGGCATGCGCGCGTTCTTCGACGAGGTGAAGCGCTCGGCGTCCTGACTCAGAGCCGCCAGCCCGCGCGCACCGATCGGCGGCAGCGCGTCCGCTCGTCGCCGGCCGCGACGAACAGGGCGGTCAGCAGGGGAACGCCGTTCGCCAGGGTCGCGCGCGGGAGCGGGCCGGTGGCGACGAGCGAAGCGAGGCCGTGGCCTATGGTCCAGCTCTGGGTGGCCAGCTCCAGCGAGTCGACGCCGGATCGGAGGCGGCCCACGTCTTTCGCGCGGTCCACGGCGACCACCAGGCGATGCAGCGTCTCGTCGGCGGCGGCCGAATCCTCCAGTTCGAAGCCGGCGTCGAACATGACGCGATAGAGGTCGGGATTCTCCAGGGCGTTCACGACATAGGCGGCGCCGAGCGCCGCGAGATCCCGTACCGGATCCGATGTCTCGGCCACCTCGGCGAGGGTGGCCGAGAGTCGGGTGAAGCCCTCCTGCCGCAGCGCGCGCCACAGGCCGTCCATGCCGTCGAAATAGGTGTAGACGGCCATGGTCGACACGCTCGTGCCCGCCACCAACCCGCGCAAGGTGACCGGCTCCCGCCTGCGGAGCATCTGCGCGGCGCGCTCGAGCAGCATCGACCGCACGTGCGGATTCTTGGTGCGCGCCATGGCGCAACAATACATAGCATTGTTATGGTTTGGTCGGCCGCAGCCGCGGAACCGAACGACGTGGAGGAGTAGCCATGGCCGTGACGCTGGTCAATCCCGAGGGGTTGCCCAAACCCGAGGTGTACCGCCAGCTTTCGATCGCCCAGGGCAGCAGGCTGGTGTTCCTGGCCGGGCAGGTGGCCCGAGACGCCGAGGGCAACAAAGTGGGAGAGGGGGATTTCGCGGCGCAGGTCGAGCAGGCCTACCTCAATGTGGCCATCGCGCTCACCGAGATCGGCGGCTCGTTCGACGACGTCGCGAAGCTGACCATCTACGTGGTCGACTGGAATGAGGAGAAATACCCGCTGCTCGGCGAGGGCGTGGCGCGGGCGGCGGCGAAACTGGGTATCGACCCGGTCAAGCCGATCACGCTGCTCGGTGTCGCCGCGCTGGGCGAGCCCGACCTGATGGTCGAGGTCGAGGCGACCGCCGTCCTCGACTGACCCGCCGTGCGCGCCACATCGGCGCGCGCGTCCGGCAACATCGACCCCGGGCACTGTTTCGATCACGGCGAATCGGGAAATCCGCGGGCACCGGCTGCTCGTAGGGGGCGGCTAGGACCCGGAGGTGATGCCCATGACGCCTGCACGGTCGGGAACTGCGAGCTGGTCGCGCGGGACGGTGGCGTGGTTCGACGCGCCGAAAGGGTTCGGTTTCATCGAACCCGCGTCGGACCCACGCGCATTGGTGTACGTGGACTATTCGAGTATCGAGATGGTCGGCTATCGCACCCTCGTGGAGGGGCAGCCGGTCGCGTTCATCCGATCGCGGGAACGGCCCGAGGCCGTTGTCGTGCGTGTGCTGGCCGAGGGCGTCCGCAAAGGGCGAGTGGCGGCCTGAACGCGAGCGCTCGGACGGGCCGGCGGCAGTGGCCGGCCCGTCCGAGCGTTCGCGTGTGCGGTCAGGCTCGCGCTACCTGCGCGTTGCTGTAGCGCCGCCGGTATCCCGGCGGGCGGGCGCTGTCGAACAGCCGGTTCGACCGCTCGGTGACTCCGACGCCTCGGCGGCCGGGACGCGAACCCGGTCGCTGATTTCGATGCGGCCGACCAACTCTCGACATCGCCGTTCCCGTATTTCCCCTGGTAGCGGCTGTAGCGTCGGGGATAGCACTCGGCAATCGAGTGGCGAACCGGGCCGACACGCCGCGCTTGCGGGCGGGCTCCGATTAGCTCGATCATTGCCGTCGCTGCCCGTTATTCTGCGAGGCAATCGGTCGCCCAGCCGGTTCGACGCCGGTGCACCGCGGTGCCCGACGTGCCCGGGAGGATTGCTGTGGTCGAACGGCCGAGCGGAGACGGCGACCGGCATACGGTGCGCCCGCCGACATTCGGTGGATGGCTTCGGCAGCTGCGCGACGATCGCCGCATCTCCCGGGAGAAGCTCGCCACCGTCACCGGCATGAGCGCCAGCTACGTCACCCACCTGGAGAAGGGCGAGCGCGATCACCCGACGCGGTCGGTCGTCGAGGCGCTGGCCCGCTCGCTGGACGGCGTGTGTGCCCTGAGCCGAGCCGAGCGCAGGCATCTGTTCGATCTGGCGGGGCTGGCCGACACCGTGATTCCCACGGTGGCCCAGTTGCGCGCCGACATCACCCCGGCGATGCGGCGCGGGCTGGAGCTGCACGACCCCAATCCGGCGGGCTATGTCGACTCCCGCTGCAATCTGTTGGCCTGCAACGCCGTCGCCTCCGCCATGCTGCACGACCTGCCCGAGGGCGCCAATCTGCTGCACTGGATCTTCGGCGACCCGGTGGCCGAAGACGTCCTCGTCGACTGGGAACAAGCCGCGCGACTGTCGGTCGCGACGCTGCGGGCGCGCATGGGCCGCACACCGCCCGGCGAATGGTCGGCCGCGCTGCTCGACGAGCTCGGCAGGTATCCGGACTTCCGCCGCATGTGGGGCGACGGCGTGGTGGATTTCGCCGACGCCTCGGCGGTCCTGCGTCTGCGTGAGCGCGTGACCCGCCGGCCGATCGTCGTCGACTTCCAGATGTACGAGGTGGACACCGGAGGCTATCCGGGGTGGGTTCGCTTCTTCGTCGGCCTGCGCCGCGCGGCCTGACGGGCGGCGGACCGAGTCCGCCCGCGCACTGTGGGTGCGCGGGCGGAGCTACGCCAGTGGCGCTTTCCGGTGCGAGGCTGTCGGTCAGCTCGGCGTCGGCGGCTGGCCGACGGCGCGAGTCGGATCGATGACCGCGAACACCTCGCCCTGCTGTCCCCGGAGCACGCCCATCCTGCCGAAGGGACTGTCGTCGGGTCCCGCCAGCACGGCGGCGCCGAGCTCGGCCGCCTTGGCGAGCGCGGCGTCGGTGTCGTCCACCTGGAACCAGGCCAGCCAGTGCGGGGGCGCTTCGGTCTGCCGCCCCTTGGTGTCGTCGTTGATGCCGCCCGCGACGTCGCTGCCCGACGGCACGGTGAACGTCGAGTAGACGAAGTTCTGGCCGTCGCCGATCTCCTGGTAGGTGTAGCCGAACACCGAGGAGTAGAACTGCTGCGCCTGCTGGTAGCCGGGGGTGTGCAGCTCGTTCCAGCAGTACGCGCCGTGCTCGTTGTAGATCCGCGCGCCGGTGTGCTGCTTGGCTTCCCACACGCCGAAGGCCGCGCCGGTCGGGTCGGTGGCGACGAACATGCGGCCGACATCGAGCACGTCGAACGGCGGCATCAGGACGGTGCCGCCCGCGGCGGTCACCTTCTGCGCCACATCGTCGGCGCGATCGGCGGCGAAGTAAGTCGTCCACACCGAGGGCATCGCCATGTTCTCCGGCTTGGGTCCGATGCCCGCCGCCGCGGATCCGTTGCGCATCGCCATCAGATAACCACCCGCTTCCGGCGGGCCCTCGTCGATCTCCCAGCCGAACAGCGCTGAGTAGAACTCCTTGGCCCGAGCGGGGTCGTCGACCTGGCAGTCGACCCAGCACGGCGTGCCCTGCGGCCAAGCGGTGTCACGAGTAGGCATATCCGTTCCTCCTACTGATCGAAGATCAATGAGTGGATGTCAGCATTGCCTTGGCAACCGGTCAGTCACCCAGCGTAAACCGATCCGTCGCGCCGGCTGGCGCGAATGCCGGGGGAGGAATCGCCGGGAGCGGCCGGACTCTCGCCGCGAACCGAATCCATACCCAGCTGGATCAGGCAGGCAGCTCCAGGCCACGCGCCAGTACCGGCCAGGACAGCTTCAGCGCGTCGAGCCAGTAACCCCAGGAATGTGTTCCGGTCGGCGGGAAGTCGTAGGTCGCCGGGATGCCGAGCGAATTCAGCTTGGCTTGCAGATTGTGGCTGCAGTAGTTGACGCCCGCCTCGATCAGGCCGCCGAGGAGCACCTGGTTCGCCAGTCCGCCCACGCCGGGCAGCGCGAACGGGCCGTCGAGCGTCTCGTAAGGGCCGGGCAGCCCGCTGCCGCTGGAGATGAACAACTCCACCCCGCGCAATTTCTCGGCGTTCACGTACGGGTCGTTGGCCGCCCACATCGGATCGCCCTCCGGGCCGTACATGTTGTCGGTGTTGCCGCCGCCCCACACCCCGACGGACAGGTTGACGAACGAGTACCCGATCGGATCGCTGATCTGCGCGCATCCGCTGTAGGCCGCCGCCGCGCGAAAGAGACCGGGCGCCGCGATCGGCAGTTGCAGCACCGAGGTACCCGAAGTCGACAGTCCCGCAATCGCATTGAGACCGTTGGTGCCCAGCGCGCCGTCGATCAGCGGCGGCAGTTCCTGGGTGAAGAAGGTCTGCCATTTGTTCACACCGAGCTTCGGATCCGGCTCCCGCCAATCGGCGTAGTAGCTCCACGCGCCACCGATGGGCTGCACGACGTTGACGTCCTTGGTGCCGAGGAATTCCAGCGCCTGCGGTGTGCGGTGATCCCAGTTCGCGGTGCCCTCGCCGCCGTCCGCGCCGGAGAGCAGATACAGCGTCGGGCGCGGTACGGACGTGTCGGCCGGTCGCTGCACGGTGATGGTGACCGGCTTGTCCATGGCCGCGGAGTACACGCTCAGCGTCAGGTGCCGGTCGTCCACGACGGTGTAATCCACTATGCGCGAACCGCCCGCCGCCACCGGGTGCGCGAACAAGACGTGGTTCGCCGTGATCGGATCGGTGTTCTGGGCGTGCGCAGTGCCGGGGACGAGCGTGCCGACCGTCGCCGCGGCGACCGCCGCAAGCACGATCGCGGGCCTGCCGAGCGCTCGCCGCGCCATGGTGTACCTCCGTGACTCGTCGGTGGTCCGTCGCACACGTTCAGGCACACCGTACTGGCTATCGAGTAACCACTCGGCTATCTCCGCGCGGCGTGCCGCACCGTCTCAGTGCTCGGTGAGGCAGTCGACGAACAGAGCGGTGGCCGGTCGCGTGTCGTCGCGGCGCCACGCGACGGCCAGCTCGGCCGGATCGAGACCGTCCACCGGGCGATACACCAGGCCGGGCCGTCGATACAGGTCGGCGTTGCCCGCCGCCACCAAGGCGACGCCGAGCCCCGAGGCGATGGCCTCGAACGTCTCGTCCGCCCCGGTGGTTTCGGCGCCGATGCGGACCGGATGCCCGCCGCGTGCCTCGATCGCCAGCCAGTGATCGCGCAGCGACCCGGCTGCGCTCGGCAGCGCGACGAACGGTTCGTCGAGCAGATCGGTGAACGCGATCGTGGCGAGGTCGGCGAGGGGGTGACCCTCGGGCAGCATCACGCCGCGGGATTCGCGACGCAGGATTCGGGTGCTCAGCCCGTCGAGCGGGATGGGCAGCCAGACGATGCCGACATCACTGGAGGCGTCGGCGAGCCCGGCCGTCGGATCCGACCAGCCGACCAGGCGCAGCGAGACGGTCCAGTCCGGCGCGGTCGCGCGGAACCGGGTGATCGCGCGGCGCTGCAAGTCCCGTCCCACCGCAGTCTGCATGCCGACCACGAGGGTCCGCGGGCGGCCGATCGCCTGGGCGCGCGGGTAGGCGCGGTCCCATCGTTCGAGGATCTCGCGCGCGGCAGGCAGGAGTTCGGCGCCCTGCGCGGTGAGCGTGACGCCGCGCGGCGTGCGGTCGAAGAGGTCGAAGCCGAGGCGGCGTTCCAGTGCCCGGATCTGCTTGGACAGCGCGGGTTGCGAGACGAAGACGCGTGCCGCGGCCCTGGTGAAGTTGGCCTCCTCCGCCACCACGACGAGGTAGCGCAGGTCCCGCAGATCGACGTCCATAACGGTTGGTTATACCAACATGACTTGGACGGCGCGGTGCGTCGTCGGCGAGAGTGGTGTCATGACCAAGATCCCCGTGCGCCACCTCGGCGAAATCCCGGTATCCGCAGTCGGTTTCGGCGCAATGGTGCTCTCGCCGGGCATGTACGGAGCCGTCGACGACGACCGCGGCCGCACCGCGCTCCGGCACGCCTTCGACCAGGGCGCCACGCTCGTCGACACCAGCGACGGCTACGGCGCCGACGGCCACAACGAACAACTGATCGGTCGCGCGCTCCGCGGCCGCCGCGACGAGGTCACCGTCGCCACCAAGTTCGGCTTCCGCATCCCCGAAGGCGCCGCGGCGCACAAATTTCCGGTCGGCTTCGCGTTCGGCGAGCTGGCCGTCAACGCCGAGCCACGCTACGTGCGCGGCTACGCCGAGCAGAGCTTGCGCAATCTCGGCACCGACGTGATCGACCTGTACTACCCGCACTTCCCCGATCCCGAGGTGCCGATCGAGGACACCGCGGGCGCGGTCGGTGAGCTGGTGGCCGACGGCCTCGTGCGCTATCTCGGCCTGTCCAACGTCACCGCCGAGCAGTTGCGCCGCGCGCACGCCGCGCATCCGGTCCAGGCGGTGCAGGCGGAATGGTCCATGTGGCGTCCGGTCGATCCCGAATTGCTCGCGACCGCACGGGAATTGGGTGTCGGTGTGGTCGCGTGGAGCCCGTTGGGCGCCGGATTCCTCACCGGCACGGTGGATCGTGTCGGCGACGACGATTTCCGCGCCAATCTGCCCCGGTTCGACGCGGCCAATCTCGCCGCGAACAACGATTCCTACGCCGCGCTGCACGCGATCGCGACCGAGCTCGGCATCAGCCGGAGTCAGTTGGCGCTCGCCTGGCTGCTGCACCAGGATCCGCACGTGGTCCCGATTCCGGGCAGCCGCACTCCCTCCCATATCGAGGACAATCTGTTCGCGGCGAACATCGGCCTGCACGCCGATACGCTGCGTCGCGTCGACGAGGTCCTCGGCGGCGTGCAAGCGGTGGGTGCGACGCTGCTGGAGAACTGATCTCGGCAGAGCGGTCGATCTTCGTGGACCGCGCGCCCGCGGACATCTCGGTGGCGGTTCCGCGTCAGCGCGAGCGCGAACGCGCCGTCCATGATTCGATGGGACATCCTTATCCCCGTCGTGTCGGACCCGGCGCGCCGACTGGATTCGCGACGCGGCAAATCTATAGTTTTGCTGGCAACGACGCATCGACTATGAATGTGGGGTGTTGTTCACACTCGTGATCACTTGCCTGCCATCGGATCTCCACGGTCGGAGGTCGATTTGACCATAGAGCACCCCATCGAGGACGAGGTCACGCAGCTGGCGCGACGGGTCGAAAAGGCCCGCGGACGGCTTGCCTATCAGTTCGACCCGGCTCTGACCGAGGCGTTGTCCGAAGACGAACTACACGCCGAACGCGACCTCGCCGAGCGAATTCGCGAACAGGACCGTGGACAGCGGTGGAAAGAGGTACAGGCCGCCGCGGTCGCCTCCGACCGCGCCAGGCACACGGCGGAGGAAATCGCGAAGGCCGATATGCGAGATCTGTTGCTCGCCCGCAAGGCGATTGCCGCGCAGCGGCGCGAATCCAGTCCGCACGCGAAGCTCGCCTCGCTGTACCGACACCGCGCCTGGTCGCTGCGCGCGCTGGCCGGTGTGGTCGGTGCGGGCATGCTGTGGTCCGCGGTCAACGTGCAGCACAATATCGCGCCGGGCGGAGCGAAGGATCCGCTCTACTGGTTCAGTTATCTGCTGGAAGGGATGATCAGCGTCTGTCTGATCATCATCATGATCGGCACCAACAAGGTGGCCGAGTGGGGCGTCATCGACAACCGGCGTCAGGTCGCCGCCGCCGAGATGGCGCTGCTGACACTGACCGTCGGTCTCAACACCTACCCGTACCTGCGGGGCGGCCAGTGGTACGAGGTGGCCGTGCACGCGATCGCCCCGGTGATGATCGGTGTGGCTCTGCTGATTCACGACGCCGCCAGCGCGCGGTACGGCCTCGCCATCCATCGGGCCACCGAACAGGTCCGCGAACTGCCCGATCCGGCCGAGCAGATTCGGCGCAGCTTGCCCGCGGTCGTCAATCTGCGGGCGGCTGCGGCGGCCGCGGCAGCGGGTGCTCCCGTGGTGCACGTCGCCGAGCGGGAGATCGTCGAGGAGCAGTACGCGCAGCCCGAGGTCGACGTCGAGCAGATCGTGCCCGATGTCGAGGACGCCTTCGCCGAAGCCCCGCGGGCCGCGAGCGGCAACGGGAAGGTATCGGTCAACGGGGTGGCAGCCCCGGCCCTGACCCCGAAGAAGCCCGAGCCGAAGAAGGTCGAAAAGCCCGCCGCGGCAGCGAAGGTGACCAAGCCGGTGGCCGAGCCCACCCCGGCGCGGACGCCGGAGCCGGTGGCCGCCAAGGTGGTCGTCCGGCAGACTCCGCCGCCGCCGACCAAGCCGATCGAGATCGACAAGCCGACCGCGGCGCGCCCGGTCAAGGAGAAGGCGAGCGCGAAGGAGCGCAACGCGGCGCCGCCGGATCCGGACGGCGCCCTCCACGAGGTGGTTCGCTCGTCGGGCATCTACGACACCGGCCAGTTCCGCATCGCCGAGGCGCTCGAACAGGAGCTCGCCGAGATGCAGGAGGCACGGCGGCGGGCGCGCGCAACCGCGAGGCGCTCGGCGCTCAGCTCGGACTAGCGGCGGGGGTGAGCGAGCGGCGCAGCTTCTCGTCGAGTTCGTCGCGATAGAACTCGAGGAAGCCGTCCGGGTCCGGTCCGGCGTTCTGGAGGACGAGATGGTCGAATCCGGCGTCGGTGTAGGCACGGACGGCTTCGACGTAGCGCTCCGGATCGGAGCCGCAGGTGAAGTGGTCGCGAATGTCCTCTTCGCGCACGGTGGCGCTGGCGGCGGCGAAGTTGACCGGATTGGGTAGTTCGCTCATGACCTTCCAGCCGGACAGCGCCCAGCGGGTCGTCTCCAGCGCGGCCTGCGCGCCGGTGTGCTCGTCGGGGGCCCAGGCCAGCGGCACCTCGGCGTAGCGCGGCCCCGTGCCGCCGTTCTCGCGGTAGTGCCGGACGATCCCGGGGTCGGCGGTGGTCGCGAAAAGGCCGTCGCCGAGTTCGGCCGCGAGCTTGGCGGACGACGAGCCGCCCGCCGCGACCGCGATCCGCGGCGGCTCGTCGGGCAGATCGAAGATCCGCGCGTCCGAGAGATGCAGGTACTGGCCCTCGTAGGACCGATAGCCGCCGCTCCAGAGCAGCCGGATGATGTCGAGCGCCTCGCGCAGCATGTCGTGGCGCACCCGCACCGAGTCGGGGAACTCCAGGCCGACGATGTGCTCGTTGAGCCGTTCGCCCGAACCGACGCCGAGGGTGAAGCGTCCGTCGGACACCAGCGCCATGGTGGCGGCGGCCTGCGCCACGATCGCCGGGTGGTAACGCAGGATCGGACAGGTCACGCCGGTGGCCATGCCGATGCGGTCGGTCCGCGCCGCGATGGCGCCGAGCACCGTCCAGGCGAACGGGGAGTGGCCCTGATTGTCGAGCCAGGGGTGGAAGTGGTCGCTGATCTCGACGAAATCGAAGCCGGCGCGCTCGGCCTGCACGGCCTGGCGGATCAGCTCGGCGGGGCCGAATCCCTCTGCCGCCAGCTTGTATCCGATCTGCATCGCTGCCTCCTCGGCTCGGTGGTGTCGCTGGTGGACCACCGACCGCCTACCCTCGTCCGCTTTCGGCAAACGAAGCGCCGAGGTCAGCGGGGGCGAACGTGATCTAGGTTTGTCCCGCCCGCAGCCGGGTAGATCCGCATCATCGCAGGTAACAGCAGTTCCGCCGGGAGGTCCGATGGCCACAACGGAAACCGGCGCGTGGCCCACCGGACAGTGGAGGGCCACGTGATCGGCTACTACATCCACCATCACGGCTCGGGTCATCTGCTCCGCGCTCGCCGTATCCGCGCCTGCCTCGCCCAGCCGGTGACCGCGCTGTCCGCGCTGACCGTGTCCGGCGACGAGGTCTTCGACGACGTCGTCCACCTGCCCGCCGACAACCCCGCCGCGGTGACCGCCGACCCCACTGCCGCCGGGGTTCTGCACTGGGCACCCCGCCACGACCGGGGGCTCGTCGAGCGGATGGCGACGATCGCGGCGTGGCTCGCCGACACCCGGCCGGATGCGGTGGTGGTGGACGCGTCCGTCGAGGTCGCGCTGCTGGCCCGGCTGCACGGCGTGCCTGTCGTCTGCATGGCGCTGCCCGGCGCCCGCGGTGATCCCGCCCACCAGCTGATGTACCGCGTCGCCGACCGGTTGATCGCCGGGTGGACGCGCGATCTCTACGATCCGCTGTGGCTGCGCCCCTACGCGGACAAGACCCGCTACGTCGGCGGCATCACCCGATTCGACGGCCGCCCCCCGGCGTTCCCGCCACCCGACGGGCGGCCGACCGTGCTGGTCGTCGGCGGTGCGTGCGGCGGGGCGTTCACCGCGGCGAAGGTGCGCGCCTGCGCCCTGCGGCACCACGAATACCATTGGCGCAGTGTCGGATTGGGTGATCTGGTGGACGATCCGTGGCCGGAGCTGTGCCGGGCCGACGTTATCGTGACGCACGCGGGGCAGGGCGCGGTCGCCGATGTCGCCGCCGCCGCCAAACCCGCCGTCGTGGTGCCCGCGCCGCGCCCGTTCGGCGAACAGGAAGCCATTGCGCACACGCTCGCCTCGGCCGGGATGGCGATCACGGTGGACGGCTGGCCGGATCTCGACGACTGGCCCGCCCTGCTGGCACGGGCGCGCGACCTGGACACCGGCCGCTGGCGTGCGTGGCAGACGCGTGGCGCGGCCGTGCGGGCCGCCACGACGATCGCCGAAGTCGCCGCCGAGCGGCTGCGCTGCGTCTCGTGACAACCGCTGCGTCTCGTGATGTCTGAAGGGTCCAGGCAGCGTCACTACTGGGCGATAACCGCCGCCCGAGCCGGGTAAGCGACCAGCATGACAGCGATCGTGGCCCCGGAAGCCCTCCCTCTGCCCGACCCGCGCGGTGATCTGTCCGCGGCGGTGGTCGATCTACTGCGCGGTGCGCCGGGGCGGGCCGCACCGCGGCCGGGGCCGGTCGATCCGTTCGGCGAGGATCTGCTCCTCGCGCTGCACACCTGCTACGAGCTGCACTACTACGGTTTCGCGGAGGTCGATCCCGGCTGGGAGTGGGATACGGCCCTGCTGGCGTTGCGTGCGGCGATGGAACAGCGACTCCTGAACGCGCTGCGCGACGCGGTCCCCGGCGGGACGGATCTCGAAGCAGAACTCGAACAGCTGCTCGTCACGCCGGTGGAAGCGCGCGGGCCCAGCCAGTTCCTGCTCGATCGCGGCGAATGGTGGCAGATGCGGGAGTACCTGGTACACCGCTCGCTCTATCACCACAAGGAGGCGGACCCGTACGCCTGGGCGATTCCCCGCCTGCGCGGCCAGGCGAAAGCGTCGCTGGTCGCGGTCGAGTTCGACGAGTTCGGCGGCGGGCGCGGCGAACGGGTACACGCCCGGCTGTACGCGGACCTGATGGCCGCGGCGGGCCTGAATCCGGACTATCTGCACTACCTGAACGTCATCCCCGCGCCGATGTTCGCACTGATGGACACGATCTCGTTGTTCGGTCTGCACCGGTCCCTGCGCGGGGCCTTGGTCGGGCATTTCGCGACCGTGGAGATCAGCTCGCCGCCGGGCGCGCAGCGGATGGTGCAGGCACTGCGCCGCCTCGACGCCGACCCGGCGTGCACCCTGTTCTACCGCGAGCACGTGGAAGCCGACGCGGTGCACGAACAGGTCATGCGCCGCGACGTGATCGGCGATCTGCTCGCCCAGGAGCCCGCGTTGACCGAATCGGTGGTGTTCGGCATCCAGGCGACGAACCTGCTGGAGGACCAGTTCGCCGATCATGTGCTCGACTGTTGGGAGGCGGGGCGCAGTTCGCTGCGCGACAGTGAGCGGGTTTCGGCGACGCGGGCCGATTAGGTCGGCGCGATCCGGCTACCCGCTGTACGTGATGTTGATTCGACCGCCCTGGGTGTACCGCCCGCAATCGGACACCTGGCTGCTGGCCAGGGCGCTGAGCGAAGCGGGCGTCCCGCGCGGTGGGCACGTGCTCGACGTGTGCACGGGCAGCGGGGCGCTGGCGATCGCCGCTGTGCGTAGCGGAGCCGCGGCGGTCACCGCCGTGGACATCTCGCGCTCCGCCGCGGTATCCGCGTGGTTGAACTGCCGTGTGCGGGGGATAGGGGCGGAGGTGATCCGGGGCGACTTCGCGTCGGTGCTGGGTGGACGCCGCTTCGATCTCGTGCTGGCCAATCCGCCCTACGTCCCCGCGCCGCAGCGGGAGCGCCGCGGTGCGGCGCGGGCCTGGGATGCGGGCGAGCACGGTCGCAACGCCCTCGACCGGCTGTGCCGGATGATGCCGGGTCTGCTGAATCCGCGCGGCGCGGCGCTGGTCGTGCACTCGATGCTGTCCGATCCGGACAGCACGCTGTGTCAATTGCGGGACGCAGGCTTGAAAGCCGCGATCGTGGCCCGTCACACCGTGCCGTTTGGACCCGTGTTGCGCGGGCGCGCCGATTGGCTCGCCTCGGTCGGGCTCATCGAACCGGGGCAGGACAGGGAAGATCTGGTGGTGATCCGTGCCGACCGCATCCGAAAATGAGCCGAGGCGAGTCACTTTCACCGCCGACGGTCCCGCCCTCGTCGAGGGGCCGGTCGAACTCGTGACTGCCGACGGGAAGACCATCCGCTGTGACCGCTTCCAAGTCGCGATCTGCCTGTGCCGCCGTTCGAAGAACTACCCCCTATGCGATACCAGCCACCGAAAACATCGCCGCGCCACCGCTTAGGAGGCCGGGCAGCCCAGTGACGCACGGACAGGGAGGAACCATGGCCCAACAGGTCGGCGACTACGTCGTGCGGCGACTGCGAGAATGGGGTGTCGAGCAGGTCTTCGGCTATCCAGGTGACGGCATCAACGGCTTGGTCGCCGCTTTCGGGCGGGCCGACGACGATCCCGCCTTCATCCAGGCCAGGCACGAGGAGATGTCGGCGTTCGAGGCCACCGGCTACGCCAAATTCAGCGGCAACGCGGGCGTCTGCACCGCGACCTCGGGGCCGGGCGCGATCCATCTGCTGAACGGCCTCTACGACGCGAAACTCGATCACGTGCCGGTGGTGGCGATCGTCGGGCAGACCGCGCGCAGCGCGATGGGCGGCAGCTACCAGCAGGAAGTGAACCTACAGAACCTGTTTCAGGACGTCGCCGACTACGTGGTCGAGGTGAACGTCGCCAGTCAGTTGCCCAACGCGCTCGATCGCGCATTCCGCGTTGCCATTTCGCGGCGCGCGCCCACGGCGGTGATCATTCCCTCCGATCTACAGGAGGAGGAGTACGAGCCACCCGGGCACGCGTTCAAACAGGTGCCGTCCAGCCCGCCGGGTGCGGTGCCGCCCGCACAGGTGATTCCCGCGCGGGACCAGATCCGCCGCGCCGCGGAGATACTGGACGCCGGTTCGCGCGTCGCAATCCTGATCGGCCAGGGCGCTCGCTCGGCCGCCGAGGAAGTGCTCGAGATTGCCGACCGCACGGGGGCAGGCGTGGCGAAGGCATTGCTGGGCAAGGATGTGCTTCCGGACGATCTTCCCTTCGTCACCGGGCCGATCGGCCTGCTCGGCAGCAAGCCGAGCTACGAGCTGATGCGCGACTGCGACACCCTGCTCATCGTCGGCTCCAACTTCCCGTACTCGCAGTTCCTGCCCGAGTTCGGTCAGGCACGGGCGGTGCAGATCGATATCGACGGCACCATGATCGGGATGCGGTACCCGACCGAGGTCAATCTGGTCGGGGACGCCAAATCCACACTGGCCGAGCTGATTCCGCTGGTTCAGCGCAAGACCGATCGGTCGTGGCGGGAGACGGTGGAGAAGAACGTGGCCCGCTGGTGGGAGACGCTGGAACGGCAGTCCATGCTGGACGCGCGGCCACTGAATCCGATGCGGGTGGTCTGGGAGCTGTCCGAGCGCATTCCCGACAACGCCATCGTCACCGCTGATTCGGGCTCTTCTACCAACTGGTACGCCCGGTGCCTGCGCTTCCGCGGCCAGATGCGCGGTTCGCTCTCCGGCACGCTGGCGACGATGGGGCCGGGTGTCCCGTACGCCATCGGCGCCAAGTTCGCCCATCCGGGCAGACCCGCGATCGCGCTGGTCGGCGACGGCGCCATGCAGATGAACGGGCTCGCCGAACTGCTCACCATCGCTCGTTACCGGCACCGGTGGTCGGATCCGCGGCTGGTGGTCTGCGTATTCCACAACAACGATCTCAATCAGGTGACCTGGGAGCTGCGCGCGATGGGCGGCGCGCCGAAATTCGAGGAATCCCAGTCGCTTCCCGATGTGTCCTACGCGGACGTCGCCCGGGTCATGGGGCTCGCCGCGATCACGGTCGACTCCGCCGACGAGCTCGGACCCGCCTGGGACCGCGCGTTGAGCGCCGACGGCCCGGTGCTGCTCGACGTGAAATGCGATCCCGAGATGCCGCCCATCCCGCCGCACGCAACCTGGGAGCAGTTGAAGGACACCGCCGAAGCCGTGCTGCGCGGCGATCCCGATGCCATGCACCTCATCGCCCAGGGTGTGAAAGCCAAAGCGCAGGAATTCATGAGGAGGAGTTGAGCAGCTACATCTCCGGTGCGCGGCTCGCGGTGACCGGCGGGCGGCCCATCCTCTGATGCCGTGGCGGGAGATCGTCGGCGCAGGTGATCGGCGATTGTGCGCCATCACGTTTCGATAACGGAGAGGCGGGTACCCGATCAGTAGTCGAATTCGGTTGGAAACGAGGTACATCGGATGAAACAGGAATCGACGGTGCGCGCCGCGGACGACGACATCGCCCGGACGGACACCTACGACAACGTCGAGCCGTGGTTCGAGAAGCTGGCGAGCCTGGACGAGAACGACCCGAACCGGCAGCGGGTGCGGGAGGACATCGTGCGGATGTGCCTGCCGCTGGCCGAACACATCGCGCGTCGTTTCGCAGGCCGCGGCGAGGCGTTCGACGACCTGCACCAAATCGCCCGGCTCGGGTTGGTGCAGGCCGTGGACCGCTTCGACGTCTCCCGCGGCAGCTCGTTCCTGTCGTTCGCGGTGCCGACCGTGATGGGGGAGGTGCGGCGGCATTTCCGCGACCGCACCTGGTCGGTGCGGGTTCCGCGGCGGCTCAAGGAGATTCAGCAATCGATCGGGCCCGCGACCGACGTCTTGGCGCAGCGGCTCGGCCGTATGCCCACCGCGCGCGAACTCGGGGCCGAGCTGGACGTGGAGCTGAGCGAGATCACCCAGGCGCTGGTAGCGAGCAACGGCTATCAGTCGAGCTCGCTGGACGCGGCGTACCGCGACGGCGACGACGACGGTTCCGCGCGGGCCGCCGTGGACGTGCTCGGCGCCGAGGAACCCTGCTACCGGCTGCTGGAGGACGCGATGGCGGTGCGTCCGCTCATCGCCGACCTGCCGGAGCGGGAGCGGCAGGTGCTGGTGATGCGGTTCTTCGAGAACAAGACTCAGACGCAGATCGCGGAGCGACTCGGGGTGTCACAGATGCAGATCTCGCGCATTCTCGCCAAGACGCTGAAGACGCTGCGCGAACGGGCGCTCGGCGAGGAGAGCGCGCACCTGGCGGCCTGATCACCCTCACCCGCCTGCCGAGTGGCCGTCGGGCACCCGGCAGCCCACGGTCGCGGCGATCGTCATCGACCGCGCGTCGGCGTAGATCGACAGCTCGGTGTTGCTGTCCCACTTCGCGCCGTCCCAGCCCTCGAAGGTGACGTACCGGTCCGGCGACGAGTCTGCGCCGGGCAGCATGTCCGTCGCGCCGACGGACGCGGCCAGCGCGCGGGCCGTCTCCTGGAACCCGGGCCACGCCCCGTTGGGCAGCGAACCGTCGGCTCGGTAGTGCGGCAGGACGACGCGCCTGCCGCCGGTGTGTTCGTATGGTCCGTAGCAGGGGCCGAGCGCGCGGTCCTCGGTTCGGCTCCAGCGCAGTGCGGGAGCGATCGCCGAGGCGGCCGCCGCGATCTGGTCGACGACGGCCGTGAGCTGCCGCTCGGCCACCTCGGAAGACGGCAAATCGGTCAATTCGGCTGTGGCGGCCGCGATCTCGTCGGCCGAGGGCGGCGGCGCGGGCTCACCGAGCAAGGTCGCGCAGCCACCGGTTGTCAATACCACTACCGCGAGTGCGGCGAGCCGGCGCAAGGCGGCGGTCGGCCGTCGCGGTCCGGTCATTGTCGTCTCCCACGTTCCCCGCGGCCGCACGGATCGTGAGCGCGCTTCTCCGGCAATCCTATTCGCGATCGGCAGTGCGCGAGCAAGATCGCGACGCGCCGTGGGCGCGGGTCCGCCACCCCGTAGCGACCCGTCGTAGATGTCGATTCCCGAGACATCCGCCGATGTTTTGGATAGTTTGACCCTCGTTCAGTGAAGATCTGGCAAACACTATCCCCGGCCCGGTGGCGACGGAGTTTCGCGCGCCGCGCGGCCGACTAGGAAGGGATGGGCGGTGACGGGGAAATCCGAGGCGGGCGAACATATCGGGAGCCCGGCGCAGGGCAGGGAGGGACCGAGAAAGTGGTGACCATCGCGCAGTTGCGGGCCGTCTTGGCGATACTGCACGTCGACCCGGACAACAACCTGGACCCGCCCTTCGACGGGCCGCGGGATGTCACCGCCGAGCGCGCGCTGTTGGTCGGTCTCCTGCAACACGTGGTCGGTGGTGAATCGGGTCAGGTGAACACCGCACACGAGGACGCGGCCGAGCGAATGTGCGCCGACGCCGTCGAATTGCACGACCGCATCGACGCGATGGCCGCCGACGCCACCGCCGAGCCCGCGCCTGCGCTGCTCGCCGCCGCGGTCCGGTCGGCCGACGCCACCGCCGCGCTGCTCGAACTCAGCCGCAGCCCCGTGGGCGGCGAGGCCGAATCCCGTTGGCGGCGTGCGCTGACCGATCTCGGGCAGGCCTATCACCTGCTCAACGACGAGTACGTGGGCCGATCGAACACCCAAACGGCCCCGCTGCGCTGAGGGGCCGGGTGTCGGAGCCGGGTGGTGCGCGGGCGAGCGCCGGTCAGGCGGGACGGGCCGCTCGGCGGTCGCGCCACACCAGGACGGGCTCGACCACGCGCGCCGCGATCGGACCGAGCACGGCCATGAGCAGCACATATGTGGTGGCCAGCGCCGCGAACTCGGTCGGCACCGCGCCCGCGGTGACCGCCAATCCCGCGATGACGATGGAGAACTCGCCGTGCGCGACCAGTGCGGTGCCCGCGCGCGCCCGGCCGTAGCGCGAGCTCCCCGCACGTTTGGCGGCCCACCAGCCGGTGGCGACCTTGGTGGCCGTGGTGACCGCGGCGAGCAGGCAGGCCCAGCCGAGCACCGGCGGGATGGTCGCCGGATCGGTGCTCAGCCCGAACAGCACGAAGAACAGCGCGGCGAACAGATCACGCAGTGGCTCCAGGATCTTGGTGGCGTTGTGCGCCGTCGAATCCGAGATCGCGATGCCGAGCAGGAACGCCCCCACCGCCGCCGAGACCTGAAGCGCGGAGGCGAGTCCGGCGACCAGCAGGGCGGAACCGAGCAGCTTGAGCAGGAAGATCTCGCGATCGTCGCTGTCCACGATCATCGAGACGTATCGTCCGTAGCGCAGCGCGACCACGAGCACCACGGTGACGGCGAGCAGCGCGATCCCCAGCGTGGTGAGACCGGCCACGAATCCGGCGCCCGCCAGCACCGCCGTCAGCACCGGCAGATAGCCCGCCATCACCAGATCCTCGAACACCAGGATGGACAGGATCGTCGGCGTCTCCCGGTTGCCCAGCCTGCCGAGATCGTTGAGCACCTTGGCGACGATGCCCGAGGAGGAGATGTAGGTGACGCCCGCCATCGCGATGGCGCCGGCGAGGCCCCAGCCGAGGAAGAGGGCGACCAGGACGCCGGGGGTGGCGTTGAGCGCGAGGTCCATCACACCGGCGGCCCAGGATCGGCGCATGCCCGTGACGAGCTCGGCGGCGCTGTACTCCAGGCCGAGCAGCAGCAGGAGCAGGACGACGCCGATCTCGCTGGCCAGGTGAATGAACGAATCGACGTGGTCGAGTTCGACGAGACCGCCGGTGCCGAACAGCAGGCCGCCGACCAGATAGAAGGGAATCGGCGACATGCCGATGCGGGCGGCGACGCGCCCGAGCAGACCGAGACCGAAAAAGACCGCGCCCAGCTGAATCAACGCGAGCGCGGTTTCGTGTGCCACCATGCCTCAGCCGTCCGTGAGGATACCGGCGGCGGCGGTTAGGCCGTCCGCGGTGCCGACGACGATCAGGACGTCGAAGGCGTTGAACACGAAATCCGGTCCGGGCGAGGCGATCGCGTGCCCGGCGCGCACGACCGCGACGATGGACGTCTTCGTGCGAGTACGCATCTGGGTGTCGCCGAGTGGCCTGCCGTCGTAAGGGGATCCGCCGCGCACGGTGAGCTGGCGGGTGGTGACACCGTCGAATTCGCGGTGCTCCTCCTGCAATTGCGCCTCCAGTTGCGGCGCGCCGAGCAGGGTGGCGAGCAATGCCGCTTCGCGCTGGGTGAGCGCTATCTGGTCGGTGACGTCGGGGTTGTCGGGCTTGCCGATGATCAGGTCCAAAGTGCCGTCGCGGTGGTCGATCACGCCGACGCGCCGGTTGTTCTTCAAGGGAAAGTCTTTGCGTACACCAATACCCGGCAAGGGTGTTACCTCTACGTTCACGGCTCCACCCTATCCGGACAATTCGGACTCGCTTCGCCGTCGCCGGACGCATACCCCGCGCGCGGTGGCGAATCAGTGGCGATCGGGCTGTGCGGCGCGGACGGCGCGGTAGCGGTCGGTGAGTCCGTCCAGCAGGGCTCGGAGCCCGACCTCGAAGGCATCCTCGTCGATGCGGTGTTGCCGGTCGGCGAGCAGGTGGGCCTCGCTCAGGTGCGGATAGTCGCCGCCGTAGACGGTGGCGTCGGCCGGGAACCCCGCGGCGAACGAGGCGAGCGCGGAGCCGGTGACGAAGTAGCGCATCAGCGCGCCGACGGTGGTCGCCTCGCGGCGCGGCCAGCCGGCCGCGACGAGGCCGCCGAACACCGCGTCGGCGATCCGCAGCGCATTGGGGCGGTGTCCCGGCCCGCCCGCCAGCGCCGGGACGATGTTCGGATGGGCGGCCATGGCGGCGCGGTACGAGTGGGCCCAATCCCACAGCGCCGTACGCCAATCCGGATTCTCCACGCCGAGCGCGGCGAACATGCCGGTGTCGACCTCGCCGAGCACCGCGTCGGCAACCGCATCGATGAGTTCGTCCTTGGTGCCCACGTGGTTGTAGAGCGAGGGGCCTTGTACGCCGAGCTCGGCGGCGATTCGCCTGGTAGACACCGCCGCCATGCCCTCGGCGTCGAGTAGTGCCAGCGCGGTGGCCACGATGCGCGCGCGCGTGAGCAGCGGGTGGCGGGGTCGGGCCACGAGTTTGCCTCCTTGTCCTGTCGCAGCATTGTCGCAGGAGACAAAAACTTGCACTGCTAGTTTATCGCCCTTACGGTGAATCGGAAACTTTCATCGCTAGTTTTGGAGCGTGATTCATGCGGGTTGTCTCTCTGGCCCGAGCCAGGCACAGACCCACCGAACGACTACGCGGCGTGCTCGCGGCGACGATCGTCGCGGGTGTGACGGTGCTCGGCACGACCCACGTCGTCGGTCCCGCGTCGGCCGCGCCCGAGCCCGCCTCGACCGAACAACAGCTCGCGGATCTGGTCGGTGCGGGGCTGCTGCCCGCGCCGGACGGCAGGCAGGTGCAGCCCATCGTGGACACCGGTAGCGGCTCGGGCTCGGCCGGGCGCAGCCAGGCGACCCGGGTGGCAGGCGAGGGGCCCGAGGTGTCGGCCTACCTCGCGGCGTTCGTCAACGGACTGTCCCATCCCGATGCGGCGCCCCCCGGCGCGAATCAGCCGAATTGTCGTCCCAGCGCGGAACATCCGCGTCCGGTGGTGCTGGTGCACGGCACCTGGCTCAACGCCTACGACACTTTCGCGTACTTCTCGCCGCGGCTCGCGCGCGCGGGATACTGCGTCTTCACCTTCAACTTCGGCCGCGTCGGCGTGCTGGAGGGCGGCGGCCTCGGACCGCTCCTGCCCGGCCGCTACGGTGTCGGTCCGATGGAGGATTCGGCCCGTCAGCTGAGCGAGTACGTCGACACCGTGCTGGCCGCCACCGGCGCCGAGCAGGTCGACCTGGTCGCGCACTCGCAGGGCGGCCCGGTCTCCAGCCAGTACCTGAAATTCGAAGGCGGTGCGGGCAAGGTCGGCAAGCTCGTCTCCTTCGGCGGCACCAACCACGGCACCTCGCTGATGGGCATGGCGACCCTGGGGCGGCTCATCACCAACCTGGGCATCAACATCCTCGGCTTCTACCGGCCGCTGATCGGCCAGGCCAACATCCAGCAGGTCGTCGGCTCGGAGTTCTACGCCAGGCTGAACGCGGACGGCGACACCGTGCCCGGCGTCGAGTACACCGCGGTCGGCACCAGGCACGACCAGATCTCGAACCCGTTCGAATGGACGTTCCTGCAGCCCGGTCCGGACGCCCCCGTGCAGAACATCACGCTGCAGGACGGCTGCGAGCAGGACATGTCCGATCACCTGACGCTCATGTACTCGCCACGCGCCGCCGCGATCGCGCTGCGTGCCTTGGACCCGCAGGCGTCCGTCGACGTGCCGTGCACGTTCAACCCGTGGATGATCGGCGGCGGCGGTTCGCTCTGACGCCCGGTGCGACACTCGGAAAAGACGAAAGGGACGCCCGGCCGCAAGGCGGGGCGTCCCTTCGGGTTCGGTCGATCAGCAGCTGGTGGGCACCGGGTCGCCGCGGAAGCGGGACTCGACATAGTCCCACGCGTCGGTGAAACCGGCGACCGCCGCGGTCATGTGCTCGGCGATATCGTAGGGCACCAGTTTCACCGGAGCACCCGCCTTGCAGTACCGGTCGGCGGTCTCGGCCAGCGAGTTGAACGGCGTCAGCGTGTCGTAGCGACCCTGCCACAGGTAGGTCGGCACCGTCGGCACGCCGGGGAACAGGCGAAGGCTGTTCTCGTGCAGCACTTCTCGCGCCTCGGGGCTGTCCATCAGGCTCTTGGACGCGGCCATCTGCTCCGCGCTGCGGAAGGCGCCGTGGAACAACAGGAAGCGGCGGCACGCGTCGTGGGTGAACTCGCGGAACCACAGGCCGTTCTCGTTGAGCTGATCCGAGATCGGCAGCCGCTCCGGGTATTCCCGTTCCAGGCCCATCGCCGCGGCGAAGGCGAGGCCGAAGCCCGGATGTGGCTCGAAGCCGAGGCCGAGCGCCATCTCCTCGAGGTCGGCCGGGACGCCGCCCGCGACGGCTGCGGTCAGCTTCAGATCGGGGGCGTACGTCGGCTGGAGCGCGGCCGCCCACGCGGTGGCCATGCCGCCGCCCGAGTAGCCCGCGATCGCGACCGGCGAACTGCCGAGGCCGAGTTCGGCGACCTTCTGTACCGCCTTCACGCTGTCCAGCGTGATCATCCCGCTGAGCTTGGCGGCGCCGTAGGCGACGGTCGGCCCCAAGTAGTCGGGCATCGAGATGGCCCAGCCGCGGCCGATCGGCAGCATGGCGCCGACCGCGTCCTGCAGTTCACCGTTGAACAGCGAGCGCGAAGGGTTGCACCGGGAGCCGAGCGAATTGATCAGCGCTTGGTAGGAGACCAGCGGTGGGTTGCTCACCCCCGCGGGCAGGAAGACGGTGGTGATGGCCATGATCGGCTTGCCGCCGGAATTGGTGGAGCGGAAGGCAACCTGCCAGCCTTCGGTCCCGCCGTAGAGGGTGGTGTCGATCCTGCGGGTGCGGACGACGTCGCCTGGTTGCAGCGCGGCCAGTTCGGCGGGCGGACTGTAGAACGGATCCGGATCCGGTTCGGGGTACAGGGGGCTGGCTTGCGCCGGCGCGCCCATCACACCTAGGGACAGGATGCTCAAGACGAGGATCAGTATTCGAGTCGCGACTTTGGACACGGTCTTTCTTTCCGGCATCGGGCATCGCCGATGGACGACCGTGGGATGAGGGTCCGCGGCGGCCACCGGTGGGCTGGTTGGCAGTGTGGGAACGACGCGGTGGAACTACTTCGGTCACCGCGTGAACAGTTGTCGATCGGGACGGGTCGCTGGAGACGCACCCACGCCATCGCCGTCGTGGCGAATGGTCGTGGCAGGCTGGCACACCTCCTTCGTCTCCGTAGCTGCCCAGGGCCGCGGGCGGCGGCACCAATTCTCGGCGAACATATCGCAACCAAGATCATAGCGATGATTACGACACACCGAACTTAGTGATTCTCACAACGAATCGGCGCGTCGGCCGTGTCGTGTCACACGGTTGTCGCGGTCGGCGTTTGCTGCTGTTGCCTGCGGGTACGGCCCGAAGAGTGTTGTGCCCGAGGAGAATTCGTACCCAACATAGCTTGGTTGCGCAGCTCGTCGAACCCGCCGTGATCAGTGGTGATCATCGCGACAAGGGGTGTTTACGCGCGCGGAACGAGCGGTAGCGATCATCCAGCATCGCGGAGTTGCTGGCGAGTGGCGGAGGTGACCATGATGACGGTCATGGCGACGGAAGGGAAGAGGAGCAGCCAGGCGTTCGGGATCCACCATGCGGGATCGAATTCGCAGCGCACCGCGTAGAAGTTCAGCGCCATCAGGCCGGCGGCGGCGGTCGCGGTCAGCGAGACCAGCATCATCCGCTCGGCCAGTGGCGGCTGCCTGCGCGCCACAGCGAGACTCGCGAGGCCTATGCCGATGGCGGCGAGATCGAGCCCGAGGAACGACCAGTTCCATTGCCGCAGAAAGGGATCCGTCCCGACACTGACCGCGCCGAGCGCCGTCGCGACCCAGTAGGCCAAGAAGCCGAGATCGGTCCACAGCATGATGCGTTTGGTGCGGGCGAAGCGGGCGTCGGCCATGCGACATGCCTCCTGGGGCGGGCCATCCGAGCGGGCGCGCGCAGGTGGGCGCCCGGTGGCGAGCCTAGCGCAGACGGATACCGGCGCCGCTCTCGAACGTGCTGCGACGCAGGCGGACACGCCCGTCGCACCGCGGGCGTTACCGATCGCCGCGCGCCGTCACCGGAGCGGCATCCGGCGACGGCGGCGGATCTCGATCAGGGAGTGGCGAAGCCGATCAGTGCGCCGATGCCCGCGCCGATCGGGACGGTGACCAAGGCGCCGACGCCGCCGAGGAAGAAGCCGATCACCGCGCCGATGCCCGCGCCGATCAGCGCGCCGACCGCGGCGTTGTGCTGCTTGCGCGCGACGGTCTCGTCGTATTCGACGAGTTGACGCAGGTGCTGGGTGGCGGCCACCGGTGCGCCCGCAGGTGTGAGGGTGAGCGTCCGGCCCGCGTCGGTGATCCGCGGTGTCAGGCCGAAGGTCTGGCCCTGGGCGGTGAAGCCTGTCGGCAGGGTCGCGACGATGCGGCCCGTGGCGTCGGTGAGGCTGACCGTTCGTGCGTCGGCGGCCAGGCTGAACGCGCCGTCGTCGACGGTGGTGACGATGCCGCTGCCGTCCGACGTCGGTCCGGTGGTGTAGCCGATGCCGTGGTCGACGCCGCGCACGGACACCTCGGCGGCGGGGTCGGTGGGCGCGGCGTCTGCCGTGCCCGCGGATATTCCGATGGCCCCGATCGCGAGCAAGGCGGAAGCGGCGAATTGATTGACTCTCATCGTGTTTCCCTACGTGTTTCGTTCGGGCAAGACAGCCGATGCGTCCCCAAGAGGCCGTGATCGGCCGTCTTCATCCTACGTCCGAACGTGCGAAACGGGCCGTTTTGCGAAATCTCCACCGGGAAAACGCATTCCGGGTATCGCGTTCGTCTGCCTCGCGACGTCTGCCATCGCGGCGGGCATGCGATGCGGAGTTCGACAATGTAGGCGGCGTTGTTGTCCGCGAACGCCTTTCAGCTATGCACAGGCGCACCGGCGGCGCCGCCCGAATATCGGCATCGAAATACCTTGGGAAATCGGCGTGATCGGTCGGAACGGAAACCGCCTTCAGGGCTCCGGATTCGAGACGGGGTCGGTGCGCTGCGCCGGGTGGACGGTGTAGACGACCGACCACGGCCCGGCCGGAGTTTCGGGGGCGGGCGCGGGGAGCGGCGCGGCTCCTTCGGTCAGAACCGCGGCGGCCACCTGGGCAAAGCGTGGCGCCGCCGGGTGCGGCGAGGTGTCCGGCCATACGGCGCCGACGCGCAAACGCAGCGGTCGTCCGGCGAGGGGACGCCAGGCCACCCGTGGCTCGCGCCTGGCCGGCTCCTCCCGAGTGAGGGCGACGCCGTTGCCCGAAAGGACCAGCCCGAGCAGGAATTCGGGATTCCGGGCATGCCGGACCCGATCGGGAACGAATCCGTGCGCGCGGCACACCTCGAGCAATTCGTCGTGCCTGCCCGGCGCGGTGGCGCGGGGGAAGAGGATCAGCTCGTGTCCGGCGAGGTCGGCGAGGCCCACCTCGCGCAGGCGCGCCAGCGGAGACGTGCGGGGCAGCGCCACACCGAGTGGCAGTTCCGCGCTGGGTCCGTGCTGTAGATCGGGCGCGTCGACCGGATGTTCCACCAGCCCGACGTCGAGCTCCGCGGTAGCGAGCAGGCGGAGCTGTTCGGCGGTGGTGAGTTCGTGCAGATCCACGGTGAGCCCGGCGGATTGCTCGGCCAGTTCGCGCAGCAGTCGGTGCAGCACCGCGGCGGGCGTGTCCGGCGGGACGCCCGCTCGCAGCGTCCCGAGGCTGCCGTCGCCCGCCTTGCGGGCCACCGTGCGCAACCGCTGCTCGGCCGCCAGCACGGCCCGCGCCTCCGCGATGAGCAGCTGACCCGCCGTCGTGAGCTGCACGGTTCGCCGCGAGCGGTCGAACAGCGCGACGCCGAGCTCGCGTTCGAGCCGCTGAATGGACTGGCTCAACGGCGGCTGGGCCATGCCGAGCGCCTCGGCCGCCCTGCCGAAATGCCTCTCCTCGGCCACCGCCAGAAAATGACGCAGGTGCCGGGCGAGATCCATCGCTCGACGATATGCGATCGGATATCGAGGACTCCGGCGCGGGCCGACTACCGTGTGCCGTTGTGTCACCCGAGGAGCGCATCCGCGAGATCTTTGCCGAGCTGCCGGTGCGCGGCCGGTTGCACGCTGTCGACCTGGCCGACGGCCGTGAGCTCGGCATCGGCGCCGACGATCAGGTGGTGATCGCCTCGATCTTCAAGATTCTGCTGATCCTGGAGTTCGGCAGGCAGGTCGACGCGGGCCAGCTCGATCCGACCGAACGCGTGCTGGTGCGCGCCGCGGACCGGCTCGGCGGCTGGGGGACCGCGGGCTGCGCGGACGACGTGGAGATGTCGCTGCGCGACCTGGCCTACTTCACGATGTCGGTCAGCGACAACACCGCCGCCGATCTGCTGCTGCGCCGGATCGGTCCGGACACGCCCGGGCTGCTCGCGGCCGAACTCGGGCTCGCGGCCACCCGAGTGATCGGCGGACCGCGCCAGCTGTTGGAGACGATGTTCGCCGACGCCGGCGCACGCACCGCCGCCGAGTTCGCCGCGACCTTCCCGAGCCTGTCGCGCGAACAGGTGGCGAGCATGCGGGTGTTCCGGCCCGAGCACACCACCTCCAGCACCGCGCGGGAGATCACCCGGCTGCTCGGCATGATCTGGCGCGACGAAGCGGGCAGCCCCGCGGCCTGCGCCGCGACCCGGGACCTGTTGCGGCGCCAGATGTTCTGGACCCGGCTGGCGGCCGGATTCCCGGACGAGGTGCTGGTCGCCTCGAAGACGGGCACGCTGCCCGGCCTGCACATGGAGGCGGGGGTGGTGGAGTACCCGGACGGCGGGCGCTACGCGGTGGCGGTGTTCGCGCGCAGCGACGAGCTCGGCACCCGTCGCATCGATGTCGACCTGGCCATGGCGGGGTCGGCGCGCTTGGCAGTGGACAGCCTCCGCGGTAGCTCCGACCTGGCCTGATATTCGATCGCCTATCGGCCGAACGGCTTTTCGATCTTGGACGCGGCCCCGTGTCGCCTGCTTGTCTCGTCGCCATGACATCTCCACGGATCAACCGCCGCACTATGTTCCGCACCGCCGCCGCGGGAGCGGGGGTCGCGGCCGTCGGCGCGGCGGGCGCGGGCGTGCTGCTCTCGGGCCGGGAATCCGGCGAGCCAGTTCGCCTACCCGGCGCGGGGAACGCGGAATTCCGCTGGCTGGGCGTCTCCGGTTGGCGCATCGACATCGGCGGGGACACGCTGCTCATCGACCCGTATCTGACCCGCTTCCCGGTGGGCCTCGCCGCGGGCGCCTTCGAGGCGAACGCCCCGCTGCGGGTCGATCCCGCCGCCATCGACCCGCACGTCGGCAACCCGAAGTACGTGTTCGTCACGCACACCCACTGGGATCACTTCAACGACGTGCCGCACATCGCCGCGCGCAGCGGCGCACGGGTTTTCGGCACCCTCACGACCTATCACGTGGCGCAGTCCTACGACCTGCCGCCCGCGCAGTTGAGCGTGGTGAAAGGCGGCGAGGTGCTCGATTTCGGCGGCTACACCGTGGAGGTCGTCGGCTCGCTGCACAGCCGCACCGGCCAGTACTCGGTCACCTTCCCCGGCGTGCGGACCAGCACGCCCGCGCGTCCCGCCACCATCGCCGACCTGCCCGAGGGCGACACCCTGGCGTTCCTGCTCCGCGTCGACGGCGGACCATCGGTATTCTTCATGGGCGCAAGCGATTTCGTCGAACGCAACCTCACCGGCGCCGCGCCCGACGTCGCCGTCGTCGCGGTCAACTCCAGCAACGCCACCCACGACTACGCCACGCGGCTGCTACGCGCACTGGATCACCCGCGCACCGTGGTCCCGGTGCACTGGGACGATTTCGAGTCCCCGCTGGCGAACCCGCCGCGCACCGACGACAAGAGCGCGCGGCAACGCGACGCGCTGATCGCCGCGGTGCGCGCGGAGAGCCCGCGGACGGAGGTGATCGTGCCGGAGTACCTGAGGCCGTACCGATTCGGGTGAGCCCCACGGAACGCCGCCCGGTTTCGGGGCCTGGGGGACGGGAATGACGGCAAACGAGTCACGTAGCCCGAACGCGAGGCCGACATCCTCGAGTCCTACGAGGAGCATCACGTGGCCGATCTGCTCGTCATGGAGCTGGCCGCCATGAAACCCGAGGACGAGCGCTTCACCGCCAAGACCACCGTGCTCATCGAGAACGTCGATCACCACATCGATGAAGAGGAGAACGAATGGTTCCCGCAGGTGCGCGAGCATCTCGGCCGTAAGCAGCTGCAAGAGATGGGCGCGCGGATGATCGAGCTGCGGAAGAAGGCGCCCACGTCGCCCGCCCACCCCTCGGCGCTGAAGAAAGCCGTCGACGCCGTCGTCTCGTGATCGGCGTGTGACGCCGCGGGACCGGGGTATGCGGCGAGCATGGCTACTACAGCTCCGCTTCCCGAAGAACGTGTCGGCGCGCCGTTGCGCGCCGTGGTGACCGGGTCGGACTCCGGCATCGGCGCGGCCGTGGCGGTCGCGCTGGCCGGTGGCGGCGCCGACGTGGGCATCACCTACCACACCGACGCCGAAGGCGCCGAGCGAACGGCCGAGGAGGCGCGCGGGCGCGGTGTCTCGGCGGTCGTGCGCAGGCTCGACCTCGGCGACTTGCCTACTTCGGCCGCTGTCATCGATGAACTGGCAGACGAGCTCGGCGGCTTGGACGTTCTGGTCAACTGCGCGGGTACGGGCTCTGCGCAGAAGGCCATGGACATGGATTTCGACACCTGGCGTCACGTGCTCTCGGTCGATTTGGACGGCGCGTTCCTCTGCGCTCAGCGCGCTGCCAAACACATGATCGAGGGTGGTCACGGGGGCCGCATCGTCAACATCACCAGCGTGCACGAGCACGCGCCGCTGGTCGGCGCCGCGCCGTACTGTGCCGCGAAAGCGGGTCTCGGCGCCTTGACCAAGGTGCTGGCCCTGGAACTGGCCGAGTACGACATCACGGTGAATTCCGTTGCGCCGGGGGAGATTTCGACGCCGATGACCGGTCAGGAAAATGTGGACCCGCGCTCGGAACCCCGCCCCGGCGTGCCGCTCGGCCGTCCCGGACACGCGCGGGAAGTCGCGTCGGTGGTCGCGTTTCTCACGACGCCCGCGGCGGGATACGTGACGGGGGCGTCGTTCGTGGTGGACGGTGGGATGCTGCTCATGGGGCCGCAGGCCAGTGTGCTTCTCGGCGACGAGAAGTGGCGGCGGGTCTGAACCCGCGGGTGGATAAGCCAGGTTGCGTTGCCTTCTGGGCCGAGCTCGACGGGTCGCGTATGCGGGCCGAGCTGGGTTGAACCGCAGAGCTTTTGGTGTGATTGGGCAAGGCGCCCGCCTCGTCGCTGCGGTGACGGCGCTGCGCCGGGGCGTCGAGGGCGCTCGGTGAGGTGTGCTCGGGCGAAGTCGGTTGGACGACTCGGGATGCCGCGTGGGGAACCGAGGAGTCGATCGGCTACTGTCGAGCTTCTCCGGCCGACCCGCGACAGCGTGCTTCCGTGGCCGCGAGGCGGCGGGACGGTCGCCATCCCATTCTGCAGGACTCGATATGCGGGATTGCGCCCCGAATTGTTCGTGAAACCGGGTTCAGACCATATGATCTCGCCCATGAGAAAACTCGCACACCGCCGGATCACCTTCCTCGCCGGAGCCGTCATCGCCGCCGCGCTCCCCATGGCGGGAGCCGGGTACGCGTTCGCCGCGGACCCGGCCACGGACGCCTACCTCCAGGCGGCGAAGGAGGCCTGCGAGTCGGCGGGCTTCCAGCTGAACACGAACGTGGCGGCCGCCGGCTTCCGCTCGGCGACCGCGCCGTGCGTGGACTCGCGCACGCTGGCCGTGGTGCAGGTGCCCGTCGCGAACGGGACGGCGTGCTCGATCCTGGACGGCATCGTCACCCGTGAGGGCACCGCCTTCGACGGCGTCTGCCGGTAATCTTCCGATCTCGCCGAACACGGCCCTCCGCTGCCGCGCGCACGGAGGGCCGTCGTCGTATTCGGAACCGCCGGACGAGACGGTGCCTCGCGGCCTGCGCCGACCCCGAATTCGCCGACGGAGAATGCGAAATCCCCACACCGGGCTCGGCGCCACGATTACCTTCGGCTCTATGACGAACAGTTCGTCGGAACGACGCTACGACAGCCGAACCAAGGCGGTCCGGCTGCAACTCCAGGAGCTGATGCTCGCCTACTCTCCCGTGAGCCAGAACTCCTCGAACCGAGCCGCCTTCGCCCAGGACGACCAGCTGGTCTTCGCCCAGCACGTGCCCGTCGGCGGATATGGCAGCGCGCGTGCTGCGGGCGCCGCTGGCCTTGCCCTCGGGTCGAATCCCTGCGCGACGCCGGGCATTACATTCGCTGACCCGCAGCGGCTCGGTCGGGGCTCGGGCCGTTCACCCGGCAGGTAACAATTGAATACCGGGCGGTCTTCTTTTATGATCGCCGACGGTCAGGCGAGGCGGTGCTCTTCGACGGGAGTGCTCAGGATAATTCCGTTGAGGTCGAGGTAGAGCAGGCGCTCGGTGACCGAGAGGGTGACGGTGTTGCGGCGTTCGACGGCCGCGACGGCGGAATCGATGAAGGCGCGGTCGAAGCTGTAGACGGGGATCGCGTCGGCGCGGTGGATGCGTTTGCCGGTGAGCTGGGCGAGGACCTTCGCGGGATCGCGATGGGTGTAGACGGCGACGCGTTCGGCCAGCTTGCTGCCTCGGTGCAGGCGCTCGGCGTCGGGTGCGCCGACCTCGATCCAGGCGGTCAGGCGGCCGGTGAGGTCGCGCACCAGCACCGCGGGCTCGTCGGTGGACGACACGCCGCCGTCGCTGAAGGTGATGCCCTCCTCGTACTCCAGGCAGTAGGCCAGCAGTCGCGTCAGCATGAACTCCGCCGTTTCGGACGGGTGACGCGCGACGCGCAACTCCAACTCCTGGTAGACGCCACGATCGACATCGGCCAGGTGAACGGTGAAGGTGTGCAGTGTCGCGCTGAGGGCCATAGAAGCAGAAGCTTAATCGCCCCGCCGACCGGCGATGCTCGGCCGCACCCGGCTTCGCACGCCGCGCAGCGGCAGCGCATCCACAAGGCATTCGAAAAGATCCAGGGCAAGGGTAGCCATTGGTAAGTCAATAGACTTCTGTTCATGGGGAATCGGCAGGCCAATGGGGTGGCGGATCTGACGCACCTGCGGACCTTTCTCGCGGTGTACCGCGCGGGGTCGATCACCGCGGGCGCCGCGCAGGTCGGGTTGTCGCAGCCGACGGTGACCACGCAGTTGCAGACGCTGGAGCGGCGGCTCGGGCGTCCGCTGTTCGATCGGCTGCCGCGCGGCGTGGCGGCGACGGCCGCCGCACACGAGCTGGCCGCCAGGCTGGCCGGGCCGATGGACGCGTTGGAGGCGATCGCGGGCGGCGCCGAGCCGGAGGCCGCCGTACCCGAACCTCCGGTGCTGCTGGCCGGTCCCGCCGAGCTGCTGGCCACCAGGGTGGTGCCCGCGCTGGCCCCGCTGGTGTCCGACGGCGTGCGGCTGACGATCACCGCGGGGCTCACCGACGACCTGCTCGCCGGTCTGCGCGCCGGAACCTACGACCTCGTCGTGGCCACCACCCGCCCGCGCGGCCGCACGGTGCTCGCCGAGCCACTCGCCGACGAGGAATTCGTCCTCGTCGCCGCGCCGGACATCGCGCGACGCATCGACACGGCCCGGCTGCGCGCGGGCGACCCGTCGGCGCTGTCCGCACTGCCCCTGCTCAGCTACGCCACCGATCTGCCGATCCTGCGCCGCTACTGGCGCCACGTCTTCGACACCCGCCTCGTGGCCGAACCGGCGCTCGTCGTCGGCGACCTGCGCGCGGTGCTCGCCGGGGTGGTCGCGGGCGCGGGCGTCAGCGTCGTGCCACGCTATCTGTGTGCGCGCGAACTCGCCTCGGGCGCGATCACGGCGCTGCTCGAACCGGACGATCCGCCGATCAACACCGCCTTCCTTGCTCGCCGCCCCGGCGGCTCCCCGCGCCGCCACGTCGATCTCGTGCGCAGCCATCTGCTGGGCGCGGCCAAGGAGTGGTGATTCCGCCGCAGTCGTGCGGGGCTGGGGGTCCGTCGCATCCTTCACCCGGCAAGCGGCGAGGATCGTTCCGCCCGGAATCATCGAGTTTCCCCGTAAGTCGGGGAAACCGCTGGTTCTTCCGTCGAAGAAGTGTCAGTCTTAACCGGTGACCCAACCTCCGGATATTCAGGCAGCGGGACCAGATCCGTCCTCGGACAAACTGGACGCCGCGGTGTTCAAGGTGGCGGGCGTGGTCGTGCTCGGCGCGATCATGTCGATCCTCGACATCACCGTCGTGACCGTCGCGCTGCCGACCTTCCAGATCGAATTCGGCACCAGTTACGCCATCGCCGCGTGGACGATGACCGGCTACACGCTGGCGCTCGCGACCGTCATCCCGCTGACCGGATGGGCGGCCGACCGATTCGGCACCAAGCGCCTCTACATGGCGGCGCTGACCTTCTTCGTGCTCGGTTCGCTGCTGTGCAGCACCGCGTGGAACATCGAGTCGCTGATCGCGTTCCGCGTGATCCAGGGCATCGGCGGCGGCATGCTGATGCCGCTCGGCATGACGATCATGACCCACGCGGCGGGACCGCAGCGGGTCGGTCGCGTGATGGCGGTGCTGGGCGTGCCGATGCTGCTCGGTCCGATCGGCGGCCCGATCCTGGGCGGCTGGCTGATCGACGCGTTCAGCTGGCACTGGATCTTCCTGATCAACCTGCCGATCGGCATCGTCGCGCTGGTGCTGGCTTACCTCGTGTTCCCGGCCGACCAGCCGGAGCCCTCGGAGTCGTTCGACTTCCTCGGCATGCTGCTGGCCTCGCCGGGTCTGGCGTTGTTCCTGTACGGCGTCTCCTCGATTCCGGAGGCGGGCACCGTCACCGCGCGAAAGGTTCTCATCCCGGCCGCGATCGGTCTCGTGCTGCTGGTGGCGTTCGTCTTCCACGCGCTGCGGGCCAAGCATCCGCTCATCGACCTGCACCTGTTCCGCAACAAGGCGCTGACCGCCTCGGTGCTCACCATGGTGCTGTTCGCCATCGCGTTCTTCGGCGCGGGTCTGCTGCTGCCGAGCTACCTGCAGCAGGTGCGCGGTGAGTCGGCGCTGGCGGCCGGTCTGCTGATCGCGCCGCAGGGCTTCGGCGCGATGCTCACCATGCCGATCGCGGGCCGCTTCGTCGACAAGTACGGTCCGGGCAAGATCGTGATGATCGGCATCGTGCTGCTCTCGGCGGGCACCGCCTTCTTCACCCAGCTCGAGGCGGACACGTCCTACGTCGTCATGTGCCTGGCGCTGCTGGTGATGGGTCTCGGCATGGGCTGCACCATGATGCCGATCATGACCGCCGCGATCCAGACGCTGACCCACCAGCAGGTGGCGCGCGGCTCGACGCTGATGAACATCATCAACCAGACCGCGGGCTCGATCGGCACCGCCACCATGTCGGTGGTGCTGACCAACCTGCTGAAGGACCAGCCCCTGGCCGGACCCGCGATCGTCGCGAACTCCGATCCCGCCATCGCGCAGCAGCTCGGACCCGACGCCATCGCCACGGGTCTGGATCAGGCCGCGCAGGCGTTCAGTGACACCTACATCGTGGCGCTGGTCCTCATCGTGCTGACCCTGGTTCCGGCGTTCTTCCTGCCGCGGACCAAGCCGGCGACCGCGCAGGACGCCGACGCGAAGGTGCTGGTGCATTGAGCGCGAGGCTGGTGCATTGAGCGCGCAGGCGCTGGCGCACTGAGTTCGCGGCGCTGCCAATCGATTCGGGCCCACGGCGAATACGCCGTGGGCCCGAGTCGTTTCCCGGCCGAAGCCCTCAGCCGTAGAGCGCGACGAACTTCTCCAGCGAACGCTCGATATCGCCCTTCACCGCGCGGGCCACGCCCGCGCCGATCGGCCCGAACAGCGGCGCCCCGCCGAGCTCGATGTCGACGGTCACCTCGGATCCGGAACCCTTGGGGGCGACCAGAAGTCCCAGCGAGAACTTGGTGCCGCCCTTGCCCGAGCCGTTCAGCACCAGCTTGCGCGGCGGCTCGGCGGTCTTGACCTTCCATGTCACGCGGTTGCGCAGACCCTTCACCGACGCGACACCCACCAGCTCGGTCCCGACGGTCAGCTGCTCCGGGACCTCGCCGCGCCACGACTCGTGCATGGTCAGCCACTTGTCCAGCTCGGACAGATTGGCGGTGTGCGTCCACGCCGCTTCCGGGCTGATGGGGACGTCGACGGAGACCTTCAGCTTTGCCATGCCGCGCATGTTATCCGGTACCGGCGGTTCGGCCTATCGTCGATCGCGGCCGTCGGCTGTGAGCCCTGTCACTGCGGAATAGGCTGCGGCGCACTCCGGTTACTATGGTTGCCAAGTCAACCAAATGAGCTCGAGGAGGCCTCGTGCAGTTCGGAATCTTCACCGTCGGTGACGTCACCGCGGATCCCACGAACGGCCGCACCCCCAGCGAGGCCGAGCGGATCAAGGCGATGGTGACGATCGCGCAGAAGGCCGAGGAGGTGGGACTCGACGTGTTCGCCACGGGCGAGCACCACAACCCGCCGTTCGTGCCGTCCTCACCGACCACCATGCTCGGCTACATCGCCGGGCGCACCGACCGCATCCAGCTGTCCACCGCCACCACGCTGATCACCACCAACGACCCCGTCAAGATCGCCGAAGACTTCGCGATGCTGCAGCACCTCGCCGACGGACGGGTCGACCTGATGCTCGGCCGCGGCAACACCGGACCCGTCTACCCCTGGTTCGGCAAGGACATTCGCGACGGCATCGCGCTCGCGATCGAGAACTATCATCTGCTGCACCGGCTCTGGCGCGAGGACGTGGTGGACTGGGAGGGCAAGTTCCGTACGCCGCTGCAATCCTTCACCGCCACGCCGCGCCCGCTCGACGATGTGCCGCCGTTCGTCTGGCACGGATCCATCCGCAGCCCCGAGATCGCCGAACAGGCCGCCTATTACGGCGACGGCTTCTTCGCCAACAACATCTTCTGGCCCAAGGAGCACTTCCAGCGGCTGATCGAGCTGTACCGCCGCCGCTACGAGCACTACGGGCACGGCGCCGCCGACCAGGCGATCGTCGGTCTGGGCGGACAGGTGTTCCTGCGCAAGAACTCCCAGGACGCGGTGCGGGAGTTCCGCCCGTACTTCGACAACGCGCCGGTCTACGGTCACGGTCCCTCGCTGGAGGAGTTCACCGAGCAGACCCCGCTCACCGTCGGCAGCCCGCAGCAGGTCATCGACAAGACGCTGACCTTCCGCGAGCACTTCGGCGACTACCAGCGCCAGCTCTTCCTGATCGATCACGCCGGGCTGCCGCTGAAAACCGTGCTGGAGCAACTGGATCTGCTCGGCGAGGAGGTGGTTCCGGTGCTGCGCGAGGAGTTCGCCGCCCGCCGTCCCGCCCACGTGCCCGACGGGCCGACGCACGCGTCGTTGCTGGCCGCGCGCACCGCGGCGCAGGAGGTGATCTCGTGACGACCGATCCGTATCGCGACACGACGCCGTTCGAGGACCTGCTTGCGGGACGTCTGCCGAGCTGACGGGGGATAGTCGTTGCGCACCGGCCCGGTGCGCAAGAACAGGGCGGCGCCGAGGATGTCGCGCCCGATCATCGTAGTAATTGAAAGTTCTACCAACTCCAAGGAGTGCACCATGACCACCGGAATCGCCAAGGGACTGACCGCGGGCACCTGGGTCGTCGACCCCGCCCACTCGACCGTCGGCTTCTCGGTACGCCACCTGATGGTGAGCAAGGTCCGCGGCCGGTTCACCGACTTCGGCGCCACGCTCGTCATCGCCGAGGACGGCACCGCGTCGGCCGAGGCCGAGATCCGGGTGAACTCGCTGACCACCGACAACGAGCAGCGCGACGCCCACCTGCGCACCGCCGACTTCTTCCACGCCGAACAGTTCCCGGTGATGACCTTCAAGTCGACCGGATTCCGGGCGAGCGGTGCGGAATTCGTCGTCGACGGCGAGTTCACCGTGCGCGGGAACACCAAGCCGGTCTCGCTGAAGGTCGAATTCCTCGGCGTGAACGCGGGCATGGGCAACGGCCCGGTCGCCGGTTTCGAGGCCACGACCGTGGTCTCCCGTCGCGAGTTCGGCCTCGACATCGACATGCCGCTGCCGGATGGCGGCGCGGTCATCGGTGACAAGATCACCCTGACCCTGGAGATCGAGGCCGGCCTGCAGGGCTGAGGTCGGGCCCGGCCGAGGGGGATCGGGGCGCGCGCCATCTCGCGAGCGCGGCGCGCGGCCCGTCGATCGCCCTCGGCCGCCGAGCCGATCGGGTCCTTCGCCACGACGCGGATCAGATCGGATCGAATGCGCACAACCGCCAGGAGCCGCCGGACCAGTCGCGGTACTCGGCCCGGTAGCGGATGTCGGGGTGCCGCTGGTAGCGCACCGTGACCACGGCGCTCGCCGCGCTCGGCAGCATCGGATCGCCGAGCCATCGGAAACTCGTGATCTCCACGACCCGCCCGACACCGCGGGTCTCGGCGTCGGCGGCCATCGCCTGGCGCAGCCGTTCCCGCTCGTCGGCGGGAACGGCGAAATCGACGCGCTCGCCCAATTTCCCGCACGCGACGCCCCGCAGCGCCGCAGGATCGGCGGCCCCGAACGCGTGGACCGCCTTGCGTGTCGCCAGCCGGACCGCGTCCACGACCGGCGGAATCGGCCCGCCGCCAGTCGATTTCTCGGCCGCGCATGGCGTGGTCGCGACGACCGACAGATAGCGCTTGCCGTCGGTGTCGCGCACCTCGAAGCCGATCTCGAATCCCCTTCCGTCGCGCCGATACCCGCCGCGGCGGCCGGCGAGCGCCTTGTCGACGGGCGCGGTGAACCCACGCTCGGCCATCGACGTCAGTGCCGTTTCCGTCGCATCGACCAGCTCCGGCGACGGGTCGGTGAAACGGTCGCCCGCCGACAGCTTCCACAGCGGGCCGACGGTTCGCGCCGACGCGTTGGTCGCGCACCCGTGTCGCGTCACCTCTGCCCCGTAGGAGCGGGCCGGATGGGGTGAGAGGGCGAGCAGGTTGTCGAACAGGGCGTATTCCGCCTGTTCGACGGTGAGACCCGTCGACTGCAGGATCTCGGCGTTGTCGGGGCCGCGGCGGTAAGGATCGCAGGCCGTCGCCAGAGCAGCCAGCGCGAGCGCGATCAGCAGTCGGCGGCACCTCATCGCCGGACACATCGGCGCGGGCCCGGCCTGCCGGACGCGGCGATTTCGTTGTCGGGCGTACGGGCGTCCACGGTGCTCGGTTCTGGATCCATGATTGCTTTCCCCCGGTTCGGTTGTGCTGGTCGGAGCGTTCGTCTACTCCGACGCAGCGGCGGTCCGCGCGGTTCCCCCGGCGGGCCGGAATTCACCGAACAGCGCGTGATTCCACCGGTCGATCTTTCCGGCGCAATGGCTCGTCTGCGGGCACAATCGGCTGCGCTACTTTCGTTTTTCGACGTCGGAAATCCATGCGCCCCCGAAAAATGAAGCCGGTCACCGGGATACGTCGAGACTTCGTTGAGATGCTGCTAGGGTGGGCGAGTCGTCGGGTTCGGGCTGGTCGGAGTCGCTTCGGTCAGCCGGCGGTCTATTCGCTGATCGCCTGTCCTGCAGGCACTGTGAGGTGTGCGGTGAGCCTCCGGTCGGTGTCTTCGGGGTGCCGGATCCACCGACGTGCAATGGATCCGATCGAGCGTCATGCGATCGGTGTCGTGAGGAATAAAGGTAAGACGGAGATCTGTAGTGACAGGGTGCTGGTTCAGGCGCGGACCGTAGCGGGGCGGGGCATCGGGGGAGGCACGATCCCGTGAACGACGAGAGAACTGATGAATCTGGATATCGCCGTACTTGTTCCATGGATCCTCGCCGCGCTGCTGATCGCCGCGGTCGTTTATCTGATCACCGCGCTACGCGGAGCGCAGGGCAAAGCCGAGTCCCTGCTGGAAGACCAGCGTAAACGCGACGAAGCGCTGGAGCGCTTCGCCGGACAGACGATCCCCTCGATCACCGACGCCGTCCGGCGCTTCGAAGCACCGACCGGAACGATCGAAGTGCCGACGGGACTGCAGAATTCGCGGCTGGCCCAGTGCCTGCAGTGGATCGGCGACCGCTACGCCGATGACCTGCGCCTGGTGCAGACCGAGGCGAGGGACCGGGCCATGCTCGAGGCCGACGCGCATGCCAGGCAGGCGATTCAGGCTGCCGAGGACGCGGTGCGCGCCGAGGTGGGTGGCGCCGCGCGCGACGCGACCAGCGGCGCGGTGCGCTCCTTCGGCACCTCGGTGGTGAGCCTCGGCGCCGACGCCAGCCAGGTGGTGAGCGCCGCGCTGCGCGCGCACCGCAACGACGACGTGTACGCCACCCTCACCCGCATCGACCACACGGTTCAGCAGATGATCCGCCAGGCGCAGTCCTACGTGATCGTGTGTGGCGGCCTGCCGGGCAGGCGCTGGCCCGCCCAGTCGCTCACCGACGTGGTCGGCGGCGCCACCGGCCGCGTGCGCGACTACCTGCGGGTGCGCACCACGCAGCTGGACCGCGTGGTCGTCAGCCGAGCGGTGGAACCGCTCGTGCACACCCTGGCCACCCTGCTCGACAACGCGCTGCGCTACTCGCCGCCGACCTCCTTCGTGGACATCAGCTTCCAGGAGGGGCACCACGGCGTCACCGTCATCATCGACGACGCGGGCGTGCGGATGAACGCCGAGCAGATGGAGGAGGCAAGGCAGGTGCTCGCCAGCGAGCGCCCGGTCGACATCCACCAGCTCGGTCCGTCGCCGAAGGTCGGTTTTCCCGGTGTGGCCGCGCTCGCGCGTCGCTACGGGTTCACGGTCTACATCGACGGGCCCAACGCCTACGGAGGCATGCGCGCGATGGTGTACATCCCCGAGGCCCTGCTCGCCGCGCCGAGCGGGAGCGACGCGACGGCCGTGGCCACCCCGGCCGTGGCTCCCGCGCCCGCGCCCGAACCGGCGCCCGCACCGCGCCAGGAAGAGCCGGAGGACACCCGGTTCGCGGTGCACGAGATCACCGAGGGCGGCCTGCCGAAGCGGCGCCGCCGCGAGGTGGCGCCCGCGATCGGAACGCGAGCCAGGAATTCCGGCTCCGAGCCCGCGCTCGGCAGGCCCGATATCGCCGCCGCATGGCACACCGGTTCCAAGAGCGGCCGCGCCGCCGCCGAACAGACGGAAGGGATGACTCCTTGATGGGCACACCGACTACCGCCATGGCCGATAGCAGCAACAAGCTCGGCTGGCTACTCGAGGATCTCAACATTCCAGGCGTCCGGTTCGCGGTACTGCTGTCCGACGACGGACTGCGCATCGCGCACTCGAAAGGCATCGCTCGCGACGACGCCGAACGTTTCTCCGCGGCCGCCTCGGGACTGCGGTCCCTGGGCAAGGCGCTCGGCGAGTTCTGCGGCGGTCTGGAAACGGGCTTGCGCCAGAACATGACCGAATACGACGACGGGATGATCTTCATCACCGCCGCGGGGGAGGGCGCGCTGCTCGGCGTCTCCACCACCGCGGACATCGACGTCAGCCTCATCGCGCACCGGATGAACGAGCTAGCCGGTCGCGTCGGGCACGAGCTCGGCAGCCAGTCTCGGCAGAGGACAGACAGCAGCTTGTCATGACCAGGTCCCGCCGCGACCCCGACCTAGTCAGGGCCTATGTCCGTACCGGCGGGCGTTCGCGTCCCACTCGCCAGCTGGATCTGGTCACGCTCGTGGTCGCGGCACTGGCGCCGCCGCCCGGCGCGGGCCCGGACGCCCGCCGCGTAATGAACCTGTGCAGCGGTCGCGGCGTCCTGTCCATCGCGGAGATCGCCGCGTACCTGGACCTGCCGCCGTCCGTGGTGAAGATCGTCGTAGCCGATCTCATGGACGGCGGCCATTTGACCACACCGACCCCGGCCGAGAACTTGCCGGAGATAGCCCTGTTGGAGGAGGTACTGAATGGGCTCCGCGCTCTCTCGGCCTGAACGTGTCGTCGACTATGTGCCGGAGACCGTGACCCGATCGGTCAAGCTACTGGTGGCAGGCAATTTCGGCGTCGGCAAGACCACGTTCGTCAGCAGTATCTCCGAGATCAAGCCGCTGCGCACCGAGGAGACCATCACCGAGGCCAGCATCGGCATCGACGACATGGCGGGCCTGCCGGGGAAGACGCAGACCACCGTCGCGATGGACTTCGGCCGCATCACGCTGAATCCGCAACTGGCCCTGTACCTTTTCGGCACGCCGGGTCAGCAGCGCTTCGTGCCGCTGTGGGAGGAACTGGCCCGCGGCGCGCTCGGCGCGCTGGTGCTGGTCGACACCCGGCGCATCGAGAAGGCCGACGAGGTGCTCTCGGTGCTGGAGGAGCGCGGCGTGCCGTATTCGGTGGCGGTCAATCAGTTCGAGGGCGCCAAGCAGTATCCGCTGGAGGAGGTCCGCGACGCGCTGGACCTCACCGAGGGCACGCCGCTGACGATGCTGGACGCACGACATCGCGGCACGTGCCTGCAATCGCTGATCACGCTCGTCGAATTCTTGTTCCACCGTTTGGAGTCCCGACTTTGACAACGCCACCGCACGCGCCGCCCGCCGGTGTCTGCCCCGTCCCGCACGGCTCGCCGATCGACACCAACGGTCCGCGAGTGCCGCTCTACACCGAGGAGTTCGCCGCCGACCCGCACCGCGCCTATCGGCAGATGCGCCGCCAGTACGGTTCGCTGGTGCCGGTCGAACTGTCGCCCGGCGTGCCCGCCACCCTGGTGATCGGCTATCACACCGCGCTACGAATCCTCAACGATCCGGAGCACTTTCCGGCCGACCCGCGCACCTGGCAGCAGAACGTGCCGGGCGAGTGCCCGATCCTGCCGATGCTGGAATGGCGGCCCAACGCTTTGCGCAGCGCGGGCCTCGAGCACCTGCGCTACCGGCAGGCCAACCTCGCCGCGGTCGCCGAGGTCGACCTGCACGCCATGCACGCGACCATCGAGCGGGTCGCGGTCCCGCTGATCAACGCCTTCTGCCAGGACGGCGCGGCCGATCTGATCAGTCAGTACGCCTTCCCGCTCGCCTTCGCCGTGCTCAACGAGATGCTCGGTTGCCCATCCGATATCGGCCAGCAGGTGGCCACCGGCATGGCGGCCATCTTCGAGGGCGTGAACGCCGACAAGGGCAACGCGATGCTCACCGACGCGCTGCTCGAGCTGACCACCCGCAAGCGCAAGGAGCCGGGCGACGACATCGTCTCCCGGCTGATCGGGCACGGGGCCGGACTGGACGACGTGGAGATGATCCACCAGCTGGTCACCCTGTACGGCGCGGGCATCGAGCCGGAACAGAACCTGATCGTGAACACGCTGCTGCTCATGCTCACCGACGACCGGTTCGCCGGAAACCTGTTGGGCGGCAGCCTGTCCACCCGCGACGCGCTGGACGAGGTGCTGTTCACCGACCCGCCGATGGCGAACTACTGCGTCTCGTACCCGAAGCAGCCCATCCTGATCGACGGCGCCTGGCTGCCCGCGCATCAGCCCGTGGTCATCAGCATGTCGGCCTGCAACAACGATCCGGCGATCGATGCGGGCGACTACACCGACAACCGTTCGCATCTGGCGTGGAGCGCAGGCCCGCACGCCTGCCCGGCGAAGTCGGCAGCGTACCTGATCGCGCAGGACGCCATCGATCAGCTGCTCGACGCACTGCCCGAGTTGCGGCTCGCGGTGCCCGTCGATCAATTGACCTGGCGGCCCGGGCCTTTCCATCGAGCTCTGGTGTCCCTTCCGGTCACCTTCCCGAAATCCCCCCCGCTGAACCTGTATTAAAGGAGAGTGCCCCGATGGACAGTCAGCCCCTTGTCCTCGACCCCACCGGTGCCGATATTCAGGGTGAGTCCGCGCGCCTGCGTGAACGCGGACCGGTCGTTCTCGTCGAGCTGCCGGGCGGTGTGCGTGCGTGGTCGGTGACCGATGCCGAACTGTTGAAGCAGCTGCTGGTCGATCCTCGAGTGTCCAAGGACGCGCGCCAGCACTGGCCCGCGTTCATCAACGGCGAGATTCCGCAGGACTGGCCGCTGTTCCTGTGGGTGGCGGTCAACAACATGTTCACCGCCTACGGCACCGACCACCGGCGACTACGCAAGCTGGTGGCGCCCGCGTTCACGCACCGCCGCACCGAGGCCATGCGCCCGCGCATCGAGGCGATCACCGCGGCCCTGCTCGACGAACTCGCCGCGGCCCCGGCCGGGGAGCCGGTGGATCTGCGCGAGGGCTTCGCGTATCCGCTGCCGATCCAGGTGATCTCGGAGCTGATGGGTGTGCCGGAGTCGCTGAACGCGGGACTGCGCACCTGTGTGGACGGCATCTTCGACACCTCGCTCACCCCCGAGCAGTCGCAGGCCAACTACATGGAGATGTACCGCATCCTCGGCGAGCTCGTCGCCTACCGGCGCGAGCATCCCGGCGACGACATGACCAGCCTGCTCATCTCGCACCACGACGAGGAGGACGGCGCCCAGCTCACCGATCAGGAGTTGATCGACACCCTGCTGCTGGTGATCAGCGCGGGCCACGAGACCACGGTGAACCTGCTGGACCAGGCAATTCACGCGCTGCTGACCCATCCCGAGCAGCGCGCCGAGTTGATCGAGGAGCGGGCCGCGTGGTCCGATCTGATCGAGGAGGCGCTGCGGTTCGAGGCTCCGGTCGCGCACCTGCCGCTGCGCTACGCGGTCGACGACATCGAACTCGACGGCGGCGGCCGCATCGCGAAGGGCGAGCCGATCCTGGCGTCCTACGTGGCCGCCAATCGCGACTCGAAGGTGCACGGCGACACCGCAGGCGAATTCGACGTCCACCGCGCCAACAAGGATCACCTCGCTTTCGGCTACGGTGCCCACCACTGCCTCGGGGCTCCGCTGGCGCGCATGGAGGCCGCCGTTTCGCTGCCCGCGATCTTCGCGCGGTTCCCGAACATGCGGCTGGCCGCCGAGCCGGAGGAACTCGGCACGGTGCCCAGCTTCATCTCCAACGGTCACCACCGCCTGCCGGTGTACCTGAACCCGTAATGAGTCGTCCGCGGGGGAGGGCCGCGCGAGCGACCCTCCCCGCGCTCAGATCTGGGACATCAGGCCCGCGAGCAGCGTGAGGGCGGGCAGTGTGCCCTGGATGAAGGCGGCCTTGACGAAACGCCGATCGGTCGCCACCAAGACGCCCGCGGCGGCGATCATCGACCCGCAACCGATCAGCAGCAGCGCCCAACCCGCCTGCGGAAGCGTGGGCAGCAGCAGCGCGCCGATCAACGTGCCGATCGCGAGGAACAGGTTGTACCAGCCCTGGTTGAAGGCCCAGGGCTGGACGGCCGCCAAGTCGTCACGCTCGACGTGGAACGTTGCCGCGTAGACCTTCGGCTCGGCGAATCGCAGCGATTCGAGCACGAAGACATAGCCGTGCAGCAGCGCCGCGAGCACAGCGAGTATCTGGACGACCGTGAGCAAGATGCCCCTCCTCGGTGGGCGCCGACGCGGCGACGCGGTGTACCGGACGAATTCGAGCTTTTGCTTCCAGCACCGTAGCGTCGGCGCGGCGAACGGCTCGCCGACGCGCCGTCGCGCCACGCGCGCGAATCACGCCTCGCCGGGCTCGTTCCAGTTGTAGGTGAGCTCGGCGGCACGAGACCAGCGGCGGTACTCCCGCTCCCTGCGCTGCTCCGGCATCGTCGGCAGCCACCGGCTCGCGGTGCTCCGATTGCGGCGCAGCCCAGTCATATCGGGCCACAGGCCGACCGCGAGGCCCGCGGCGTAGGCAGCGCCGAGCGAGACCGTCTCGGAGAACAGCGGCCGTTCCACCGGCACCCCGAGCGCGTCCGAGATCTGTTGCATGAGCAGGTTGTTGGAGGTCATGCCACCGTCGACGCGCAGTTCGGCGAGCGCGTAGCCGGTGTCGGCGTTCATCGCGTCGACCACCTCCCGTGTCTGCCACGCGGTGGCCTCGAGCACCGCGCGGGCGAGATGCCCCTTGGTGATGTAGGAAGTGAGCCCGGCGATCACTCCGCGCGCCTCGGACCGCCAGCGCGGCGCGAACAGGCCGGAGAAGGCGGGCACCACGTAGCAGCCACCATTGTCCTCGACGGTGCTTGCGAGAGTTTCGATTTCGGGTGCGGCCTCGATGAGCCCGAGCCGGTCGCGCAACCATTGCACCAGCGTCCCGGTGGCGGCCATCGAACCCTCCAGCGCGTACCGGGCGGGTTCGCCGCCGATCTGGAACGCCACCGTGGTGAGCAGTCCGTGGGTGGAGCGCACCGGCGTCGTGCCGGTGTTGGTGAGCAGGAAACTGCCGGTGCCGTAAGTGCATTTGGCCTCGCCCGCCGCGAAACAGGTCTGGCCGAACAGGGCCGCCTGCTGATCGCCGAGCGCGGCCGCGATCGGGATGCCAGCGGCGGTGCGGCCGTACACCTCGGCGTTGGACCGTATGTCGGGCAGCATCGCGCGCGGGATGTCGAAGAAGTCGAGCAGCCGGTCGTCCCAATCCAGGGTGCCGAGGTTCATCAGCATGGTGCGCCCGGCATTGGTCACATCGGTGACGTGCACGCCGCCGCGCGGACCGCCGGTGAGGTTCCAGATCAGCCAGCTGTCCATCGTGCCGAACAGCACCGCGCCACGCTCGGCGCGTTCCCGCAGCCGCTCGTCCCGGTCCAGCAGCCACCGGATGCGCGGCGCCGCAAAGTAACTCAGCAGCGGCAGGCCGCAGCGCCGGATCACCTCCTCGGCCTCGGGGCGGCGGGCGAGCCGGGCGACGAGTTCCTCGGTGCGGGTGTCCTGCCAGACGATCGCGTTGCCGATCGGTGCGCCGGTCTCGCGGTCCCACAGCACGGTGGTCTCGCGCTGGTTGGCGATGCCGATCGCCACCACTTGGTCGGCGGCCACGCCCGCCTTGGCGATGACCCGGTCGACCAGTGTCGCGACGTGGCGGCGGATCTCGGCGGCGTCGTGCTCGACCCGTCCGGCTGCCGGATACAGCTGCCGATGCTCGCGCTGGGCGATCGAAACCAGTTGTCCCGCTGCGTCGTACAGGATCGACCGGCTGGAGGTGGTGCCCTGGTCGATGGCCATCACATAGCGGCCGCGGCCGCGTTCGACGTTCATCGGCCCACTCGCGGCCGTTCGGCGCTCAGATCGCGGGAGACGGCGCCCGCGGTGGTGCGCACCAGCTCGACGAGCCGGGGCCGGACGCCGGGATCGGTGATCCGGTCGACGGCCCCCACCACGCCGAGCGCGCCCACCACGCGCCCACCCGCGTCGCGCAGCGGCGCCGCCACCGAGGCACGCTCGAAGGCGAACTCGGCGACGTCCTCGGCATAGCCCTGGGCGCGCACCCGCGCGATCTCGGCCTGCACCGCGCGCGGCGTCGTCACGGTGCGCCGGGTGTAGGCGGGCAGCGGCGCGCCCGCGACGCGTTCGGTCAGGCCGGGCGTGTAGGCGAGCAGCACCTTGCCGAGTGCGGTCGCGTGCAGGGGAAGTTCGATGCCGACGCGGAGGGTCTGCTCGGTGCCGTCGGGCCGGAACACGTGGTGCACGACCGACACGCCCTCGCCCCGCAGGGCTCCGATCCGCACCGATTCGCCGGAGCGCGCGGCCAGGGTGTCGGCCCAGTTCATCGCGTAGGAGCGCAACACGTTGGTGTCGAGCCGGGCGTCGGCGAGCCCGAGCGCAGTGGCGCCGATCAGGTACTTGCCGGTGCTGTCGTCCTGCTCGATGTAGCCGACGCGTTGCAAGGTGCGCAGCAGGCCGTGCGCCGTCGCCTTGGGCAGGCCGAGCGCGCCGGCGAGCTCGCCGACGCCGACGCCGAAGGGCGCCTCGGCCACCACGCGCAGGATGGCGGCGGCGCGTTCGATGGACTGGATCGGTCCCGGCACGGAGTCGACTCTACAGCCGAGGATCAGCAACGTTCGACAATGTCGAACGTGCCCCGTTGTCGCGGCACTGCCCCCTGCCTACCTTCGGCATGGCGCACCGGCTGCCACGCGCGCCGGGCAACGGACAAATGGAGAGACGCATGCCAGACCTCATCGGTGCGGTCGACCAGGGCACCACGAGCACCCGCTTCATGGTCTTCGACCACGCGGGCGCCGTCGTCGCCCAGCACCAGCTCGAACACGAGCAGATCCTGCCGCGTCCCGGCTGGGTCGAGCACAACCCGGTCGAGATCTGGGAGCGCACCTCGGCCGTCATCCAGACGGCGCTGAACTCGCACGGCCTGCGCGCCGCCGACCTGGCCGCGATCGGCGTGACCAACCAGCGTGAGACCACCGTTGTCTGGGACCGGCGCACCGGACGGCCGTACCACAACGCCATCGTCTGGCAGGACACCCGCACCGACCGGATCGCCGCCGAGCTGGAATCCCGTGCGGGCGAACTGATCCGGCAGCGCACCGGGCTGCCGCCCGCCACCTACTTCGCGGGCGGCAAGATCCGCTGGCTGCTGGAGAACGTCGACGGCCTGCGCGCCGCGGCCGAGCACGGCGAGGCGCTGTTCGGCACCATCGACTCCTGGCTGCTGTGGAATCTGACCGGCGGCGTGCACGGCGGCGTGCACGTCACCGACGTGACCAATGCCAGCCGCACCATGCTGATGGACCTGGAAACCCTGGACTGGGACGACGAACTGCTGGCCCTGTTCGACATTCCGCGCGCGATGCTGCCGACCATCCGGCCCTCCGCCGTGCCCGAGGGCTACGGTCGCGCCACCGCGCGCGGCCCACTGGCAGGCGAGGTTCCGGTCGCGGCGGCCGTCGGCGATCAGCAGGCGGCGATGATCGGGCAGGTGTGCCTGTCCGCGGGCGAGGCCAAGAACACCTACGGCACCGGCAATTTCCTCCTGCTCAACACCGGGGGCACGCCGGTGCGGTCGAAGAACGGGCTGCTCACCACGGTCTGCTATCAGTTCGCCGGACAGGACCCGGTGTACGCGCTGGAGGGCTCCATCGCTGTCACCGGCTCGGCGGTGCAGTGGCTGCGCGACCAGCTCGGCATCATCCAGGGCGCCTCGCAGAGCGAGACTTTGGCGGGCGAGGTCGCCGACAACGGCGGCGTGTACTTCGTCCCGGCGTTCTCCGGACTGTTCGCGCCGCACTGGCGCTCCGACGCACGCGGCGCGATCGTCGGGCTGACCAGGTACGCCACCAACGCGCACATCGCGCGGGCCACCCTCGAGGCGATCTGCTACCAGACCCGCGACGTCGCCGACGCGATGTTCAAGGACTCCGGGGTGGCGCTGGAGGTCCTCAAGGTGGACGGCGGAGTCACCGCCAACAACCTCTGCATGCAGATCCAGGCCGACGTGCTCGGCGTGCCGGTGAGCCGTCCGGTGGTGTCGGAGACCACCGCGCTCGGCGCCGCCTACGCCGCGGGCCTCGCCGTCGGATTCTGGGGCGGCACCGACGAATTGCGACAGAACTGGCGCGAATCCGCGCGCTGGCGACCGGAGTGGACCGAGGAACAGCGGGCCGCCGGATACGAGGGCTGGCAGAAGGCCATCGGCCGCACCCTCGACTGGGCGCCGACGCGATGAGCGGCACCACTCACCGACCACTTGCGCACGCGCGCACCACTTTTCGAACACAGAAGGAGACCGACATGGTCGACCGTTCTCTCACTTCACCGGTCGCGATGAGCCCGGCCGAGCGTAGCCGCGCCCTGGACGCCATGGCGAGCACCGAACTGGACGTGCTGGTCATCGGCGCGGGCGTGGTCGGCGCGGGCGCGGCGCTCGACGCGGTGACCCGCGGCCTCAGCGTCGGCCTGGTGGAGGCGCGCGACTACGCCTCCGGCACCTCGAGCCGGTCGTCGAAGCTGGTCCACGGCGGCCTGCGCTACCTCAAGCAGCTCAACTTCGCCCTGGTCTTCGAGGCGCTGCGGGAGCGTTCGCTGATCCTGGAGACCCTGGCGCCACATCTGGCCAAGCCGGTGGAGTTCGTCTACCCGCTGGAACGCCCCGGCCTCGACCGGGCCTGGGTGGGCGCAGGCGTCGGCGTGTACGACGTGCTCGGCGCGGGACGTGGTGTGCCGCAGCATCATCGGCATCTGGGCAGGCGGGCCACGCTGGCCCGCTTCCCCGGGGCCAAGCGCGGCACGGTGCGCGGCGGCGTGAGCTTCTACGAGGGCCAGCTCGACGACGCGCGCCACACCATGATGCTGGCGCGCACCGCCGCGAGCCACGGCGCGCTCGTCGCCTCCAGCGCCAGGGTCGTCGACTTCCTGCGCGAGGACGGCCGGATCGTCGGCGCGCTCGTGCACGACCTGGAGAGCGGCAGGCACATTCCCGTTCGCGCCAAGCGCACGGTGAACGCGGCCGGTCCGTGGACCGACGAGATCCAGGAGATGCTCGGCGGGACGAGCGATTTCCGGATCCGCACCTCCAAGGGCGTGCACATCGTCGTCCCGCGCGACCGGATCGACTCGGCGACCGGCCTGATCACCGAGACCGAGAAGAGCCTGCTGTTCGTGATCCCGTGCCCGTGGAGCGAGGACCACTGGGTCATCGGCACCACCGACACCGAATGGGACCACGACCTGGCCCACCCCGCCGCCACCCGCGCCGACATCGATTACATTCTCGCCCAGGTGAATCGGCTGCTGGAACAGCCGATCGACCACGACGACATCGTCGGCGTCTACGCCGGGCTGCGGCCCCTGCTCGCGGGCGCCTCCGAGCAGACCAGCGCGCTCTCGCGTGAGCACACCGTGGCGACGCCGGTACCCGGCCTGGTGATCGTCGCGGGCGGCAAGTACACCACCTACCGCGTGATGGCCAAGGACGCCATCGACGCCGCCGTCGCGGATCTGCCAGGGCGGGTGGCCCGGTCGTGCACCGAGCGGGTGCCGCTGGTCGGCGCCAACGGATACCGTGAGCTCTCGCTCTCCCGCGCCCGGTTGGCCGACGAGTTCGGCGTCGACCTCGCGACCGTGGAGCACCTGCTCGGCCGGTACGGCAGCGCCGTGGCGGAACTGCGTGAGATCGTCGCCGCGCAGCCGGAACTCGGCGCCCCGCTGGGCAATTCCCGGTACCTGCGGGCCGAGATCGTCTACGCGGTGACCCACGAGGGCGCCCTGCACCTCGACGACATCCTCACCCGCCGCACCCACCTGTCGGTGGAGACCGGCGACCGCGGGGTCCTGGTCGCGGCCGAGGTCGCGCGGCTGGTGGCCCCGTACCTGGGCTGGGGCGGTGAGCGAGTCGAGCGCGAGATCGAGACCTACCGGGTCCGCGTCGAGGCCGAACTGCGCGCCAACGAGCAGCCCGACGACCGGTCGGCCGATGTGGTCCGGCTCAGTGCGCCGGACTCGCGCGGGATCGCGGGGGCGCCGGAAGAGGACCGGGTCTCGGTGTAGCCGGTGTGGGCGCGGCCTCCGCGCCCGCGCCCGGTCCGAACCGGTCGAAGATGATTCGACCGGACGGCCGCGGTGACCGACCGTCTCGTCGATCACGTATATATACGACCCAATCTGAGAATTATCTTCGGATATCTGGATCTGATCTCGCAGAATTTTCATACTGAGACCTGTCGCGATCCCCATCAATAGGGATTCGCTCTGACTCGAAAGCCGACGAGACGACAGGAGTGCTGATGAAAATCGGGATCCCCCGCGAGGTCAAGAATCACGAGTACCGGGTGGCGTGCACACCCGCCGGTGTGCGTGAACTTGTCGCTCGCGGACACGAAGTGTTCCTCGAGGCCGGGGCGGGCGCCGGATCGGCGTTCGAGGACGCGGCCTATGGATACGTCGGCGCGCGCGTGCTGCCGACGGCCGACGAGGTCTGGGCCGCCGCGGATCTGGTGTTGAAGGTGAAAGAGCCGGTGGCCGAGGAGTATTCGCGGATGCGCGCCGGGCAGGTGCTGTTCACCTATCTGCACCTGGCCGCGTCAAGGGAGTGCACCGACGCGCTGCTGGCCTCCGGTGTCACCGCCCTCGCCTACGAGACGGTGACCGGCCGGGACGGCAGCCTGCCGCTGCTGGCGCCGATGAGCGAGGTCGCGGGCAGGCTCGCGCCGCAAGCGGGCGCGTACCACCTGATGCGCAGCGAGGGCGGCCGCGGCGTTCTGATGGGCGGGGTGCCCGGGGTGCGGCCCGCGAAGGTCGTGGTGCTCGGCGCGGGAGTGGCGGGTCGCAACGCGATCGCCGTCGCGGTCGGGATGCGCGCTGAGGTCACCGTGCTGGATGTGAACATCGGCCGGTTGCGCGAGGTCGACGAGCAGTACCGCGGGCACGTGCGCACCGTCGTCTCCAATGCGCTCGAGGTCGAGAATCTGGTGCGCGAAGCGGATCTGGTGATCGGCGCGGTGCTGGTGCCGGGCGCGAAGGCGCCCGAACTGGTGTCGCACGACCTCGTCGAGCAGTTGAAGCCGGGATCGGTGCTGGTCGACATCGCCATCGACCAGGGCGGCTGCTTCGCCGATTCCCGTCCGACCACCCACGCCGACCCCACCTACCGGGTGCACGATTCGGTGTTCTACTGCGTCGCGAACATGCCGGGCGCGGTGCCGAACACCTCCACGGTGGCGCTCACCAATGCCACCCTCCCTTACGTCATCGCGGTGGCCGAGCACGGCTGGCGCGCCGCGGCGGCCGCCGATTCCGGCCTGGCCGCGGGGCTGAGCACCCACGAGGGGATGCTGCTGTCCGAATCCGTCGCCGCCGCACACGGTTACACCGCGGAGCGGCTCGTCGCCGCGTGAGGTCCGAACGCCGCGCACCGTGCGGGGCGCGGCCGCGCTCAATGCCCGGGCACCGGTGTCTGCGGACGTAGGTGCTCGAAGATGAGGATCGTCTCCGTCGAGGACACCGCCGGGTTGGCGCTCAGGTGCTCCAGCACGAAACCCCGCAGCTCGTCGGTGTTCTCGGTGGCGACGTGGATCAGATAGTCGTCAGCGCCCGCGATGAAATACACATTGAGCACTTCGGGCAGCGCCGCGAGCCGATTGCCGAACTCGGCGAGGCGCTGGCGCGAATTCCCTTGCAGCCGTACCGCGATCATCGCCTGCAAGCCGCGCCCGAGGGCGGCCGGGTCGATATCGGCGTGGAAGCCGCGGATCACGCCGCGCTCCACCAGCGCCCGCACCCGCCCCAGGCAGGTCGACGGCGCGATACCGGCCGCCGCGGCGAGCGCGTTGTTGGTGATCCGGCCGTCGCGCGCCAGGTGGTCCAGCAGGACGCGGTCGACGTCGTCGAGGGGGACCGGCGCGCGACTGCGACTCGAGGAGGCCCGCGGCGGGGAGTCGGCTGAATCCTTGCTGGTCATCGACCCCATCTTAGCGAATTGGATTCGATTCCGAGCCCGATCGTCCGAACAATCGTCGATCGGATGCATCTGGCCTTCTTCACCACATTCCTGGCCTACCGGCTCTTCGGATACGGTCTGCGGCACACGCCGGTGGAGGTGGCCACCACGCTGACCCTCGCCGAGCCCGCCGTCGCCGCGATACTCGGCGTGGTGATCGTCGGCGAGCGTCTTCCGCTCGTATCGTGGTGCGGCCTGGCGGTTTTGGGCGTGGGGCTCGCGCTGCTCACGCTCGCGCCGGGCCGGTGGAGCCGCGGGGAGTGAACTGTCGCGGGTTCGGGACCGCGTGCGGTGCCGAACCCACGCCGGTCGGGAGGTCGAATCGCGGAATTGCGGGCCGGTCGAATCGACTCGAGTGATAATGGCTTGCGCTTTTGGATTGTCGTTCGTGTCCGAGAAATGGTGGCGGTGGTCCGGGAAGTACCTCGACGAGTGCCGTGCGAATTTCGCACCGAGTGTTTTCCGGGGAAGACGTAAAGCTCTCTACATGCGATGGAGGGTGTCTTGCGAATTCTGTTGGTGGCCAATGCATTCAATAGTCTCACCCAGCGCGTCCACGCCGAACTGCGTGCCCGCGACCACCACGTCGGCGTCGAATTGGCGCTCGGCGACGAATTGTTGCGGGCGGGGGTGGCGGCCTTCCAGCCGGAATTGATCCTGGCGCCGATGCTCACCACCGCGATCCCCGAGGACATCTGGTCCGCGCACACCGTCCTGATCGTGCACCCGGGACCCATCGGTGACCGCGGGCCCTCCTCTCTCGATTGGGCAATTCACGACGGCGAACGCGAGTGGGCTGTGACAGTGCTTCAGGCGGTGGCGGAGTTCGACGCGGGACCGATCTGGGCTTCGGTGCCGTTCACCGTCGCGGCCTGCGGCAAGAGCGAGCTCTATCGCACCGACGTCGCCGATGCCGCGGTGCGGGCCGTGCTGCTCGCGCTCGCCCGGTTCGCAGGCGGCCGTTTCCAGCCGGAGCCACTGGGCCGCGTCCGGTCCGATGCCAGGGGACGGCTTCGGCCCTATCACGATCAGCGATACCGCCGGATCGACTGGGCTTCCGACGACACGACGGTCGTGCTGCGGAAGTTACGCGCCGCCGATTCGCAACCGGGCGTCCTGGACGAGCTGTGCGGCCAGGAGTTCTACCTGCACGGTGGCCATCACGAGGATCGGCTGCGTGGCCGTCCCGGCACGATCATCGCCACCCGTGCCTGCGCGATCTGCCTGGCGACCGTCGACGGCGCGGTGTGGGTGCCGCAGCTACGTCCGCGCCGGGAGGCAGGCGGCCCGCCGACGTTCAAGCGGCCCGCGACCGACGCGCTCGGTTCCGGGTTGCCCGCGTCGGTCAGGGAAGTGCCCGTGTCACCCGCGGCGGCCACGATCCGGGACACCTGGTCCGAGCTGCGCTACTGGGAGGACAGTGCCGTCGGCTACCTCGAGTTCTCCTTTCCCGGCGGCGCGATGAGCGCCCGCCAGTGCCGCGCGCTGCTGTCGGCCTACCGGCAGGCCTGTGCGCGACCGATCGACGTGCTCGTGCTCGGCTCGCCGCGCGACCTCTTCTCCAACGGCATCCACCTGAACGTCATCGAGGCGGCCGACGACCCGGCGGTCGAATCCTGGCTCAACATCACCGCGATGAACGACGTGGTGGAGGCGATCCTCACCACCACGGACAAGGTCGTGATCTCGGCGCTGGCGGGCAACGCGGCGGCGGGCGGCGTGATGCTGGCATTGGCCGCGGACGAAGTGTGGTGCCGAGAGTCGGTGGTGTTGAACCCGCACTATCGGCTGATGGGCCTGCACGGCTCGGAGTACTGGACCTATCTGTTGCCCCGGCGCGTCGCCGCGACCGAGGCCGATCGCCTGATGCGGGAGGCGCTCCCGGTGGGAGCCGGTGCGGCCGCGGCACTCGGTCTGGTGGACCGCGTCGTACCCGGCGATGCCGAGACCTTCTCGGACTCGACACGGCGAGAGGCAGCGCGTCTGGCGGGCGGCGCGGAGCTGGCGCAGCGCCTTGTGGCGAAGAAGCAACGCCGCGCCGCCGACGAGATGACCAAACCGTTGGACGCCTATCGCGGCGCGGAGCTGGCCAGGATGCACCGCAACTTCTTCGCTCCTGGCGAGCCGTATCACGCGCTGCGGCGGGACTTCGTGCGCAAAGCGCCTCCGGCCGTGACCCCGCCGCATCTGCTCGGATGACCCGCGCGCGGCAGGCTCGCCTCGGACGGGCAGGCTACGCCCGAGCGTGCTCGCCGGCCGGCGGCGGCGCGGCGGGACCGGTCTGCTGGAGCTTGGAGTGGGTGCGCGAGTACCCGAAATAGATCACCAGGCCGATCACCAGCCAGACCCCGAAGCGCACCCAGGTCTCCCACGGCAGCGACAGGATCAGCCACACCGAGAACACCACGCCGACGATCGGGACGACCGGCATGAACGGCAGCCGGAAGGTGCGCGGCACCTCGGGCCGGGTGTAGCGGAAGACCAGCACGGCTACACAGACCACCACGAACGCGCTGAGGATGCCGATGTTGGTGAGCTCGGCGACCAGGTCGATCGGCAGCAGTCCGGCGAGGACGGCCGAGCCGACGCCGACGATCCACGTCACGCGGGTCGGCACTTTGCGCTCCGGATGGGTCTTGGCGAACCATTCGGGCAGCAGGCCGTCGCGGCTCATCGAGTACCACACCCGGGTCACCCCGAGCATGAAGGTGAGCACCACCGTGATGATGCCGACGATGGCGCCGACCGCGATGACGTTGGCGATGCCTGGCATGCCGACGGACTCGAAGGCGGTGGAAAAGCCGCTCTCCGGATCGATTTCGGTGTACTTCTGCATGCCGGTGAGCACCAGGGTGGCCAGCACGTACAGCACCATCGCGATGGCCAGCGAGTAGAGGATCGCCTTGGGCAGGTGCTTCTTGCCGTCGACCGACTCCTCGGCCGCGGTGCTCATGGCGTCGTAGCCGAACACCGCGAAGAACACGGTGGCCGCGCCGGTCATCACCGCGCCCGTGCCGTACGGGAAGTAGGGGGTGTAGTTCGCGCTGTCGATCTGGAAGACGCCGAGCACGATGATCAGCAGCACAAGGGCGACCTTGATGCCGACGGCCACCGTCTCGAACCGGCCGACGCTGCGGATGCCGCGGGACAGCACCCACGCCGTGCCGAGGCAGAACACCATCGCGAACACGTCGACTACGTGGCCTTCGCCGGTCCCGGAGGCGCCGAGCATCCAATCCGGCAGCGTGATGCCCACCTGATCGAGCAGGAATCCGAAGTATCCGGAGACGCCGATCGCGACGACCGCCGCGACGGCGATGTACTCCAGCAGCAGATCCCAGCCGATGAACCAGCCGACGAACTCGCCGAGCGAGACGTAGCCGTAGGTGTAGGCCGATCCGGCCTTGGGCACCATGCCGGCGAATTCCGCGTAACACAGCGCCGCCGCCGCGCTGGCCAGGCCCGCCACCAGGAAGGACAGCAGCACGGCCGGACCGGTGGTCTTGTTGGCGACGCTGCCCGCGAGGGTGAAGATGCCCGCGCCGATGATGCCGCCGACGCCGATCGCGGTGAGCTGCCACACGCCGAGGTGTTTGGCCAACCGTTCGTCGGTGGGCGTCTCGTCCTCGACTTCGACGAGGGGCTTGCGGCGCAACATCTGGTGGCGCAACTCCGCGAGGGACATGCGGCTTCCTTTCTCCGCTGCGTTCGGCTCGGCACGCCCCGGGTCGCGGGGCGTGCGCCGTAACGCGGATCACACTGGTGGCTGTCAGCTAATCGGACCACGAACGCGGTGTGATCGGTGAGTTGGATAAATAATGTTCGACCAGGCTTGGCCGATCGGACAACGCCGGGCGGGGCGCGGCGGGCTCAGCGCCGGTTGGCCGGAGCCAGCGCGCGCAGGAAGAACGCCAGGTTGGCGGGCCGTTCGGCGAGCCTGCGCATGAAGTAGCCGTACCACTGGTCGCCGTAGGGCAGATAGACGCGCACCTGGCGCCGGTCCTCGGCGAGGCGGCGCTGCTCGACGTCGCGGATGCCGTAGAGCATCTGGAACTCGAACTCGTCCGCCTTACGGTCGACAGTGTCGGCGTAGCGCTGCGCGGCCTCGATCATCGCCGGGTCGTGGGTGGCCACCATCGGATAACCCGCGCCGTCCATCAGGATGCGCAGGCACCGCAGGTAGGCGGCGTCCACCTCGGCGGCCGACTGATACGCCACCGACTCCGGCTCCCGGTACGCGCCCTTGCACAGCCGGATCCGCGAACCCGGCCCCGCGAACTCGCGGCAGTCGGCCTCGGTGCGCCGCAGGTACGCCTGTAGCACGGTGCCGGTGCCGGGAAAGTCCGCGCGCAGGTCTCGCACGATCGCCAGCGTCGAATCGGTGGTGGTGTGGTCCTCGGCGTCGACGGTGACCGCGACGCCCGCCGCGTCGGCGGCGGCGCAGATCTCGCGGGCGTGGTCGAGGGCGATCCGGTGGCCGTCGTGCGGCAGGGACTGACCGAGCGCCGAGAGCTTCAGCGAAACCTCCAGCGGCCGAGCGGTTCCCGGCTCCGCGGCGGCGAACGCCTCAGCGAGCGCCGCGAACAGTTCGCGATAGTGTGCCACGGTGTTGCGCGCCTGGGCCGGGTCGGTGGTGTCCTCGCCCAGGTAGTCGATGGTGACGAACCGGCCGGAGCTCCGGAGCGCTTCGGCCGCGGCGATGGCTTGCGGTTCGGTCGACCCGGCCACGAAACGATCGACCAGCGAGCGGGTGGCGCGCATCCGCGTGACGCCGCGCTCCAACCGCGGCGAGCGAGCGGCCGCGAGCAGCGCGGGCCGTAGCCGTCCGGCGGGCATCACTGCACCTCCGTCTCGGTGCCGGGCGTCGGTGCCTGGTGCGGATAACGGTGCTCGGTGGGCGGCACGAAGGTCTCCTTGATGGTGCGAGCAGAGGTCCAGCGCAGCAGGTTCTGCGGTGATCCCGCCTTGTCGTCGGTGCCCGACGCGCGGGCGCCGCCGAACGGTTGCTGGCCGACCACCGCGCCGGTGGGTTTGTCGTTGACGTAGAAATTGCCCGCCGCGAAGCGCAGCCGGTCGGTGGCCGCGGCGACGGCCGCGCGGTCGTCGGCGACGATCGAGCCGGTGAGGCCGTAGGCCGTCCCGCGGTCGACGAGTTCCATTGCCGCGTCGAAGGATCCGGGCGCCGAGTCGTCGTAGACGTGCACGGCCAGGATCGGTCCGAAGTACTCGGTGCGGAACGCCTCGTCGGCCGGATCGTCGCCGAGCAGCACGGTTGGATCGACGAAATAGCCCACGCTGTCGTCGGTTCGGCCGCCCGCGGCGATGGTCAGCCCCGGCGTCGCCTTCGCGCGGGCGATGGCGTCGGCGTTCTTGTCGAAGGCGCGCCGATCGATGAGCGCGCCGCCGAAATTGCCGAAATCGGTGACGTCGCCGTAGGTCAGCGCGCCGACCTTGTCGATGAAATCGACGCCCATCCTCGCCCACACCGAGGCGGGGACGAACGCGCGCGAGGCGGCCGAGCACTTCTGGCCCTGATAGTCGAACGCGCCGCGGATCAGCGCCGTGGTGAGCACGTCCGGATCGGCGGAGCTGTGCGCGAGCACGAAGTCCTTGCCGCCGGTCTCGCCGACCAGGCGCGGATATCCTTGGTAGCGCTCGAGATTCGTCGCGACGGTGCGCCACAGGTGCCGGAAGGTCGCGGTGGATCCGGTGAAATGCACACCGGCCAGGCGCGCGTCGGCCAGCGCCACCTCCGAGACCTCGGGGCCCGCCCCGTGCACCAGGTTGATCACGCCGGGCGGCAACCCGGCCGCCTCCAGCAGCTTCATGGTCCAGTACGCGGCCACCGCCTGCGTCGGCGCGGGCTTCCACAGCACGGTATTGCCCATCAGCGCGGGCGCGGTGGGCAGGTTGCCCGCGATGGCGGTGAAGTTGAACGGGGTGATCGCGTAGACGAAGCCCTCCAGCGGACGGTATTCCAGCCGGTTCCAGACGCCCGGCGTGGAGATCGGCTGCTCGGCCAGGATCTGGCGCGCGAAATGCACGTTGAAGCGCCAGAAGTCCACCAGCTCGCACGGTGTGTCGATCTCGGCCTGGTACGCCGTCTTGGATTGGCCGAGCATCGTCGCGGCGGCGAGGGTTTCGCGCCACGGCCCGGCGAGCAGATCGGCGGCGCGCAGGAATACCGCCGCCCGGTCCTCGAACGACAGCGCGCGCCAACCCGGCGCGGCCGCGGTGGCGGCCTCGATGGCGTCCTGCACATCGCGGTGCTCGGCGAACGTGACGGTGCCGAGTACCGAGGCGTGCCGATGCGGCTGCACCACCTCGACGATCGGGCCCGCCGTGCGGCGGTGTCGGCCGCCGATGACGTGGTGCACCTCGGTCGGTGTCGCCGTGAGCCGGGCCAGTTCGGCGCGCAGCCGCTCCCGTTCGGGTGTACCGGGGGCGAAGCTGCCGACCGGTTCGTTGACGGGCGTGGGCGTGGTCGCGATGGCGTCCATGGATCCTCCTGCCTGGTCGGAGCTGGTCAGCGCAGTCAACTCCGGGAAAGCCCGGCGCAGGATCGGCCGATAGGACAAAGATGGAACCGAGTTGTTGTCCGATCGGCCGAAGCCGAGCGGAACGAAAGGTGTGAGCGTGGTCACCGAGGAACCGGGCCGGCGGGAGGGCGTGCCGCTGCGCGAACTGCTCGACGCGCTCGACAGCACCGTCATCGATCTGGTCGAGGCGCCCGACGGCGACGCGGTCGGGATCGGCTCGGTGGCGCTGCTGGACAGCGACGATCTCGGCGAGACGCCCGCGACGCCGGCGGACATGGCGTTGCTGGTGGGTGTGCGGGAGTCGGCGGTGCGGCGCTGGCTGGGGGAGCTGGCCGCGCGCCCGCCCGAGCAGCGCCCGCGCGTAGTGCTGCTCAAATCGACCGCCGAGTCGGCTTCGGTGCGCGGCGCCGCCCGCCGGTCGCGAGTCGCGGTGGTCGTGGTGCACCACAAGGCGCGCTGGGACGCGGTGCTGGCGCAGGTCCGCCGCGTCCTCGACCGGGCGGCGGGTGGCGGGCCCGCCGACGACCCGCTCACCACCGACACCGACCTGTTCGGGCTGGCCCAGATCGTCGCGCAGAACGCGGGCGGCATGGTCTCCATCGAGGACCCGCATTCGCACGTGCTCGCCTATTCGGCCTCCGACGACTCGGCCGACGAACTGCGCATCCTGTCGATCCTCGGCCGCGAGGGCCCGCGCGACTACCTGCGGGTGCTGCACGACTGGGGCGTGTTCGACCGGCTGCGCCGCAGCGACGAGGTGATCGACCTGCCCGCACACGAGGAGCTGAACATCAAGCGCCGCTTGGTCGTCGGCATCCACGCGACGGCCGTCGACGGCGGGTCGCGCACACTCGGCTCGATCTGGTTGCAACAGGGTGACCGGCCGTTCAAGCCGGACGCCGCGGAGGTGCTGTGCGGAGCCGCCGCCATCGCCGCCCGCATCATCGCGCGCGCCCTGGACGCGCCGTCCACCGAAACATTGCTGCTCCAAAGGCTTTTCGGTGCGCACGGCGCCGGTGTCGACATACCGTCCGTGGCGGGCGCGCTGCGCGTCCCCGTGCACGGGCCTGCGGCCGTCGTCGGATTCGCCGTGCATGCGCCCGCGAGGGAACGGCATTCGGCGCTGGGCAGCGTGATCCGGTTGCACGCGAGTTCGTTTCGTCCCGACTCGATCGCGACCGTGCTCGGCGACCGCGTCTATGTGCTGCTGCCCGGATACCGGTCCGCGCCGTCGGTCATCGCGTGGACCCGGCAGCTGGTCGACCAGCTGGAGGCCGGCCGCGGCGCGGTCCTGCGCGCGGGCATCGCCATTCCCGTCGCCGACCTCACCGAGGTGGCCGCCGCCCGCGCCGAGGTCGATCGGGTGCTGGACAGCACCGCCGCCACCTTTCCGCGCGGCCGGGTGACCACCCTCGCCGAATCCCGCACCGCCGTGTTGCTCGGGGAGATCCTCGATCTGCTCGCCACCCGCGACGATCTGCGCGACCCCCGCGTGCGTGCCCTGTTCGACTACGACCGCGACCACGGCTCGCAACTCGGCGAGAGCGTCGAGGGCTATCTGCGCGAGCACGGCGACGTGCGCCGCGCGGCCGCCGCGCTGCGGGTACACCCGAACACGCTGCGCTACCGCCTGCGCCGCGCGGAGTCCATCACCGGCATCGGCCTGACGGACCCCGCCGACCGACTGCTCCTCGAGCTCCAGCTCACCCTGCACCGCCGCGGGAATCGCCCGGCGTGAACTGACCTTCCGGGTCGGCGATCTCAGTGCGGCCGGTGCGGGTGCAGTCCCGCGGCCGTCGCCGCCTCGGCGAGCACCTGCTCCAGCATCGCCGGGGTCAATCGTCCGGTGAAAGTGTTCTGCTGGCTGACGTGGTAGCAGCCGAACAGTTCCAGTTCCGCGCGGTTCGCGACAGCGGGCGCCAGCGTGTAGCGCACGCCGTGGCCGAACTTCGGGCGCGGGCGCGGCACCACCCAGCCTGCCTCGGCGAGCGCGGGCAGCGCCGCCTGCCACCCGAACGCGCCGAGCACAACGACCGCACGCACCGTCGGCGCCAGCAGTCCGAGCTCGAGGTCGAGCCAGCCGCGGCACCGATCGCGTTCGTCGGGAGCCGGTTTGTTGTCCGGCGGCGCGCAGTGCACGGGCGCGGTGACCCGGGCGCCGAGCAGCTCGAGCCCGTCGTCGCGGCGCACCGAGGTCGGCTGGTTGGCGAGGCCGACGGCGTGCATGGCGGCGTAGAGCACGTCCCCGCTGCGGTCGCCGGTGAACATGCGCCCGGTGCGATTTCCGCCGTGCGCCGCGGGCGCGAGGCCGATGATCAGCAGCCGGGCGTCGTCCGGACCGAAGCCGGGAACCGGTCGGCCCCAATAGGTTTCGTCGCGGAAGGCGGCGCGCTTCTCGCGCGCCACCCGCTCCCGCCATGCCACCAGGCGCGGGCAGGCGAAGCAATCGGCGACCGAGGCGTCGAGTTCGGCGAGGGTGCGGCACATGGGTACCACTCGATCACGGCCGTCGCCCGGCCGCGGCGGAACAGGCCCGGTGCCGGTCGCCATGCCAGCAGGATAGGTCCGCCCGGCACGTAGCGGCCGATTAGCCCGTATCGACTTGATCACGAACCGCGCGGTTGCCAGCCCCTGTGAAACGGCGGTACGTTGCCAGGGAGCGCGCGCTCGATTTCCCGTGGTCGCACCGGCGTCAGCGACGCGATGTGAACGAGCGCGAACCGTGAGCAGTCCAGTGGGGTGCCATCTCGTCCGGCGCCGTCCGTTATCCCGTTGGCGCACAGCGTGCGCCGCGACGCAGCGAGGTGGACATGACCGAGGGTTGGCCCAGTTCGATCAGTTCGTTCGACGACATCTTCCAGCGGTTCTTCGGCTCGGGGATGATGTCCCAGCCACCCGTGCAGCGCACCGGTCTCGGGCGGCTGATGACCGACAACGCCAAACTGCTGATCGCCACCGCGCGCGAGACGGCCCGGGACTGGGGCAATCACGAGGTCACCCCCGAGAATCTGTTGTACGCGGCCACCGAGGCGGAACCCGGTCGCAGCATCATCGCCGAACTCGGCCACGACCCCGACAAGGTTGCCAACCAGATGCGGGACGTCAGCGACACCGGCGAACCCGCCGAGGAGGCCGACGAGCCGGTGACCCTGAGCCCGGCCGCCAAGCTCGCCCTGCGGGCGGCTCAGCGCCGCGCGGCCGAAGCGGGCAGCAGCTATATCGGACCCGAGCACGTCCTGCTCGGTATCGCCTCCCTCACCGACAGTCCGGCGGCCCACGTGCTGCTGTCCGGCGCGAAGCCCGCCCCCACCGGCCGACCGGCGAAAAGCGAGACGCCGACGCTCGACGAATACAGCCGCGATCCGACCGCGGAGGCGCGGGCCGTCATCAACACCAGCAACATCGGCTCCGACCTGATCCTCTCCGCGCCCGAAGGCGATGTCGACGCGATCACACCGCAGCTGATGGATCGGCTGAGCGCGCACTTCCGCCCCGAGTTCCTCAACCGGATCGACGAGACCATCGTGTTCCACCGTCTCGACCGGCAGGAACTGCGCAACATCGTGGATCTGGTGCTGGACGGCACCCGCCGCCTGCTGCACGCACAGGACATCGACCTCGACATCACCGATCCCGCCGTGGACTGGCTCGCCGAGCACGGCTACCAGCCCGAGTACGGGGCCCGCCCGCTGCGCCGCACGGTGCAGAAAGAGCTCGACAACAAGCTGTCTCGCCTGCTGCTGGACGGAAAGCTCGGCCCGGGTGATGCGGTGCGCGTCGACGCCGACGACAGCGGGTTGATTCTCGGCGCGATCGAGCATCGCGGCGGGCAAACCGTGGAAGCCGGAGTCTGAGCGGTGGTCCCTTCCGTGCGGTACTATCGCGACGCCTATCCGGAAAGAGCCGGAGAGATGGTGGAAACCGCTGGGGGAGTGGGACATTGGGCGAACACGAGCGGATGGTGGCGCACGTGAATTCTCGCGAGGATCTGCTGCGCAGGATCAGGGACGCGCTGGTCGAGCTACCCGATGACGAACGGGTGGTACCGGTGCCGCGCGCCACCGCCCGCCCGGGCTCCGGCCCCGAGCGCGGCGACCTGGCCGAGCTGGTCGATCTGCTCGCCGAGCGATTGGCACAGCACGGTGCGCAGCTGCGCCGAATCACCGCCGCGGCCATCCCGGACCGGGTGGACGCCGCGCTGCGTGAGCACGGCGCGCGCTCGGTGATCGCCCCCGACGGATTACCCGGTGAATGGCTGGCTCGGTGGGCGGCCGCGGAAGGGCACCGCATCGTTCCCGACAGTCCGCTGGCGACGGCGAGCGAGACGGAACAGGTCGACGCGGTGGTCACCACCTGCGCGGCCGCGGCCGCCGATATCGGCGTCCTCGTGCTCGACGGTGGTGAAGGGCAGAGCCGCCGTCCCTCGACCCTGGCGCCCGACTGCCACGTCTGCGTGGTGCGAGCCGAACAGATCCAGCCGTCGCTGCCGGAGGTCATGGACCGGCTCGACCCGCGCCGCTCGACCATCCTGGTCAGCGGCCCGTCGGCGACCGCCGACGCCGTGGCGCCCGGAGTACACGGGCCGCGCAGACTGATCGTGCTCGTCGTGGAGTGAACCGGATGGCACAGCGGAAGGACGCGAACGTGAGTGAGTTCCGGACCAAGCGGATCTACGAGGACCCGAGCGACGACGACGGCCGCCGCGTGCTGGTCGACCGGCTGTGGCCGCGCGGCATCAGCAAAGAGCGGGCCCGAATCGACCTGTGGGACAAGGAGATCACTCCCTCGAACGAGCTGCGCACCTGGTTCCACCACGACTCCGCCGCCGACTTCGCCGAGTTCGCCCGGCGTTACGAGGCCGAACTGTCCGGCGAACCGCAGCGGCGCGGTCTCCAGGAGCTGCGCGAGCTGGCGGCCGAGCATCCCGTCACCCTGGTGACCGCGGCGAAGGACCCGTCGCACAGTCACGTCTCGGTGCTGCTCGACCAGCTACGCGGCGACTGAGGTCGATCGGCGAAGATCAGCGCAACTCCGCGGCGCCGGTGACCGCGTCGCCCTCGACGCGCGGCCGCGCACCGAATCCGGTGTGGATGAGCCGCCGCGCCGCGGCGTTGTCCGGCGTGGTGACGGCGGTGAGGCGGTGAGCGCCGGTTCCGGCGGCGAGCTCGCGCAACCGAGCTACGACCCGACCGCCGACGCCCTGGCCGCGATGCGAACGGCCGATCCACACGCCCGCCTCGACCTCCTCGCCGTGCGGTTCGAGCCGCGCCGCGCCGACGACCCGCCCCCCGGCCGTGATGACGAAGGTGCGTTCGTTCGGGCAGGTGGGGTGCAGCGCGCGGTCACGGTGAAAGGCGAGGAATGCCTGCTTCCGCTGTTCGGTCCAGCCGGGCGGACCTGGCACCGGCGCCATGACCTCGAGCGGGTCGGCGTCGGCGACGGCCGCGTCGAGCAGGAGCGGGAGGTTGTCCTCACTGAGTTCGATCAGCTCGACAACCGGTGCGATGCGCTCGCACCGGATCGTGTCGGCTCGCTCGAGATGCTTCGGCGACCAGAAGGCGGCCCAGTCGGCGTCCTGGCCGAGCCCGCGGCGAATCGACAGCACCCGATCGACGAGAACGACCAGATCGGCGAGGGCGCGCTCGCTCTCGGCGCGGTCCACGAAGCCCATGTGAACGGCGGAGTCGCGCACCGTGACGATCCGCGCGAGCAGTTCCTCCGGTAGGCGAACGTCGGCGGGTGTGGCGCGGTTCAGCACCTGCGCGGCCTCGATCGCGCCCACGGTCCACATGTCGGGCAGCGGCCGGTCCGGATGCTCCGGCAGCCCCGCCAGCGTCAGCGTCGTCTCGATGCCCGCCGACTGCCCGCGCACGAGGTGGATGTCGATCGCGGCGAGGACGGCCTTGAGCAGCGCCTCGGCGCACGCGCCGATCGAGACGGCCTGATCGATCAGCGCGAGCGGTTCGCGCGAATCGGTGCTGGCCAGCGCCCTGCGCGCGTGCGCGCACGCCAGCTGATCCAGCGCGGCGGGCAGCCGATCGTAGTCGACCGCGCCGAAAGCGGTGGGCCACTTGCGAAGTGCCATCGTCGGCTCCCGAAGATCGTGGGTGCGGATGTCGGGTTGTAGATTGCCACACCGCGCCCGGCCCGGCTCGGGCTTTTCACGGGCCCACAGACCATTTCGACGCCGCACAGCGCCACTGTCGCTCCGCGGCATGGCGGACGGCCCACCCGCGTGGGTTCGGGTCGGTGTCGCGGGCGCGGATCAGGCGGGGGCGCCGGATTGCTCGGTGAGACCGAGCAGCACCGACTGCACCTCGCGCAGCCGGTCCACGTCGTTGCGGATGCCCGCGGCGGTGTCGGTGTAGAGGAACGCCTCGCCCAAACGAACCAGCGTGTACGCCAACAGCTCTCGTTCCAGGAGTGGGCGGTAGCCGTCCTCCTCCTCGACCCGGGCGATGAGTTCGGTGACGGCCGCGACCGCGCGCGGCTGGACCGGTCCGTCGCTGGCGGTGAGGATGCGCAGGCCCGAGATCGGTTCGTTCTCGAAGTAGCGCCGGAAGGGCTCGTTCACGGCCTCCCAGCGGGCGACGCGGTCGAGCACCTCGAGGATGCGCTCCGCGCCACTGGTCCGCCGCTTGGCGTCGGCGCGGGCGATCATCTGCTCGTATTCCTGGAGCAGCATGGCGCCGAGCAGACCGTCCCGCGAGCCGTACCAGCGGTAGACCGAGGCGCGGCTGAGCCCTAGCTCGGCGGCGATCGCCTGCACGTCGACGCGTTCACCGGCCAGGAAAGCACGGCGGGCGAGTTCGATGACCTGCTCGCGGGTGGCCGAAGCCGGGCGTCCGGGGGAGCGGGTGGCGGTGGGCCGCGAGGAAGTGGTCACCACGTGAATCGTACAGCCGCCGCCATTTCATTGGAGACGCAGTGGTCGAGTTGTATTTTATGGATGTCCCCTCGAATCGGGACCACCCTCGACAGTCAGGAGAACCATGAGCGCCCCGACTTCTCGCACGGCCATCGTCACCGGTTCGGCCCGCGGCATCGGCGCCGCCACCGCACGCAAGCTCGCCGCGGACGGGTTCGCGGTCGCGGTCCTCGATCTGGACGAGGCCGCCTGCAAGCCCGTGGTCGAGGAGATCGAGGCCGCGGGTGGCAAGGCGCTCGCGGTCGGCGTCGACGTGTCCGACGAACAGTCCGTCGGAGCCGCCGTGCAGCGTGTCGCCGACGAACTCGGCGCGCCGACGGTGCTGGTGAACAACGCGGGCATCACCCGCGACAACCTGCTGTTCAAGATGAGCGTCGCCGACTGGGACTCGGTGCTGAGCGTGCACCTGCGCGGCTCGTTCCTGATGAGCCGCGCCGCGCAGAAGTACATGACCGAGGCCAAGTGGGGGCGCATCGTCAACCTGTCGAGCACCTCCGCGCTCGGCAACCGCGGCCAGGCCAACTACTCCGCGGCGAAGGCAGGCATGCAGGGCTTCACCAAGACACTGGCCATCGAGCTCGGCAAGTTCGGCGTGACGGTCAACGCCATCGCCCCCGGCTTCATCGAGACCGATATGACCGCCGCCACCGCCGAGCGGCTCGGCGTGACCTTCGAGCAGTTCCGCGAGGCGGCCGCCAAGCAGATCCCGGTCGGACGCACCGGCAAGCCGGAGGACATCGCCAACACGGTCTCCTTCCTGGTCGGCGAGGGCGCCGGATTCGTTTCCGGGCAGGTCATCTACGTGGCGGGCGGCCCCACCGACTGACCGCAGCGCCGCGGCGCGCTCGCCGGAGCGAACGGCCACCATGATCGGCGGATGGCGCAATCCGCCGGTGTCGGAGCGATACCATCGGAAGGGGCCGGCGTCCCGGAAGGGGTACAGGATGATCGTTGACCGCGATACTCGTCGGCGGCCGATTCGCGCCACCGTGATGGCGAGCGCCTGTGCGGGCGCCGCCGCGATCGCCGTGGCCGCCGCGCCCTCGGCGGGCGCCACGGCGACCGGAGTCGGTGTTCTGCCCGACCTCGGCTACGGCCTCGCGACCAATTTCGGCACCGGCTGTAGCTACACGATCGAGGCATTCCTCACCGACGCCGTCTCGCCGGTGTACTTCTACGACAACGGTATTCCGCTCGCCACGGTGCGGCCGACCGGCGGGGTCGCGCTGCTGAAGTGGGTGCCCGCGACGCCGGGCAGGCACACGATCAGCGTGGTGCAGGCGCCCGACGACGTCATCACCGCCGACTACGCGGTGTCCGTCGGCACCGGCGTGCACGTCGGCCACGGGTGTGCGGTGTTCGGCGGCTGATCCACGGCTCGCGCGGCACGGGGCCGCGCCGCCGTCCGGGAGCGATGCGCGTCACGGAGGATCGATATGACGAACCAGCGCAGACTCGAGGTCGGATCGGAATTCGGGCCGTACCGGCTGGTCCGGCTGATCGGTCGCGGCGGCATGGGCGAGGTGTTCGAGGCCTACGACACCGGCAAGGATCGCGTCGTCGCGATCAAGGTGCTGCCCGAGCGGCTCGCCGAAGACCCCGTCTACCGCGAACGGTTCCGGCGCGAATCGCACGCCGCGGCCCGGCTCAAGGAACCGCACGTCATCCCGATCCACGACTACGGCGAGATCGACGGGCACCTCTTCATCGACATGCGCCTTGTCGAAGGCGAGAACCTGCGCGCGGTACTGCGGCAACACGCGCCGCTGGAACCGGCCGTCGCGGTCGAACTGATCAAGCAGGTGGCCGCCGCTCTCGACGCCGCGCACGGTGACGAGCTGGTGCACCGTGACATCAAGCCCGACAACATCCTGACCACGCCCGACGGCTTCGCCTATCTCGTCGACTTCGGCATCGCGCACTCCAGCACCGCCGAGGGCCTGACCGCCGACGGTTCGGCGATCGGTTCGTTCCATTACATGTCGCCGGAGCGGTTCACCTCGCGCGTGGTGACCCAGTCCGCCGACATCTACGCCCTCGGCTGCGTGCTCTACGAATGCCTCACCGGCGCCAGACCCTTCCCGGCCGAGACCGACGGCGAGATCATGCGGGCGCACATGAACGAGCCGCCGCCGCGGCCGAGCACGCTCCGTCCGGAGATCCCGTCGGCCATGGACACCGTGATCGCCAGGGCGCTGGCGAAGGACCCCGACGCACGGTATGCCAGCGCGGGGGAGTTCGCGGCCGCCGCGCAGGAGGCGCTGCGGGGCGAGGCGGAGGTGGCACTGCCGGTGCTCCCGACTCAGGAAGCGGCCATCGGCGATGACACCGTCACGAGCGCGGAAGCCGTTGTGCCGCAGGGCGCTACAGCCGGAGACGGGCCGCGAATCCGGCCGCTCGCCGAAGACGGCGGTGCGCGGTCGCTCGGGCCGCCGAAGCGGAACTTGCGGCGGACGGCGCGCCGGTTGGCCGTCCCGGCGCTGATCGCCGCCGTGATACTCGCGGCGGCAACGGTTCTCGTCGCCTGGATGGCCTCGGGCAGGCCCGCCGACGGCACCGCGGTTCCCGACCGCGCCGCCTTGAACCCGGCGGATGTGGAGCTGGTGGCCAGCGCGGGCCTGATCGGCTACAAGCGCACCAATTGCGTGCACCGCGAGCCTGCCGCCGACACCACGGCGATCGTGTCCTGCGACGCCAACGACCGGACGGACGCCCCCGCCGCCCGCCTCTTCCGATTCCGAACCCTCGACGGCCTGCGGGACTACTACCGGCATTTCGTCGTCGAGGCATACGACGCCACGAACTGTCCGAACGATCCGCCGGGCGACGACGGCCCCCTCGTGGTGGACGGCAAGCCCGCGGGGCGGGACGCATGCCTGACCAGCCGCGTCGACGACCCGGCGACGCCCAAACCGGTGCTCGCCGTGGCCGACGAGGACCAGCTCTCGCTGGGTATCTACATCTGGGCGGACCCGAGTGACCAGCCGACGCGCGATTACGTTGCGTCGCACCATCTCTACCATTTCCTGCCGCAGGAGAAGACGGTCGACCCGGACTTCTTCACCGCCGCCGATCGGCGTGTCCTCGATCACCTGACCGGCGATTTCGGACCCTCGACCTGCAAGCACATGGACCTGCCCGCGGGTAGCACGGCGGAAGCGGCGATCCACTGCGCCACCCACCGCGGCGACCCCGCTCCCACGTTCTTCGGTTTCCCTGACCACCGGACGATGACCTTCGGATATCAAGCCGGGCTGGGGCAGGTGTCGGGACACGCGTGCGGTGGCTCCGGCGCGGACGACGTGTGGCGCAAGGCATCCGGCCCCGTCGGCCGCTTCTTCTGCTACACCGACGAGAACGCCACGTTCGGCGCGCGCCCCTGCCTGCTGGCGGTGCACGACGAATTCCGGCTCATGGTCGATGTGTGCGCCCTGGCCAAGGACGATCCGGACGAGGGCGTGAAGTCGGAAGCGGATCTGTTGGGGTGGTTCCGCACCAATTTCGGCTAGCTGCAGGGGTTTACGGTCCGGCCGTTGTTCCTGGCAGGCGAAGAAGTCGATCCCGCAGGTTTCGAGTGGGTGACCGACGACCGCCTCACGAACACCCCCGCCGATGCCAGGGTCACCCACGTAACCCTGGTCCCCTGCAACGAACCGCACTATGCGGAGGTGATCACCGAGGTACGCCTGTCCGGACCATGGCCCGGCACCGCACAGGCCTTTCAACAGTCCGAACGCCTCTGTATGGACGCCACGATAGCGATCCTGACCAACAGCACCATGCTCGATCAGCTTCGCAACCTCGTCCTTACCCGGACCAGACCCGCTGGACCCGCAAGGGCACGGCCACCTGCTTGGTAATCAACGGTTACGGCCCACAACTCACCACCGCAGTACCGCGCTGACCGATCCGCCCATAGCGCGCCCAGCGGTATGGGCGTGCGTATGGCATTTATCGATGGATCGGCGTGGTGGGCGGTTCAGTGTCGGTTGAGATGGCTCGGGGCGGGCGTGGTCGCCGCAGTCGTGACACCCGCCGTTGCGACGGCGCGGGGTCGGGACCGAACACCGCGGGCAGCTGTGTGGTGACCGGATCGGTGACCGGTGTCGTGCGGATCAGATCCACCGGGTTGGCGTTACGAGGGTGCGCGTCGTCGAGGACAGGTTCGCCGAGCCCGGCTTTCTGTTGAATGCGTTTCATCCATTCTGGCGCCCACCAGCAGTCGTCGCCGAGCAGTTTCATGGTCGCTGGGACCAGCAGCATGCGCAGGACCGTGGCATCGATAATCAGGGCCGCGATCATGCCGACGGCGATGTACTGCATCATCACCAGATCCGAGAACGCGAATGCGCCGACAACCACGAGCAGGATCAACGCGGCGGCGGTGATGATGCGCCCGGTGTGCGCGGTGCCGATGCGCACCGCCTCGGTGGTCGATGCCCCCTGCGCGCGGGCTTCGACCATGCGTGAGAGCAGGAAGACCTCGTAGTCGGTGGACAGGCCGTAGATGATGGCCACGATGACCACCAGCACCGGCGAAGTGATCGGTTGCGGGGTGAAGTTCAGCAGCGTCGCGCCGTGGCCGTCGATGAAGATCCAAGTCAGGATTCCGAGGGTGGAACCGAGGCCGAGCGCGCTCATCAGTGCGGCCTTGATCGGCAGCACCAGTGATCCGAAAGTCAGAAACATCAGCACCGTCGTGATAAGCACGACCAGGGTGACCATCCACGGTATCCGGGATAGCAGGGTATCGACACTGTCCTTCTGCAGGGCGGGCATACCACCGACGAGCATGCGCACGGACTCGGGCTGGGGGAGGTCACGCAGGTAATCGATGGCGGGCCCGGCGTTGCTCGAGTTGGTGAGCACGGCGGTGGTGCGGAAGACCTCGGGCTGTGTGGTCGAGCGGGCCGGCACACCGAACGCTTCGGCCAGGCCGGGTGCGGCGTTTGCTTGTTTCCACAGCGCGCCAATGGCGTTGGTGTCCTCGGAGACGAAAATCAGTTCGATCGGGTCGGATTTGCGAAGCGGGAAGAGCTGGTCGAATTCCTGTTGGGCCAGACGGGTCGGATTGTCCGGTGGCAGGTATTTCTCGCTGAGTCCGCCGAATGCCAGGTTGCCGATGGGCAGGATCAGCAAGACGAGCCCGAGCACGAGCGGGACCAAGACCTTGATCGGATGGCGCATGACCCAGCGGGTGCTGCGTCCCCAGAACCCGTTCTCGACCTCTTCAGCCGACCTCGTTTTGCGGAATCGCTTGATACCCAGCATGTCCACCCGCGGTCCGAGGACCGCCAGCATCGCGGGCAGGATCGTGATGGCGGTCAGCGCCGCCATCGATACCGTCGCGATCGCGCCATAGGCGAAGGATTTCAGGAATCCTTGCGGGAACAGCAGCATTCCGCCGACGCTGGCGACGATCATCGTCGCGGAGAAGACAACGGTGCGGCCCGCGGTCATCACGGTGCGCCGCACGGCGGCAGGAGTGTCATAGCCTTCGGCGAGTTCTTCGCGGAACCGGCTGACGATGAACAGTCCGTAGTCGATGGCAAGGCCGAACCCGATCATCGAAACAACAGCGGAGACAAACGAGTTGACCTCGGTGAACTCGGTGAGGAACTTGACGATGCCGAAGGCGCCGAAGACCGTCAGCCCGCCCACGACCAACGGCAGCGACGCGGCGACGAGACCGCCGAAGATGAAGAACAACAGCAGCCCGACGACGGGGAAGGCCAGCAGCTCCATCCGGTGGATATCTTCGGCAATGGTGTCGTTGAGTGCGCTGGCAACCGGCTGCAACCCGCCCACCTGCACATCGACGCCAGCGATGTCGAAGGCGCCCTTGACAGCCCGGTAGTTGCGGATCATCGACGTGTCGTCGTCGCCGTGCAGGGCGATGGCCGCGAAGGCGTGTCTGCGATCGTCGGTCGCGAGCCGGGGGCCACTGATTTTTCCGGTTTCGGTGCGCCAGTAGGCGGCGGTGATCCCTGAGATCTGCTCCGGGTATCGTCGTGGCAGATCGTTGAGGCTTTCGACGACCTTGCCCGAGAACTCGGGATCGTCGACGGTCTTCCCCTCGGGCGCGGTGTAGAGGACGAGCACATCACCGTCGTGGTTGCGCCCGAACGCCGTATCAGCCAGCCGCGCGGCTTCCGAGGACTCCGAGGTCGGGTCGAACATCCCGCCCGAACTCAGATGATCCGCGAGCCCGGCCCCGTAACCGGCCAGACCGAGCATGCCCGCGGCCACCACCCCGATGACCACGAACCGGATCCGCGAGACCAGGCCACCCCACCACGCAAACACTCACACCACCGCCACAATGCGCGCGGCGGTTAGGCGTGGGGTGAGCGTCTCGGTCTCGGTGATGGCTTCGGCCAACTGGACGATCGTGGCACCGCGGTAGTCGGGGTGTGCGCGGATCTGCTCGATGCCGAGGGTGTATCCGTCGTGCCAGCCGATCGGACAAGGCAGGCTCGCGGCACCCCTCACCGGCCACCGTGATGCGACTGCTGCGCGACCACGACCAGCACACCCGACCGATTGCCGATCTGGGACAAGGCGGGCACCGATGACCAACTCACCAGCTGTATTACGCCACGGCGCTGACGCCGCCGCATGGCAGAGATTCGGTGCGCGCCTGCGGGCGCTGCGCCGCGAAGCACGCAAGACCCAGGACGACATCGCGGCGGCCCTCTCGATCCCACGCGGCGCGGTATCCGAACTCGAACGCGGAAACCGCAAGCTACACAGCGGCGAACTCGCCCGCTTGGCCCGCTTCTCCGACATCTCGGCCGACGAGATTCTCGACCTCCCTGTGCAGACCAGCACGCTGCTCGGTGTCGACCTGCGCCCGGCCGACTACCGAACGGTGCTGTCCTACGCCGAATACCTGCGCTACCAATGCGATCGCGTCGAACAGGACAGTGCGCCGACGCCGTGAGCTGGGCACTGAACTATTCGCGCGGCGGGCCGCGGCGCGCGAATCTGTCACCGAAGCGTTCAGTAAACGCCGTCGCCACTGGGCTTCAGCCGATGCACAACGACCTTGACCTGCGCATTGCACTGAAGCTGACAGGCACTGAACTGTGCACTGCCCTGTTCGTTGAAAGACTGTCCTTTTGTCTGACGTTTCGCGTGTTCGCGAGCGTCTAGATCGCCGCTGGGTGCGAGTTCCCACCTCGATGTCAGCGTTCAGTCACAGACGGGGGAGTGACTGAGTCCGCCTCGTGCAGGAAGCGTTCGATGGTCGACCGCCACTGTTCGCGCGCGTCGATGTGTGTCATATGTCCGGCTCCGTCGAGCACTACTGCCTCGGCAGAGGGAATCGACATCGCGGTACGTTCGGCCGTAGGCAGGCCGTTCAGCAGAAGCGGATCAAAGTACCCAGGGCCTGCCGCATCCAGCCCTGTTGTCGGCCGCCCGGGGGCCATCAGATGGTGAACGAGCTGTCCGGCCCGCCGATCCGGCGGATCGCCTCCAGGGGATACGGGGTCTGTCTGCTCTCGAAACGGAACTCGCGGTAGTAGTCCGTCATTACTGCGGCGACCGGTGCGTGGCGGGTGAGGATCGCCGCGATCTGCGGCGGAATTCCCGTTGGAGGTTCCCCTCGTGCGCAGGCGTGCACGAACGCGATGCACTCGTCCCGCTCGACCCGTACAGGGCGACGACGAGCCACTGCACCAGGTGGGTGAGGGTGTAGCAGCGGTCATAGGTCTGGTGGTCGGCGAAGAAGTCGACCTCTTCCTTGGACAGGTCGAACCGGGAGGAGATCGCGAGGCCGTAGTCGGTGAAGAACAGCCGCTTGCCGTCGGTGAGGATGTTCTGGAAGTGGCCATCGAAGTGCAGGAGCCCGCGGGCGTTCATGAAGGAGATTCCGGCTTCGAGTTCCTTCGTGACCATGGTGCATGCCTGCTCGGCGGTCTCGTCGTCGGCTTTGACCTGAACGTCCAGCCAGTCGTGCAGGTTCTGCGGGATGTACTCCAGGAACAGTGTGACGCTCGCCGAGGAGTCCCGCAGCGCCTCGATCCGGTGGCGCACCTGTGGTCCGCCTCCCCAGTAGGCGACAACTTTCTCCACATCGGCCAGTTCCTCGGGCAGCGCCTGCCCGGTGTGGGGCAGCACCCGCCAGTGGTACATCAAGGGAAAGCCCTCATGGTCCTGTGCGAGCACCCAGTTCGTCGTCATGGTGTGCACGGCCAACTCCCGCCAGGCCCCCCATCCCGGGCTTCCGGGGACCCCGAGGCCGGGATGGCAGAAGACAGGTAGCCCGAAGAGGTTCGCCGTGGACCGGACGTGCTCCGGCTGCCTTTCCAGATCGGTCAGCGGCAGCCGCTTGACGAAGACCGGGGTCCCGTCGACCTCCAGCAACGCCGAAGTCCCGCCGATGCCAGAACCCATCGGCGCAGCCGTATCCACTAGGTCGCGCAGTTCGCGATCACTGCACAGCGCCAATGATGTGGAGACGGCACTGTAGGCAGCCAAACGCGCACCACGCGATGCGTCGAGCTTCTCGACGGCTACCTCCACCAGGGCACCGACCTCTCTGCGATACTCGAGTCCGTCCAAAGGGCGCGCACACACGAGGGATAGCCCGGCGGCGCGCCCGCTGGGACGGGCGGACGGCATCCGGGACCATGTTTGTGAGGCCGATCCAAATACCCTTTGGCCGCACTGTACGAACCGCGCCAGCATGGTGTTCAACAAATGCGTCGAAAACAGTTGGTGTTCAACAAATTCTGTCAGACCTTTCTCGGACAGCCACGGCTATGATCGCGACGACCGACCGACCTGATGCGGTCGTGCTCGACGGCGACACCCTCGATCCGATCGTCGGAGGTGGTGCGCGAAGCCCTCGACACCACTACACCAGGCGGCCGCCTCGTCTTCATGTGTTCGCCGCCCTCGCCGAGTTCATCCGCGACCTGATCGTCGACGGGACCAACGAGGGTCCGGCTGCCACATCGTCGCGGCTTGGTGGAAGGAGTCGTGGTGTGGGCATCGTGCGAGATCGCCACCGACTTGTGCAGTCCCAGTACTGTTGCGGTACAGCGCTATGGCCGATCGCCTGGCGCTCTCGGCACAGTTCTCGAAGGGCCCCGTATGGACAACTTTCTTGCCGTGTCCGGTATGGCCGGAACCGCCGTCGGTATCGCCGGGCTCATTTTCGCGATCATCGCATCGCGGCGGACGGCACGCGCGCGGCGGCGCCGCCAGGATCTGCTTCAGTGGGCGATCGACCGAGCCAACCACGCGAAAATGGAACACGAGATCCTCGATGACCTCGTGGCGACGAACAATGATCCCCTGCTCGCCCGCTGGCTGTGGCTGAGCCACCAGAGCGGAACCGACATGTACCTCGCCCTCGTCGACGAATACCTGTCCGGAGAGAAGAAATTCACCTACGCCGACCTGAACAAGATCGCCGACACTGGTCTTGTCGGTGGCGCCTGGCAGTACCGGTACTGGCTGTCGAAGATCGTGCTGAGGCCGGAGAACCGCGGCGAGGATGCTCCCGCAGCGCCCCAGTTCACCAGCACGCGCGTGCGGCGCCACAACGAACTCCGTCGGCTCGAAGCCGAAGGCGGCAACGCAGCCCTGACTGCTCTCAACGCGGACCCCGCAAGCGAATCGGGAAAGGCCAGCCACCCGCTCGGCCGAAAACCGGCGGATGATTGACACATCGCCCGTAGGGCGCTGGCGATCCAGGGTGGCATCAACCAACATTCCCGTGCTGCCTCGCATTCAGTTGGACAATCTCGCTCCAGTCACTTGACATCTATAACTGGTGGAGTGCACTTATTTGCGGTCTGCACTGATCCGATGGTCCTGGCCGTCCTGAGTGCCGATGAGCGAGTGATCCGGGGTGTGCTGCCGAATCTCATACGCCCTGCTCGGCTGGGGTGACTCCCAGACGTTCGGTCATGTGTGGTGTTGGTCGTATTGCTGTCGTGCGGCGGTCACATCAGCGGCGTGGAGGCGGACCCATGCTACGAATGGCTGCAGGGACTCGGTCAGGCTGTGTCCGAGGGCGGTGAGTTCGTAGCTCACCCGTGGTGGGGTGGTGGGTTCGACACTGCGTACTACCAGCCCGTCCCGTATCTGGGTGCGCAGGGTTTGCGACAGCATCTTGTCGCTGATCCGATCGATCGCGGCCTGCAACTCGGAGAATCGTAATGGACCGTCCCGCAGCGCATTCAGAATGTGGCCGCCCCATCGGCTGGTGACGTCGACTACCTCGCGTGCGGAGCATTCGATGTTAGGTGTGTCACTCGCGCCCGATGCGGTGGGGTGGAAGACCTGCGACCGTACCGTCATTTCGGCAGCTTACCTGCAGGTAGGTACTTACCCGAGGCAAGTTCTCGGTTCTACTGTTCCGGCCATGTTGACAGTTGTTTTCGGAGCGAGTGGAAACGTCGGCCGCCACGTGGCGGCAGGGTTGAATTCCGCTGGTGCGCACGTCCGTCTGACCAGCCGCAACCCCGACACGGCGCCGCTCCCGCCAGGAGCCGACGTGGTGGCGGCCGATCTGGAACACCCCGCAACCCTTGCCTCCGCACTCGAAGGTGCCAACAAGGTGTTTCTCTACGCCAGACCCGCGGGGATCGACGGGTTCGTAAGAGCCGCCGAATCCGCTGGCGTGCAACATGTTGTGCTGCTCTCGTCGGTGGCCGTCCTGGACCTCGACCCCAGCACCAACCCCACTGCCTGGATGCACACCCAGGTCGAATCCGCCCTCGAGGCATCGGATCTGGAGTGGACATTCATCAGACCCGGGATGTTCGCCACGAACACCCTGTGGTCGTGGCAGCGGTCCGTTCGGGACGTGGGCGCGGTCCGGCTGCCGTATCCCGACGCGAGGACCGCACCTGTTCACGAAAAGGACGTCGCGGCGCTCGCGGTGGCGGCATTGACCGAGCCATACCACCGCGGCCGCGCCTATGTTGTGTCCGGACCAGAGGCGCTCACCCTGCGTAGCCAAGTGCAGCACATCGGCGAGGCCCTCGGCCGTGACATCGCCATCGAGGAATCCTCCGTCGACCAGGCACGCGCGGAATTGGTCGCGACCGTGCCACCCTTCGTCGCCGACGCGATCCTGGAGGGATGGCAGGCCGCGGCGACGACACCGCCACCGGTGTCGACCACGATCGCCGACATCCTCGGTTGTCCCGCAAGGACATTCGCGCAGTGGGCCCTCGACCACGAAGCCGACTTCCGTTGAACGACTGCTCGCCAAGCAACACCATGCTCAGTCGCGTGCATGAGTTATGACCCTCCTTCCCTTCCTTCCGATGTTCTGGCACAGGGAGCGTGGAGTCCAGGTGAGGTGGCGTCCCTTCTGTCGGTTCGAGCTGCTCGGGAGTTCGTGCCGAGGGCAAGTCGGTCGAGGCATCGTCCGTGTCTGGGTCGTGCAGGTATCGACGGCGATGTAGCGACGGAGTGGACGCGCGGCGATCACACTGTCGCGCCGACCGCGGCGGCGAGGCGGTCGATGTATTTCTCCGCCGAGGTACCGGTAACCGACTCCAGGAGTTGGCACAGCGGCCATCGGCACTACCCTCGGCCGCTGCGCTTCATCGCTCATCAAGCAACATCGTCGGGCCCGAACGGCGGACAGAACAGCTCATCGCTCGAGAGGATCCGCAAGCCCGGGTTCACCCGGATACTGTCGAGATCCACATGCGTATCCGAGTAGAGCGTCAGGTCGGTCAGGTTGGGAAGCGGTGGCAGCGAAACAGATTCGCCGTGCAGGTCGAGAATCAGCGACTTCAGCCCGGTCACGTCACTGAGGACATCGAACGTCTCGACAGCGACCAAGGACAGGACCAGATGGCGCACCGGAACTCCGCTGAGTTGCCCGAGATCCACGTGCGCAGGCCCACCCAGAAGAAGTCGATCCCACGACCGAACCTCGCCCTCGTCAGTCCGTGTCAGCGGTCCTAGATCCATGCCGTTCTCATCCCACAGCAGGGCCTCGCGCACCGCCGGCAGACAGGTCACCGGCTCCAAATATCCGACCCATTCGAGGTCGGTCGTGAGCCGTCGCCGACCGAGTATCGATGCCGCGTCAGGTGCGGCCTCTGACGCGGTGCCCGCGATAGCCCGCTGCCACGGCACGCTCAGGCTCTCCCAGAAGGAGTCCCATGATAGGTCGAAACGCGACTCCCACTGGGTGACCAGCGATGCAGTACCGTCCACCCACCCACCCTACGTTCGAACGCGGTCGCCCACTGCGATCGGTGAACGAAATACGGTTCGGTGCAGCACATTCCACAACGCCGAAGTGTCTGTGCCAGCTGCCGCTTGTGTCGGGTCGCCCTATGATCGAACCGGCCGCACTCGACAACACGCCGTAATGCCGCCTATTGCGCGGTCACGAACGTCCGCTTCTGCCGATGAGCGTGCATCTGGTCGTACCGCTTGTGTACACCGCGACCTCGAAGACTAACCCCAACGGGTCAGCGCACGCCTACATTGCCGTGCTGGGGAAAATCGCGACCGCACCGTCGATCAGCACATAGAGGGTGTGGGTCTTCGAGTCCACGGCGAGGCTGTGTGGATCCTCGACGCGCAACGTGCCGGTGCTTGCGCCGGTCACTGTGTCGATCATCTTGATCTCGTCGGTGTCGTCGGAGAATGCGTTACCCGCGACGTACACGGTGTGCGTAGCAGGGTCAAGCGTTGCCGTGTACATCAGATCGAGGCCCTTGGAGTCTTTCCGCTTTCCGAAGCCGACATGCCTCCTGAACTCCGCCATGGTGGAGTCGGCGACAACGAGATCGCCTTCTTGGTTCACAACAACGAGTTTGCCGGTGCCGGAATCGAACAGGGCGATCTCGGCCCTGGCGGATTCGCCGTAGGGCAGGCGGCTCGTCCTGGTTCGGGAGTGTGTCACCAGGTCGATCATGTCCACCTCGCCATCCACTACAAAAGCGGTGTTCGACCTGGCCTCGACAGCGATGTCCTTACCGTAGCCGACGGCCACCGGCACCGCAGCCGTGACTGACGTGGCACCCTCCGGGAGTGCCGACATGGTGCTGTTGTAGTGCAGCCCGTCGACATCCTCGACCGTACCTTGGCTGAGAATGTATGCGGTGTGGGTGTTTTCATCGACGTCTACCCGCATCGAGTACGTTCCCGTGTGAACGTTGGCGGTGATGGCGTTGGTCTTGCCGTCGATGACCGTGAGCAGCCCACGACGTTCCCGACGGTCCAAAGCGCTGACGACGTAGAGGCTGCGCGTAGTCGAGTCGAATGCGATATCCGAGGGGTAGGCGGGAAGCGGGATCACGGAGCGGGCAGCCTTGGACGTCATGTCGATCACTGACAGCGTGTAAATGTTGGTGCGGGGATCGTCGCGATCGGAGGCGATAGTGGCGGCGTACAGCGTGCCCGATGCAGGGTCGATGGCGAGTTCGCCTGCAAATACGTTGTCACCCAGAGGGATTGTCGAGATGACAGCGTTGCCCTTGATCGTTGCCGAGCAGCCGCTAGCGGGTATCGCGATACCCGCGACGCTAACCGCTGTCACGAACAGGCGGAACCATCCTGTCCGTGACAGCAGTGAAAAATGGGCTTGGTGCACCCGTCCCCCCGAGTATCGATCTTGATCGCCATACTACCTGGCACGACCTTATTGGTCGGGGCTACGGCGGTTGTCACTGCTGAGGGTGCAGCAACAGTTCGGCGATGGCTTGTATGCGGGCGAGGGTGATGCCGGTCCGCTGTTCCACGGCCAGTGGGTGGTCGGTGGGTTCCAATTCCACTGTCGGGCGGACACCGACGGGCTGGCTGTGCACCTTCGTCTTCAAGTTCAGGGTCGTCGGTTCGTATGTGGACAGCTCGGTTGAGAGCCAGCCGAAATACGGTGGCTCCTGTACCCGCTCCGGACTGGTCCACAACTCCGTCGCACGTGCGAAGTTCGCCTTGCTCAGCGAAATCCACACGCCCCATTCGAAGTCCTTCTCCGAGTCCAGGACCGGCAGGATCAGGCGGGCACGGAGGAAGAAGTGCTCGTCGGCGATCACGCACTGGTCGTCGCCGAGGACATTGCCCGAACCGCCTTCCATGCCCTCGTTCCAGTACGCGGGCGCGACCGTGCCATAGGTGAATGGCAGGCCATCGTGTTCCTGACCGCAGTGAGAGCAGAGGAACGCCAGATCTGTCGACATGCCTGACAGCATAGAAACCGGACATCGCGCTCTCGTGATCGCAGAGTCGCTCTTGGTCCGGAAGACGCCGTGGAGAATCTTTCGGCGGGTTCGGGTCTGCGGACACCCGCTCTCCCGCGCGCCGATGGCTCCGGCGTGGCGGGAGAGCGGGTGTCCGCGGCGGCGTGGGCGGCTCAGCGCCTCGCGGTGGGGACGAGTGTGGCCAGGGCCGCCGCTGTTTCGGGATGCCGGGTGACGAGCGCCGCGACCTCGGTGTGCGGGGTCGCGGCCGGGCGCTGCCATTCGCCGCTGTGGCCGAGCAGCGCGCCGAGCGCGTCGCAGGCCGCAGGGTGGGCGAACAGCAGATCCGTGACCGGTCCGCCCGCCGCCGCGAGAGCGGGCGCGGCCGCGGGTTGCGGCGTGCCGGTCCACGGCGGACTCCAGCTGTCCACGGCCGCAAGACCGGACGGGAAGGTGCGACCCGCCTCCCTGGTGAGCGCCGGAATCAGTTCACCGGCCTGGCCGCGCAGGGTGGTGATCAGCTTCGGCAGCCAGGGCAGCAGCACGCTGTCCGGCAGGCGGCCGAACGCCTTCGACAACAGCTCCACCACAAAGGGTTTCAAGGACGGCACCGGATCCATGGCCTGCACGAAACCGCTCAGATACTGCGGGAACGCAGGCACAACGAGCGGGTTGGCCAGCATGTCGTCGCAGCGGGTGCGCAGTTCCGGCAGCGTGAGCAGACCGAGTTGCAGGCGTGTCGCCCACAGCAGCGCCACCTTCGCCGGTGCCTCCGGATGCGACTGCAACACCGCCAGCTCGAGCTGGGTGTGGTCGCAGCCGAGCGACAGGGCCAGGTTCTCCATGCCGAACAGGAAGCCCAGCATGGCGGCGACCGGTCGCACGCCGGTGTTCTCGTCGGTGAAGGCGGTCGGCAGCAGCGTGCAGTAGTGGGCATAGCCCGCGGTGACGAACCGGCCGCACCAGTCGGGGAGACCGTCCTCGGTCGATCGGAAATAGTTGAGCAGCAGCCGGATTCGGCGCAGGACCTCGGGTGCGTCGTCCACCGATCGCTCGGCGGCGAGCAGTTCGACGGCGCGGTGGCCGAGTTCGTCGGCCAGCCGCGGCGACTTCAGGTACAGCAGCGCGTCTTCCACCGTCGCCAGCGCTACCGCGGCCGTCGCGTCGGCCGCGGACACCGCCATGCGCAGCCGTTGCTCGAGCACCTGCTCGATGGTCACGCCTTCGTAGCCGAGCTCGACCAGGGCCCGCTGGTGTTTGCCGAGCGCCAGATCCCAGCTTTCCTGGATGGAGCTCTCACCGAGCGTGCGCGACCCCATGATCGGCCGCACCGCGTCCGACGGCAGCAGCCTGCGCAGGATCCACAGCAGATCCGAACACGGCCGCAGATGCGGGTCGGCCCGCAGGTCCAGCAGCGACCGCTGCACGGTGCGCTTGCCGGTGTCGATGCCGAGCGGCGCCAGCCGATCGAGCACGTCGCGCGCGAGCGGCGGCAGGGCCGCGTAGCCCACCTGGCCGATGCGATCACCGCCGAGCAGGATCTCGCACAGCTTGCGCACGTCGCGGCGACCCGGGACGTGGTCCTTCTCGATGCACGTGATCGCCGCGTCTTGGAAGTCGTACGGCGTCGGGCGGGCGCGATTGCGCACGCCCGCCAACAGGATCGAGGTCTCGAACACCGCGATCGCATCGGCGGTGCTCGCCAGGTAGCCGTTGCGCCGGGCCAGCCGGACGATGTCCACCGACCAGTCGAGCAGCTCGGCCTCGTCGAGCGAGTCCAACCGCGGCGGCGTGGACAGAAACCCCGTCAGCTGGTCGGCCACCGCGGCGGTGGTCACGACGGGCGGCGTGCGCTTGCTCGTCTTCTTGCTCGCGGACTTCTGGCCCGCGAGCTGGAACGGCTTCACACCGCCCCGCCGCAATCCCTTCGACCAGGTCGCCGCGGCGATCGACACCGACCCCGAGGCGAGCCCGAACTGCTCCTCGATGGCCGACTGGCTGGACGGGATGAGCCCGTACTGCCAAGTGGTCTTCGACCGCGGCGTGATCTCGTAGGGCGCGGCGTCGGCGGGGAGGCCGAACTGCTCGACCCTGCTGGCTGCGTGGAACGCCCCGCACACGTAGAGGCAGTCGGCAGGGTCGGCGCCGGTCGCCTCGAGATGTTCGCGCATCCGCGTCCACATGTAGCGCTCGCGGTTCTCGTCCTCCTCGACGCCGGTGCGGCGCAGCCGGCGGAACAGGCTGCCGATCAGCACCATGACTTGGCGGTAGGTGTCGTAATCGGCTCCCGCCAGCGGTTGTTCGACGTACTGGTCCCACCACTCCGACCAGTGCCGCACCTTGCCGTGGTGCAGCAGGTGCTCCTCCAGCTCGGCGAAATGCGGTCGCAGATCACCGATGTCGATGCCGACGGCGTCGCCGTGCAGCGCGCCGTCCTCGGTGGGCTCCGGCGTCTTGTCGGCGGGTGTGTCACCGTCCGGCGTGCCGCCGTTCGGCGCCCACTGGAAGACGTGGTCGGTGGAGCGATCGACGAGCACGAGTTCGACGCCGGGAGTGTCGAGCGCGTAGGAGATCGCCTGGTATTCCGCCGACGCCTCGGTGATCGGCGCGACCACCGACAGCGGCGCCCAGGTGGTAGGGAAGCCGTCGAGTTCACCGGCCCACGCCTGCACCGCCACCGGCAGCTTGCAGTTGCGCAGCTCGTCCAGGATCGGCCGCAGGTCCTCGCACAGTTCCAGATAGACGACCTTGGGTCGCTTCTCGTGCAGTCGCCGCACCATCGCCAGCCCCGAGGCGGGCGAATGATGGCAGACCGGGAAGATCTCGAGCTCGACCGCCAGCGCCCGGTCGACGTCGTCGACGATGCCGGCCAAGATCTCCGCGACCGCGCCGGGCTGGGCCGCGAATCGGGTCGCGGCCTCGGCCAATTGCTCGCGCAGCGCGCCGAACGGACCGGTCACGAGAGCCTCGCGATCGCCGCCCGGCCGCCCTCCAGGAACTCCGACCAGTCCCCGCCGGCGTCCTTGCTGCGCGGTTCGACCACGCCATGCCAGAACTTGTTGAGGATGGCCAGATCCTCCGGCGCCCGCCGGGCGAGCGAGCCGACCAGCGAACCCGCGAGCGTCTCCGCCCGCAACGTGCGGTCGCCGAAGAACTGGCTGTGCAGAATCGCGTCCTCCAGCACGCCGATCTGCTCGGCGGTCGACAGCGCGGACTCCAGCTTCTCGTCGTCGCTGGTCGCGGCGGCGGCCGCGGAGCGGAGATCGGCGAAGCTGTCGAGCAGGATGTCGAGCAGCGTGGGCGGCAGCTCCAGCTCGATCTGGTGCCTGCGCAACAGTTCCGCGGTGCGGAAGCGCACGATCTCGGCCTCGCTGCGCTTGTTGGTCACCACCGGGATGCGCACGAAGTTGAAGCGCCGCTTGAGCGCCGAGGAGAGGTCGTTCACGCCGCGGTCGCGGCTGTTGGCGGTGGCGATGATGGAGAAGCCCGGCTTGGCGAACACAACGTTGTCGTCGTCGAGTTCGGGGATGGAGACGTACTTCTCGGACAGGATCGAGATGAGCGCGTCCTGCACATCGCTGGTGGAGCGGGTCAGCTCCTCGAAGCGGCCGATCACGCCCTGCTCCATCGCGGTCATGATCGGCGACGGGATCATCGATTCCCTGGACTGCCCCTTGGCGATCACCATCGAGATGTTCCAGGAGTACTTGATGTGATCCTCGGTGGTGCCCGCGGTGCCCTGGACCACGAGCGTGGAGTTCCGGCTGATGGCCGCGGAGAGCAGTTCGGCGAGCCAGCTCTTGCCGGTGCCGGGATCGCCGATCAGCAGCAGCCCGCGGTCGGAGGCCAGCGTGACGATGCTGCGCTCGACGAAACTGCGGTCGCCGAACCACTTCTGGTCGATCTGCCGGTCCAGGCCGTCGGAGCGCTCGGAACCGAGGATGAACAGCCGCACCATCTTCGGGCTCAGCCGCCAGGCGAAGGGCTTGGGGCCGTCGTCGATCGACTCCAGCCAGTCCAGCTCCTCGGCGTACTTCAGTTCGGCGGGGGCGCGCAGCGTGGTATCGGTCATGGTCTGAGGTCTCCTAGTCGAGAAAGTTCTTGAGTTCGAACACGAGTTTCTGGATGCGGCCCGAGATCACCGGCGTGCCCATGGCCTTGAAGCGTTCCCGGAACCAGGGATTCACGCTCTGGTGCCCGGAGCTGTTGACCGAGCCGACCGGGATGAGCTTCACGCCGTTGCGATGCACGGCCTGCATGCTCTCGTACAGCGGCTGGGAGCGGTCGAACTCGTAGAAGTCCGAGATCCACACCAGCACGGTGTTGGTCGGGTCGACGATCTTCGGCTGGGCCATCGCCATGGCGACGGGGCCGTCGTTGCCGCCGCCGAGGTTGGTGCGCAGCAGCACCTCGAACGGGTCGTGCACCCACGGCGTCAGGTCGATGGCGCGGGTGTCGTAGGCGATCAGGTGCACGTCGACCTTGGGCAGTCCGGCGAAGATCGAGGCGAGGATGGTGCAGTTCACCATCGAGTCCACCATCGAACCGGACTGGTCGACCACCACGATCATCCGGGCGGGCACGGTGCGCTTGGCGGTCTGCCGATAGAACAGGCGGTCCACATAGAGCCGCTCGTCGTCCGGATTCCAGTTGGTGAGGTTCTTCCAGATCGTGCGGTCCACATCCAGATTGCGCAGGATGCGCTTCGGCGGCACCGAGCGGTCGACGGTGCCCGCGGTGGTCTGCTGCACCTGGGTGCGCAGCACCTCGGCGACCTGTTCGACGTAGCGCCGGATGAGCGATTTGGCGTTGGCCAGCGCGACGCCGGACAGATTCGCCTTGTCGCGCAACAGCTGTTCGAGCAGCGACATGCTCGGTGTCAGCTGGGACGCCAGCGCGGGATCGGCGAGCACTTCGCGCAGCCGCATCCGCGAGACCAGGTCGGCCTCGAGATCGGCGAGCACGCCGCGCACCTCGCCGCCGCCCTCTGCGCCGAGCATGCGCCGCAACCAGCCCGCGTCGCGCTGCCAGCCCGCGAGCTGGGTCGCGCTGACCGTGCCGCCGCCCGTCGCGAAGACGTTCAGCAACAGCTTGGACACCAAGGCGGCCGAACGCACCTCGCCCGCGCCGATGACCGCGTCGGCCTCCGTATCGACGGGATCCCGCTGGTCTCCGGCTTCGGTTGCGTCCCGATCCGGCTCGTCCGCTCCTACGACGCCGGTCATCGATTCCGCGGCACGCACGTGCACGCCGAGGCCGTCGAATTCGGACCCCAGATCCGGGAAGCGTTGCACGACATTGTCGATCGAGACGCCGGGGTCGAGCAGTGCCGCGGGCAGGCCGAGGTCGTCGACGATCGCGACGCTCGACGTCTCCAGCGCGGGCTGGGCTTCGCTGTCGAAAATGCCCGCCAGCAGCCGCCAATAGAGGATCTGCCGTCGAGTCTCGTTGCTGTCGGTCATTTTCTCAGCAGCCGTCCCGCTCGTTCCCTCAGCACCGCCACCGCATCGCCCGACTTCGCTTGCGCCTTGACCACTTTCGGGTCGGTCGGGCCGCAGGCCCAGTCGCCGCCGTGCACGTCGACCTCGACGCCCTTGGTCTGCTTGCGCACCGCGAGCGGTCGCAGCGACCACCGCCCGGCATCCCAGCGCAGCATGCCGAGGCAGGTCGAGGAGCTGTTCACCGCGGCGGGTGTGAGCGGACCGCAGGTGGGCAGCCGATCCAGTTCGAGGGCGAGCCGGTGCCCGTCCAGCTCGATGGCGCCGTCCTCGACCTTGTAGCCCTCCAGTAGGACCGGTTCGCACAGGTGCACCGGATCGCGATCGAGCGGGGGAACGGCGGGCGCGAGCGCGCCCGCGAGCCCCACACGCGCCGTGGCGAACGGATCGGCGCTCGCGCCCAGACGAGCCGACTCGTCGTGCCAGATCAGGTCGCCGCCCGCGGTCATCGGCATGCCGTCGATATCGAGGCTCAGCCGTTCGGCGATCGCCTTCATCAGCTGCGGATGGTCGGTGAACAGCTGCCAGATCGCGGGGCCGACGATCGTGTCGACCTTGGCCGCGGCGACGCTGACCCGCACCCGGCGCGTCGCTCCCGCCGCCGTCTCCAGCAGCGCGTACAGCTGAACCTGCACCGCGGTGCCGTGCTCGTGCACGTCGACGCCCAGCGGCAGCAGCCGCCCGGACACCGCCGTCGTCTCCGCGAATCCGCCGGTGCGCCAGGACAACAGGAGCGCTCGCGCCCACAGGTCCGCCCAGCGGCGCTGCGGCAGCCGATCCAGCGTCGCGACCGGACAGCTGGCGCGCAGCTCGGCCGTCAGGCCGTCGAGCAGCACGGCGAGCCTGCGCAGGGCGGGTTCGGCCAGCAGCGCCTCGACGGTCTTGTCGGCGGCGGAGACCAGGTCGTGGTCGACGCCGCGCCATCCGGTGATGGCCACCTCCTGCAACCAGGAGCGGCTGCCCACCGCCAGGTTGTGCGGTGTGTGCGCGGGCTCGGGCTGTTCCCAGGCGGCGCGCTCGCGACCCATGGCCGTGTCCACACGGTCGAGCAGCGCGTCGTGCACGGCGCCGAGCAGCGCGGCCCGCCCGCCGGCCAGCGCCGAGAGCTCCTCAGGGCCGATCGAACCCGCGCTCAATTTCGCGACCGCCTCGGCGATCGCGGGCCCGAGCGGGGATCCGCCGGTCGCGGCGGCGAGGTTCGCCAGCGCGGCCGTGTGTTCGTCGGTGAGCCGCGCGAATCCGTGAGTCAGCGCGGTGTCGAATCCGGTCACCACATCGAGCGCCTCCGCCACCCCCGGCAGCGGCTCGAGCAGTTCGGCCATCTGTACGCCGAGCATCAGCGGCTCACCCCCGTCGAGGGGAACCACTGCAACTCGGGGATCGGCGCGGTGCCGCCCGGCAGCTCCAGGTACGCCAGATGGCGCAGGAAGCGGCTGAACACGACCGCCGCGGGCGCGGGCTCGTGCGAGCAGTTCAGCGCGTGGTACAGGCTCGCGCCCTCCGCGATCTCGACTCCCAGGTAGCGGGCCACCCGTTCGACGCCGTACTGCACGACCGCCTCGTCGAGCAGCGCGTCGATGTGCTTGCACGGATAGGCGCCGCGCAGGCCGCCGCACGGCCGATTGTTGTTGGTGCTGCAGCTGAGTCCGTGCGTCTTCGCCGCCACCGACGAGACGTACACCCGCGCGATGTCCGATCCGCTCGACACCACGCCCTGCAACCGCCCGTCCGCCATTTCGACGAAGGGCACCTTGGCCAGCTTGCGCGGCGCCACGACGGGCAGCGTCTGCACCACCGCCGCCCGCTCCCACTCGCGGTCACCCGAGTCCATCGCGTTCCCTCCCGTTTCTCTTCATGACCGAAAACCTACGCGAGCCCACCGACAAGTTCGCCGTCCTGTTGTTGATCTTGTGAATACCGACAACGACTGTCGCGCAGTACTTTTCGACAGAGACGATGTTGTCGGTACCGGCTGCTAACCTCGCGCTGGGCGACGCTGTGCCCGGCCGTGGAACCGGCCTTCGGCCACTCCTCCCAGCCGGTCTCGAGCAGCCCGGCGGCGCGTCGGCGCGCCGGGTCGGGGCGCGGCCGTGGTATCGAGGACGGATGACGCCGACGCGCTCCTCCTATGACGTCGTTGTGGTCGGCGGCGGCCACAACGGCTTGGTCGCCGCCGCGTACCTGGCGCGGGCCGGTCGGTCGGTGCTGCTGCTCGAACGGCAGTCGCACACGGGCGGCGCGGCCGTGTCGGAACGCCCGTTCCCCGGTGTCGACGCGCGAGTGTCCCGGTATTCGTACCTGGTGAGCCTGTTGCCTGCGAGCATCGTGCGTGATCTGGGTCTGCGGTTCCTGACCCGCCGCAGGCGGATCTCCTCCTATACCCCGGTCGGCGACGCAGGGCTGCTCGTCGACACCGGATCCGAGGCGCGCACCAGGGCGAGCTTCCAACGGCTGACCGGTTCGGAGCGGGACTTCGAGGCGTGGCAGCGGTTCTACGCGCGCACCGGCGCGATGGCGCGGCGTGTATTCCCCACCCTGACCGAACCACTGCCGACGCGGACGGAATTGCGCCGGACCGTCGCGGACGACGAGCTGTGGGACGCGGTGTTCGAGCGGCCGCTGGGGGAGACGATCGAGCAGACCTTCGCCGACGACACCGTTCGCGGTGTGGTGTTCACCGACGCGCTGATCGGCACCTTCACCCACGCGCACGATCCCACGCTGCGGCAGAACCGCTGCTTCCTCTACCACGTGATCGGCGGCGGCACGGGCGACTGGGACGTGCCGGTGGGCGGCATGGGCGCGCTGACCGACGCGCTGGCGGACGCTGCCCGCGCGGCGGGGGCGGAACTGATCACCGGATGCGCGGTGACCGGTGTCGACAGCGACGGCGTCGCGGCGCAGGTGCGCTACGAGGGCGGCGCCGTCGGCGCGCGGCACGTCCTGGTGAACGCCGCGCCGCACGAGCTGACGCGACTGCTGGGCGGGCCGGAAGAGCCGAAACCCGAAGGCTCCCAACTGAAAGTGAATATGGTGCTGCGGCGCCTGCCGCGCCTGCTCGACACCGCGACGGATCCCGCCGAGGCGTTCGCCGGAACCTTCCACATCGCCGAATCGTATGCCGAGCTGGAGCGGTCCTATCGGGAAGCGGAGGCGGGACGGATTCCCGCGGCGCCCCCGTCCGAGATCTACTGCCACACCCTGACCGATCCCTCGATCCTGTCCGACGACGCCGCGGCTCGCGGCATGCACACCCTCACGCTCTTCGGTTTGCACACTCCCGCAAGACTTTTCCGTGACAACCCCGACGCGGCCCGGACGGCTGCGGTGAAAGGCGTGCTCGCGCAACTGGATCGGGTGCTGGCCGAGCCCATCGCCGAATGCCTCGTCGAGGATGCCGACGGCGCGCCCTGCCTGGAGGTGAAGTCTCCGCTCGATCTGGAGCGCGAGGTCGGGCTGCCCGGAGGCCATATCTTCCACCGCGATCTCGCTTTTCCCTACCGCGACGACGGCAGCGCGACCGATCCCGCCGTGCGCTGGGGCGTCGCCACCGAAGTGCGCAATGTCTTCCTCTGCGGTTCGGGCGCGGTGCGCGGCGGCGGCGTGAGCGGCATCCCCGGCCACAATGCCGCGCGGGCCGTGCTCGAATCGTGAACCCGCCCGCCGGACATCATTCAGCGATCCGCACCGATCTGCCCGCCATGCCCACCCGGTGGACAACATCAGCGAACTTTCGGATACCGCAACGCGATCGGCTGTACAGTCACCGCGACCTCGCTCGAATTTCGTCCAGGAGCCACCATGGCAGACAAGCGCTCCGTCCGTACCGACATCCCGCATTCGGCGCGAGTCTGGAACTACTGGCTGGGTGGCCGCGACTACTACGAGGCCGATCGGATGGCGGGCGAAGCCGGTGTGGCGGTGTATCCCGAGATCAAGACGATGGCGGTCCAGTCGCGGCAGTTTCTGATCAGGGCGGTGCGATATCTGGCCGCCGAAGCGGGAATTCGCCAGTTCCTCGACATCGGCACCGGACTGCCCACCATGCAGAACACCCACGAGGTGGCGCAGTCGGCCGCGCCCGACTCCAGGATCGTCTACGTGGACAACGATCCGCTCGTCCTCGCCCATGCCAGAGCGCTGCTGGTCAACACCACCGACGAGGGTGTGACCACCTATCTGGAGGCGGATTTCCATCGGCCCGAGGTGATTCTCGCCGACGCGCGCAACGTGCTGAACTTCAGCAAGCCGATCGCGATCATGTTCATCGGCGTGCTGGGGCACGCGCGCAGCTACGACGAGGTGCGGCGCGTGGTGAGCGCCATGATGGACGGTGTGCCCTCGGGCAGCTACCTCGTCCTCAACGACGGCGCCACCGACGACAGGGCGTACGTGCGGATGTGCGAGAACTATGCCAAAACCGGTGGGGATCCGTACAACCCGCGCAGCTCCGCCGAGATCACCGGCCTCTTCGAGGGACTGGAGCTGGTCGAGCCCGGTGTGGTGCCGATCAACCATTGGCGTACCGACGAGGCCGCCGGAGGCGTGCGCGACGTCTCGGCGTGGGGCGGCGTCGGCCGGAAACCCTGACCGTCGGCATCTTCACGAAATCTCCACCGAGTCACCCCGGTATCGGCGCAGCATGCTCCTAGGGTGGCTCGCATGGTGATCGAGCAGCTCGCATCGCACGAATTCCTCCGCTGGACACGGGAATTCGAGGCGAAGGCGCGCGCGAGGGCGGCGGCGGGCGATCCGGATTGGAGTCGCGGCGCCCGGCTGCATCCGGCCATCGCGCGCAGCGTGCAGCGGTTCCAGGTCGGCGAGAGCGGCGACGGCGCCGACCTCATCGCCAAAGCCGAACGCGCGGGGGACCCCGTGTACACGGCGGCGGTCCGATTGTTCGTCGACGAGGAACGCAATCACGCCCGCCTGCTCGAGCGGCTGCTGCACGCGGCAGGGCAGCCGACCATCGCGAACCACTGGACCGACGCCGTCTTCATCCGATTGCGCCGAGCGCTGGGGTTGCGCCTGGAACTGATGGTGCTGATGGTCGCCGAAATCGTTGCCCTCCAGTACTACCGGGCGCTGCGCGACGGTACGAGCGACCCGCTCACCACCAGCGTCGCCGCCCTCATCCTCGACGACGAACGCAGGCACGTCCCCTTCCACACCCAGCGACTCCGCGCGGCCTTCGCGGGCGTTCGACTGCCTGCCCGCCTCGCCGCCCGCGCCTTCTGGTGGATCCTGCTCACCGGCGCCACCCTCGTCGTCGCGCACGACCACGGCCGCGCGCTGCGCCAACTCGGCTGCTCCCGAACGGAATTCGTCCGCGCATCGTTGGGCCTCTTCGCGACGATCGCGCCGACCGCGATCCACGGTCGGCGGTGATCACTGGCTCTCGGATCCGTTCGTGGGCTTCTCGACGATCGCGTGCGCGGGATTCACTCGGGTCGCTTCGTGGGCGCGGGCCGACTTCAGGGTGACACTCATTTGTACGGACCGTCCCGACTCGAGATCCGTTACCTGCATGTGCACGAGCCTGTTCGAGTCGATATCGACGGTCACCTCGATATCGGCGGCGCCACGCGGCTGGGGCGCCAACCCCCCCAGCTCCAGCACCCCGATCTTCCGATTCCGTGACGCGAGCCTGCTCTCCCCTTCGAACAGCTGCACCTGGACGTGCCGTTGGTCGTCGGCGACGGTCGTGAAGTTCAGAGATCTCTTGGTGGGCGCCGTGGTGTTGCGCTCGATGATCGGCACGATGCGCCCGTTGACATCCGCGACGCCGACAGTTGCCGCGCTGACGTCGAGCAACAGCGTGTCCTTGAAGTGTCCGAGTATCACGCCCGCTTGGAGCGTCGCGCCCAGCACGACACCGTCGGGAATCACCTCTCTGCGCGGCTGCCGACCGGTGATGTCCTTGACCAGGTCGACGATCGCAGGCATCCGGGTGGCGCCGCCGACGAGCGCGATCTGTTGCAGCTGGGCTGTCGTGAGGTACGCCTCGGTCACCGCGCGCTGGATCAGCGTCCTGCACCGGTCGATCAGGTCCCGCGTCAGCTCTTCGAATTCCGCCCTGGTGATGGGCAGTTCCAGGTCCAGCGGTCCGTCCGGGCCGACGCAGATCGTGGGAAGCACGATCTCCGTGGAGATCCGGGAGGACAGCTCGATCTTGGCGCGCTCGGCCGCTTCGCGGAGCCGCGCCGTCGCCCGCTGGTCTGTCGACAGGTCGATGCCGTGTTGCCTGCGAAAACGTCCGGCGGCATGTTCGAGGAGCCGATCGTCCCAGTCCACGCCGCCGAGCCGGTTGTCGCCGCCGGTGGCGAGTACCTCGACGACGCCGTCGCCGATCTCGAGGACGGAAACATCCAGCGTCCCCCCGCCCAGGTCGAACACCATGATCGTTTGGTCGGTTTCCGTATTCGCGCCGTAGGCCAGTGCCGCCGCGGTCGGTTCGTTCAGTAGACGCAACACGTTCAGTCCGGCGAGGGCGGCGGCCTCGACGGTGGCCTCCCGTTGGATCAGATCGAAATGCGCCGGGATCGTGATCACCACGTCCCGCACCATGGCTCCGAGAAATCTTTCTGCGGCCGAACGTAATTCGGCCAGTATCGTCGCCGCGACGCCGACGGGGGTGTAGGTGCGGCCGAACGCGCGAAAGCGCTTCTCGGTGCCGAGCGCCAGTTTGACCCGGGAGAACGTGCTCGCCGGATTGATCGTCGCCCGCCGCCGTGCTTCTTCCCCGACGACCCAGTTTCCGTTCTCGGTCACGGCGGCCACGCTCGGCATCGTCCGGTCACCGATCGCGCTGAGCACGACCCGGACGTCGTCGTCGGTGAACACCGCGATGGCGGAGTTGGTCGTGCCGAAGTCGATGCCCACCGCGTGCCTGGTCCGCGGACGATCAGCGCCCGGCAGCCGCGACACCCCGCGCTCGTCGCCGACGGGCAATTCCCCGAGTCCGCGCGAAAACCACAGCTGCTGGGCGAGTTTCGCCACCGCCGGATCAGGATCCGCCACCAGCGCGGTCAAATCCGCTCGCGCGGCGTCTCGAACCTCGGGCCGCCAGCTGCCGAGCAGGTTCTCCAGCTCGTGCAGCGCGCCTATCCGCTGCCACGGCAGCTTGCTGCGCAGCGCGTCCCGAATGTCGCCCGGCACGTGCTGCGGCCGGGCGGCGACATTGCGGGCGAGATACAGCGCGCCCTGAACGCTCGCGACGCTGCGCGTCGGAGTCTGGTTCGGTGCGCGACGGCGCACGGTCTCGTGCACGTAGCCGTACAGGTCGTCGATGCTGATCCAGCCGTCGCCGTCGAGATCGGCGGCGCCGGAACGCAATCCGTGCACAACCGCGCTAGTGAACACCGAGGGTTCCGCCGTGGCGCGGCTCGTCGCCTGGGACTCGTGGCTGAACTGCAGCGCGGTCGACGCGGTGATGACCACGCGGCCGCGGCCGGAGAACGGCTCGCGCACGTCGACCGACTCGGCGGCCGACCGGGTGCGCAAGCCGCGGGAGAACGCGCCGCTGTAGCAACAGTCGAGCATCAGGACGGTCTTGCTGGAGCGGCTGCCCTCGATCTGGTCGCTGATGAAGGTCGAGTCGATGCCCGTCGAGGCGACATAGGCTTTCTCGGTATCGGTGCCGACCAGATAGAGGCGATTGTGCAGGTCCTTCTGGCCGTGGCACGAGATGTGCAGCAGCAGAAGGTCGTCGCCACTCGCACTCCGGAAGAAGGTCTCGATCGCCTTCCGGCACTGCGCGGCCGTCCCGTCGCGCAACACCTGCACGTCGAATCCGGCGATATCCGGGTCGGAGAGGACCGCTTGGAGTTCCGCCGCGTCGCGCGCGGCCCCGGGCAGTTCGGGATAGGCCGGATCGTCGTAGTGCTGGTTGGCGATGATCAGACTACGGTTGACCATCGCCGTCCGCTCGCCGCCCGGCGAGGAACCGCTCGACGAGCGCGCGTTCCTCATCCTTTGCGACGCTGCTGATTTCGAGTTCGTCCTCGCCGAGCCTGATGCGGATCGAGCCGCGTTGGCGGCGCACCAGCCAGCTCTTGGCGACCTCGGTGGCCATCTGCAACACGGCGGGCGAGGACACGATGGCCACGATGGAGGCGACGGTCGTCACGTCGCCCGCGCGCGTGCCCGCCGGGGCGGTGCCGATCACCGGGCGATCGAGATCCTCGAGGCCGAGTTCGTGTAGTTCGGCGAGCAGCAGGCTGCTGTCGTTGCTGAGCAGTTCCGGGTCGTCGCCGTCTTCGACGAGACGGAATTCGATCTGTTCGCGCATCGAGATCCCCCGGGTATGTCGTCGCTGCTTCGGACCCTCAATATAGGTCCTCGCGGGGCCGGCCGCGGCGGATACCGGTTCGAACGCGGCGATGCCGGGTCCGTGGCCGTGCTCGGCGCAGAATGGAACCATGCCGGATATCGCGTCGCAGTCGGCCGTGATCATCGATGGGCCGCTGACCAGGGCACAGGTCGTCGCTGTCGCGCGCGACGGTGTTCAGGTTCGGTTGAGCGCCGCCGCCGAGCAGCGGCTGATCGCCGCCCGCGGGCACGTCGACGCCTTGGCCGAGGCGCCGACGCCGACCTACGGCGTCTCCACCGGATTCGGTGCGCTGGCGATCCGACCCATTCCGCCGCAGCGCCGTGCCGCGCTGCAACGGTCATTGATCCGCTCCCATGCCGCGGGCGCGGGCCCCGCCGTCGAGCGGGAGGTGGTGCGCGCGCAAATGGTCCTGCGGCTGCGCACCCTCGCCTCGGGATATACCGGAGCCCAGCCGGTGACCGCGCACGCGCTGGCCGCCATGCTCAACGCGGGCATCACCCCCGAGGTGCCCGAGTTCGGCTCGCTCGGCTGCTCCGGCGACCTCGCGCCGCTGGCCGCGGTCGGGCTCGCGCTCATGGGCGAAGGCACCGTGACCGATGCCGAGGGACGGGCGACCGAAGCGGCAGAAGCCCTGCGCGCCAGCGGAATCACTCCGGTCGTGCTGGCGGAGAAGGAGGGGCTCGCCCTCACCAACGGCACCGACGGCATGCTGGGCATGCTGGTGCTCGCGCTCGCCGACCTGCACCGGCTGCTCGATGTCGCCGACGTGACTGCCGCCATGAGCGTCGAAGCGCTGCTCGGCACCGATCGCGTCTTCGCCGCCGATCTGCAAGCCCTGCGGCCCCACCCGGGCCAGGCGCTGGCGGCGGCGCGGATGCGGGCCGCGCTGACCGGTTCCCAGATCGTGGCCAGCCATCGGGATTGTCATCGGGTGCAGGACGCCTATTCGCTGCGGTGCGCGCCACAGGTGCACGGCGCGGCCCGCGACACCGTCGCCCACGCGGAGACGGTGGCCGATCGAGAGTTGGCCGCCGCCATCGACAATCCGGTGGTACTGGGCGACGGACGCCTGGAATCCAACGGCAACTTCCACGGCGCGCCCCTGGCCTACGTGCTCGACTTCCTGGCCATCCCGGTCGCCGATGCCGCGAGCATGGCCGAACGCCGCACCGACCGCATGCTGGATGTCGCTCGCTCGCACGGACTTCCGCCGTTCCTGGCCGCGGATCCCGGCGTCGATTCCGGGCACATGATCGCCCAGTACACCCAGGCCGCCCTGGTCGGCGAACTGAAGCGGATCGCGGTCCCCGCCTCGGTGGATTCCATTCCGAGCAGCGCCATGCAGGAGGACCACGTGTCCATGGGCTGGTCGGCCGCACGGAAACTCCGCACCGCGGTGGACGGGCTCACCACCGTGCTCGCGGTGGAGTACCTCACCGCCGCCCGCGCGCTCGAACTGCGCGCCCCGCTGCGACCGGCGCCCGCCACCGCCGCCGCGGTCGCGCTGTTGCGCACCAGGGTCGAGGGGCCGGGCCCGGATCGGCACCTGGCTCCCGAGATCGCCGCCGCCGCGGACCTGATCCGCGACGGCGCGTTGCTCCACGCGGTCGAACCTCACCTGGCCGCGGACTCGGCACCCGGCGAACGGAGGCAGCCATGACCACAGAGCATCCGACCGTGCGGGCGGCGCGCGGCACCCGACTGACGGCCCGCACCTGGCAGACCGAGGCCGCGCTGCGCATGCTGCACAACAATCTCGACCCCGAGGTCGCCGAACGCCCGCACGACCTGGTGGTCTACGGCGGCACCGGCAAGGCGGCCAGGGATTGGGCCAGTTTCGACGCGATCAGCCGCACGCTGACCACGCTCGCGGCGGACGAGACGCTGCTCGTGCAATCCGGAAAACCGGTCGGTGTGCTGCGGACGCACGAGTGGGCGCCGCGGGTGCTGATCGCGAACTCGAACCTGGTGGGGGACTGGGCGACCTGGCCGGAGTTCCGCAGGCTGGAGGCGCTCGGGCTCACCATGTACGGGCAGATGACCGCGGGCTCCTGGATCTACATCGGCACCCAGGGCATCTTGCAGGGCACCTACGAGACCTTCGCCGCCATCGCGGACAAGCGATTCGGCGGCACCCTCGCGGGCACGCTGACGCTCAGCGCCGGCCTCGGCGGGATGGGCGGTGCGCAACCGCTGGCGGTGACCATGAACGGCGGCGCGGCGCTGATCGTCGAATGCGATCCCGCGCGGGCGCGGCGGCGGCTGCACGACGGCTACCTGGACGAGATCGCCGACGACGTCGACGACGCGATTCGCCGGGTCACCGCGGCGTGTGCCGAGCGAAAGGCGTTGTCGGTCGGCCTGATCGGCAACGCGGCGGAGCTGCTGCCGCGACTGGCCGCGGCGGACCTGCCCGCCGACATCGTCACCGACCAGACCTCGGCGCACGATCCGCTGTCCTACCTGCCTCGCGGTGTCGATCTGGCCGACTGGTCCGACTACGCGGCACGCAAACCCGACGAATTCACCGAGCGCGCCAGGGAATCCATGGCCGAACACGTCGACGGCATGCTGCGCTTCCTCGACCGCGGCGCGGAAGTCTTCGATTACGGCAACTCGCTGCGCGGTGAGGCCCGCCTCGGCGGATGCGACAGGGCCTTCGATTATCCGGGTTTCGTGCCCGCCTACATCCGGCCGCTGTTCTGCGCGGGCAAGGGACCGTTCCGCTGGGCGGCGCTGTCCGGAGATCCCGCCGATATCGCCGCGACCGATCGCGCCATCCTGGACCTGTTCCCGCACAACGAATCCCTGCGCCGGTGGATCGCTCTGGCCGGGCAGCGCGTGGCATTCCAAGGGCTGCCCGCGCGGATCTGCTGGCTCGGCTACGGCGAGCGGCACCTGGCCGGGTTGCGGTTCAACGAGATGGTCGCGAGTGGCGAGCTGCGTGCGCCCGTCGTGATCGGCCGCGACCACCTCGATTCCGGCAGCGTCGCCTCGCCCTACCGCGAAACCGAGGCGATGGCAGACGGTTCCGACGCCATCGCGGACTGGCCGCTGCTGAACGCCCTGGTGAACACCGCGTCCGGGGCGAGCTGGGTGTCCATCCACCACGGCGGCGGCGTCGGCATCGGGCGGTCGATACACGCCGGGCAGGTGTGCGTGGCCGACGGCACCGAGCTGGCCGGGCAGAAGCTCGAACGCGTGCTCACCAACGATCCGGCGATGGGCGTGCTGCGGCACGTGGACGCCGGATACGAGCGGGCCAGGTCTGTCGCGGAGGCGGAGGGACTGCCGATTCCGTTGCGGGACAACGGCTGATCGTCGGGCGTCAGCGCGCGGGGAACCGGAGGATGCGATCGTCGCCGTGGCGTACGTCGCCGCGGCCGTCGGTGTTCGAGGTGGTGACCCACAGTGCTCCGTCCGGCGCCACTTCCACGGTGCGCAGGCGGCCGTAGCGCTCCTCGAACATCGCTCGCGGCGTACCCGCAGAACCGTTCATCAGCGGCACGGTCCACAGCCTTTCACCGCGCAGCGCCGCGACGTAGAGGGTGTCGCCCGCGATGGCGATGCCCGATGGCGACGCCTCGGCCGTGGTCCAGGTGACGACGGGATCCACGTAACCGCGGCCCGCGCCGCCACCGCCTTCCACGGCGGGCCAGCCGTAATTGCGGTTCGGTTCCACGAGATTGATCTCGTCGAGGCGATTCTGACCGAACTCGGCGGCGAACAACCGTCCCGCCCGATCCCACGCGAGACCCTGCACGTTCCGGTGGCCCAGGCTGTAGACCGGCGAGTCCGGAGTCGGATTGCCCGGCGCGGGCCTGCCGTCCGGTGTCAGACGCAAGATCTTGCCGTTGGGCGAGGCCGGATCCTGGGACAAAGCGCTGCGTGCCGCATCGCCGGTGCCGACGTAGAGCATGCCGTCGGGCCCGAACGCGATCCGTCCGCCATTGTGGTTGCCCGCCTTGGCGATTCCCTCGAAGACGACCTCCGGCGGTCCGTCGAGCCGGAACCGAACGATCCGGTTGTCCGTACTCGCGGTGAAATAGGCGTACACGTAGCCGTTTTCGGCGTACCCGGGCGACACCGCGAGACCGAGCAGGCCGCCCTCGCCGCCTGCGACGACCCCGGGTACGTCGTACACCGCTTCCGGCGGCCGTCCGGGCGCCACGCGCAGGATCTTCCCGGTGTCGCGCTCGGCGACCAGCGCCGTGCCCTCGGGCAGGAACGCCAGACCCCACGGCACATCGATCCCCTGCGCCACTTCCTCGGGCGCCGCGAGGTCGGGCATGCCCGACGGACTGCTCGCGACGGTGCTCGTCACGACCGGCGCCGTCGTCTCCTCGGTCTCGGTGCGCTCCGCGCCGCAGGCGGCGACCATGGCGAGAGCGAGCAAGGCGGCACAGGCCGTTGCCCTACCCTTCACTCGCACAGATCCCATGATTGCGCTCCCTGTTCATTCGACCGGCGCGGTCCTCGAGTTCGACGACCGAACCGAGCCCGCGCCCGCTCGTGAGCGTGCACCCCGAGCCCGGATCCCGCCGTACCGGAACCCACTCTTCTCGATCATGCCCTGTGCCAGGACGGGGAGAAACCCCGAGTAGTCACAGGCCGCCGAGCGCGGCGAGGACTTCGAAGGCGGCGTCGGCGCTGCGCCAGAGGAGGTCCATTTCGGCGCGGACGGCCGGGGCCAGCGCGGGATCCTGAAGGGCGAGGCCGTTGCCGAAGATCACGACGTTGGCGCCCGCGTCGGCCAGACGGAGCAGGGGACCGGTCGCGACGCCCGCGCCGAGCACGGCGTCGAGGCCCTCGCCGACGAAATAGAAGCGCCAGAGCGGGCCGAGGTCACCGCCGTAGACCGCCTCGGTGACGTCGACGATGCGAAAGCCCTCGATGGCGATGGCGTCGACGATCCTGAAGTAGTCGGGTCCGTTCGCGGGGGTGCCGCGCAGCGCCGCCACCGAGAGCGAGAGATCGATGGTGAGGTGTGCGTTGTAGCCCGCCATCGCCACCCGGGCGGGGGACAGCAGGCACTGTTTCGTCAGGGTGAAGTAGTGCGCCCAGTGGGGTTCGGTTGCGCCGCCGGTGAATTCGGCGTGCAGGTTGCGCAGGAAGCGGGACAGCAGGTCGAGGCTGATCCGGTGTGACCAGTCCGGGTCGTCGAAGACGGCCTCGCTGCGCTGGAGCGGCATCACCGCCGCCTGTTCGATGGCGTCGAGTCCGATCGCGAATACGCCGCGCCGGTCTCGGTGCTCGGCGAGGATCTCGACGATCCGGCGGTGGTTGGCGACGCCCTGTTCGAGCCGTTGCATGGCGGTGCCGGTCAGCGTGGTCGTGTCGGAGAGTTCGACGATGGTGTCCACCTCGGCGGCGGACAGCGGTGTGCCGCAGGCGGTGTCGAGGTCGGCGGCGCGTGTGGGCGGTGCGCTCACGCCCGCCAGCACGACGAGCAGCGCGAAGGTGATCGCCAGAACTCGTGCGACGTGCGCGGGACTGTTCAGGTGCGGGACACGCGTGCCTGCCGAATTCATCGGTGCTCCGTTGTCTCGAAGAGGGGTTGTCTCGAAGAGGGGTTGTCTGGAAGAGGGATTGTCTCGAGGCGGCTCGGGGCGCGTGCCCCGTGGGTACTCGTCGAAAGATCGCGTGCCCGTGGGTAATCGCTGCGGTGCGTTGGGATCGGGAGGCGTGTCGGCGCGCGGGCCAAGCCTAACCGACTCGACCCGCCGCGGCCGGTATCGGCGTCAGCCGCGGCGCAGCGTGCCCGCGATGGTGCCGCCGAAGACGCCCGGCGTGCTGTAGGACAGCGACCCGTCCGGTTGCAGCCGCACCGTCGAGGTGGCGCCCCCGTCGGTGCAGTCGGTGGGGCTGTCGGCGCTGAGCCGGGCGACGAAGGTGAGCTGGTTCTCGGTGGCGGCGGTGAGCCGTTCGATCCGCGCGCAGCGCTGCTGGGACAGCTTGCCGGTGTTGGCCGAGGTGGCCACCTCTTGGCCGACTTCGCCGTCCTTGACGGTCAATTCGATGTCGAAGGTGACCAGGCCGTCCGCGGCGGTGCCGCGCCAAGTGCCGACGAAAGCCTTCGGCACCCTCGTCACGGCCGTGCCCGTGTCGGTACCGGGAGCGCCGGTGACCGGAGCGGCCGACGCGGAGGCCGCGCTTCCCCCGGTATCGCCGCCGGACCCGCGCAGCTGGGTGCCGATGACGAACGCGCCGATCGCGACCACCACGCAGGCGATCAGCAGTCCGGCCAGCAGCGGTCCGCGGCGAAGACCCCGCGCGGTGGTTGTGCCCGCATACTGGGCTTCCGGGGCGGCATTCCGCGCTTCGGCAGGCCCTTGCCGCTCGGGCCGCCACTGCGTGTTCGGCCCCGATTCCGCTTGCTGCCATGGTGTTCGGCTCGGGGACGATGCCCCGAGCTGCCACTGCGGGGGAGTCGCGGGCGCCGCCGGATGGGGTCGCGGCGCGGCGTCGCTACCCGTACTCTGCGTCCAGGGTGATCGGCTCGCAGGCGTTTCGGTGTGCCGCCACTGCGTGGCCGCATCGGCTCCTGTGGGCGGAACCGACTGCTGGCGAGGCGAACTCGTCGCATCGACGTCGATACGAGAGGCCGGTCCGTGCTGCGCAGGCGGATACGCGGCCCACGGCTCGCTCCGCTGGCTGGTCCGATCCTGCGGCGGGGTCGCACCGGCGTTCGTCGGCCGACCGAGATCCGGCCCACTGTGCGCAGGCGCGGCCGGGCCGGGAGATCCGCTCAGGTCGGCGGGTAGGTCCACCGGCCCGGAATCCAGGTCGAGCAACCGCACCGCGCGCATGCTCACCTCCTCCAGCACCGGCGGCGGCAGCCACCCCGCGCGCTCGGGCACCCCGAGCGCGGCCAGGTCGTCGAGCAGCCTGCGCGGCGTCGGCCGGGCGGCGGGATCCTTGGCGAGGCAGGACGCGACGAGGGGCCGCAGCCGATCCGGCACGGCGTCCAGGCGCGGGTCCTCGTACACGATGCGCCATAGCATGTGCATCGTCTCGCCGACCCCGAACGGGCCGTGTCCCGCGGCCGCGAAGGCCAGCACGCCGCCGAGGGCGAACACATCGCTCGCCGGACCGACCGTCCCGCCGGTCACCTGCTCCGGACACATGAAACCCGGTGAGCCGATGACCTTTCCGGTGGTGGTCAGCGCGGTGTCCTCGACGGCGCGCGCGATGCCGAAATCGATCACCTTGGGTCCGTCCACGGCGAGCAGCACGTTGGACGGTTTGAGATCGCGGTGCACCACCCCGGCCTCGTGCACCGCGACCAGCGCCTCGGCCAAGCCTCGGGCCAGCACCAGAAGCGTGGCCTCCGCGAAGGTGCCGAACCGCTCCACCGCCTCCGACAGCGCGAACCCCGCCACATAACCGGTCGCCAGCCAGGGCGGATCGGCGTCCACGTCGGCGTCGAGCACCGGGGCGGTGAAGCGCCCGCCGACCCGCCGCGCTGCCGCCACCTCGCGCCGGAACCTGGTTCGGAATTCGTCGCCGCCCACCAGATCCGGGCGGATCACCTTCACCGCGACGGTGCGACCGCCCGCGTTGCGCCCGAGATAGACCCGCCCCATTCCGCCTGCCCCGAGGACGCCGAGAAGCCGGTAGTCGCCGATCCGTCGCGGATCGTTCGTGCCGAGCGGTTCCATCGCGCAGTCGGTTCCCTTCGAATGATCGAACATCGAAAGGCTACCGACCCGGACCCGGTCACACCGAGCGGCGCGACGACCCCGGTTCGAGGGGCAGCCGCGCCGCGCGGTGTCAGAGCTGAGACTTGACCTTGTCCGCGATGAGTTCCAGGTGTGCGAGGTCGTCGAGGTCCAGGATCTGCAGGTAGATGCGGCCCGCGCCGATCTCGGCGTAGCGGCCGATCTTGTCGGCCACCTCGTCCGGCGTGCCTGCGAGACCGTTGGTCTTCAGCTCGTCGACCTCACGGCCGATGGCGGCGGCGCGACGGGCGACCTCGGCGTCGTTGCTGCCGACGCAGGCGACCAGGGCGTTGGAGTACACCAGATCGTCGGCGCGGCGCCCGTACGACTCGGCCGCGGCGCGGACCCGCTCGAACTGGCGGGCGCTGTCCTCCAGCGAGGCGAAGGGCATGTTGAACTCGTTCGCGTACTGCGCGGCCAGCCGCGGTGTGCGGGTGGCTCCGTGGCCGCCGATCAGCACCGGCACCGGGTCCTGCACCGGCTTGGGCAGCGCGGGGGAGTCGGTCAGCCGATAGTGCTTGCCGTCGAAGCTGAAGGTGTCGCCGGGCTTGGTCGCCCACAGCCCGGTGACGATCGCGAGCTGTTCCTCGAAGCGCGCGAACTTGTCCGAAGGGAACGGGATGCCGTACGCGGCGTGCTCTTCGGCGAACCAGCCGGTGCCAAGGCCGAACTCGACGCGGCCGCCCGACATTCGATCGACCTGCGCGACTTGAATCGCGAGCGGGCCGGGCAGCCGGAACGTCGCGGCGGTGACCAGCGTGCCCAGCCGGATCCGGCGGGTCTCCCTGGCCAGACCGGCGAGGGTGATCCAGGCGTCGGTGGGTCCGGGCAGACCGTCGGAGCCGCCCATGGCGAGGTAGTGGTCGGAGCGGAAGAACGCGTCGAACTCCAAGTCCTCGGCCGCTTTCGCCATGGTCAGCAGGGTGTCGTAGTCCGCGCCTTGCTGCGGCTCGGTGAAGATACGCAGTTTCATGAAGTCCATCGTGCCCGAGGGATCTCGGTGATTCGCGCCGTGCGCCCCGGGGAGTGGCCGATGCCACTAGGGTCGGCTGCGATCACATCGGCGCACGCCCGTCTTCGAGGAGGACCCCGTGACCGCAGCCCCCGTTCCGCGCGTCGTCGTCATGGGCGTCTCCGGGGCGGGCAAGTCGACCATCGGCGGCAGGCTCGCGCACGCCTTGGGCGTCCCGTTCGCCGAGGGCGACGACTTCCACCCGCGGGCCAACGTGGCCAAGATGCGAGCGGGTGAACCGCTCACCGATGCCGACCGCGTCCCGTGGCTGGACAGCATCGCCGCTTGGCTGGCCGAACGGGCGGTCGGGGGCGGCGTCGTCAGCTGTTCGGCACTGAAGCGCGACTATCGGGATCGGCTGCGGGCGGCCGCGCCCGATGTGCTGTTCCTGCACCTGACGGCCTCCCGCGAAGAGCTGGCCAGCCGGATGTCCACGCGCCGCGACCATTTCATGCCCGCGAGCCTGCTCGACTCCCAGCTCGCGACTCTGGAACCGCTCGCGGCCGACGAACGCGGCATCGCCGTCGACGCCACCCGTGCGCCCGCGGACCTGGTCCGCGAGACGATCGCGGTCCTGAACAGCGCCCGCCCCTCCTGAGCCCGGAAGGCCCACGCGGGCGGCTATCCGGCAGCAGTGACGGGAGTGCGCGCAGTGTTCACCCGACGATGTGGGTCCAGTCGCCGAATCCGGACATGTCGGCGAGGTTGACGAATTTTCCGTTGCCGTTCAGTTGGCCCGAGGCGGCCGTCCGGCTCGCGCGGTTGTAGAAGAACAGCCGTCCATCCACGGGCACGACGTGGGTCCAGTCGCTGAATCCGGACATGTCGGCGAGGTTGACGAAGTTTCCGTTGCCATCGAGTACGCCCGAGGCCGCCGTCCGGCTCGGACGGTTGTAGAAGAACAACCGTCCATCCACGGACACGATGTGGGTCCAGTCGCTGAATCCGGACATGTCGGCGAGGTTGACGAAGTTTCCGTTGCCATCGAGCTCGCCTGACGCGGCCTTCCGGCTCGAGTTGTTGTAGAAGAGCATGGTTGCCACCACCTGGTGTCGGAGCTGATTTGGAAGGTCACACCATGGTCGACCGGCGCGGGTGGTGCGCCTAGGGTAGTGCGCTACCCGAAACTCGAGGGGCCCTCATACGCATCGCCGATCGCCGGAACCGGCAGCCATGACGACCGGCAGCCTTCCCCCCTGGTCAGGACGAAGAAGATCGAATCGCCTCCGTCTGTCGTAGCGCCGCAGGCAATCTGCTACGAGATGGATTGCGGGCATTCGCCGGAGACCACCGGCAGACAGATCCCCGTCGCATCCGACAGCATCAGTCCGCCGCCCACCAGCAGCGCGGCCAGCGCGATCGCCCCGAAGAAGAGGACCCACAGCAGCGCGGGTATGTGGGTCAGGCGAGCCAGTTGATCGGCGTCGGAGTCGACATTGCCGGGCTGGCGCCAGCGGTGCACCCGCCCGCGTTGCATCTCGATGACGGGGCGCAGCCCGGCCAGCAGCAGGAACCACGCGGCGAGGTAGGCGAAAGCGGCCTGCGCCGTGTCCGTTCCGAACCAGGACACCGCGAACACCGTGGCGCCTAGCGCGAACACCGTGCACAGGCCGTAGATGTTGCGGACCTTGATCAGCACGGCGGCGAGCAGCGCGATGGACGTCCAGAGCATCAGCGTGATGCGGTCGGCGCCGAGCAGGGCCGCGAAGCCCAGGCCGAGCAGCGGCGGCGCGGGGTAGCCCGCCATGGCGGTGAAAATCATGCCTGGTCCGTAGGGTTTTCCGCTGGAGACGGTCAGCCCCGAGGTGTCCGAATGCAGCGTGATGCTGTTGAGCCTGCGACCGGTGAGCAGCGCGGTGAACGCGTGGCCGCCCTCGTGCGCGATGGTGACGACATTGCGGGTGATGCGCCACAGCGGGCTGTAGCCGATCAGCACCAGTGCCGCCACCCCGGTGACGACGACCAGCTGCCAGGGCGGTGGGGTCTGCGTGGTGGTGAGCCGATCCGCGATGGAGGCGCCGCGGTCGACCAGTTCGGCGGTGTTCACCGCCGCACCCTATCGGTCGCGCGCGGGAATCGCACCGGGGGCGAATCCCCGCGGGCGTCCGGTCAGGTGAGTGGTACGGGCGTCCCGGAGGCGGACGAGCGCCGCGCGGCCTCGAGCACCCGCAGCGCCGCGACGGCGTCGCGTGGATCCACCGGCACGGGTCCGCCGTCGAGGATCGTGGCGGCCATCTCGGCGTAGAAGGCGGGATAGTCGCCCGCCAGCGTCGGATACGGCGACAGGTCCGGTTCGGCGCCGAGCAGTCCCCAGCGTTCGGATTCGACAGCACCCCACTCGTCCGCACGCGGGTCACGGCCCGCACGGAGCGCCTCTTCCTGCGGGTCGAGGCCGTAGCCGACGTAACCGGCATCCGCGCCGAGCACACGGAAGCGCGGGCCGAGCTGGGGCGTCACCGCGCTCATCCACAAGTGCGAGCGGACACCGCTCGCGTGGGTCAGCGCGAGGAAGACGTCGTCGTCGGTCTGGACGCCGGGGCGGCGGCGGTCCAGCTCGCCGTACACCGAACGAGCCGGACCGAACAGGGTGAGCGCCTGATCCACCAGGTGGCTGCCGAGATCGAAGAGCAGTCCGGCGCCCTCGGCGACGCTGCCGACCTCCCGCCATCCGCCCTTGGACACCGGACGCCACCGCTCGAACCGGGACTCGAAGCGCCGCACCGCGCCGAGCCTGCCGTCCTCGACCAGTGCGCGGATCGTCCGGAAATCGCCGTCCCAGCGCCGGTTCTGGAAGACCGACAGCACGACGCCCGCCCGCTCGGCCCGCGCCACCAGCTCCTCGGCCTCGGCGACGGTGACCGCGAACGGCTTGTCCACCACCGTCGGAATCCCGGCGGCCAACGCCCGCGCCGCCAGCGGCGCGTGGGTTCGATTGGGCGTTGCCACGACCACGAGGCCGATGCCGCGGAGGTCGGCGAACAGCGCGTCGGCGTCCGGGAACACCCGCACCCCGTCGTGCGCGCGGCGGGCCTGCTCGGCACGCTCCGCCGACCCGGTGACCACCGCCGCCACCCGCATTCGCGGTTCCGCGGCAATCAGCGGCGCGTGGAACACCGCGCCCGCCAGGCCGTATCCGACGATGGCCACCTCCAGGCTGCTCATGTCGCCGACGCTACCGCCCGGCGGCCGCGCGCCCGCGCAGCGGCACGGAGCGCTCGACGCGCGGATACCGCTCAGCGCGCGGTTCCGCGCGAAAGTGGTTCGGTCGGTGAGCAATGCGACCGAGGTGAGCGGCCAGGCGCCGACCGCGACCACCAGCAGCAGCCTGCCGAGCAGCCGCAGACCCGCCACGTCGATCGCGACGCCGGTGGAGAACGCGGCGACCGCGGTCATACCGAGTGGGAAGACGGTGGCCCAGCGCCGGATGTCGTAACGCGGCCGCGGCCGGACGGCCTCGGCCAGGAGCAGCACCGCATAACCGAACAGGTTGAGCCCCAACACGATCAGTGTGGTCACGCGGAGGATGTTTTGCGCGACGCGGTGTGTCGGCCTCGGAGGTCCAGCGGGGCCGGTCGCGCACGAAGCGGGTGACGAAGTCGATCGCGAGCAGCACCCACACCGCGGCCGCGAGGACCAGCCAGATCCACGACAGCACTGCGAATCCGGTGAGATGCAGCCCGACCGACACGATGCCGGTGGCCATCACGAACGCGCCCGCCGCCGGGGGCAACTCCTGCCACCATCGCTGTGCCACCCGGCTATCACAACCGGAAAGCGATCGGGGGTCAAGCAACTCGACGGCTATCGGCTCGGCGAGGCGGCTGCGCAGATCGAGGGCAATGGATTTGCATGGACTCCGGTCAGTCGCCTGTCCGGTGATCGGCGGGAGCGTCGGAATGGGCGGTCCGCCGCGGAGCGTGTCCGGACCACGATCGGCTTGTCCTCGCCGGGGCGAGGGCCTGCGGCGTGGGGGTATCGGTGGACCGGAAGTGCTCGGTGAGGACGAGTCCGATTGCGCGGAGTGCGTCCGGGTCGGTCATCCGTTCGTGCCGGGCCGGAATGCGGTGTTCGGTGATACGGCCGGTGATGTGGTTGTTCCATGCGAGAGCCGGAGGGGGGCCGTCGTCTCTGTGGTCCGCGATGGAGCTGAAGTAGATCAGGTCACCGTCGAAGGATGCCGGCCGGTGGTTCCGGGTGAGGTCGACGAGCCGGGTGTAGTCGCGGTGCAAGGTCACGAGATGCTCGGGGGTCAGGGCGGTGAAGAGGCCGCCCTGCCGGTGCAGCAACTCGGCCGCGACCTCGAAGGTGAGGTCGGCGGGGAGCTCGGAAGCAGCGAGGCCGCCGAACTCGGTCAGCAAGTCCACGGTGGTGGGTGTGGGAGTGCTGACGCTGCGGTCGGTGACGACTCGGGTGTCCATCATGGCCAGGGTCGCGACATGGTCACCGTCGCGGCGGAGCTGGACGGCGATCGCGTGGGCGATGGTGCCGCCGAGCGAGTAGCCGAGCAAGTGGTAAGGGCCGTGCGGCTGGACGGACCGGATCTCCCGTACGTAGCGGGCGGCGAGTTGGTCCAGCGTATCGAACCGCGCGGTGGGGTCGGTCAGCGTCGGGGATTGCAGTCCTTGGACGGGACGGTCGGGGTCGAGGTGTTGCACGAGTCCGCTGAAACCCCAGGCCAATCCGATGGCCGGGTGGACGCAGAACAGTGGTGGGTCGGCGCCGGCGGCACGCAGCGGGAGCAGGACCGACAGTGCGTCGCGGGGATCCTGTTCGTCGAGGCCGCGCAGGCGGGTGTCGACGCGGCGGGCCAGCAATTGCGGTGTCGGGTCGGTGAATACCCACTGAATCGGCACCGTGGCACCGGTCGATTCCTCCAGCCGCGCCACCAGTTGGGTGGCGGCCAGCGAGTTGCCGCCGAGGGCGAAGAAGCCATCGTCGACGCCGACTGGTTCGATGTCGAGAGTCCGGGTGAAGGCGTCGCAGACCGTGGCCTCGAGCGGGGTGGACGGCGGCCGGAATCGGGAGTGTCGCCGGTCGGGTGCCGGCAGGGCTTTGTAGTCGAGTTTGCCGGTGGAGGTGAGGGGGATCCGGTCGAGGGTGAGGATCGTGGTCGGGATCATGTGGGTGGGTAGCCGGGTCGCGAGGTAGGTGGTCAGTGCGAGGGTGTCGGATGCGGTGTCCGGGGTGGGTACGACGTAGCCGGTGAGTTGGTCGGTGCCGTTGGGTTGGGTGTGGATCGTGACGGCGGCGTGGGTGATGTCGGGGTGGCTGCGTAGCGCGGCTTCGATGTCGCCGCGTTCGATGCGGTGGCCGTGGATCTTGAGTTGGAGGTCGCTGCGGCCCTGGTATTGCAGCGTTCGGTCGGCGGTCCAGGTGACCAGGTCGCCGGTGCGGTACATCCGTGTCCCGGGCGGCCCATAGGGGTCGGGGACGAATCGGGATGCTGTGGTTGCGAATTGCTTGTGGTAGCCGCGGGCGAGGCCCGGTCCGGACACGTACAGTTCGCCGACTACTCCGGGTGGGACGGGGCGTAGTCTGCGGTCGAGTACGACGGCGGTGAATCCGCGGGTCGGGCCGCCGATTGTTATCGGACCGTTGGTGGTCCATGGTGCGCCGGCGCAGCTCATGACGGTGGATTCGGTAGCCCCGTAGGAGCTGATCACCGTCCGGCCCGGTATCCACTGTTCTGCCAGATCCGGTGGGCATATCTCGCCGCCGACCATCAGGGTGCCGAGGGTGTCGAGTTCATTGGGGGGCAGCGATGCGAGCACTGTCGGGGTGAAGGCGGCATGGGTGACGTTTCCGGCTTCGATCACCTCGGCCAGTTCGGTGCCCGCGACTACCGCTGCGGGTGCGAGGACCAGTGTGGCGCCTGCGGCTGCGGCGCTGAGCAATTCGAGGACCGAGACGTCGAAGGTCAGTGCAGCGGCGCCCAGCACTCGTGCGGCCGGGGTGAGGCCGAACCGTTCCCGTGTTTCGGCGGCAAGGTCCGCTATCCCGCTGTGGGTGACCACGACACCTTTGGGAATCCCGGTGGAGCCCGAGGTGTACATCAGGTAGGCCGGGTGGTGTGGCCGTAGCGTGGTCGTGCGGTCGTGGTCGGTGATCGCGGCGGGAGACGCCGACGCTGTCTTCGCGGCGAAGGAAGGGTCGTCGAGGGCGAGCCATCCGGTGGTGTCCGGCAGCTGGTCTCGGTGGATCCCGAGTGTGAGCCCTACGGCGGCACCGGAATCGGTGAGCATGCTGGCGATCCGGTCCCGGGGATGGGTGGGGTCGATCTGGACGAACGCGCCACCGGATTTGGCGACCGCCCAGACGGCGATCACGGCGTCGATGGAGCGCGGTAACGCTATGGCTACCAACGATTCCGGTCCTATTCCTGTCTCGATCAGTACCCGCGCCCACCGATTCGAGGTCTCATCGAGTTCGCGGTAGGACAGTCTTACGCCGTCGCAGACCACCGCTTCCGTGTCCGGAGTCATTGCGGCCGTCAACACCTGCGGCAATACCGACATCACCGCGCCGGGCCGGCCGCGAACGGGCACCAGCGTGGCTCGTTCGACCGGCGACAGCAGCTGCAGCTGGGTCAGCGGGAGGTCGATGTGTTCGGCGATGGTGCCGAGCACTCGCAGCATTCGGTCGGCGATGGCGTCGATCTGGTGTTGTGTGAACAGTTCCGGCAGGTATTTGAAGGTCAGGTGCACTCGGGCGTCCTGGTGGACGACCAGGCCGAGCGGATAGTGCGCGGCGTCGCGTCCGTGCACGTCGAGGACATGCATGCCCGCGATGTCGGTGTCTTCGGACAGCCCGGCCCGGTCGACCGGGTAGGACTCGAGGACGGTCACGGTGTCGAACATCGCGCCGGGACCGGCCACGCGCTGGATCTGGGCGAGCCCGAGGTGGTGATGGTCGAGCAGCGAGGCTTGTTCGGTTTGGATTCGCCGGAGTAGCTGGGCCAGGGTTTCGCGATGATCGAGCCGGATCCGGACGGGCACGGTATTGACGAACAGCCCGATCATCGATTCGATGCCGGAGATCTGCGCCGGACGCCCGGAGACGGTGGTGCCGAAGACCACGTCCTCGCGGGCGGTCGAGGTAGCGAGCACGATCGCCCAGGCGGCTTCGATGAGGGTGTTGAGGGTGGCCTCGTGTCGATGGGCCACCGCGACGAGGGCCGCGGTGCGCTGCTGGCTCAGCTGCACCTGGACTTCGCGCGCGGCGATGGTGGGGCGGCGGCCGCGGTCCGCGGGCGCCAGCAGAGTCGGCTCGGTCGTGCCCTCGAATGTCCGCGCCCACGCGGCTTCCGCCGCGTCCCGGTCCTGGGTGTTCAGCCACCTCAGGTAGTCGCGGTAGGGACGCACCGGGGGCAACACCGTGGGGTCGCTGTCGCCGGCGTAGAGGGTCAGCAGTTCCCGGATCAGCAGTGGCGTGGACCAGCCGTCTATCAGGATGTGATGCATGCTCAACAGCAGCCGATACTGCCGGGGCCCGGTGTTGATCAGGGTGAGTCGCAGCAGCGGCGCCGCGGTCACGTCGAAGCATGCGCGGCGGTCGGTGTCCATGAGCTGTTCGAGCGCAGCTTCCGTGTCGTCGCGCCCGGCCAGGTCGATCTCGGTGAACGGCACGTCGATGTGCTGGTGTACCACCTGGACCGCTTCGCGTGCGCCGTCGCGCACGAACGCGGTCCGCAGGTTCGGGTGCCGTCCGATGAGAGCCTGCGCGGCGCGGCGCAGCCGGTCCGTGTCGACGCGCCCGCCGAGTTCCAGACAGAGTTGCACCATGTAGGCGTCGAGGGTGCCGTCGGCGAGCTGGGCGTGGAACATCAACCCTGACTGCAGCGGCGTGAGTGGCCAGATGTCGTCCAGTGTCGGACGTCCGGTCTCGAGCCGGTCGATCGCGCCTTGGTCGAGGTCGACGAGGTCGACGTCGGAGGGGGTGAGCCCGCCTGCGCCGGGGCGGGACGCGTGTGCGGCCAGAGCGGTCACCGCGTCGCGCCACAGTCCCGCGAGGTCGGTGACCTCGGAGGAGGTGAGCAGGCCGGTCGGATACTCCCAGGCGGCGGTCAGGGTAGGCCCGTCCGATGTATCGATGGTGACCGCGTTGATGCCCAGCAGGGCTGCGACTGGTGCGTCGGGATTCTGGACGCTGCCGCCCTCGGGGCCGTCGCCGACGGGCATCCACCCGATGTCGCGCACCACTGCGGGAGTGGTGTCGAGCCGACCGAGATAGTTGAAACTCACCTGGGGGGTGGGCAGTTCACGCAGGATGCGGGTGGTATCGGTGTTGAGGTGGCGCAGCAGCCCATAGCCGATCCCGTGGTTGGGGACCTGCCGGAGCTGTTCCTTGACCGACTTGACGACCGCTGCGGCGGCACCCCCGGCGGCGAAGGCGTCGTCGATGTCGATGTCCGACAGGTCGAGCCGGACGGGGTAGGTGGTGGTGAACCATCCGATGGTGCGGGTGAGGTCGGCGCCGGGGAGCACCGTGTCGTGGCGGCCGTGGCTTTCGAGGGTGAGCAGCGTCTCGGTGACGGTGTCGCCGTGGCGGCGCCGCCATCGAGTCAGCGCCAGCGCGAGCCCGGCCACCAGGGCGTCGTCCACGTTGCCGTGGAACGCCCGGGGCAGGGTGGTGAGTACGGCGCGGGTCACCGCGGTAGGGAGCGCCACCTCGACGGTGGCGACGGTAGCTTGCACGTCCACGACCGGGTCGATCGGGCGGGCGATCGGCGGATCGTCGGCGGCGAGAGTGGACCGCCACCAGTCGAGTTCGTCGAGGCTCCCGGCCGCGGTGTGCAGAGCATGCGCCCAGCGTCGCATCGAGGTGCCGACGGGCGCGAGCCGTGGCCGTTGCCCGGCACTCAGCTGGGCCCACGCCGCGGCGAAATCGGGGATGAGGATCCGCCACGACACGCCGTCGATCACCAGGTGGTGCGCGACGACGAGCAGCCGTCCCGGCTGTCCGGCCCAGTCGAACCAGACCAGCTGCAGCACGACTCCGGCTGCGGGGTCGAGGCGTTCGGCCGCCGCGTTCGCCTCGGCGTCGGCGAGCGCCGCGAAGGCGCTGCTGTCCGGTGCCACATCCACCGGCACGCGCCGGACCAGCCCGGCGGCGGGCATCGCGGTCGGTTGCACCCGTAGCGTCCACCCCGAGGTGTGCGCGGGTTCCGGCTGTAGTCGAGCTCGCAGCATGTCGTGGTGATCGATCACCGCCTGGACGGTGGCACCGATTCCGGTGGCGTCGATACCGGTTGGCAGAGTGAGCATCACCCACTGGCAGAAGCGGTCGAAGCCGCCGCGCTCGATCATCCACCACATGATCGGCGTCACCGGTACCGGTCCCACACCCCCGCCGGGCAGTTCCGCCGGAAGGGAAGTCGCCGCGGCGCTGTCGTCGAGAACGGCGATCTCGGCCAGCCCGGCAACCGTCTTACGCTCGAACACCTCGCGCGCGGAGAACACCACACCCGCCGACCTGGCTCGCGTCACCAACTGGATCGACATGATGCTGTCGCCGCCAAGGGCGAAGAACGAATCGTCGGCGCCGACCGTGTCGATACCCAATACCTCGGCGAACAGTTCCGCCAGCGTCGTCTCCACTTCGGTGGCCGGTGCCCGGAATTCGGCTCGGCCCGTGGTGAAGTCCGGCTCGGGCAGAGCGTCGCGGTCGAGCTTGCCGTTCGCCGTCGCAGGCAGCGCGTCGAGCACCATCACGGTCGCGGGCACCATGTGCGAGGCCAACCGCTCCGCGGCGAACGCGAGGACCGCGGGCGCGTCGAGATCGGAGCCGTGCTCGGGCACCACATACCCGATCAACCGGGCGCCAGTAGCGGGGTCCCGGTGCACGGTCGCCACTGCACGGGCCACACCCGGGCAGGCCACCAGAGCCGATTCGACCTCGCCGAGCTCGATGCGGAAACCACGAACCTTGACCTGGAAATCCGACCGGCCCACGTAGTCGAGCGCCAGAGTCCCGTCCGGCAGCCGCAGCCACCGCATCAGGTCACCGGTCCGATACATGCGCTGCCCCGGACCTGCGAACGGATCGGCGACGAACCGCGACGCCGTCAGACCCAACCCGTTGCGGTAACCGCGAGCCAGACCCGGGCCCGCCAGATACAACTCTCCCACGACCCCGACCGGCACCGGCCGCAACCATGCGTCGAGCACGACCTGACCGACCCCGCGGGTCGGGCCGCCGATCGTCACCGCCTCACCTGCCACCATCGGCGCACCCGCATCGGTCATGATCGTGGCCTCCGCTGGACCGTAGGCGTTGAAGAATCTCCGGCCCGGTGCCCACCGCGACACCAGTTTGGGTGAGGGCGCCTCGCCACCGACCACGACGGTCCCGAGGTCCTCGAGCCCGTCGGGATCGACCGTCCCCAAGGCCGTGGGCGTCAGCGCGGCATGGGTCACCTTCGTGCGCAACAGGATCTGCGCCAGCTCGCCCCCGCCGTAGACGGTCGGGGGCACAATCACCAGCCGCCCACCCGTCGCGAGCGCCCACATGTGTTCGAAGACCGCCGCATCGAAACTGGGAGACGCGAAATGCAGCACCCGCGCGCTCGGCCCGATGTTCAACCGCGAACATTGTTCGGCCACCAGATTCGCCAGCCCTCGATGCGACACCACCACACCCTTCGGCACACCTGTCGAGCCGGACGTGTAGATCACGTACGCCGCACTGTCGACCCGGACCGGCGATGTTCGCTCCGCATCGGTCACCGGCACCGCCGGCAACCCGGCGGCCTCCGCTTCGACAGCCGACTCGTCCAGGATCAACCACGGCACCGGCCCAGGCAGCCGGTCTCGCCACTCCGACCGTGTGATTCCTACCGCCACACCCGAATCGGTGAGCATGTGCTCGATCCGACTGGCTGGGTACTGCGGGTCCACCGGCACGAACGCTGCCCCCGACTTGGCCACCGCCCACACCGCCAGCACCGAATCGATCGACCGCGGCAATCCCACCGCGACACTCGCTTCCGGCCCCACACCCCGACCGATCAACAATCGGGCCAACCGATTCGACTCCGCATCCAGCTCGCCGTACGTCCACCACCGATCCCCGCATACCACCGCGACCGCCCCCGGATCCCTCTCCACCGCCGCCGCCAACAACTCTGGCAACACCTGCTCCGGCACCGCCGGGTCGCCCGAAACCGGCGTCAACTCCCGGTGTTCCGCCGGGGAGAGCAGATCCAGTCGCGCCAGCGGCAGATCCGGGTCGGCGGCAATGACGCCGATGACGCGCAGGACCCTCCGCAGGGTCGCATCCATCGTGTCCTGGTCGAAGAGTTCGGGCAGATACTTGATTTCGACGTGCAGTTGCGTGTCGACCCGCGCGACCACTCCCAGTGGATAGTGCGCGCCGTCGGTGCCGGTCACGTCGAGCAGCCGCATGCCGGCGATATCGGTGTCCGCGGTCAGCCCGCCGCGATCGATCGGGAAGGACTCGAACACCGTGATCGTGTCGAATACCGCCGCGGGCCCGGCCACCCGCTCGATGTCGGTCAGACCCACGTAGTGGTGATCGAGCAGCCCGGCCTGCTCCGCCTGGATTCGGTCGAGCAGCTGCCCCAAGCTCTCGGCGGGATCGAGACGGACGCGCACCGGCAGTGTGTTGATGAACAGCCCGATCATCGACTCGATGCCCGCGATCTGTGGAGGCCGTCCGGACACCGTGGCGCCGAACGTCACATCCTCCCGGGATGTGAACGCGCCCAACACGATCGCCCATGCCATCTGGATCACAGTGTTGAGGGTGACGCCACGGGCCCGCGCCATGCCTGCCAGCGACGCGGTCTGTTCCTCGGTCAGTTCGCCGTGTACCTCACGTGATTCGGTGTAGGGGCGGCCGGGATCGGCCGGAGCCACCAGGGTCGGCCCGTCGGCGCCGTCGAACGCGCGGGCCCAGGCGTCGAGCGACGCGGCCGGGTCCCGCTTGACGATCTCCGCCAGGAAGTCCCGGTAGGGACGTATGCGGGGCAGGATCGCGGCGTCGCCGTCGGTGGCATAGAGGATCAGGAACTCCTTCAGGAGCAGTGGCGTCGACCAGCCGTCGAGCAGCAGGTGATGATTGGTCAGCACCAGCCGGTAGTGCTCGGGCCCCGTGGTGACCAGCATCCAGCGGAGCAGCGGGGCGCGAGCCGGGTCGAACCGGGCCGCCCGGTCCGCGGCCATCAGTCGATCCCACTCGCGATTCCGTGCACCGTCCTCCAGCCCGGACAGGTCGAGCTCCGACCAGGGGACCTCGACGTTTTCGTTGACCACCTGCACCGGTCCGGCGGCGGTGTCGGTGACGAATGCGGTGCGCAGATTCGCATGCCGGTCGAGCAGCACCTGCCCGGCTCGGCGCAGCCGCTCCGGGTCGACCCGCCCACGCAGCTCGAGGACCAACTGCACCAGGTAGGCGTCCATCGACTCCTCGGACACCAGCGCATGGAACAGCAACCCCTCCTGCAACGGAGTCAATGGCCAGACGTCGCTCAACGCCGGATAGCTGTCTTCGAGTCGCTCGATCTCGGGCTGCCCGAGCCTGACCAGATCCAGATCCGATGGCGTCCGTCCCCCGGCACCGGCGCGATGGACATGTCTCGCCAACGTGGTCAAGACCCGGCGCCACGACTCCGCCACCTCGCGCACCTCGTCGACGGTGAGTACCCCGGCGGGATACGACCAGATCGCCCGCAACCGCGGCCTGCCCGCATCGTCGAGGGTGAAGGCCGTGATGTCGAGCACCGCCGACACCGGCATATCCGGATTCTGCACACCGGCGAGTTCGGCACCCGCGAGGTCGTCGCCCACCCGCATCCATCCGGCCGACTGCGTTCCTTCGGGAATCTTCGTGGAGACGTAGTCGAACGCGATCTGCGGCGTCGGCAGCGTCCCGAGTATCGGTCCGGTGTCCTCGTTGAGATACCGCAACAAGCCGTAGCCGATTCCGTGGTCCGGGACAGCGCGCAGCTGTTCCTTGACGGACTTGACCGCTGCCTCCACAGCCGGCCCACCGGTGCACGCGTCGTCGAGATCGATGCCCGACAGATCCAGGCGCATCGGAAAACTCGTGGAGAACCAGCCGACCGTCCGGGTGAGATCCGAGCCCGGGACGGTACCTTCCGCACGGCCGTGCCCTTCGAGACCGATCACCACGTCCGCGAGCGGGCCGCCGAAGGCTTCCGTTCGACGCTCGCGCCGCCACTTCGTCACCGCTACCGCCAGCGCGGCCAGCAGCCCGTCGCCCACATTGCCGTGGAATGCCGCGGGCACGTCTGTCAACAGCGCCTCGGTCACCTCGGGGGGCACGTCGACCTCGACCGTGCGGGCCGTGGCAGCAACATCGATCGCGGGGTCGAGGGGCCGGGACCCGATCACCGGATCGTCCCCGGTTGCCATCGCCTGCCACAAGTCGAGCTCGGCGGCCCGCTCCGGGCGCTGGGCTGCCTCGACCAACCCGTGCGCCCACCTGCGCATCGATGTCCCGACCGGGGCCGGATCGGGTGGCTCGCCGGACTCGATCCGCGCCCATGCGCCCGCGAAGTCCACAACCAGCACCCGCCAGGACGCGCTGTCGATCGCCGAATGATGCACCAGCACAAGCACTCTGCCCGGTTCTGCCGCGTCGACCGGATCGAACCAGACCACCTGCATCACGATCCCGGCGCCCGGATCGAGCCGGTCTGCGGCGGCATCCAATTCCGCCGCCGCCGACGCACGGAACTCGACGCTGCCCGGCTTCCCCTCCATCGCGACCCGGTGGACGACGTCGTCGGCGCGAATCTTCCCGACCGGCAGCACCTCCCACGTCCAGCTCCCCTCGGCGCCCCGGCGCAGCCGCGCGCGCAGCATGTCGTGCCGATCGAGTACCGCCTGCACCGTGGCCGCCAGCCTCTGCTGGTCGATCCCCGCAGGCGGAGCCAGCACCACTGCCTGCGAGAAGCGGCCGAACCCCGACTCCGCGCGTTCGATCAGCCGTCGCATGATCGGCGTCAGCGGTATCGGCCCGACACCCCCGCCGGGCAGTTCTTTCGGAAGGGAGGTCGCCGCGGTGCTGTCGCGGACGGCGATCTGGGCCAGCCCGGCAACCGTTTTGCGCTCGAACACGTCGCGCGCGGAGAACACCACACCCGCCGCCCTGGCCCGGGTGACCAGCTGGATCGACATGATGCTGTCGCCGCCGAGGGCGAAGAACGAATCATCGAGGCCGACCGTGTCGATACCCAGTACACCGGAGAACGATTCGGCGATCGTGCGTTCGAGCGGTGTCTCGGGTGCTCGGAACGCCTTGTTGCCGGTGAATACCGGATCCGGCAGCGCCTTGCGATCCAGCTTGCCCGCGGGTGTCAAGGGAATCCGCTCCAGCACCATGATCGAGGACGGGACCATATAGGACGGCAACCGGCCGGTGAGGTACTCGGTCATGATCGTGGTATCGATCGAGTTACCAGGCGCGGCAACAACATACGAAACCAGCGACTGGGTCCCGGAATCGCTGCGGTGACCGATCGTTGCGGCGAAATCGACGGTTTCATGGGCGGCGAGCGACGCATCGATCTCCCCGAGCTCGATGCGCAGACCACGAATCTTGACCTGGAAATCCGACCGGCCGAGATGTTCGATCGCTCCGTGGGCCGTCCATCGGACCAAGTCTCCGGTGCGGTACATGCGTTCGCCGGGCGCCCATGGGCATGCTATGAAACGCGCGGCGGTCAGCCCCGCCCGGCGGTGGTATCCGCGGGCCAGCAAGGCGCCCGCGATATACAATTCGCCTGTCACGCCGACTGCTACGGGTTGTAGTCGTTGATCGAGCACCCACGCGGAGGCACCGCGAATCGGGGTACCGATGGTGACCGGTTCGCCTGCCGTCAATGGGGAGGTCAGCGTCGCGGCGATAGTGGTCTCGGTAGGCCCGTATTCGTTGACCATGCTCCGGCCGTAGTCGCTCCATCGCTCGACCAACTTGCTGCCGCAGTCCTCGCCGCCGACCAGTAGGTTTCTCAAATCCGGTAGCGGCCAACGGGTGTGGTCGATAGTGGACAACGCCGAAGGTGTGATCAGGACGTGACTGACGTGCTCGCGCTCGAGTAGTTCGGCGAGTTCGTCGCCGCCGTAGACATCGCTGGGCGCGATGACCATGGTCGCGACCCAGTACACCGCGTCCAGTAATTCCAGTACCGCCACATCGAAGCTCGGCGAAGCCAGATGCAGAACGCGAGAACCCGATGCGATTCGCATGCCATGCCGGTGCACGGTGGCGCAGTTGCGGAGTCCGCGGTGGGTGACCGCGACGCCTTTGGGTAGTCCGGTCGATCCGGAGGTGTAGAGGACGTAGGCGATGTCGTCGATACGCAGCGGGCGTACCCGGTCGCTATCGGTGACGGGGCGGTTTTCGGCCTCGGGCAGGTCCTCCGGTGTCAACCAGTCGATGTCGTCGGGTAATTGCGTTCGCGCGGATGCCACCGTCAGACCGATCGCCGCCTTGGAATCGGTCACCATGTGGGTGATGCGTTCGACGGGATTGGTCGGGTCGATCGGCAGGAAAGCAGCGCCCGACTTTGCGACGGCCCATACCGCGAGTATGGAATCGGGGGAGCGTGGCATGCCGATCGCGACGACATCTTCCGGGCCGACACCTCGCTGAATCAGTGTCCGAGCCAACCGATTCGAACGCTCGTTCAGCTCTCGATAGCTCAGCTGCTGCCCCTCGAAAACGATCGCCGTGGCGTGGGGATCCCGTGCGGCTGCCGCGGTCAACAGGTCGGCCAGTGTGGCGGGCGTCGCTGCGGGCGCACCGGAGCGCGACAACAGATCAGCACGTTCGGCGGGCTCGAGCACCTCGATCATCCCGACCGGGACCGTGGGATCGGTGGCCACCGACTCCAGTACCCGGATCCACCGGTGTGCGAGAGAGTCGATCGTCGCGGCGTCGAACAGATCCGTGGCGTAGGTGACCGCTACCGCCATCTCGCCACCGTTGTGGTTGTCCGACAGTACGACCTGCAGGTCGAAACGAGACACTTCGTTGGGGAGGTCGACCACCGATACCTCGAGACCGGGCAGTTCGAGCTTCACCTGTTCCAGGTTCTGGAATGCCAGCATCACCTGGAACATCGGGTGCCGGGACTGGGACCGGTGGGGAGCGAGTTGGTCCACCAGTTGCTCGAACGGCACGTCGGCGTGTCCGAAGGCATCCAGATCGATCTGCCTGATTCGGCCGAGCAGGTCGGTGAACGACTCGTCGAGATCGACCTCGGTCCGCAACACCAGGGTGTTGACGAACATGCCAATCACATCGTCGAGTTCGGCCGCGCCTCGTCCGGCGATCGGTGTGCCGATCGGAATATCGGTGGTACCGCTCAGCCGGGCGAGCAGGACCGCCAGCGCGCCGTGGATCACCATGAACAGCGACGAACTACGTTGCCGCGCAAAGCTTTCCAACGCACGCACCAACTCGGCATCCAAGGTGTAGTCGATGGTGGCACCCCGATTGGACGCCACCACCGGCCGTGGCCTGTCGGTCGGCAAACGAAGTTCTTCGGCAACTCCGTCCAGGGCTTCGGTCCAGTACCGGATCTGCTGGGCGCCCAGCGATTCCGGATCGTCGGGCGAGCCGAGGGTAGCTCGTTGCCACAGTGCGTAATCCGCGTACTGGATCGGCAGCGGTGTCCACGAAGGGACTTCTCCGCGGACCCGCGTGGTGTACGCGGTCGTCACGTCGCGGGCCAGTGGTGTCATCGAGAAACCGTCCGCGGCGATGTGGTGCACCACGACGGCCAGCAGGTATTCGGGGTCCTCGCTACCGGCAGCGCGGAACAATCGGGCGCGGACCGGCGCCCGGGTGCTCACATCGAAGCCCTCGGTGACGAATTCGGTTACCGCTGCGTCCAATTGGCTCGGCGGAACCGATACCAGGGCCAGCTCGGGGTCTATCTGGTCGGCGGGTTCGATGAGCTGGATCAGCATTCCGTCGTGGTCCGGGTACCGCGTCCGCAAAGATTCGTGCCTGCGCAGCACGTCGACCATGGCCGATCGCAGGGCGTCGACATTCAACTCGCCACGCAACCGAATGGCGATCGGCACGTTGTATGTCCCCGAGCTGGTGTCGTACTGGTTGAAGAACCACATCCGTTGTTGGGCAGGTGCCAAGGGCACGAGATCCGGGCGCGGCCCGGCGATGAGCGGTGGGCGTTGTCGCCTCGTGCCGGAATGCTGTTCTATGCGGGTAGCGAGTGCCGCTACCGTGGGCGCCTCGAACAACAGCCGCACCGGAATTTCGGTATCCAGCGCGGCCCCGAGTCGCGCGGCAACCCGGATCGCGACCACGCTGTCCCCGCCGAGGGCGAAGAACGAATCGTCGAGGCCGACGGTATCGATTTTCAAAACCTCGGCGAATGATCTGGCGATCGTGCGTTCGAGTGCTGTCCGGGGTGCTCGGAACACCTGGTAGTCGGTGAATACCGGATCCGGTAGCGCCTTGCGGTCCACTTTGCCCACCGGCGTCAAGGGGATCCGCTCCAGCACCATGATCGCGGACGGGACCATATAGGACGGCAACCGGTCGGCCAGGTACTCGGTCAGGATCGTGGTATCGATCGAACCACCGGACGCGGCAACAACATACGAAGCCAGCGACTCGGTCCCGGAATCGTTGCGGTGGCCGATGGTCACGGCGAAACCGACGCTCTCATGGGTGGCGAGAGTCGCATCGATCTCGCCGAGTTCGATACGCAGCCCACGAATCTTCACCTGGAAATCCGACCGGCCGAGATGCTGGATCGCTCCATCGGCTGTCCACCGGACCACGTCCCCCGTGCGATACATCCGCTCGCCGGGCGCCCAAGGACACGCTACGAAACGCTCGGCCGTCAAAGCTGTCCGGCGATGATATCCGCGGGCCAGCAGACCACCCGCGACATACAACTCACCCGCCACGCCAACGGGCACCGGTTGCAGCCGCGGATCCAGCACCCATTGCGAGACACCGCGAATCGGGCCACCGATCGTGACCAACTCACCCGCCACCAATGGGGAAGTCAGCGTCACGGCAATGGTGGCCTCGGTAGGCCCGTATTCGTTGAATATGTTCCGGCCGTCGTCGCTCCATCGCTCGACCAACTCGGTGCCGTAGCCCTCGCCGCCGACCAGCAGGTATCTCAAATCCGGTAGCGGCCAACGGGTGCGGTCGATCGTGGACAACGTCGTCGGCGGGATCAGGACATGACTGACATGCTCGCGGTCGAGCAGTTCGCCGAGTTCGTCGCCGCCGTAGACATCGCTGGGCGCGATGACCATGATCGCACCCGCGCACAACGCCAACAGCAATTCCAGTACCGACACATCGAAGCTCGGCGAAGCCAAATGCACTATACGAGAATCGGATTCGATGCCCATGGCATCGCGGTGCACGATGGCGCAGTTGCCGAGGCCGCGGTGGGTGACCGCGACGCCTTTGGGTAGTCCGGTCGATCCGGAGGTGTAGATGACATAGGCGACGTCATCGACACGCAGCGGGCGTACCCGGTCACCGTCGGTGACGGGGCGGGTCTCGGCCTCGTCGAGGTCCTCGAGTATCAACCAGTCGATGTCATCGGGTAATTGCGTTCGCGCGGATGCCACCGTCAGACCGATCGCCGCCTTGGAATCGGTCACCATGTGGGTGATGCGTTCGGCGGGATAGGTCGGGTCGATCGGAAGGAACGCAGCACCCGACTTGGCGACCGCCCATACCGCGAGAACCGAATCCGGAGAGCGCGGGATGCCGATCGCGACGACATCTTCCGGGCCGACACCTCGCTGAATCAGCAGCCGGGCCAACCGATTCGAACGCTCGTCCATTTCCCGATAGCTCAGCTGCTGCCCCTCGAAAACGATCGCCGTGGCGTGGGGATCCCTTGCGGCTGCCGCGGTCAACAAGTCAGCCAAAGTAGTGGGCGCCGCCGTGGGTGCACCAGAGCGTGACAGCAGATCGGCTCGCTCAGCAGGCTCGAGCACCTCGATGCCCCCAGCCGCAACGGTGGGATCGGTAGCTATCGACTCGAGTATCCGGATCCACCGGTGTGCGAAAGAATCGATCGTCGCGGCATCGAACACATCGGTGGCATAGGTGACCGCTACCGCCATGCCGCCACTGTCATGATCGTCCGACATCACGATCTGTAGGTCGAAACGAGACACCTCGTCGGGCAGGTCGACCACCGACGCATCCAGAGCGGGCAACTCCGGCGCCACCCGGTCCGGATTCTGGAAAGCCAGCATCACCTGGAACATCGGGTGCCGGGACTGGGACCGGTGGGGAGCGAGTTGGTCCACCAATTGCTCGAACGGCACGTCGGCGTGTCCGAAGGCATCCAGATCGATCTGCCTGATTCGGCCGAGCAGGTCGGTGAACGACTCGTCGAGATCGACCTCGGTCCGCAACACCAGGGTGTTGACGAACATATCGACCACGTCGTCGAGTTCGGACGCACGGCGTACGGCGACCCGCGTGCCGATCGGAATGTCGGTCGAACCGCTCAAGCGGGCGAGCAGGACTGCCAACGCACCATGAATCACCATGAACAGTGGCGAACCACGTTGCCGTGCAAACCTTTCCAATGCCCGAACCAACTCGGCACCCACCGTGTAGCCGAGGGTGGCACCCCGATTCGACAGCACCGTCGGCCGCGGCCTGTCAACCGGCAGAGGGAGCTCCTCAGGAAGGTCCGCGAGCGTGGCTTGCCAGAACGCCAGGTTCTCGCGGCGGCGCCGTGCCTCCGCGCCGTGGCGGGCACTGTCGGGGTGGACCTGCCCGAGATCGGTGTCCGGTGCGGCGGCGGCGAACGCATCGAGGAACTGCACGAATCTGGTGTAATGCGCCGACAATTCGGGGCCGGTGTAGAGGTTGGGATTGGCCATGAAGTGGAGGATCGTTTGCGGCGGGTCTCCGGCCTGGTACAGGTCGACCAGCAAATCTTCGACCGGCCCGGAGCTGAGGATATGGAATTCCGCGGTCATCGACCCGAGCCGGAGCTCCTGGGGGAAGAACATGACATTCACCACCGGGCCCGCGAAACGCCGCTGCCCGTTGTGTCCCGCGGCGGCGCGAATGTCGGTGAGGCCGCACCGCTGGTGCCGCAACGCGCCGATCAGGTCGGACTGCACGCGTCGCACCAGCGTCGCGATCGTGTCGCCCGTACCGAGCGTAATCGGAAGCGGCACAACGTTGACGAAGACTCCAGCGGACCGTCGCAGCACCGCCGTGGTACGACCCGATACGGGGATATTGACCAGGACCTTGTCCCGGCCGGTCATACGGGCCAGATAGCTTCCGAATGCGGCGATCACCACCGCGGCCGGGCTCGCCTCCAACGCCTCCGCGGAATGATCGATCCGCCCTACCGTCTCGGTGGGCAGTTCGGCTTTTGCCACGACACTGTCCGCGCGTGCGGGTGCGTATCCGTCGGCCAGGCTGGACTCGTCCTCGACGTCGGCGAGCCTGTCCAGCCAATATGCTTGGTCGCTGGTGAATCGCTTGGACTCCCGGTAACTGCGATCGGCCTCGTAGAGGGTGCGCAGGTCTGCCGCCCGGTTCGGCTCCGCTGTCCGGCCCTGCACCGCCGCTGTGTACAGCGCCGCGACCCGGTTCATTACCGTCATCGCGGCGTAGCCGTCCCCTGCGACGTGGTGGCCCTTGAGGTACCACAGGAAATGCCGATCCCCGACCTGCAACATCACCCATGTCAGCAACCGGTCTCGGGTCATATCCATAGGCGAGGTGTACTGCCGGTGCATCCACTGCAAGGCCGCCGTCATGGGGTCCGGTTCACCACGCATATCGATGAGCGGCCCCGTCGAATCCAGCGACGGGTCGAACAACTGATACGGCTCACCGTCGATCTCTAGCAGCCGCATATACCCCGATTGGCATTCGTGGCCTGCTTGAATCGAAACCTTGCGAAGTAAGTCGAGATCCAGATCCCCATGGAACTCGAGATACTGTGCCTCACATATCGGCACATCCGGGCTCAATTGCTGCGCCAGCCACAGCCCCCGCTGCCCCGCGGACAGCGGCACCGGCTGAGTGACCGACACGTTTGGCTCGGCGTCCCCACCCGATCCCTGGTCGGGCAGGAACTGCGGTCGCGGAACGGTCATCACTTGCCTCCAGACCCGACCGCGCCCAGTATAAGCCGACTGATTGGTATGCGTATACCCCCTGACCCACGATCCGCGTCGCGTAATAACGTCAATATTTACGAAAGTGATAGACGGCGCTCCGTGATTCCTCCACGTAGATCGTCGAGGCGCATCGGGTGCGTATAGCGATCGGCTCGACTAATGAATCATTCGCGATGGCTCGACACCTCGATGCAATTACTTCGGTGCCCGATTGCGAATTGCCTCTGCTTGCTCGCGATCGAGCATCGGGCCCGGCGGGATCGATGACGCGGCCATATTTGGACATGTAATAAGTGCAGGTCCAACGCGCTTCGCCCGATCTTGCGTCTTTTTTGTCCGTTTTCGGAGAAAAGATGCCGAAGCGTGTGTCTCGGCCTACTCCCCAGAACTGATGATCTGTTCGATATTGCGCTCGGCCAGCGCGCTGATCGTCAACGCGGGGTTCACTGTTCCGGTGCTGCCGGGCACGGCCGCCCCGTCCATCACGTACAGGCCTCGATAACCGCGTACCCGACCGTACCCGTCTGTCGCGCGTCCGATCACAGCGCCGCCCAACGGGTGTGAGGTGAACGAGGCGTCCCCGCCTATGACCGGTAGGGCGATGGGCGGGCAGTGGCACGCCACCTTGTCGTTGACTTCCAGCGCTCGCGCGAGGTAGCCGGCCGCGCCGTCGTCAGGCCATTGCAGGTCCACCCTGCCATTGGCCGGGTTGTAGACGAACCGGCCGCGGGTGTCGTCGAGCACGATGCCCAGCGATCCGAGGGTGGTGATGTCGAAAGGCGTCGCGCCGGGGATGAACCAGTTCTCCAGCGACACAGGTCTGCCCGCCTCGTCCAGAATCCGGCTCGCGGACGGTGCGCCCTGCGTGCCCACGTCGAGTGAGGTGAGCGGTCGCGCCAAGCCGACATCGCCGTTGCTGCCCCAGCCTTCGCCGATGTGTTCGTTCAGGTTCGGCAGCGCGCCGGTCTCCCGCGCGCGCACCAACAGCTCGGAGGTGCCGATCGAGCCCGCACCGAGGAACAACATGTCGCAGGTCAGCGTCCGGGTTCGGAGCACCTCACCGGTGGGTGCGAGTTTGGTCAAGGCAACGATATAGCGACCCGACGGTCCGGGTTCCTTGGCGATGGCGTCCACACGGTGGCCCGGATAGATCCGGGCGCGGCCGGTGTCCTCGGCATAGCGCAGGTAGTTCTGGTTCAGATCGAACTTCGCGCCGTTGGAATTGCCGAGGTTCGAACAGCCGACCGTTGCCGACGGCTTCGATCGCCCGGCCAGCTCGTCGCGGATGATGTTCCAATTCCACATGCCGTCGATACGCTGCGGCATATAGCCGGCCGCGCGGACCTGATCGTCCCAGGCCCGCGCGTGCGCGAACGCGACGGAGTGATAGATGTCGTCCGGTATCGGGCTCGGCCGCAACATATCTCGGACTCTGGGGTAGTAGACGTCATGCATCTCGTGGTAGTCGACCACACCGCCGAACACATGATCGAAGAACCGCTGCTCGGGCTCGAGCATCACTCCGGTGAACACCACTGAGCCACCGCCCACGCACGCACCGCGCCACACGTCGATGCCCGGGTAGTTGGAAACGTCGAGGACCCCGCCGAACAGATCGAACGACATGGTGGCCCTGGTCACTCCGGTGAACGTGGTGCGATGCCAGAAGCCACGGCCATCCGGGATGGTGTCGACGGCGAAGATGTAGCGCCACGGATCATTCGGCCAGCGCGACCCGCGCTCGAGCACCGCGACCTCGGTCCCGGACTGTGCCAGGCGCAGTGCGGCGATGGATGCCCCGAACCCCGAGCCGATGACGATCGCAGGCACATGGTCGGCCGGATCCGGCAGCGGCGCGAAGATCTCCGGCACCAGTACGCGGTACATCAACGAATTCGGGCTGTCGGCCCACGCGGGAGAAGCGAGCGTGCTTCCACCCGCAAGACCCAGCAGCGCGGCGGCCAGGCCGACGCCTTTGACGAAGCCGCGCCGGTCCGTCGTGGCCCTCATGTGATCTGAAGGTCGCTCCATCACATCCCCGTACCTCTTGGTTTGTGTTGGGAAACTCGGTTACGCGCGGGCGGGCCGGGACATGGCGATGATCATTGCGATGTGTGTCCTCGGAGCTTGCTGATCAAGGCGTAGTCCGCTCTACCACGCTACCTGCGTGGCAGGACCGCAGCGCCGGAGTCGGTGCGATCGACCACCGTGACGACCATGAGCAATGCCTTCCGGCCCCGGTCGGCGACGTCGCCGACGGCGGCTAGCCGAGAATTTGCCAACCGTGTGTGCGGCGGCGCTTTACCATGGGGAGATCCAGCGTGGGAGGTGACAAATGTTAGCGCGCGCGTGGATACGGTGGCTGTTCCTCCATCGCCTGGCACGGACCTATCTTTTGGTGTCGGCACGTCGGGGCGATCCCTTCGCGCAGATCGTGGTCGGTCCGGATCGCGAGCGCGGCGCGCCGCGCTCCGTAGAGGAGATCCGGCAGCGGGGCCGGATGCCCACGATAGCGCAGCAGGTGCACGTGACCGCGGACCACGAACTGTGCAGGCTCATCCTGCGGGACCGTCGCTTCGGCACGTTCACACCCAACAATCGAGCCCTGCCGAAGCTGATGCGATGGGTACTGACCAAGACGGATCTGGGGCTTCCCAACCTCGCGGAACCGCCTTCGATGCTGGTGACCGATCCGCCGGAGCACACCAAGTACCGCCGCCTGGTCGGGCAGGCATTCGCTCCGAAGGCGATAGCCAAACTCGAGGAGCGGATTGTCGAAGTGACCGATGATCTGCTCGAACGCCTGAAATCGACGCCGCGACCTGATCTGATCAGCGACTTCTCCGAGCCGTTGCCGATCTCGATCATCGCCGAGATTCTCGGGTTGCCCGCCGACATGCACTCGACCCTGCTGAGGTGGGGAGACACCGGTGCGCCGCTGCTCGACCGAGGCCTGACCTGGGCCGCTTTCCGCCGCGCCATCGAAGACTTGGCCGAGGGGCAGCGGTATTTCGACCAGCACATCGCCGGGCTCGCCGCCGAACCGGGCGACGATGTGCTCAGCATGCTGGTGACAGGTGGCGAGCTCACCCGCCGCGAGCAGGTGGCCAACGCGGCCCTGCTGCTCGACGCCGGATTCTTGACGACGGTGAACATGCTCGGCAACGGAATCGCCCTGCTGACACGCCATCCGGACCAGCTGGAAATGCTGAAGGCGCAGCCGGAGCTGTGGCCGGGTGCGGTCGAGGAAATCCTGCGCTACGACGGACCCATACGGATAACGGGCCGCCTCGCGAGTTGCGACGTCGATATCGCCGATCAGCACGTCGAATCCGGTTCCCTGATCCTGCTTTTGCTGCAGGGCGCCAACAAGGACCCCACCGTCTTCCCCGATCCCGAACGATTCGATGTGACCAGGGCCAACGCCGCGGAACATCTCTCGTTCAGCAGCGGGGTGCACAGCTGCCTGGGAGCCCACCTCGCCCGATTGGAAGGCGCCATCGGGCTGCGAGCCCTCTTCGAGCGGTACCCGGATCTGCGTCTGGACGGTCCGCCGATCCCGCGTGGCCTGGTGAACCTGAACAGCTACCGCTCCATGCCCGCCACACTCTCCGCCAACTGACAGCCAGTTATCGGCTACTGGATCTGTCTCTCGATGCCAGTGGCGGTCATGCTGGGCCAATGCTTCTCCGGCGGTTGGTCGCGCTCTACAGCGGATTGTGGTTGTACGGGTTCTCCATGGCGGTCATGGTGCGCGCCGGGCTCGGACTCGACCCGTGGGATGTGTTCCACCAGGGCGTGGCCGAGCACGTGCCGCTCAGCTTCGGCGCCGTCACCGCGGTGACCGGCGCGGTGGTGCTGCTCGCGTGGATTCCGTTGCGGCAGCGGCCCGGCCTCGGCACGATCAGCAATATCGTGGTGATCGGGTTGTCGGTGGACACCGGACTGTGGCTGCTGCCGACGGGGGAGTCGCTGCCGGTGCGCGTCGCCGCGATGCTCGCGGCCGTGGCGCTCAATGCGGCGGCCACCGTGCTCTACATCGGCGCGGGCATGGGTCCGGGGCCGCGCGATGGACTGATGACTGGCCTGGTCCGGCGCACGGGCTGGTCCGTCCGGCTGATCCGCACCGCCATCGAGGTGACGGTGCTGGTCACCGGCTGGCTGCTGGGCGGCAGCGTCGGCATCGGCACCCTCGTCTACGCGTTCGGCATCGGTCCGCTGATTCAACTCATGATCCCCGCCGTCGACCGCCGGCTCCCGGGATTCCACGCCGTGCACCGATCCGTGCCGAAAACCGCCGCGGCCGAGCCTGTCTCAGCGGAATTGTCCAGGGAGCGCCTCTAGTATCGACGCATGATCCAGCTGACCGAGCCACGGCCAGTACCTTCTGCCCTTACCAGCCCGCGCCCACTGCGGCCGATCGCGGATTTCGGACCCGAAGATCGTCTTCGCGGATGGCTTGTCACCGCTTTTCTCACCGCACTCGCGGCGGTCACCCGCTTCACCAATCTGAATTATCCGACCGACGGCGGACATCCGGTATTCGACGAGAAGTACTACGCATCTCAGGGCTGGGAGATGCTGACCAACGGGATGTGGATCGATGACAATCCGGGGTTTTCCGTCATCGTCCATCCGCCGGTCGGGAAGATGGCGATCGCGCTCGGCGAATCGCTCTTCGGCTACAACGCCTGGGGTTGGCGGTTTTCCGCCGCAGTAGCCGGAACCGTGTTGGTGCTGATCGTGATTCGCATCGCGCGGAGGCTGACGCGTTCGACCGCGGTCGGCGCGATCGCGGGCATTCTGATGGTGGCCGAGGGCGTGACTTTCGTTCAATCCCGCATCGGAATGCTGGACATCTTCATGGCTTTGTTCGCCACCGCCGCATTCGGCTGTCTCGTCGTGGATCGCGATGAGATCCGCGCGAGAACGGCCTATGCCGATCTCGCCGGACGCACGCTGTCGACACCGTACGGGCCGAGGTTGGGCGTGCGATGGTGGCGGTTCGGCGCGGGCGTATTCCTGGGACTCGCCTGCGGGACGAAGTGGTCGGGAATCTACTTCTTGGCCGCCTTCTTTCTGATGTCGCTGGCGTTCACCGCGGTCGCTCGGCGCTCGTACGGTGTGGTCCGGCCGTGGGTCGGTACGCTCGTTCGCGATCTGGTCCCGTCGATGTACGCGCTGATCGTCATTCCGTTGGGTCTCTACCTCGCCTCGTACGGCGGCTGGTTCGCCAGCGAGACCGGTATCAACAGATATGCGGTCGGAAATCACGTCGGCGCCGGGGGATTCTTTTCCTTCGTGCCCGACGCGCTGCGGTCGCTGTGGTACAACAGCGGCGCAGTTCTCGAATTCCATACGCACCTGACGAATTCGGCGGGTAATCACCATCCGTGGGAGTCGAAGCCGTGGACTTGGCCGATGGGGCTGCGTCCGATGCTGTACTACTTTCCCGATCCCGGTACGGCGACCGGCTGTGGCGACGCGCCGTGCGTGAAAGCCATCATGCTGATCGGCACGCCCGCTGTCTGGTGGCTGGCATTCCCCGTACTACTGTGGGCCGCTTGGCGATCCGTCGCCCATCGGGACTGGCGGTACGCGACCGTGCTGATGTGCTATCTGGCGGCGTGGCTGCCCTGGTTCGCGTCCCTGGATCGTCAGATGTACTTCTTCTACGCCACGGCGATGGCGCCGTTCCTGGTGATGCTGCTCGCGATCGGACTCGGCGATATCCTGGGCCGCGTATCGGCCTCCTCCGAGCGCGGGCGTTTGCGATTGCTGATCGTCTGCCTGTACCTCGGAATCGTGATCGCCGACTTCGCCTGGATATGGCCGATTCTCACGGCGACGCCGATTTCGATGGATACCTGGAATCGGCAATTGTGGCTTCCGAGTTGGCGATAGGCGCCGCCCGGCCGTGCTGACGACGTGGCCGGATCCGAGGGTTGCGTGTCCTCGAGGACATGACCGCGCCCGCCCAGACTGGGCTCATGGAATCGGATCGTGGCGATGTGGTGGTGGCGATCGCGGAGGGCGTGCTGTTGCTCGACGTCGCCGGGCCGGTGCAGGTCCTGCACTGGGCGGGTCATCGCATCCGATTCGCCTCACCGGACGGCGCACCGGTTCGCACCGACGTCGGCGCGCCGCTCGGTGTGGAGGGCGCCATCGATGACCTCGCCGCCCGCGCCGACACCCTGCTCGTGCCGGGATACGCGGTGGGCGAATCGCTTCCGCCGGAGCTGGTGCGCGCCGTCGCCGCGGCGGCGGCGGACGCGCGTCGCGTCGCGTCGGTCTGCACCGGTGCTTTTGTGCTGACCGAGGCCGGCTTGTTGGACGGACGTAGGGCAACCACCCATTGGCTGGCGTGTACCGAACTGGCGCAACGATTTCCGCGCATCGCCGTGCAGCCGGACGCCATCTACGTGCGTGACGGGGAGATCATCACCTCGGCGGGCGTGAGCGCGGGCATCGACATGGCGCTCGCGCTGGTCGAGGAGGATCACGGGCCGGAGGCGGCGCGGTCGATCGCCAAACACCTGGTGGTGTTCCTGCGCCGCCCGGGCGGGCAGTCGCAGTTCAGCCTGCACACCGGCACCGCGACGCCGCGCGCAGGCGGACTGCGCGCGGCGATCGACTCGGTCGTCGCCGACCCGGCCGCCGACCACAGCCTGGCCGCGCTCGCGGCACGCGCCGCGGTGAGCGAACGCCACCTGACCAGGTTGTTCCGCAAGGAGATCGGGGTGACCCCGGCGCAGTACGTCGAGCGGGCACGGATCGAGGCGGCCCAGCGCCTGCTGGAGGCGGGCGACGAGGGCGTGGCGACCGTCGCACGGCGCAGCGGGCTCGGCTCCGAGGAAACCATGCGCCGCACCTTCCTGAAACGGCTCGGCGTCACGCCGACCGACTACCGCAACAGATTCCGCGCCGCGGCGCGCTGAATTCCCGTTCCGCGCGCCGTATCCCGCGGCGTCGCGGTGCTTTTCACCGAACGAGGGGAGACCCATGTCCATATCACGTCGCACCGCCCTCGGCGCCGGTCTGGCCGGTGCCGCGCTCGCCTGGTCCGCCGATCAGGTGGCCGCGCAGGCGGATTCGCTCGCCCTGCCGTCCACGCCGCTGGCGAGCCGCGCCACCGAACTGATCGACCGGGCGCTCGCGCCGCACCTGCGTAATCACAGCGTGCGCGGCTACCTGTTCAGCCGCGCGGTCGCGGCCGCGCAGGGCTTGGCGCCCGGGTCCGGCTACGACGAGGAGCTGATGTATCTGATCTGCGCGCTGCACGACATCGGCCTCGGCGACATCGCCAACGGCGACCAGCGTTTCGAGGTCGACGGCGCGGACTACGCCGCCCGCTTCCTGGAGGACAACGGCGTCACCGACGACCGGGTGGACATCGTCTGGGATGCGATCGCCGCGCACACCTCGGGTCTCAGCGATTCGCCCGTCTACCGCCGCAGGCGCAGGCCGGAGATCTGGATCGCGGTGCAGGGCATCGGCATCGACATCGGTGGCAGCCCGGCCGACCTGCCGCCCGGCTACGCCGACCTGGTGCACGCGCGCTACCCCAGGCTGGGCGGCAGCCGGGCCCTCGCCGACTCCGTCGAAACGCAGGCGCTGGCGAATCCGCTCAAGGCCCCGCCCGGCTCGCTGCCCGGCGACATCCTCCGGCAACGGCACCCCGACCTGCCCTACCTGACCTGGGACGCGATCCTGGCCACGAGCGGTTGGGGGGATTGATTTCCGATGTCGTGAAGGTTTTTCACCGTAGCGGTTGAGCGGGCGGCACCGAGGACGGTCGCTCAACGGTTCGGCCGCGACCTGGGTGGCCCGCCGGTGGGAGGTCCGCCGACGGGAGGCCCAGCCGGTCGGCCCCGTTTTCACCGCGCCGGCGCGGGCGGTGAAAACGGGCGTACGCGGGCCGACGCGCGTATCAATCGACGGTTACCGTCTCCTTGGCGGCCAGGTCTGCCTTCCACTCGCGGAAGCCCTCCTCGGTGCGCCCGCGGCGCCAATAGCCCGAGATCGAGGCGGCCCACTCCGCGGGCACCTGCCGTTCCCTGCGGATGTAGCGGCGCAGATCGTGCATCACGGACTGCGCCTCGCCGTGGATGAAGACCTGGACGTGGCCCTCACGCCACGGGGTGGCCCGCACGGTCTCGGCCAGCAGCTCGCCCGCGGGCCGCGCGCCGCGGTGCAGCCAGGTGAACTCGACGCCCTCGGGCTTGTCGAGCTTCAGTTCGTCCTCGGGGCCCGACACCTCGACGAAGGCATGGCCGACGGCGTCGGCGGGCATCGCCTCCAAGGCGGCCGCGATCGCGGGCAGCGCCGCCTCGTCACCCGCGAGCAGATGCCAGTCCGCGTCGGCGCGCGGGGCGTACGCGCCGCCCGGGCCGTACGCGTCGATGGTCTCGCCGGGCTGCACCGAGGCCGCCCAAGGGCCCGCGATGCCTTCCGAACCGTGGAAGACGAAGTCGGCGGCCAGCGTTCCGGCGTCCACATCCACCGAGCGGACGGTGTAGGTGCGCAGCACATCGACGCCGTCGCGCGGGAAGATGAATTTCACATAGGAGTCGGTGAATTCGCTGGGCCGGAACGCGGTGAAGCCCGGACCGCCGAAGTGGACTCGGATCAGGTGCGGGGTCAGCCATTCGGTGCGCAGCACGGTGAGAGTGGTGCGGGGGCGTGCCAAGGTAACCTCCGGACAGTCGGTGATTTAGGTATGCCTTACCAACCGTACCCGGACTAGGGGCGGTGCGGGGTGTGCCGTTCCGTTCACGGTGACGGTTAACGCAGACGGGCGCCTCGCCGGTCGTCAAGATGAGGGCATGACCCAGATCGCACCGACCCCGACCGATGCCCTGCGCCAGCGCTACCGCGACGCGACACCGGTCGAACCCGCCCACTGGAACCCGGTCCTGCGGGTGCTGCACGAGCACCGGTCGGTGCGACGCTACCTGCCGGATCCGGTGTCCGACGACATCCTGAAGCTGGTGATCTCCGCCGCCCAATCCGCGCCGACCTCGTCGAACTTGCAGGTGTGGAGCGTGATCGCGGTTCGCGACGAGGCGCGCAAGGCGCGGCTGGCTGCGCTGGCCGGCGGCCAAGCGCACATCGAGCAGGCGCCGGTGCTGCTGGTGTGGACCGCCGATTTCGCCAGGCTCCGGCAACTCGCCGACGACCGCGGCGCCCCGCTGGAGGGCGCCGACTACCTCGAATCCAGCTACGTGGGCTTCATCGACGCCGCACTCGCCGCGCAGAACGCCGTCGTCGCGGCGGAATCGCTCGGGCTCGGCACCGTCTACATCGGCGCGTTGCGCAACAAGCCGGAACAGGTCGCCACCGAATTGGGCCTTCCGCCTCAGGTTTTCGCGGTGTTCGGACTGGTGGTCGGTCATCCCGACCCGGCCGAGGAGACCACGGTGAAGCCGCGGCTGCCGCAGGAGGCGGTGCTGCATCACGAAACCTACGAGCTGGCGGCCCAGCGCGAGCATGTCGCGGAGTACGAGGGTCGGATCGCGGAGTTCTATGCCGAGCAGGGGCTCGCGCACTCCTGGACCGAGCGGGTCCTGGACCGGCTGGCCTCGGCGCGCAGCCTCAACGGCCGCGACCGGCTGCGCGAGGCATTGGCCGGGCACGGTTTCCCGCTGCACTAAGCGGTTCGCCGCGCCGCGTGCTCCGCTGAGACTCCGGATCGGCGGCGCACTAGGCGGCCGCCACCTTGGCGATGAGCTCGAAGGAGCGGGCGCGGTCCTCGATGTCGTAGACGAGGGTGTTGAGCATCAGCTCGTCGGCCTCGGTGCGGCGCAGCAGGTCGTCGAGCTGGCCGCGCACCGCCTCCGGCGAGCCCATCACCTGGCCCGCGCGGCGCTGCGCGATGAAGTGGCTCTCCCGCTCGGAGGGCTGGAAGGCCGCGGCCTCCTCCGGCGTCGGCAGCGCCCGCGGCCTCCCGGAGGTCAGATAGAGGAAGGCCAGGTCGCGCGGGCGGGCCAAGGCGTCGGCGCGCTCGTCGGTGTCGGCGCAGATCGCGGACGCGGCGACCATGGCGTGCGGCCGCTCGAGCTGGTCGGAAGGCCGGAAGTTGTCGCGATACAACGCGAGCGCGGCCTCGGTGTTCGTCGGGCTGATGTGGTGCGCGAAGGCGAAGCGCACCCCGAGCACCGCCGCCACCTGCGCGCTGTAGCCGCTGGACCCGAGCAACCAGATCTCGGGCGCGGCGCCCCGACCCGGTGTGGCGGAGATGCCGCCCGGCCCCACGCCGCGAAAGTACCGCAGCAGATCGGCCAGCTCGCTGGGGAACGATTCCGCCGACAGCCCTTCGGCGGTGCGCCGCAGCGCGAGCGCGGTGGCCTGGTCGGTGCCGGGGGCGCGTCCGATGCCGAGATCGATCCGGCCCGGATGCAAGGCGTCCAGAGTGCCGAACTGTTCGGCGACCACCAGCGGCGCGTGGTTGGGCAGCATGACCCCGCCCGAACCGACCCTGATGCGCGTGGTCGCCGCCGCCAGGTGCGCGATCACCACGCTCGGCGAGGAGCTGGCGATACCGGGCATGTTGTGGTGCTCGGCCACCCAGAATCGCCGATAGCCCAATTCTTCGGTCCGCCGTGCCAATTCGGTCGTCGCGGCGAGCGCCTCGCCGGGGCTCGCGCCGGTCTGCACGGGCGCGAGATCCAGAACGGACAGCGGGACGTCGAACATGCGGCTCCTCCAGGGCAGACGGCCACCGGTGCAACGTCCCGCGCTGCCGACATATTTCCGGCGCGTCAGCGGGCGGCGGCGAGGGCGCGGAAGACCGTGATGGTGTCCATCTCGTCCTGCATGGTGCCGTGGTCGCTGAGCTTGACGATGACAGTGCGGCTCGGCGGGTCGACGTAGACGTACTGTCCGTACACGCCGATGGCCATCAGATCGGGCTCGGCGCCCGTCGGGTGCCACCACTGCGCGCCGTATCCCCAGTCGGAGACGGGCAGCGGCGCGGGCGTGGAGATCCGTTCGATCCACGCGGGCGAGATCACCTGGGTCGCCCCGGCGCGTCCGCCGTCGAGCACCAGCCGGCCGATCTTGGCGAAATCGCGGGCGGTGGCGTTGAGGCAGCAGAACGCCTTCTCCTGGCCGCCCGCCCGGTCGAGATTCCACAGCGCGTCGTCCTCGGCGCCGATCGGAGCCCAGATCTGTTGGGCGAGTAGCTCACCCAGTGGCTTCCCGGTGGCCCTTGCCAGCGCCATGCCGAGCAGCTGGGTGTCCACGCTGCGGTAATCGCCCCTGCTGCCCGGCGCGAACCGCAGTCCGCGGTGGTCGCGAACGAAACCGTCGAGGTCCTCGGTGAGATACATGCGGGCCGTGCCGGTGAGCGGCCAGTACGGGTTGTAGTTCTCCGAGACGTCGACGCCGGAGGCCATGTCCAGCAGCTGGCGCAGGGTGACGGTGTCGTATTCCGTGCCGTTGGCGAGCTCGGGCAGGATGTCGACGAGCCGGTCGTCCTCGCGCAGCGTGCCCGCCTCGACGGCGCCGCCGATCAACAGCGACACCACGGATTTCGCGACCGACCACGAGGACTGCATGGTGGTGGGACCGACGCCGGAGCGGTACCACTCGTTGGTCAGCTTGCCGTCGCGTACCACCAGGAACGAGTTGGTTCCTGTAGCGGTCAGGAACTCCGCGAACGGAACGCGAGAACCCTTCCACGGCACCGTGTCCGGCAACGGCGCCGTCGCGACTGGAAAGGGGCGCGGGGACGGCGCGGCCGGTACGGTCCGGCTCTCGAACAAGCCGCCCTGTGTCGACGGCGCGTCGCTCAGCAGGTGCGCGAGCGTGGTCGGTCCCGGAATGCGCAACAGCGGTGCGGCGGCGAAGGCGGCGCCGACGACCACGGCCACGATCAGGCCGAGGGTGACGGCGATCCGCAGCGCGTAACGGCGCAGCCGGGAGCCGTGGGTGGGCTGGTCAGTCATGAGATTCGTTCCGCTCGTTGGTATTCGACTTCGTGCGCGCGTCGACCGCGGTCCAGAAGGCCTCGATCATGGTGTCCAGCACCATGTCCTGGTCGACCGCTGCCACTCGCGTGGCGTATTCGGCGATGCCCGGGTACTCCTCGGCGTCGACCGCGTAATACTCACGCGTCCACGACCTTTCGTCGGCGTCGCGGACCTTCTGCGGCAGCACCGCGTAGCTCGCGCTGACACCGGCGTAGGACAGCACGCTTACCGCGAGCATGCGCTGGTAGCGGGCCACGTCACCGGGGGAGAGGCCGAGCTCGGCCAGCGCCGTGAGCATCATGTCGACCACCGCGAACTCGCCGGGCCCGCGGGTGGTGCGCGAGGCGATCGCCGCGCCGACGTACGGGTGCCCGACGAAGACCGCGACGACCGCCCTGGCCAGCGCCTCCAGTCGCGGTTTCGGATCGAGCCCGCCGGGCACCTGTTCGTAGGCCAGGGTCAGCAGCCGGTCGCCGACGGCGCGCAGCAGCGTGTCCTTGTCCGCGAAGTGCCGCCACACGGCCGAGCGGTCGACGCCGAGTTCCTCGCCGAGCGCGCGTCCGGTCAACCCGTCGGGACGGCCGCGCGCGGCGATGTCCACCGCCGCTGCCACGATGCGATCCCTGGTCAGCCGGTGCGGGCGGGCTGTCTTGTCCGACATGACCTGCTCCTGTCACCGTTGTTGTCATCATTGATGACATCGATGGTGACAGAGCGAGGGAATAGGAGCAACAAGGTTGTCGCGCGGACCGTGCCCGCCGGCTTCCCGGCCGTCGCCGGTAGCGTGACGTGCTGATCTTTCGGATGAGGGGAAGGACTGTTAGGTATGACAGCCTCTGACCGCCGGCTACCAGCGGACGCGGCGCTGTCCGATTCGGCCGCGCCGGGCGAGGAGGGTTATGCGCGGGGTCTGAACCCGCGCACGATCCAGATGATCGCCATCGGCGGCGCCATCGGCACCGGTCTCTTCTACGGCGCGGGCGGAGCCATCGAACAGGCGGGGCCCGCGCTGATCCTGGCCTACCTGGCGGCCGGCTTGGCGATCTTCGTCATCATGCGCGCGCTCGGCGAACTGCTCACCTACCGGCCGGTCTCCGGCAGCTTCGCCGAATACGCGCACGAATTCCTCGGCCGCTTCGCCGGTTTCGTGACGGGCTGGACCTACTGGGCGGTGTGGGTCGCGACCTGCATGGCCGAGATCACCGTCGCGGGCAAGTACGTGCAGTACTGGTTCGACATCGAGCCGTGGATCACCGCGCTGGTGGTGCTCGGGGTGATGTTCGCGGCCAACATGATCTCGGTGCGGTTGTTCGGCGAGGGCGAGTTCTGGTTCTCCGCCATCAAGGTCACCGCCATCCTGGCCATGATCGGCATCGGTATCGCCGTGCTGGTCTTCGGCATCGGACACGCGACAGACCCGACCGTGACGAATCTGTGGAACGACGGCGGCGTGTTCCCGAACGGCTTCGGCCAGTCCCTGCTCGTGTTGCAGATCGTGCTGTTCGCCTACGTCGGCGTCGAGCTGGTCGGCGTGACCGCGGGCGAGGCGCGCGATCCGCGCACCACGCTGCGCAAGGCGATCAACACCCTGCCCTTCCGCATCGGCCTGTTCTACGTCGGCGCGCTGGTGGTCATCATGTCGGTGGCGGGGTGGCGCTCGTTCCACGCGGGCAAGAGCCCGTTCGTGGAGGTGTTCGAGCAGATCGGCATTCCGGCCGCGGCGGGCATCATCAACTTCGTGCTGCTGACGGCGGCCCTCTCCTCGTGCAACTCCGGCATCTACTCGACCGGCCGCATGCTGCGCAGCTTGTCGCTGCGGCAGGAGGCACCGGCCCGGTTCGGCGAGCTGAGCGGTCGCTCGGTGCCCTATGTCGGCATCACCGCCTCGGCCGCGGCGATGGTCATCGGCGTGGTGGTGAACGTGATCTCGCCGGACAAGGCGTTCGCCTACATCACCTCGGTCTCGACCATCGGCATCATCTTCGTCTGGGGCACGATCCTGGTCTGCCATCTGCGCTACCGCGCCAAGGTGAGCCGCGGCCTGCTGCCCGCCAGCGACTACCGCCTGCCCGGCGCGCCGGTGACCTCGGTGGCGGCGCTGGCCTTCCTCGGTCTCGTCGTGGTGCTGCTGTTCTGGACCGAGAGCGGACGCACCGCGATCGTCGTCGGCGCGGTGTGGACGGTGCTGGTGTGCGCAGGCTACGTGGTGATGGACAAGCTCGGCGGCGGAGCGCGCGAGCAGGAGGAAGTCTCGGTGCGGTGATGCGGCCGGGCCTCGAACCCGGTCCACCCCGCTCGGAACACATCGCCCCGCGCTCACCCGGCGCGGGGCGATCCGTCTTCCTACCACTTTCGCTACGGTTGGTCGAAGGAGTTCGAGAGCCCGATCCGTCCGACGCACGGAGGTAGCGATGGCGCAGAAAACGCTGGCCGAACTGATCCCCGGCGATCTACCCCCGGCCATCGCCGCGCTGCCGCCGGACCGCCGGGCCGAACTGGCCGAGACCGTGGAACGCGCGGAGGCCAAGCAGTTCGACGACCTGCACGAGGCCGCGATCTCCCTGCTGGATCTGCTGCCGCGGATGCTGCGCGGCCCGGTGAAGAAGGCGGTGGGGCGGTGACCGCGCCGAGCGTCGCCCCGCAGCTCGTCAAACTGGCGCGGACGCTGCGCGTCCCGGTGGACGACCTCGGATACCTGGGCGACGTGCCCGACGCGGAATTGCGCCAGTTCCGTATGCAGGTCGCCGACATGCTCTTCGACCACCAGGCACACGGGCTGCGCCGAATGGCGGGCGCCACCAAGGTCATTCCCATCCCGATCCTGGTCAAGCTGGTCGGCCGCCACCACAACGCGCTGCTGGCCGCCAAGATGTCGGCGGTGCTCGACCCGGGGCACGCGGTGCAGATGGCCAAACGCCTGCCCGTCGATTTCCTCGCCGACATCGCCGCCCAGCTCGACCCCCGCCACGCGGCGACCATCATCGCCGGGCTGCCCTCGGCCACGGTGCGAGCCGTCGCCGAGCAACTCGCCGCGCGAGGCGACTGGATCACCCTCGGCGATCTGATGTCGTCGGTCTCCGACGCCGCGGCGCGCGCCACCGTGGTGGTGCTCGACGGGCTCGCGCTGACCCGCACGGCGTTCCTCGTGGACGAGCCCGCGCAGCTCGAACGCTTCGTCGGACTCGTCCCCGAATCGAAGCTCGCGGACATGCTGTCCGCGACCGCCGACCACGATCTGTGGCCCGAGTTCCACAGCACCCTGTCCGCGCTCTCGCCGGACGCCGTGCGATCCGTGCGCACGGCGGCCGCCGGGCTGCCCGCAGTTCAGCGGGACCGCGCTCTCGCCGAAATCGAAGGCCGCCGCGCCGCGGAATGACCCGCGCCCGGATCAGGTCGTGCCGTCGGCGCTGCGGTTCGGCATCATGGCCGAGGCCACCAGCATGACCGCGGCCATCGCCGCGACGGTCACGAAGACCAGGTGCACCGCCGAGGCCAGGGTGTGCGGGGCGGGGTGGTCGGTCTCGCCGACCCTGGAGTTGACGATGGCGCCGAACACGGCGACGCCGATGGCGCTGCCGATCGAGCGGGCGAACATGTTGGCCGAGGTCACCACCCCGCGCTCGGACCATTCGGCGCTCGTCTGCGCGGCGATCAGGGTCGGCGTCGCGACCAGGCCCATGCCCGTGCCGATCACGAAGCAGGACGCGGAGATCTGCCACAGCGTGGAGTGCTCGTCGATGAGCAGAGTGGACGCGGCCCCGAGTGCGGCGAGTCCGCTGCCGATGAGGGCACTGCCGCGAAAGCCGATGCGCAGGTAGACCTTTCCGGCCTGGGAGGCGGCCAGCGGCCAGCCGAGGGTGAGCGCGCCGACGGTGAGCCCCGCGACCAGCGCGCTGGTGCCGAGCACGCCCTGGGTGAAGGTCGGCACGTAGGAGGTCAGGCCGATCAGCACCGCGCCGATCAGCACCGAGACCAGGCTGCTGGCCACCACCACCCGGCGGGTGAAGACCCACAGCGGCAGAATCGGATTCGCCGCCCGCCGTTCCACGAGCGCGAACAGCACGAGCACCAAGCCGCCCCCGGCGAAGATGCCGATGCTCGCGGGCGAGGACCACGCCCACGCCTGGCCGCCCTCGAGCAATCCGAGGATGATCGCGCCCGCGCCCAGCGTCAGCAGGCCCGCGCCGAGATAGTCGATGTCCTGGCTGCGCCGCACCGTGTGCTCGGTGAAACTGCGCAACAGCATCCAGGCGGCAACCGCCGAGAGCGGCAGGTTGACCAGGAAGATCCAGCGCCAGCTGACGAAGTCGGCGAACACGCCGCCCAGCAGCGGACCAGCCACCGAGGACATCGCCCACACGCTGGCCAGGTAGCCCTGCACCCTGGCGCGTTCGGTCAGTGTGTAGAGGTCGCCCGCGATCACCATGGTCATCGGCTGGATGGCGCCCGCGCCGATGCCCTGCACCGCGCGGAAGACGATCAGCGCGAGCATGCTGGGCGCGAGCCCGCACAGCAGCGAACCCAGCGCGAACACCGCGATGCCGAACAGGATCACCGGTTTGCGGCCGACCGTGTCGGCGAGCTTGCCGTAGATCGGCACCGTCACCGCCTGCGCGAGCAGATAGATCGAGAAGAGCCAGGGGAACTGGGCGAACCCGCCGAGGTTGTCCGTGATGGACAGCACCGCGGTGGCGATGATGGTCGAATCGAGGGCGACGAGCCCGGTCGACAGCATCAGCGAGCCGAGTATCGCCCCGCGTTCGGACCGGAGGCCGATGGACGACTGCGCGGTCTCGGTGGCCACCGGCGGCCCCCTTTCGTTCGTTCAACTAAGCATCACGAACGAACGTATCGCTGTCCCGACTATTCCCGCACGGAAATTTCCGGCGGCGCCGGGCACCGCCGCGTCCGATCGGGGCGGCGCGGTTTCGACGGCCTTCCTCCCTCCCCGGCCAGTAGGCTGGCGTGGTCGCGCGGGCTCATCGCGGCGCGATCCGATTTCGACAGCGAAGGGGGCCGGAATGTCGTTGCGAGGACAACTCGGTGGGGCGCAGACGGCGGGCGCGCTCGTCTTCGGGACGCCGCAGGAGACCGCCGACGGGTCGGTCATCGTCACCGCCGCGCGGGGCGGCTGGTTGGGTGGCGCGGCGCGGCCGCTCGGCGTCTTCGTCGTCAAGGACGGTCAGGCCAGCTGGACGCCCGCCGTCGACGCGGGCCGGATCGCCCTTCTCGGCGAGACGATCGGGCTGGTGGCCGTGGTGCTCGGCTTGCTCGCGATCGTCCGGCGCCCGCCGTGGCCGGACCTCTCCCGCTGAGATCTGTCGACCGAGCTGTTTCGGGAAAGCCCAGTTCGTCCGGCTCGGAAAGCGTTCCCGCCGTGCGGCATCGAGTCCGCTTCGTCCCGGATTGCAAGACAGACCGACGATCTCGGGGCGAGTCGTGCGACTATGGGACGCAGGTCGCGAACCGGACGGACGCACATCATCGGCGATGGGCACGTCCGCACGGCACGGCCAGGCGGTGCCGCCGGTGTTTCGTGGTGATCCGGCGCGATGTCGGACCGGACCGTTAAGCTCGGCTCAACCGTGATGCGACAGCGAGAGTTTGGTTTTCCGTGAAGGGGGAACGATGGACACGCTGAAGCTCGACCCGGCGGCGATGGCCGCCTACACCGCGATAGCGGAGACCGTGGCGCAACAATTGGCCCAGGCCTCGGCCGCCGCCTCCGGCGCGGTGAACTCGCAGAAGCTCGACGCCGATCTCGGCATGGTCGGGGCGGAGTTCGTCGCGCGGTTCACCACCGCGGTGTCCGAGCACACCCAGGCACTGTCCACCGCGGGTCAGCTGGTGGCCGCCTACGGTCAGGTGCTGCGCGACTACGGTGCGGCCATGCAGACCGGCGACGCGGACACCGCCGCAGCCCTGGCGAAGACCGGGGAGGAGCTGGCATGAGGCGGCTCAGCGCGCTGCGCCGACGGCGCCCCACCGAGCAGACCAGCACCGACACGCTGCCGGTCGTCAGCAACGATCCCACCTCGGACCCGCCGATCGTCGCGGCGCTGGTGCAGCCGATGCTCTCGCTGCGCGCCACGCTCGGCACCGGCGCCACCCTGCCCGATCGCGCCATCACCGGCGCCCTGTCGGCCGCGTCCACGCACGCCGCCGAGTCCGAGGGCCCGCACCGGGACGGTCTGTACGCGCTGGAATCCACCTGGACCTCGCGCGGCGCGGACGCCGCCGTGCCCGCGTTGCGCACCACTCAGACCGAGATCGGCGAGATCTCCGATCGCGGCCCCGCCTACCTCGCGGTGCTGGGCGACGCGCAGGCCACCAGCGCCCGCGCCGCGCGCCGGGTGGATCAGATCATCGCCGACTTCCGCCGCGACGCGAGGGTGATCCTCGGCAACGCGACCGCCGCGCCCGACACCGACGCCGTCATCGAGCGCGCGGCGCAGGCGCTGCGCGACGCGATCACCACCGTCGGCACCGCGCGCACCGAGATGAACGACCACACCCGTCGATTGGACGAGATGGGTCCGCTCACGGTCACCTCGCCGGGCGGTATCGGCGGCACGAGCCAGCCGTCCATCGGCGGCACCTCGACCGCCGCCGTTCCTGGCGTCACCGTGCAGGGCCAGCCCTTGGATCCGGCGCAGGTCGCCCAACTCCAGCTGCAACAGCAGCTCGTCTCGGCGGGCGTGCAGCTGGGCACCGCGGCCATTTCCGCGGGCGTCGACATCGGCACGCATCTGATCGACAAGATCGTCGAAGTCGGCACGCACGCCATGGACACCGTGGCGGCGTCCGCGGACAAGGTCATCGAGCAGGCGATCCCGGAACTCGTCAACCCGGGCAGCACCACGAACGGCGCCAACAACGGTGGCACGTCCGGCACGCCGTCGAAGGTGATCGACTTCGGCGGCGGCTCGTCGCCGTCGAACCCGTCGCAGAACGCGACGGGCCCGAGCGCGAAACCGGATGCCCCGAAGCCCGAGCACAGGCCCGCGCCGCCCGCGTCGATCATTCCGCCCACGCCCGCGCCGCAGGACACAGCGCCCAAACCGCCCGAGCCTGCCGGACAGCCGGGCACGCACGGTGGCGTCGCGATGCCGCCGCCGATGGGCGGCGACCAAGACCGCAGGCCGCGTGACGGCCAGCTCGGCGTGACTGTTCCCGCGGCCGCGATGATTCCGGAATCGGTCACCGTCCCGGCCGCCGTGATCGGCGACTTCGGCGATGACGCGCCCTGACCAGGGCCCCTCGAACAACCAGCAGGGCCAGCCGAATCCGTTCGACACCGGGCTGCCGATGCTGCGACTGCCCGCGCCGCCGACCGGTAAGCGTCGACGGCGACGGCCCGCGGCGCGTCGGTCCTCGGCGTCGTCCGGCGCACCCCTGCGTGCGCCGGAACCGCCGCGCACACCGCCACGCCAACCAGAGCCGCCGCGCGTCGCGCCGCCTGTGATGCCGGAGCCGTTCTACGGGACCGAGCCGCCGCGGACCGGATCGCCGTCGGAGCCGCCGCGCGTTGCGCCGCCTGTGATGCCGGAGCCGTTCTACGAGCCCGAATCGCCGCGCGCCGGATCGCCGCTCGCGGGCCCGGAGCCGTTCTACCAGCCCGAGCCGCTGCGCACCGGATCGCCGTCCGAGCCGCCCGTTGCGCCGCCTGTGATGCCGGAGCCGTTCTACGAGCCTGAATCACCGCGCACCACATCGCCGTTCGCCGGGCCGACGCCGTTCTACGAGCCCGAGCCGCCTCGGGCCGAGCCACCGGTGCGTCAGCCACCGCGACGGATGGGCGAGTGGGCCGAATGGCTCGACCCGCCGATCCGCTCCGAGGAACCCTCGGATTCGCCGACCGTCGAGATCCGGGTTCCGGTCGACGAAGAGCCCGAGCCGGAGCGCGGCGGCGACGAGGGTGTTCCGGTGGTCCCCGCGATCATCGACCGGACCGGCGGCAATCCCGGTCCGGCGCTGCGCCGTCCGCGTCCGCGCCAGCCGGAGCAGCAGCCCGAGCGCGGCAACAAGCTTCTCGCGGTGCTGATCGGTCTCGGCGTGCTCGTCGCGGTGGGTTCGATTCTGTGGGCGGTGCTGCCCAGCTCCGGAACTCGCGCCGCGCCGACGCCGACGCGCCCGGTGCCCGCGGCCGACGACGCCCGGCCGACCGTGTCGCCGACGCCGACCGGACCCGAATCCCCGGCGGCGGTGGCGACTCCGGGATGCGAACAGCGCCGCACCGGTGATGTCGTCTCGGGCACCGATATCGGTGGCACCCTCGACGGCCCCTCGGCGATCATGGCTTTCGAACGCGCCTATTACGTGCAACGCTCGGGCGTCGCCGCCCGCGCCGTGGTAGCCCAGGACGCGACGGTCCCGCCCGCCGAGCAGATCCAGCGCGGCATCGATCAGGTGCCGGTCGGCACCCGCTACTGCGTGCAGATCACCCGCACCGCCGCCGGGGCGGGGGATGGGCAGTCGCACTGGGAAGTCCGGCTCACCCAGCAGTACCCGGGTCAGCTGCCGAAGACCTTCACCCAGATCATCACCACGAAGACCCTCACCGGACGCACCTTGATCACCGGTATCTCGATGGCCTGACTCCGCGTCAGCCCCAGGTGAGCGGATCGAGATGCAGATAGAAGCGCTGCCGTTCCGCGTCCAGGTCGATGCCGTAGCGTTCGGCGAAGCGGCGGTCGGCGTCCAGCGCCCACCGTTCGTCGGGCCAGGTCTCGCGCGAATTGGCCAGCAGCAGAGCGATATCGACGTACGGATCGGCCACACCGAGGCGCCCCAGATCGAGGAATCCGGTGACCGACCGCGTGTCCGGATCCAGGACGATGTTCGGCAGGCATAGATCTCCGTGGCACACCACGGATTCCACGGACTCCCGCGCGACCCACCGGTCCACCTGGGCGGCCAGCCGAGCCAGCAGCACTGCCGGAGGCGTGTCAAGCTGCTCCTCCGGCAGGAACTCCGTGTTCACCGCGCCGCGGGCCACCACGTCCTGCGCCTTCGCGAACATCGTGGTGACGCCGCGTTCGAACGGGCAGGTATCGGTCGGTAGTTCGTGCAGACGGTGGACCGCGTCGCTGATCGATTCCCACGCGGCGGCCAGCGCCTCGGCGGACACGCGGTCGGCGGGCACGCCGGGCACCACCTTCGTCACCAGGCAGGCAGCGTCGGCGTTCTCGCGCCACTCGAGTGGTCGCGGCCCGGAAATTCCACGGGCGCACAGCCATTCGGAACGATCGCGCTCTTGCGTCAGCTCGGCCGCCGCGTTCTCCGTGACGCACTTCGCGTACCGCGAGCCGTCGCCGGCGCGGAATACGGCGGCCTCCGACTCCCCGCTGTCGACCGGCTCCCACTCGCCGTCGGCGGGGAGAACGGATCGGTATCGGGTCAGCGCGTCGGGCACGATTCGACGTTAGCAGCGCGTTCTCGATACGAACCGAGCTCGACCGTCGATTCCGGATCGCCCTCGGCGCGCAGCCTGCCGGTCTCCAGCAGCAGACAGTGGCCGCCCGCGCAGGTGTCGTGAGCGCGCCGAGGTCGACAGGAACTGGCGCGTCGGTGCTCTCAGCCCAGTAGCCGGCTGTTCAGGCGAGCGAGGTAGTCGCGGCCGTACGTCCCGTTCTCCAGGTTCTCCAGCAGCACAGACGGAAGGTCCTGTGTGATTTCGGATGAGCGCGCGGCGGCGGCGAGGGCGATCGTCGCGACAGTGTCCACGTCTCCGGTGAACGCGACGCAGGTGCGCAACAATTCGCTCATCGTGCCGCTGGTGGACAACGCGGTGAGGGCGGCGCCGACGCTCATGCGTCCTTTGGAACCGACCTTGCCGCGCCACGGCCGCGACCATCCGGACGGGACGTGACTGTCCACCCACTGCGGGAGGTTCGCGACCGGGCCGAGCTCGTAGTGGCAGTAGTGGACCGCCAGCGCCGCGGCCTGAGCGGAGGCGATCCCCGCCGGAGTGTCGTGGGTGACCGCCGCCTGCACCGCGGCATGGTGCAGCACCTCGTCGACAGTGGGGAGCAGGCCGATCGGCGTCGCCCGCATGGCGGCGCCGCTCTTGTCGCTGTCGGGCCGGATCCGGCGCAGGAATTCCGCGCCGTCGTGGACGGAGCGGAGGAAGTCGTAGAACCGTCCGGCGTAGCCCTCGCGCGGGTCACGGTGGAACGCCGAGACGAATTTGTCGGCCAGCCCCAGCGGCGTCCACGGATCCCCGGCGACCAGCAATTCGGCGATGGCCAAGGTCATTTGGGTGTCGTCGGTGTACGCGCCAGGGCGGATGCCGAGATGCTTCGGGTGCTGCACGTAGCCCCGCAGTGTGTTGTGCGCCGCCACGAACGCGGGATCCGCGTACTCGAATCCCGCACCGTACGCATCGCCGATCGCCGATTCGACCAGCACCCGCCGCCCCCTTCTGTCGGGATCACCGACCCGGACGGTCGGTGATCCAAGTAATCCTCTTACCCGGCAGCGTATTACGGATTCCAGTTACGACCACTCGTTCCGGTGATCGGCGACCCAGTCGGCGAACGAGCGCGTGGGCCGTCCCAGGATCGTCGCCAGCTCCTCCGTGACGACCGGTCGGCGCTCGAGTTCGCGAGCGTAGCGGTTCATCAGTGCGTGCACGAACCCCTCGTCCAGGCCGTGCGCGATCATCGCCGACGCGGCTGCTTCGGCCGGAACCTCTTGGTATCTCAGGGGTTTGCCGATCACCGTGCCGATGATCGTGACGAGCTGCTCCAGGCTGAGCGCCTCGGGGCCGGTGATCGAGAGCCGTCGTCCGTCGAGCGCGTCGTCGACCATGGCGCGAGCGATCACGTCGGCGACGTCCTTTTCGTGGATGACGGCCTCCGAGAACGCCGCATACGGACCGAACACCTTGTCGCCCATCGAGATGACACCGCGCCACATCGCCAGGGTGTTCATCGCGAACGAGCTGGGCCGCACGCTCACCCACGGCAGCCCGCAGGCGACCACCGCTCGCTCCACTTCGGTGTTGCGATCGCCATTGAACCGGGACGGCTGATGCGCCGGTTCGTCGTCGGCATTGATGGCCGACAGGACGACGACGCGCCGGACGTCGTGGGCGACAGCTCGGCGGAGCAGGTCGTCGACGGAGTCCTTCGTCGCTCGCGGGTGGACGAACAGGGATTCGACACCCGCGAGATCCAGATCCTCGGGCGACACCAGGTCGACGCCGTCGGGCAGCGCGACGTGGGGGTGCCGGGAAACCGCCCGGACCGGGAGTCCGCCGGAGGTCAGCGCGGTGACCAACGGTCGGCCGATGACGCCGGTGGCGCCGGTGACGAGATACATGAGGTTCCTCTCTCGGTCATAAGATATGAATCTCATATTATCTGGCGACCGTAAAGACTTCATATGGTTTTCGTAACAGTTTCCGGCGTCTCGCGTGGGCTCAGGCGAGCTCGTCGGCGGCTGCGCGGCCCGCCGTCGCGGTGCGGTGCAGGAACCCGGCGATCAGTTCCAGTTCGGCGGGCGTGTAGTCCTCGCAGAGCTCGTCCATCCGGCCGTTCATGCCGGCGAACAGGTCGAACAGCTCGTGATTGCGATCGCCGAGCGCGCGCACGGTCACCGCCCGCCGGTCGGCGGCCTCGGGGTCGCGCTCCCTGACGACCCAACCGCCGCGCTCCAGCCGGTCGAGAATGCCCGTCAGCGTCGCCGGGTGCAGATTCGCCGTGCGGGCCAGCGCTGTCGGCGTCAGCGGGCCGTGCAGGTCGATCAGATCCAGGCAGGTCCAGTCCACGTCCCTGAGCTCCACCTTGCCGCCGAAGCGCCGGTTCAACAGGGCGAGTTGCGTATTCAGCTCGCGCAGCCCGCGTTTGACCGTCTGCGTCTCGCGGCGGTGCTGACGTTTCGCGGCTTCCCGGCTCATCGTCTCGCCCTTCCTTCGTATGGTTTCCATATCATACGAAGAATTCCCTGGCGCCGTCGCGGAGGAGCAAGCAATTTATTGCTATCTCGAACTCCGTTGACCGGCAGCACCGGAACTCCTGCCGTGCTGCACAGTCGCGTGCGCCGAGCGGCTGGGAACCGTGACGAAGCGGACACGGAGGTGACCTCGGATGTCCGCTCGCCGAACGGCATCACGGCAGCGACCGGGCCGGAATACTTCGGGGCGTTACCGGAAAGGGAATCGCATGAACAGCTTTCACCGGCGCGCAATGGTCGGCGCGGCAATGGTCCTCGGCAGTGTGCTTCTGGCGCCGCCTCCCGCGCAGGCCGCTTCGGCGGGCGTCTACGGCATCGTGCCGAAGTGGGGTGGCTGGGACTGCACCGGGCCGCGGAACAAGGTCGCGTTCGTGACCTACCACAACCACACGTCGGGGAAGAACGGCGGCGACGCGGGCGACGACATCGTATGGATTCCCGTCACCTTGAATCGGAACAACAACATCACGATGAGCATCAGGTGCAGCTTCGGTACCCATATGGCCCAGAACTTCGTCATCAAGCCCACTCGCAACGCGCAGTCGTGGTGGTTCCGGCTGAACGGAACCGCCACGAGCAACTAGCGTCCGAAAGGCTCAGGGCATCCAGGTGATTCGACCGCCTTGGAAGTCCTGGGCCTTGCCGCCCTGGTAGTCGTATTCTTCGCCGGTGGGGTAGCCGTAGCGGCCGTTCTCGGCTCCCGCGCGGACCCAGTCGTCGCGAATGGCGCCCCAGACGACGTGGGCGCCGGTGGGTGCGGACCAGTAGATGGCGCCGCCTGCGAAGAGGTTGTAGCGGCCGTTGTCCGCGGCGGCGGTGGCTTCGTCGGTAATGGGGAAGCCGAGGGCACCACCTTCCCAGCCGTAGGCTCCCCACCTGTCGCGAATGGCCCCGCCGATCTGGTGTGCGTCGGTGCCGAGGGACCAGTAGATGGATCCGCCTTGGAAGTGGTTGAAGCTGCCCGGTCTGCCCGGTGTGGCGAGTTCTCCGGTGACGGGGTAACCGAGGACGCCGTTCTCCCAACCGAACGTGCCCCACTTGTCGCGGATCGAGCCGCCGATCAGGTGGGCGTCGGCCTCGGGATGCCAATAGACGGAGGCGTTGCGTTCGAAGGCTTGGAATCGTCCGCCGCGGCCCGCGTCGAGTTCGGGGGTGACGGGATCGCCGAGGGCGGCGGGCCCGCCCGCGCGGTCGTATTCGACCTCGATGGCCCCGCCGACATCGAAGGCGCCGACGGGGCGCGCGGCGGCGGCGCCGATGCCCGCGGCGAGCGCGAGCGCGAGCGCGGTGGTGGCGATGGCGCCGCGACGGGACGCGGACAGGCTGCTGGTGCGACGTTGCCGAGCCAAGTGAACTCCTTGACAGGTGTGAACCGGAGGGCGGACCGGGATCGCGAAGCGCCCGGTGTCGACGTGCGAGGTCAGCGTACTGGCGTCGGCGTGCGATGCCCGTCCCGACTCGCGCACGACCGGAGCGAAAGCGCAGCTCTGCGCCACGTGGCCGAGGGTGCCGGTGTCGTCGTCGACACGAGGTGCATCGGCGATCCGTGCGCGGTCGTTAGCAAACCTTGCGATTCGTTTCCTTGGTCCGGTTCGCTGTGGGCGCGATGATGTCCGTGCCGAACGGGCGCGTCCCGGCTATTCGGAGGTGATGGTGAGGATGTCCTCGATCGGTAGGCGGGGTGTCGGCGGCACGGGATCCGGTTCGGGTGCGCTGCCCACGCGGATGACGACCTGGGGGCGCAGGTGGCCGGGTATCAGTGTCTCGATCACGCGCCGGGCCGCGGGCAGCTCGGTGATGTGCGTGAGCGGACACGTCGAGAGCCCGGCGCCGGTGCACTCCAGCAGCACCGCCGACAGCGCCTCGCCGGTGCGCAACCACTGCGCGGGCGTGTCGCCCGAGGAGCTCAATGACAGCAGACGGGCTCGATCCTCGGCCGTCGTCCGGCGGGTGGTTCCCGGCGCGAGGGGGAAGTCGCGGCGAACGGGCACGCGCCCCGCCTCGGCCGTGGTCGCGAGCGCGGTCGGAGGAATGCCCTCGGATATATCGAAATGTCCAGTCCACCAGCGCAATTCGCTCTGATACGGCTTGTCGTAGCGACGCAGCGCGGCGGCCTGATCGGACACGGCGGCGAGTCGGTCGCGCACCGAGTCGGGCAGGTCGTCGAGCGTGATCTCGCACGCGCGCGCCACTTCCGTCACGCCGGGCAGGAGGGCGTCCCAGCCGTCGGGTGCGTCCATCGGCAGTCGGTCGGAGTACCTGCGCCCGATGATGCGGGCCTGATTGCGGATGCGTTCGGGCGGATCGGGCCAGGGCCGGAAGGCGAGGGCGGCCAGATAGCGCGGCCGCGCCGGATCGGGCAGCCGAACGACCTCGGTGTGCCAGCCATTTGCGGCGAACGCGGTCCTGGTGTGGTGCAACAGTGCGCCGCAGCTGATCACCTGCTGGCGCCCGTCCGGATCGGCCATCGGAAGCAGCCGATCGGGGTCGCTGTACAGGTGCAGCCGCTTGCCGTCGAAGATCAGGCGCCACGGCTGGGAGTTGTGCAGGGAGGGAGCGCGGCGGGCTACCTGCAGCGCGGCGGCGACGGCCGAGGCATCGGGAACTGCAGATCCGGCACGAGCGTTTTCTGCGGTCATGCCTATCGAGTATTGCACGAGGTGAGCGGGCATCGAGGAGCAGGCGGGTCCGTCGCATCGGTGGCGCCGGTCACCTTCCGCCACCGGCAACTTCGATCTCGCCTCCGATGCCAATGGTTTGCCAGGAATGTGCAAAGACACCGTCCTTAGAAAATGTTGTCACCTGAGTTGCAGGTCAAGATGTCTTTTTGTGGGAATTGCCAATATTGCGCCGCGCGCTGTGTTGTGCTCGACGCGTGAGCCAAGTCCACTTGGGGCACATCTTTCACGTCACTGGACAAGCGACCGTCCAGGAGGCGGCGGACGCGCTGGTTTCCATACCGGACGGCGCTCTGATCGTCGCCGGGGACGGGCGGATCGCCTATTGCGGCGCCCGAGACGAGATCCCGGCCGAATTCCGTGGCGTGCCCCCGATGGACCACCGCCCGGGCTTCCTGCTTCCCGGCTTTGTCGACACCCACATCCACTTCCCGCAGACCTTCGCGGGCGACGCCTACGGCGGCGGCCAGCTGCTCGAATGGCTCACGCGCTGCATCTACCCGTCCGAAGCCCAGCTGGCCGACCCCGTGTACGCGCATCGGGCGGCCGTCGAATTCTGCGCCCGCCGTCTCGCCGCGGGCACCACCGCCGCGATGGTCTTCGGGTCGGCGTTTCCGCACGCCCAGGACGCGCTGTTCGCCGAGACGCGCCGGCGCGGCCTGCGCATGGTCAGCGGCCGCGGTATCCAGACCACGGGCGAGGCGTCCGTCGCGCCGCTGATGACCTCCGAGGACGAGGCGATCCGGCTGACCAAATCGGAGATCGACACCTGGCATGCCATCGACACCGGCGACGTCGACACGGCCCTGCTGCATGTGGCGGTGGTTCCGCGCTTCGCGCTGGCGGTGACCCGCGAAACGCTGCGCAACCTCGGCGAGCTCTACGACTCCGTGCGCGATCAGGGCGTCTATTTCCACAGCCACCTGAACGAGAACAACCGTCCCGGCACCGGCGAGGTCGACAGCACCAAGCAGGCGTACCAGGTGGATTCCTACCTGGACACCTACGACGGGAAGTTCCTGCCCGGCTCGCAAGTGGGCGGCAAGAGCCTGCTCGGCAGGCGCAGCATCCTCGCGCACAGCGTGCACTGCCAGGATTCGGAACTGCGGCGCTTGGCGCAGACCGGCAGTTCGATCGCGCATTGCCCGGTGTCGCAGCAGTTCCTCGGGTCCGGCACGATGCCGTGGAAGCGGACGATCGCCTCGGGCGTCACGGTGGCCGCGGGCACCGACTACGGCGGCGGCGACGAATGGTCGATCCCGCGGGTGCTCTCCGCGGCGTTCAAGGTGCACATCTCCGAGCCGGGCGAGGACGGAGTGTCGATGCATCCGGCGGAGATGCTGTTCACCGGAACGCTGGCCGGCGCGCGCGCCCTCGACATGGAGAGCCGGTTCGGCAACTTCGATGTCGGCAAGGAGGCCGATTTCGTCGTCATCGATCCCACGGGCACACCGGCGCTGGAAGGCACTCTGGCGCAAGGGATTCGATCCGACGACTCCGTCCTCGCGCGCGATCAGACGCTGTTCGCGTTGCTGATGGGGATGGACGAATCGACGATCGCGCAGGTCTACGTCCGAGGTCGCCGCGTCGACGACCGCTAGCGGGCCGCCGATGAACGCCACCGCCGTCACCGTCTTCCATCGTCCCGCGGACAGCGCGGCCTTCGCCGCCTGGCTGGATCGGATGACCGAAATGGCCTCGGTCGCCGAGGGATTCGTGGAGAGTTGCCGCGCGGTGAGCGACGACCCGGCCCTGGAACCAGGGTTCAGCGCCACCTTCGGAACAGAGCGGCAGGTGAACGACTTCCTGGACTCGACCGCCAGGTCCCATGCGCTCGCCGAGGGAGATTCGCTCGGCTTTCACCGGAAGAGCTCGGATCTGGTCATCGTCGAGGGAGGGTTGCCGCCGCCCGGCGTCGGGGTGTTCCATCACAGCGTCACCCGGGGCAAAGCGGCGGAATTCGTTGCGGCGGAGGCGGAACTGGTCACCCTGAGCGCCACGTTCCCCGGATTCGAGGGTGTCGCGCTGTTCCCTCGCGGCGACACCGGCCGGTGGTTCACGGTGCTGCGATTTCGCACGGCCCAGCACCTGTCGGACTGGATGCGCTCGAAGGAGCGCGCCGCGGCCCTGCCCGCGCTGCGCGCCGAACTGACCGAGGATTTCTCGGTCGTCGCGCACACCACGCCGTTCGGTTCGACGCTGCGCACCGTCGACGGCCAGACTCGGGTGACGCCCACCTGGAAGATCGCGATGCTGGTGCTGCTCGTGCTGTATCCGACGGTGATGACGCTGTCCAGGTTCCTCGGCCCGGTGCTGGACGAGAACGGCGCGCCACCCTGGCTGGCGATGTGGCTCAGCCAGATCGTGAGCGTCGCGTTGATGAGCTGGATACTCTCGCCCGCCGTGGCCGCCTGTTTCCGGTGGTGGGTCGATCCGGTCGACGGCGCGGGCTGGCGCGTGAGTGCGCTCGGGGCCGCGATCGTCGTGGCCCTCTACGGTCTGACGCTGCTGCTGTTCGAGTCGGTCAAGTGGCTGCACTACTGGGACTACAACCGATGAACGGCCCCGGGCGCCCGGGTCGGTCAGCGGGCCATCGCGGTCCCGCCGATCGAGACGTAGACGAGCATCATGACGAACAGGAACCACCCGGCGCCCTGCCAGATCGGCCAGACCCGGCCGCGCCGCCAGCGCAGATAAGTGATGACGAAGGCGCCGATGCCGCCCGCCAGCAGGACGACGGCGGGCACGAGCAGCACCGCAATACTCGAGGCGGCGTCGCACAGCAGCGGACCGGACAGGCACGCCTCCCGGCCTGCGGCCCAGACCGTGGCCACCAGCGCGACGAGCGCCGCCGTGCCGAGAACCGCGAGGTCGTACCGGACGGCTTGGCGAAATCCCTCCGGATCGGACCAGCGCTTCTCGACGTCGTTCACCATCCGGCTCACCTCCGATCGCGGTCACGGGCGTCGAAAACGCCCGTGACCGGAGTTGCCGGACCGATCGCTCCCAAACTCGCGGTCGACCGCTCAGTGCGCGGCGGTCAGATCCGGCGGGTCGGCGCGGCGGTGGCGCATTTCGAACCAGTACGTGGCAATCACCGTGCCGTAGGCGGCAACGACGACGGAGACGGTGACGGCGAGCATGAGCAAGAGCAGTAGAAGCAGAAAAGCCATGTGCCCTCCCCGGAATCAGCGTGAGGTCGGCGTCGAAACAGGGACAGCGCCGCGTCGCGCCTGTTCCCTTGTCAATCCCCCTGCACCCCTCGAATCCTAGAACCGCGGGCCTGCCATGGCACGGGTGCGCCGGTGTGAGTCGAGTCATAACGAATTGGGTGTGTCCGGCCCATCACATGATCTTGGTGGGGTTGAATGGGAGAGTTCTCCGTTTTCGAAGTATCGCGCTCTCGTGAAAACGAATCCCCAGCATCACTCCAGCATCCGCGAAGGAGTATGACAGTGAGCACGATCCTCTGCGCGTTACACGACACTGTCCTCGCGCAGTACAGCAATCCGACCCCGGAAGAGCCGCCGCTGGCGGACAAGCTCATGCAAATGGGTCGGTACTTCACCTGGCTCGTTCAGCTGTCCGGGATCACCGCCATTACTTACGGCGGTGGCCGTTTCGCCTGGGAAAAGTGGAGCGGTGGCGGTCTACAGTCGCCGAAGATGATCGCCAGCGCGATGGCGGGAGGCGCCGTCGCGACCAGCGCGGGGACGATCATGAACGCGGTGATCTAGCCGCTCGGCGGGTCGCACACCGCGGGCGGAACCGACTCCGCCCGCGGTGTGCGGCCCGTTTCACATCCCATATTAGTTGTGTGCAACTGAGTTGCCCGCTACCGTTCATGGGGCACGGCACGTTCTTCGAGAAAGGCACCCCATGAGCACCCTCTACACCGCACAGGCCACCGCGACCGGCGCCGGACGCGGCGGGCACGTCCGTTCCTCCGACCAGGCGCTCGACCTGGAACTGAGCATCCCGAAGGAACTCGGCGGCGCGGGCGGTGCGGGCACCAACCCCGAACAGCTGTTCGCCGCGGGATACGCCGCCTGCTTCCACAGCGCGCTCCAGCTCGTCGCCCGCCGCGAGAAGGTGAAGGTCGCGGACTCCGCGGTGACCGGCGCGGTCGGCATCGGCCCCAACGGGGACGGTTTCGGTCTGGCCGTCACCCTCACCGTCGACCTGCCCGGCGTCGACCCCGCCCTGGCGCGCTCCCTGGTCGACGCGGCGCACCAGGTCTGCCCGTACTCGAACGCCACCCGCGGCAACATCGACGTCGATCTCGTGCTGGCCTGATCCGCGAGTCCGCGCACCCGGATCGGCTCGCCCATTCGCGCTCGCACGTTCATCAGATCCCTCCGACCCGTCTCGGTGCGGTCGACCGGCCATCCAGTAGCTTTGGCAACAGGGTGGCCGCGTCGCTCGCACGAGCCGACGGTGCCGCCGCGGAACCAGTTTTCGCACACCCACCGGACCTGACGAACGAAGAGAGCTGATCGATGCCGACCTCTACCGCGCGTGCACAAATCGGTGTTACCGGCCTGGCTGTCATGGGCAGCAACATCGCCCGCAACTTCGCCAGGCACGGTTATACCGTCGCGCTGCACAACCGTTCCGTGGCCAAGACCGACGCACTGCTCGCCGACCACGGCGGCGACGGCGATTTCGTTCGCACCGAGACCGTCGAGGAGTTCGTCGCGGCGCTGGAGAAGCCGCGCCGGGTGCTGATCATGGTCAAGGCCGGTGACGCGACCGACGCCGTCATCGAGGAGCTCGCCGCGGTGATGGAGCAGGGCGACATCATCATCGACGGCGGCAACGCCCTCTACACCGACACGATCCGCCGCGAGGCCGCCATGCGCGAGCGCGGACTGAACTTCGTCGGCGCGGGCATCTCGGGCGGCGAGGAGGGCGCGCTCAACGGTCCGGCGATCATGCCGGGCGGACCGAAGGAGTCCTACGAGTCGCTCGGTCCGCTGCTGGAATCGATCGCGGCGCAGGTCGACGGCACCCCGTGCTGCACCCACATCGGCCCCGACGGTTCCGGGCACTTCGTCAAGATGGTGCACAACGGCATCGAGTACGCCGACATGCAGCTGATCGGCGAGGCCTACCACCTGTTCCGCGACGCGCTCGGTCTGGACGCCAAGCAGATCGCGGATGTGTTCACCCAGTGGAACTCCGGCGACCTGGAGAGCTACCTGGTCGAGATCACCGCCGAGGTGCTCGCGCAGGTCGACGCGAAGACCGGCCGCCCGCTGGTCGACATCATCGTCGACGCCGCCGAGCAGAAGGGCACCGGCCGCTGGACCGTCAAGTCCGCGCTCGATCTCGGCGTCCCGGTGACCGGCATCGCCGAGGCGGTCTTCGCCAGGGCGCTGTCCGGTTCCCGCGCGCAGCGCAAGGCCGCGGTCGGCCTCGCCTCCGGCACGCTGGCCGAAAAGCCCACCGACGTAGAGCAATTCACCGAGGACATCCGCCAGGCGCTGTACGCGTCGAAGGTCGTCGCGTACGCGCAGGGCTTCGACCAGATCGCCGCGGGCAGCGCCGAATACAACTGGGATCTGCGTCCGGGCGACCTGGCGACGATCTGGCGCGGCGGCTGCATCATCCGGGCCCGGTTCCTGAACCGGATCAAGGAGGCCTACGACCAGGATCCCGCTCTGCCGAGCCTGATCCTCGCGCCGTACTTCCGCGAAGCGATCGAGACGGCCATCGACAGCTGGCGGCGCGTGGTGTCCACCGCGACCCTGCTCGGCATCCCGGTCCCGGCCTTCGCGTCCTCGCTGTCGTACTACGACGCGCTGCGCGCCGAGCGGCTGCCCGCCGCGCTCACCCAGGGACAGCGCGATTTCTTCGGCGCGCACACCTACGAGCGCATCGACGCCGAGGGCAAGTTCCACACGCTGTGGAGCGGCGACCGCAGCGAGGTCGCCGCGGGCTGAGCGGCGCGGGTCACGCCGTGACCCCGTCGTAAGCGGCCGCGACGATGTCGAACGACCGGTCGTCGGTGAGCGATCGGTCGTCGTCGAGCATCCGGTTCATGACGTAGGACACCGTCATCCGCGTGTCCATGTCGACCCAGACGAGCGAGCCACCCCAGCCGCCCCAGAAACACGTACGGGCGCTGGGGGATTCGCCGCCGCCGAGACCGTATCCGAGGCCGTAACGCATCGGTGTGCCCAGCACGGTGTCCATGCCGCGGAACTGCTCGTGGACGGCGCGTTCGCAGCCTTCTCGCGACAGCAACCGCACGCCGCGCCAGGCGCCGCCGTTCGCTAGCACCGACTGGACGGCGGTCACCGAGCGGGCGTTGCCGAATCCGCCGACGGCCGGAATCTCCGAACGCCGCCAGGCAGCGGTGTTGGCCGCGGCGGCGGGCACCGACGGATTGCCGGGGCCGCGCGGCGCGGAATCGTCGCGCCCCGGGCTCGCGGGCGGCGCGATGATCGGTGCTACGCGGTGGTCGTGCTCGGCGGGCAACCCGATGTGGAAGTCGGCCTCCAGGGGCCCGGCGATCTCCTCGGCGAAGAAGGCACCCAGACTGCGACCGGTGATCCGCCGGACGATCTCGCCCACCAGATAACCCTGGGTGAGCCCGTGGTAGCCGGCCGCCGTCCCCGGCGACCAGCGGAGAGGTTGCGCCGCAAGCCGTGCCGTAGCGGTCGGCCACTCGTAGAGATCTTCCACCGTCATCGGCTCGTCCCAGGTCGGCAAGCCCGCGGTATGCGAGAGCACGTGCCGCACCAGCACGCTTTCCTTGCCCGCGGCGCCGAATTCGGGCCAGTACTCGGCCACCGGCGCCGCCGGATCGAGGTCGCCGCGGTCCGCGAGGACCAGCGCGCACAGCGCCGTCATGGTTTTGGTCGTCGACCAGACGTTGGTGATGGTGTCGCGCTGCCACCGCGCGGTGCGCGACTCGTCGGTATATCCGCCCCAGATGTCGACCACGAGTTCGTCGCCCACCGACACCGCCACCGAGGCCCCCACGTCGTCGCGATCCAACGACGCCGCCAAAGTATCTGCCACCGTGCCGAATTCGCTCGCGCACCGCCCGTGTATCTCAGCCATACGGGGCAAGCTAATCCGGGACGTCCGCTCGAGCCACCGATTTTCGACGGTTCACGAAGCACCCGCACTCTCGTACAGTGCAGATATGCCCGAAGAAGCGCATACAGGCGCGGTCGAGGCCGCCGCCGCGGGCACCGATGACGTGCTCTCGCTCGCGGCCCAGCTGTGCTTTGCCCTGTACTCGACCTCGCGCTCGATGACCGCGGCCTACCGGCCGTATCTCGACGCCATGCGGGTGACCTACCCGCAGTACCTCACGCTGCTCGCGCTCTGGGAGAACCCGGGAATGACGATGAAGCAGCTCGCCGATCGGCTACGGCTCGACTACGGCACCGTCTCTCCGCTCGTGCAGCGGCTCCAGGCGCGCGGCCTGGTCGAGAGCGTGCGCAGCTCGCACGACCGGCGGGCCGTGCATCTGCACGCCACCGATGCGGGGCTCGCACTGAAACAGCAAGCCAGGCAGATGATCGCCGAGGTGCTGGCGGACGTCGACTGTTCCATCGAGACGGTGACGGAGCTGCGCGACCAGGTCAACGCACTCGGCGCCCGCCTCGACACCATCGTCGCCGACCGCGCCGCGCGCTGACCGTCGCTCGGATCGCCGGGCTCGGCTACGCGTCCGCGTCTTGGAACTCGCGCCGGGTGATGAGGATGCCGGATGTTTGACGCGTGGGTCGCAGGGCGATGGCCAGTACGGCCGCTCCGGAGAGTGCGATGAGCATGGTCCAGACCGCGCCGACGTGCATGGCGTGCACGAACGCGTCGTCGGCGGCGCGCGCCAGGTCGGGCAGCCCGACGGCGTCGGCGACATGCCGGGCCTGTTCCGCGGAGATGCGCGCTCGGTCCTGCACGTCAGGGGGCAGGCCGGGCAGCGCCGATTCGATGCCCCGGCTGTACACGATGGACATGATCGTCCCGCCCACTGCGATACCGAGCACGCTGCCGGTCTGACGCACCGTGTTGGTGACGGCCGATCCGGCGCCTGCCTGTTCCATCGGCAGGGTGGCCATGAGGGCCGCCGTCACCGAGCCGATGACCAGACCGATGGCAAGGCCCTGGATGAGGACGAGGATCTCGTACCAGACCATCGAAGTGTCCAGTCCGAAGAAACCGAAGGTGCCCATGGCCAGTCCCGCGACGGTCAGTGCGGTCACGGTGACGGGACGCAGCCCCCAGCGGCGGACCAAGCGGATGCCGAGCGGGCCGCCGACGATCGCGCCGAGTGCGCCCGGGGAGCTGGCCAGTCCGGCTTGCAATGCCGAGAAGCCACGTGCGCCTTGGAGATAGAAAGCGCCGTAGAAACCGACGGCGGTCATGGCGAACAGCAGCAAGCCGATGGCGGCGTTACCGCCACCGAAGGTGCGTTGCGCGAGCAGTCGTGGGTTGAAACTGGGCTGGGCACTGCGCAATTCGACGATCACGAAGGCGGCCAGCAGCAGAATACCCGTGGTGACCGGCAGCCAGACATCCACGCGGCCCCAGGTCGCGACCTGACCCGCGCGAATCAGGCCGTAGGCCAGGAGCGCAAGTCCAGTGATGGACAGCGCCAATCCAGGAAGATCCAGCGGACGCCGGGTGGGACTGCGGAAGTCCGGGATGAGCGTCGCGATCCCCACCAACCCGAGCGCAACGGCCGGGACGTTGACGAGAAACACCGAGCCCCACCAGAAACGGTCGAGCAGCACACCCGCGATCAAGGGTCCCGCCGCGATACCCACACCGGCCGACGCCGAGGTGATACCGATGGCGGTCGCCCGCGCGGGCCCGGTGAAGGTCCAGGTGAGGATGGCCATCGTCGCGGGCATGATGAGCGCGCTGCCGACCCCCATGGCGGCGCGGGCGGCAATGAGCTGCCCGGCGTCGGCGGAGTAGGCGGCCCACATGGACGAGGCGGCGAAGACGGTCATCCCGGTGGCGAGCACGGCCCGGTGCCCGAAGCGATCGCCGAGGGCGCCTGCGGTGAACATCAGCGCGGCGAAGACCAATGTGTAAGAGCCGGTTGTCCATTGCAGTTGTGCGGGGCTGGCATTCAAACCGCGGACCGGATCGGAGAGAGTTTCGAGAGCGGTGCTGAGGATCGTGTTGTCCATCCAGATGAGCAAGGAGGACAGCAGGAGTACGGCGAGGATCAACCGCTGCCTGACGTTCGGCAGTGTCGCGGGCGTGGTCATGGAAACCTTCGATACGATTGGTAGGAACCTGACGTTATCGAGAGTGCATTATCGTCAGGAACCTGTCAATCTCGGAAAGGGTTGCGCGTGCATGCGGAAGGCGGATCGCTGACCTTCATCGTTCGCAAGGTCTGGCTGAATATGCGGGCGGCGATCGGCGAGGAGCTCAAGGAGTTCGGACTGTCGACCTCGCAGTACGCCACGCTGATGATGACCGCCGCACAGCCGGGGATGTCGGTGGCCGATATCGCACGAGAGGTGGCGAGTACCCGGCAGGCCGCGAACGAGATGATCGGCGGACTGGAGAAGGAGGGCCTGATCGAACGCCGCCCGCATCCGACCGATCGTCGTACGCACCAGATCCAGGTGACCGAGGCGGGAATGCAGCGATACGCGGCGGCGCGGGTGGCCGTCGCGCGGCGCGAGGCGGAGCTGGAAGCCGGCCTTACTCCCGCGCAGCGCAAGGCGATTCGCGAGTGGATGTCAGGTATCGCCGACGCCTGTCACTGACGGGATCGGGCGCCATCGTGAGAGCCGCCTGCCCGGCCGACTGAAGCCGCATCCCGGGCCGAAATGACTCGACCCGACGGAGTCGCGAATGTACTTTGCCCGCATGTGCATCTACCCCAGCCGGACACATCTGGTGTGCCTGCGCTGCCGGGGCTCTTACAAGTACTCGATCGGACAGGGGCCGGCCCGCTGCCCGCAATGCCGTGGGGACCTCCTCGACGCCGGTCCGCACCTGGAGGTGCCCAGGAAAGTCGACAAGGCGAGTTGGCGAGCGCTCGAAGCCGTGCTCGAATCCGGGCTGAACTTCTCCGGCGGCTGCTGTGGCACTGGTCCTGGCTATCGGCCCCGCACGCCGCGCGAAGTTCGGGAGCGACTGATTTTCGCTGAACGCACCGGTACGCCGATCGCCGAGGCGCTGGCCACGGCCGATCCCGCAATCGGCGACCGTCCGCCGGGTGTGGCGCGAACCGAGCGCCGTGTCGGGTGAATGCAGCTTCGGGGAACACGTTGCGACGAATCTCCTTGGTCGGCACCATGCTTGGATTGCCGCTGAACGCCGCTATGCAGGGACCGCGTCGGGTTCGAACATCTGCCACAGCACCGGCGACCCGACTCACGGAATTCGATACTACGGTTCAGACACCGTGGGTGGTCAGGCAGAACGGGTGCCCCGCGGGATCGAGCATCACCCGGCGGTGGCTGATGTCGGGTTGGAAGGCGGTCAGTACCGCGCCCAGCTCGCCCATCCACGCTTGCGCAGAATCCAGATCATCGACCCCGAACTCCAGATGGGCCTGCTTGGCCACCACCGATTCCGGCCAACTCGGGCGTCGATAGTCCAGGATGCGGATGAAACCCAACCCCGGCCCGCCGGCTCCGGTCCCGAGCAGGACGAAGTCATCGCTGGTGTAGAGCACCGGCAGGCCGAGTCCACGGCTGTAGAACTGTGCCAACTCGACAGGATCTGAGCAGTCGAAATCTATTGAGAGCCAACGGATTATCGGCCGAGGTTCGGCGACGGCACGGTTCTGTGTTGTCTGTTCAGCAGTCATGGTCCACACCGTAGGGTCCGACCAGGACAGGTCCGGTCCTGGATCCGGACGAGAATACCGACTGTGATCGGATCTACCGCGCGGTTGCTGCATGTATTGGCTCTGCTGGACTCCCGCCCGGCATGGACCTGTCAGGAATTGAGCAGGCGGCTGGGAGTGACCGACCGGACGGTACGCCGCGATATCGCACGCCTGCGAGAACTGGGGTACGGCATCGATTCCGATCCCGGCCCGTGGGGAGGCTATCGCCTGGCTCGTCGACCACGGGTTCCAGCGCTCGCCCTCGACGAAGAAGAGGGTTTCGCAGTGGCCGTGGCGTTGCGGGAAGCCGCGGCGGGCGGCGTGCTCGGCAGCAGCGTCTCGGCATTGTCGGCGCTGTTCAAACTGCAAACCCTGCTACCCGAACGGTTCGCGCGCCACCTCGACGCGGTGAACCGCACCCTCGCCCACACCGCCGACGGGGCCGAGGTATCCCCGCAAGCCGACGCGTCCGTGCTGTGGGCTCTGGCCACGGCATGCCGACAGAGCGAACGCCTCGCGCTGACCTACCGCGATCATCACCAGCGCATCACCCGCCGCTACGTCGACCCCTATCGTCTGGTGCGCGCCAACCGCCGCTGGTACTTCCTCGCCGAAGACGTCGACAAACAGCAATGGCGTACATTCCGAGTGGACCGGGTACTGCACACCGAACTCACCGGACATCGCATCGAACACGACAACCCGCCCGACCCCGCCACGCTGGTCACCGAAGCGATCGCCGCGGTCACCTACCCGCTCTACGCCACGATCAGGCTCGCCGTGCCACTCCAGCAAGCCTTGCGAATCGTGCCGGCCACCATCGGAACCCACCGCCCCGACGGCCCCGACGCCACCCTCATCGATATCGGCGCCAACGACATCGACTCTCTCGTCACCTATCTGATGGGTCTGGGCGCCACACTGCGCGTACTGAGCCCCGACACCGTCCGCCGAGCCCTCCTGGACAGGGTGGCCGCTCTGCGGGTCGACAACCTGTAACAAGGCTGTGCATCGCGCGCGGCGTCGCCGCAGGGATGTTGTTCGCGCCTACGTTTTCCTAGGGTTGCCCAGTTCGTCGTCCGGCCGTATTTCGAGCGTTTCCACGAGGGCAGAGGCGAGGAGGGCCACGGCCCGATCATCGTCGCGGGCCAGTTGCCGCAGGGTATCCAGCGCGATGGTCCCAGGCATCTCGGCGAGTGCCTGGGTCAGTCGTATCCGCACTGCCGAGTCCGCTGTATGTGCGGTCAGCTCGTCGATCAGCGCAGTCATGATCCGGTCTGCCCACGTCTCGTCGCACGCCAACGTTCCCAGAAGCTCGGCCGCCTCGATATCATTCGGGCCCTCGACCACCGTGCCGACAAGTTCCGGCACAGCCTGGGTCACGCCACGCGCACCCAGTGCGAGAGCAGCGTGTCTGCGGACCGTCGCGTCCGCGTCCCCGAGCGCGTCCGTGAGCACCGCGGTCGCCTCGTCGCCCGGTATCTCGGCCAGCGCCAAGACCGCGCGCCTCCGGACGTCGACGTCGTCTGACCTCATTCCGGATGCCACTCGCGCTGCACCGTCACCGCCGGCCCGTGCGAGGGCCCACCGCAGGGCCCCGGCAACGTTTGGATCGGATTCGGTGAGGAGCGCCTCGGCCAGCAGCTCGGCAGGCATCGAGACATCCTCGGCCGGGGCCAGGACGGCCTGCTGCCGCCGGGCGGCGCTTTGCGAACCGAGTCCGTGCAGGAGCTCGATGATACGCAGGACGTGTTGCCAGTCGAAGGGCTCGGCCGCATCGACCGTCCGGAGCCGCTCGAGGAGCTCTTGCTCCCGGTGCAGTCGTTCCTCGGTCTTTCGGATGAGGTCGCCGACCAGTGCGGCCGGGGTGAATTCGGCATCATCGAGAGCGCGCCCGATCTGGCTCAGGGACAGCCCCAGGGAACGCAACCCCTCCACGTGGAAGATCCGCCGGATGTCCTCGGGGGCGTATTCCCGGTAGCCACCCACGGTTCGTCCGGTCGGCCGTACCAGCCCGAGGGAGTCGTAGTGCCTGAGCATCCTGGCGCTCACCCCCGAGCGGCGCGCCACCTCACCGATCAGCACGCGCTTGTCTCCTCCCGGTCCGGACCGAGCGCGACGACCCGTCTCGCCTGATCGACGGCGAGGTCGAATCCGGCATCCGGGTCGCGCAGGAGCCGCTCCGTGGCGCGCGCATGCGCCCGCACCATCGGGTCGTGACTTGCCATCGCCGTCCGAAGGAGCGGCTCGCTCACATCGCCGAGCGCGACGAGCGCACGGCTCAAACTCAGCCGTACCTCCCGGTCGCCGCGCCCGAATTGCCTGGCCAGTTCGGCGGCCAGCCCTTCCTTCGCTCCGTCGGGCACGAGAACCGCGGCAGCGCGCCATGCACTCCGCGCGACGTCGTCGTCGGCATCGCGCAGCAACGAACGCGTGATCGCCGGCCACACACTCGGGTCCCCGATCTTGGACAGCGTGTGCAACGCTTGGCTGCGAGCCTGAGCGTGCTCGGAACGGAGCTCCGCGCGCAGCTTCGGAACCGTGATCTCCGAAGGAAGACGGGTAAGCGCCCATGTGAGCATGTCGCGCACGAAGAAGTCCGGCTCGATCGCGCACCGTTCTATCAGCGCATCGACGAAACCGGGCTCGGGATTCGTGCCGGCCGCCAGAGCCGCCTCGAGCCGAGTCGACGAGTTACCGGCCGCCAACGCGTCGAGCAGTCGCCTGTCCTGTGTATTCCTGTGTGTCGAGTTGATGGAAACCACCTCCGACAGCCAGTCAAGGCCTTCACACAGTGACAAGGTCAAGTCCACGGGCGTGACCGCCGTGGGCATCGTCCACCATCGCATTCGTGGCCCGGCCCGAGCACCGGGTTCGGCTACGCGTCCAGTACGCGCGCGGCCCGCTGCACCACGGGCGGCTCGGTGGACCACGGGAAGTTGATCCACCTGTCGGTGTGTCGCCAGACGTACTCGCACGCCACCTCGGAGCGCGGCTTCTGGTAGATCACCGCGCAGCGCACCTCGGCGACGTGCGCGGAACAGAAGTCGCGGACCAGCTTCAGCGTTGCGCCGGTATCGGCGACATCGTCGGCGACGAGCACCGTCGCGCCCTCGAGGTCGACGGACTTGGGGACCGGAGGCAGCATGGCCGGCATGTCGAGGCGCTGATCGACGCCGGTATAGAACTCGACGTTCATCACGTGCAGGTTCTTCACATCCAGCGCGTAGCCGAGGGCGCCCGCGACGAACAGGCCGCCGCGGGCGATGGACAGAATCAGGTCGGGATGGAAGCCGTCGGCCGCGATCTCGGTCGCCAGCTCCCGTCCCACGACGCCGAACTGCTCCCAGGACAGCACTTCCCGATCCGCCATCGGACCTTTCCTCTCGCTCGAATGTGGTTTCCGAGCATACGGATGGTTATCCGGCGCGGCGGCGGAACGGGCGCGGCCGGAGCCCGCGCCCGCCCTGCGGTTCCGCGCTGGACGCCGCAGGGCCGAGTGCGGAGCGGAGGGCGGGCTGCGTTCGCCGCGCCCAGGCGAGGCGAGGCGACCCCCGACCAATGGGTACAGTGCGCGATCACGCGTCGACCGCCCGCCGGGCGTAGGCGCGCACGTCCGCGTCGGTGTCGTCGATCGCGCGCTTCAGCGCCTCGCGAGCCGATGCGTCCGTGCGCCAGGTGCTGAGCGAGAGCACCGCGGCCTTGCGGACGTCCAGGTGCGGGTCGAGCAACGCCTCGGCGAGCACGGGGATCGCCGGCTCGGGCGCGGCCCCCGCGAGGCCGCGGGCTGCGCCGACCCGCACCTGCCAGGCCGAATCACGCAGTGCACCGGACAGATTCGCGCCGTCGTCCGGTCCGGCGCCGAGCGCGGCGAACGCGGTGAGTGCGGCCGCGCGGACCAGCGGGTCGCGGTCGGCGGACAGGGTCCGCACGACCTCCACCCCGCCCTCGCCGATGGCCGCGAGACCGTTGGAGACCGCGATCCGCACCTCTCGGTTCGGATCGTCCGCCAACGCGGCGACCCCGGCGCGGTCGTCGAGCGAGACCAGCGCGCGCACCGCTTCGATGCGCACCCGGTGGTCCGGATCGGCCAGCGCCGCACCGAATTGCGCCGCGCTGCCCGCGCGCAGGGCACGCAGCACATCGATGACGGTGGCGCGGACGAGCGGGTCGGCGGAGTCGAGGTGTTCGGGCAGCCCTGTCGCGTCCGGCAGCACTTCCACCAGCTCCCGCAGGCTTTCGGCGGCCACCCGCCGCACCGACGCGGCGGCGTCGCCCAGCGCGTTCGCGAGCGCGGACGCGAAACCGTCCGGCGTGTGCTCGGTGAGCACCGAGATCGCCGCGCCACGCACACCGGCGTCGGCATCCACGAGATAGCTCGAAAGATCCCGCACCGTAGGCGAATCCAAGGCGAGCAGGGTGACGAGTCGCGGTGACGGGGGAGCGGCGGGCGCCGCGGCTTCGGTGACGACCACCGTGTCGTCGCGCTGCGGAGGTCGGCCCGAGCGCAGCCGCGGCTGTTCGACCGCCACGATGGTGGGGTCCGTCGACGGCACGTCGTCCAGTCCGGGCACCGGCACGAGATACGGCGCGACCGGACGCTTGAGGAACTCCATCGCCCCGTCCGCGTCCTTGCGCAGATTCAGGTGATAGCGCCAGGCATTGTCGTCGCGTTCGGGCAGATCGGCGCGCTCGTGGTAGAGGCCCCACCGGGATTCGGTGCGGGTCAGCGAGCTGCGCGCCGCCATCTCGGCGCAATCGCGGATGAACGAGACCTCCACCGCGCGCATCAGCTCGTGCGGGGTGCGCGCGCCGATGCCGTCGACCTCGGTGCGCATCCGCTCGAACGTCTCCACCGCGATGGACAGCTTGGTGGCCGTCTTCGGCGGCGCCACATAGTCGTTCACGAAGCGGCGCAGCTTGTATTCGACCTGGGGCTGCGGCGGCCCGTCCGATTGGCGCAGCGGCCGGTAGACGAGTTCGTGCGCTTCGGACAGCTGGTCCTCGGGAAGGTCCTGCGGCGCTTCGAGATCGGCGAGGGTGGAGGCGGCGTGCGCGCCCGCGAGATCGCCGTAGACGAACGCGCCGATCATGTAGTTGTGCGGCACGCAGGCCAGATCGCCCGCGGCGTACAGGCCGGGCACGGTGGTGCGCGCGTGTTCGTCCACCCACACGCCCGAGGCGGAATGGCCACTGCACAAACCGATCTCGGAGATGTGCATCTCGATGTCGTGGGTGCGGTAGTCGTGGCCGCGGTTGGCGTGGAAGGTGCCGCGGGTCGGGCGTTCGGTGGTGTGCAGGATGCCTTCGAGCGTGGACAGCGTCTCGTCGGGCAGGTGCGACACCTTCAGATAGATGGGGCCGCGCGCGGATTCGATCTCGCGCTTGACCTCCGCCATCATCTGGCCCGACCAGTAGTCGGAGTCGACGAACCGCTCGCCTTCGGCGTTGACCTGATAGCCGCCGAACGGATTGGCGACGTAGGCGCAGGCGGGACCGTTGTAATCCTTGATGAGCGGGTTGATCTGGAAGCACTCGATGCCGGAGAGTTCCGCACCGGCGTGATAGGCCATCGCGTAGCCGTCGCCCGCGTTGGTCGGGTTCTCGTAGGTGCCGTACAGGTAGCCGCTGGCGGGTAGCCCGAGTCGTCCGCAAGGTCCGGTGGCTAGGATCACCGCTTTCGCGCCGACCGCCACGAATTCGCCGGTACGCGTGTGCAACGCGGCGGCGCCGACCGCGCGACCGTTCTCGGTGAGCACCCGAACGGGCATGAGCCGGTTCTCGATCCGGATCTTCTCCCGCATCGAGCGCTGGCGCAGCACGCGATACAGCGCCTTCTTGACGTCCTTGCCCTCCGGCATCGGCAGCACGTACGACCCGGAGCGGTGCACCCGGCGCACCGCGTACTCGCCGTACTCGTCCTTCTCGAACTTCACGCCGTAGCGCTCCAGCCGCTGCACCATCGCGAAGCCGCGCGTCGCGGTCTGATAGACGGTGCGCTGGTCGACGATTCCGTCGTTGGCCCTGGTGATTTCGGCGACGTAGTCCTCCGGTGTCGCCTTGCCGGGGATGACCGCGTTGTTGACGCCGTCCATGCCCATGGCCAGCGCACCGGAGTGGCGCACGTGGGCCTTCTCCAGCAGCAGCACGTTCGCGCCGTGTTCGGCGGCGGTGAGCGCGGCCATGGTGCCCGCGGTGCCGCCGCCGATGACCAGGACATCGCAGTCGAGCCGGATCCGTTCGGATAGCTCGGGAATGTTCACAGTTTCTCCAGGATCTCGTCCCGCACCGCCTGCCGGTCGACCGGCTGTCGCGGTGCGGGCACCTCGACGACGGCGCGCAGGGCGGCGGAGTGTTCGTCGTGCCTGCCGAGCACGGCGATGCGATCGCCGAGCAGCAGGGCCTCGTCGAGGTCGTGGGTGACGAAGACGATGGTGGTGGGGTGGGCGCGCCAGGTGTCGATCAGCAACCGCTGCATGGTGGCCCTGGTCTGGGTGTCCAGCGCGCCGAACGGCTCGTCCATCAGCACGGCCCGCGGCGCTCCGGCGAGGCTGCGCGCCAATTGGACTCGCTGCCGCATGCCGCCGGACAGGTCGCGCGGCAGGTAGTCGGCGTAGCCGGTGAGACCGACCTCGGCGACCCAGCGTCGCGCGACGGACTTGCGTTCGGCGCGCGGTGTGCCGCGCAGATGCAGCGCCAGTTCGATGTTCTGGCGCGCGGTGCGCCATGGCAGCAGCGCGTCGTCCTGGAACACCAGCGCGCGATCGGCCGACGGTCCGGTGACCGTGGCGCCGTCGGCGCGCACCACCCCGGCGTCGGGGCTGCGCAGACCGGCGATGGCGCGCAGCAGGGTGGACTTGCCGCAGCCGGATTTGCCGACCACGACGAGGATTTCGCCCGCGGCGATGTCCAGGTCGAGGCCGTCGACGACGGTGCGTGCGCCGTAGGCGATCCGCACGCCGTCCAGGGTCAGCCGCATCCCCGAAGTGACGGGTGCGGCGGGCGCCGTTGTGGTGGTGGTCATTCCGCAACCTCCCTGGGCAGCCAGCGGGTGATCCGGCGACCGGCCAGCTCGACCAGCCCGGAGGTGGCGAAGCCGAGCACGCCGATGGTGATCATGCCGACGAAGACCGCTGGATAGTCGACGATGGTGTAGGCCTGCCAGGTGCGGTAGCCGACGCCGAGCCGCCCGGAGATCATCTCCGCGGAGATGAGGCAGATCCAGGCCACGCCAACTCCGACCGACAGCCCGCTGAACACGCCGGGCAGGATGCCGGGAAACACCACGCGCACCAGCACATCTCGGCGCGACGCGCCGAGCGTGCGCACCGCGTCCTCCCAGATGGTCGGCAGCGCACGCACCGCGTGCCTGGTGCTCACCAGGACCGGGAACAGCGACGCGGTGAAGGTGATGAAGACGATGCCGGATTCGTCGCTGGGGAACAGCAGGATCGCGACAGGCACCAGCGCGATGGCGGGGATCGGGCGGACCAGCTCGGTGAGCGGGCCGAAGACGTCGGCGAGCAACCGGGAGCGGCCGAGCCCGATGCCCGCGAGCACGCCGACCACCGCGGCCAGCCCGAAGCCGGTGACGATGCGGATCAGCGACTGCGCGATGTCCAGGTAGTACTGGTCCTTGCCGAGATGCTCGCCGAACTCCGCCACGATCTCGGTCACCGTCGGCAGCGAGTCGAAGCGCAGTCCGGCTCGCACGTCGTTGACGGTGAGCAGCTGCCAGAGCCCGACGGCCGCGAGCACCGAGACGATCCGGACGGCCCGTGACCGCCACTCGGAAGTGGTTCGGCCCTTTGCGGTCTCCGGCTCGGTGACCGCGTCGCCCGCGACGGCCACGGCGCTCATGCCTGCGCCTCGCTGGCGCTCGGCACCGGCATGCGCGAGGCGCGCTGGCACATGACTCGCTCACTTCGTTCGCTCATCCGCGTACTTCCGTGACCGCCTGGTCGTAGGAGACCGACGTGGCGGCGGGGTGGTTCTGCCGGTAGCGCTGCGCGGCGGCCTGCGTGGTGAACGGCAGGTACTTCGCGCCGTCGCGCAGCCACACCGCCTTGTCGGCGAACCAGCGGGTGCCGAGTTCGGCGTCGGGCACGTAGACCGCGCGGATCACCTTGCCCTGGGCCTTGGCGGCCTGCACGGCGCGCAGCAGGCAGGTGGGGTCGGCCGCGGGCTGCGGGCGGTCGGCGCCGTCCACCCACACCTCACCGGCCAGCGCCGGATCGCTGACCGCGATGCCGCAGACCGGGTCGGCGCCGGTGATCGAGCTCGGGTTGGCGGTGGCGGCCAGCGCCCGGTCGTAGTCGCCCTGCCCGGTTTCGGCGAAGGCCTTGCGCAGCGCCGCGTCGTCGACGAAGCGGTCGATGTCCAGGTCGGCGAAGTCGCCGATCGACTTCAGGTACGGCACATCGCCTTTCAGCGCCGAGATCAGGCTCGGCTTGAGCGTCGTGTCGAAACGGGTGCCGCCGGGGCCGTTGTAGAGGTACACCACTTCCTGCGGCAGGCCGGAACCGTCCGCGACGATCTTGGCGGCCTCGAAGGGGCGCTCGGTGAGGAACTTCGTCGCGTCGAGTTGCGCGGCGAGGAAGGCTTGCAGCACCTCGGGATGGTCGGCGGTGTAGGAGCGGCGCGCGACGACGCCGTGGAAGGTGGGCACGTTCAGCTCGGCGCCGTCGTAGAGCAGCTTGGCCTTGTTCTGGAAGACGAGCAGGCCGGGCCAGGCGACGAACTGGGACAGCGCGCCCACCTGGTGCGACTCCAGCGTGGTCGCGCCGACCTGCGGCTGCTGGTTGAGCACCTCGACGCCCTTGGCCGGGTCGATGCCCGCCCGCGACAGGGCCTGCACGAGCGTGCCGTGGCCCGCCGAGCCGACGCTGGCCGAGATCTTCTGGCCGGCCAGGTCGGTGATCCCGCTCGCGGTCGAATCGTTCGGCACCACAACCATGTTGAGCGCGCCCTTGGGGTTGTACCCGGTGACCGAGACCAGCGCGGTCTTCGCCCGCTCGTTGGCCTGCGTGCGAGACCCGTTGATCAGCAACGGATAGTCGCCCATCGAGCCGATATCGATCTTCTCGGCCACCATCTGCGCGGTGATCGGTGCGCCGGTGTCGTAGTCCTGCCACTCCACCTGGTACTCGGCGCCGCCGTTGTCGGTGATCTGGCGCAACCGCTGCTCCAGATACCCCTGGGCGCGCAGCAGCGTGCCCGCGGTGACGGTGTTGATGGTCTTGGACTGGTAGCCGACGACGACCTCGACCGTGCCCGCGGGGGCTTCGTCGGAGCTTTCGAGCGAGCAGCCCGCGACGGCAAGTGCGGCGGCGAGCAGGACGGGAACGAGACGTGCTTTCATGAGACTTCCAGATCAGCGGAGCAGATAGGGCATGTTGACGGTGACCGCGCCGGTGGGGCAGCGGGCCGCGCACGGTCCGCAGTACCAGCACTCGTCCACGTGCATGTAGGCCTTCCCGTTGTCGGGATTGATGGCCAGGGAGTCGAGGGGGCAGATCTCCACGCACAGCGTGCAGCCCTGGATGCACAGCGATTCATCGATCGTGACCGGGATGTCGGCGCGCTGATTCGCGAGTGCCATCTACAGGACCTTCCATTCGGGTGCGCCGCGGGACAGGCTGCCGCGCATGGTGATTCGATCGCCGCGCATGCGGATGTACTCGAGGTCGACCGGTCTGCCGTCGTCGAGACGGGTCAGTCGCTCGAGCATCAGCAGCGGGGCGCCGTCGGGGGTGTCGAGAGTGGATGCGGTGTGCGGGTCGGCGGCGATCGCCTCCAGCGCCAGATCGGCGCGGCCGAGGGAGCGGCCGCTGATCTTCTCCAGCAGCACGAAGATGTCGGTGTTCTCGAGGTCGTTGGCGAGCACCTCGGCGCCGATGTCGGGGACCAGATAGGTCAGGTCGAGGCTCAGCGGCAGGTCCGCCAGATAGCGCAGCCGCTCCAGGTAGACGACTCGCTGCCCGGGTTCGAGCCCGAGCCTGCGGGCCACCGCGGGCGGCGCGGTGATGTGCTGCGCGGTGCGCACCTCGTTGCGAACGGTGCCGTGGCCCTTGAGGGTTTCCTGGAGCCCGAGCAGCGCGTCGAGGCCGTGGTCGTATTTGCGGGTCGCCACCCGGGTGCCGACCTTGGGCGCGCGGTCGATCAGGCCCTCGTCCTTGAGCAGGGCCAGCGCCTCGCGCACGGTGTTGCGCGAGGCGGAGTGCTCGGCGACCAGCTGCTGTTCGGTCGGCAAGATCTCGTCGAACGCGCCCGCGTGGATCTGGTGGCGCAGCACGTCGGCAACCCGGCGCGCCTGATCGGCGCGCAGCTGCCGCACGGGGGCCGGTTCCGCACCCATCTGTTCCGCCTCTCTTTCGCTGACCTGCACGAACAGCGACGATAGACGGGGAATGGGCGCGGGAAATCCAGCTCGCGCGCCGTGCGAATCAAGGGATGTTTCTTCGCCAGTGGTAACCGGCGCCGACCTGGGGAAACAGGGTGGCTAACGGCTATTGCGCCACCCTGTTTCCCGGGCTCGGGTTTCGATCACGCAGATTCGAATGATCGATGCCGATCGTGCTCAGAACCAGTCGTCGCGCATCTCGAGCGTGGTGCGGTCCATGGCGGCGAGCAGGTCGAGCTGCGGCCCGGTCTTGGGCAGCTCGTAACGGAAGAAGTAGCGTGCCGCGGCGCGCTTGCCCTCGTAGAAGTCGCCCTCGTGGTCGGCGGCGGCCACCATCTGCTCCAGCCAGATCCACGCGACCACGATGTGACCGAACGCCTCCAGGTAGATGGACGAGTTCGCCATCGCGGCGGCCGGATCGCCCGCCGCGAACATGCCTGCGGTGACGAGCAGCAGGCGCTGCCAGGCCGAGTCGAGCTCCACCGCGAATTCCTCCGCGTCGCCGCCCTGTGCGGTGGCCGCTTCGACGGTCGCCGCGATCCGCGCACCGAGCAGTCGCAGCGAGGCGCCCTCGTGCTGGATCACCTTGCGGCCCAGCAGATCCAGGCCCTGGATGCCGTGCGTGCCCTCGTGGATCGGGTTGAGGCGGTTGTCGCGGTAGTGCTGTTCCACGTCGTACTCGCGGGTGTAGCCGTAGCCGCCGTGCACCTGGATGGCGAGGCTGTTCGCCTCCAGGCACCACTGCGAGGGCCAGCTCTTGGCGACGCCGGTCAGGATCTCCAGCAGCAGTGTGTGTTCGCGGGCGGCCTGCTCGTCGGCGGCGGTGCGGCGCAGGTCGACCAGCCGGTTGCAGTAGAGCAGCAGGGCCAGCGCGCCTTCGACATAGGCCTTCTGCGCCAACAGCATTCGCCGCACGTCGGCGTGCTCGACGATCGGGACCTGTGGCGCGGCGGCGTCTTTGGTGGTCACCGCGCGGCCCTGGTGCCGCTGCCTGGCGTACTCCACGGACTTGAGGTAGCCGGTGTATCCCAGCGCGGTGGCGCCGAGGCCGACGCCGAGCCGCGCCTCGTTCATCATGTGGAACATGTAGGAAAGGCCGCGATGCGGTTCGCCGACCAGGTAGCCCACCGCGCCGGGCGCGCCGTCCGGGGTGTGCCTGCCTTCGCCGAAGTTGAGCACCGTGTTGGTCGTGCCGCGGTAGCCCATCTTGTGGTTGAGGCCCGCCAGCACCACGTCGTTGCGCTCGCCGAGCGTGCCGTCCGCGCCCACCAGGAACTTCGGGACGACGAACAGCGAGATGCCCTTGGTGCCCGCCGGACCGCCGGGGATCTTGGCCAGCACCAGGTGCACGATGTTCTCGGTGAGCTCGTGATCGCCGCCGGAGATCCACATCTTCGAGCCGAACAGACGATAGGTGCCGTCGGCCTGCGGTTCGGCGCGGGTGACGATGTCGGCCAGCGACGACCCGGCCTGCGGCTCCGACAGGCACATGGTTCCGGTGAACCTGCCCTCGACCATGGGCCGGACGAAACGGTCGATCTGGTCCTGAGTCCCGTGCTCGGCGAGGAGATTGGCGTTGCCGATGGTCAGGAACAGGTAGCCGGAGGTACCGACGTTGGCGGCCTGGAACCAGCTGAACCCGGCGGCCTCCACGGTGGCGGGCAGTTGCAGGCCGCCGATCCCCTCGTCCATGCCCGCCCCGACCAGGTTCGCCTTGGTGAACGCCTCGACGGCCGCCTTCACCTCGGGGATGATCGTCACCCGCTCGCCGTCGAAGGTCGGCTCGTTGCTGTCGTTGCGCTTGTTGTGCGGCGCGAAATGCCGGGTGGCGATGTCTTCGCAGAGATCGAGGAAGCCGTCGAAGGTCTCCCTGGAATGCTCCGCGAAACGGGGGAACGCGGCCAAGTCCTCGACCCGCAGCCATTCGTACAGCAGGAAGTCGAGATCCCTACGGGAGATCAGGTTCGAGCGCACGGTCATCCTCTCGCGAACATCACTTCCGGAGCGCCGTCTCGGCCCCGGGTATTTGATACGTTACTACCGATGTGTCGCGAAAGGTGAGGGGTCGGCTACCGCGATCGGCTCGAGGCGGCCGCGACCGCCTCGAGCAGCGGTGTTCGCCACGCCGTCCGGCAGATCAGCAGGTCGGGTAGGTAGGGGTGCGGACGGTTGTACTCCAGCGGGCTGCCGTCCACCCGGGAGGCGTGCAGGCCGGCCGCCAGCGCGACGCCGACGGGCGCGGCCGAATCCCACTCGTATTGTCCGCCCGCGTGCAGGTAGCCGTCGGCCTCGCCGCGCACCACCGCCATCGCCTTGGCGCCCGCCGAGCCCATCGGCACCAATCGCGCGCCGACAGCGTCGGCGACGTCGCGCGCCCAGACGGGCGGCCGCGAGTCGCTCACCAGGAGTCGCGGCTTCCCGGGGTCGGCGGCGGGGCACGGCGCGTCGCTGACGTGCACCCGGCCCAGCGCCGGCTGCGCCACGGCCGCGGCGGTGATGCCGCGGCCGCGCTCCCACAGCGCGACGTGCACGGCCCAGTCCGAGCGGCCTGGCATGGCGTACTCGCGGGTGCCGTCGAGCGGATCGATGATCCATACCCGGTCGGCGGTGAGTCGGGCCGGGTCGTCCGCGGATTCCTCGGAGAGCACCGCGTCCCCCGGCCGGGCCGCGGCGAGCTCGGCGAGCAGGAAGTCATTGGACAGCGTGTCGCCGCGCGCCCCGAGATCGGGTGGCGGCGGGCCGCCGGGGGATACCTCGTCGCGCAGGGCGCGCAGCAGGGTTCCGGCGCGTTCGGCCAGGTCGGCGGCCAGGCGGGCATCGGTGAGCATGGTATGAATCAATCCAGGGTGTCCAGCAGGGTCAGAATGGTCGCGGCCATGGCGGCCGGGTCGCCGTCGGCGGGGCGCAGCGCCAGATCCGGTGCGGCGGGCGTTTCGTACGGATCGTCGATGCCGGTGAAGCCGCGGATCTCACCCGCCCTGGCCTTGGCGTACATGCCCTTCGGATCGCGCGCCTCGCAGATCTCCAGCGGCGTGTCGACGAACACCTCGACGAACGGGAGTCCGGCCGCTTCGTGCGCGGCGCGCACCCGCTCGCGGTCGGCGCGGTACGGGCTGATCAGCGAAACGACCGCCACCACACCGGCTTCGGCGAACAACCGGGCCACCTCACCGACGCGGCGGATGTTCTCGGCCCGGTCCTCGGCGGAGAAACCGAGATCGGCGTTCAAGCCGTGGCGCAGGTTGTCGCCGTCCAGCAGGAACGCGGGACGCCCCGACGCCACCAGCCGCCGCTCCACTTCGACGGCGACCGTGGACTTCCCGGAACCGGACAGGCCCGTGAGCCAGACCGTCGCGCCGCGGGTGGCGCGCTCCTCGCGACCGACCGCGGTCGAGTGCCAGACCACCCGAACCGAGGGCAGCGTCGGGCCGGTGATCATGCCCGCGGCGACGGTGTTGTTCGTCGCCTCGTCGACCAGGACGAAGCTGCCGGTCGAACGATTGCGGCGGTAGGGGTCGAAAAGCAGCGGCTGACGGGTGCGCAGCTGGATGCGCCCGATCTCGTTGAGCGACAACGATTCCGCGTGTTCGTCGCGATGCAGGGTGTTCACGTCGAGCCGGTAGTCGAGGCTGCGGACCTCCGCGGTCGCGGCGCGGGTGGTGTGGCGCACCGTGTACGTGGCGCCCGGTGTCAGCGCGGAGTCCTCGGCGAACCAACACACCATGGCGTCGATGTCGCGGCCCACTTGCGGGCGGTTGGCCGGACGGCAGATCAGGTCGCCGCGCGAGATGTCGATCTCGTCGGCGAGCTGCATCGTGATCGCCTGCGGCGGAAAGGCTTCGGCCACCGGGATGCCGCCGGGCCCCCAGATCGCGGCCACCGTGGTGGTGAAACCCGAAGGCAGCACAGCCACTTCGTCGCCCGGCTTGAACACCCCGCCCGCCACGGTGCCCGCGTAACCGCGGAAATCCTGCCCGTGCCTGCGGGTCACGTACTGCACGGGGAAGCGCGCGTCGATCAGGTTGCGGTCGGAGGCGATGTGCAGCTCCTCCAAGTGGTGCAGCAGGGGCGTGCCCTCGTACCAGGGCATGCTGGCGCCGTGGTGCACGATGTTGTCGCCCTGGAGCGCCGAGACCGGGATGAAGGACAGATCGGCGACCTCGAGCTTGGTGGCGAATCCGGCGAACTCCTCGCGGATCTCGGTGAACCGCTGCTGGGACCAGCCGACCAGATCCATCTTGTTGACGCACAGCACCAGGTGCGGAATGCCGAGCAGGCTGGCGAGGAAGGCATGGCGGCGGGTCTGCTCCACCACGCCCTTGCGCGCGTCGACCAGGATGAGCGCGACGTCGGCGGTGGACGCGCCGGTCACCATGTTGCGGGTGTACTGGATGTGCCCCGGGGTGTCGGCGATGATGAACTTGCGCCGCGGCGTGGCGAAATACCGGTGCGCCACGTCGATGGTGATGCCCTGCTCACGCTCCGCGCGCAGTCCGTCGGTGAGCAGCGCGAGATCCGGGTAGTCGTCGCCGCGGTCGCGGCTGGTGCGCTCCACGGCGGCGAGCTGATCGGTGAAGATCGTCTTGGAGTCGTAGAGCAGACGGCCGATCAGGGTCGACTTGCCGTCGTCGACGCTGCCCGCGGTGGCGAGGCGCAGCAGGGTGGTGGCCATCAGAAGTACCCTTCTCGTTTGCGATCTTCCATGCCCGCCTCGGAGATGCGGTCGTCGGCACGGGTGGCGCCGCGTTCGGTGACGCGGGCGGCGGCGACCTCGGCGACCACCTCGGCGGGGGTGGCGGCGGTGGAATCCACGCATCCGGTGCAGGTCGCGTCGCCGACGGTGCGGAAGCGCACGGTCGCCTCGTAGGGCCGTTCGCCGTCGAGCAACCGCAGGAACCTGGTGTGCGCCAACAGCATTCCGTCGCGCTGCACGACGGGGCGGCGATGCGCGTAGTACAGCGGGGGAAGCTCGATCTCCTCGGCCACGATGTAGCTCCAGATATCCAGTTCGGTCCAGTTGGAGAGCGGGAAGACCCGGATGTGCTCGCCGGGGCGGTGCCTGCCGTTGTACAGATTCCACAGTTCGGGGCGCTGGGCGCGCGGGTCCCACTGCCCGTATTCGTCGCGGAAGCTGAAGACCCGCTCCTTGGCGCGGGCCTTCTCCTCGTCGCGGCGGGCGCCGCCGAAGACCGCGTCGAAGCCGCCCTCCCGGATGCTGCGCAGCAGCGTGCTGGTCTGTAGCCGATTGCGCGAAGCGCGCGGGCCGGCGTCCTCCACGACCCGGCCCGCGTCGATGTCGTCCTGCACGCTGCCGACGATCAGTCGCAGCCCGAGGCGCTCGACGGTGCGGTCACGGAACTCGATGACCTCGTCGAAGTTGTGCCCGGTGTCGATGTGCAGCACCGGGAACGGCAGCGGCGCGGGCCAGAAGGCCTTGGCCGCCAGGTGCAGCATCACCACCGAATCCTTGCCGCCGGAGAACAGCAGCACCGGACGTTCGAAGGTGGCTGCCACTTCACGGAATATGTGCGCCGACTCGGCCTCGAGCGCGTCCAAATGAGGCAGCTCGTAGGTGCTTGCCGTCGACTTTGCGTACTGGCTCACGCCCCAAAACTAGAACACGTTTCGGTCTGTGGTCAACGGGTCGGCCGCGGGGGGGGGGGGGGGGGGGGGGGGGGGGGGGGGGGGGGGGGGGGGG